>NZ_SZZT01000008.1 GCF_009829945.1 Pantoea sp. SoEX
TATAAATTTTGTAAAAATGTGTGGAATCCCTTCTACAAATTCTTCATCTGTTTTGCGTAAACGTTTAGATGCATCTCTACGCCGTATTGCAACTAATACTTTGTCTTTTGAAGGTAACGGTAAAATATATCATACCCACCTTGTTCAATCAGTTTATTATAATAGAGAAGAAGACATAGTACATATTCAAGCTGATCCCAAATTATTTGAATTATATAGCTTTGATCACAAAGTATTGTTACATTTACGTGCTATTTCACGTTTAAAAAGAAAGGAATCTGCTCAAGCACTTTATACTTTTTTAGAAAGTCTTCCTACCAATCCTATACCTATTTCTCTTGTTAGGTTACGTATTCGTTTAAATTTATCTTCTAAAATTACTACACAAAATTATGTTGTAAGAAGAGCTATGAAACAGCTAAAAAAAATTGGTTATTTAGATTATTCTGAAGTAAAACGAGGTAGATCTGTATTTTTTATAATTCATGAAAGAATACCAAAATTGAATAAAATTTATCAATTTGAAAGTATTAATTCAATAGTTAATAACTAAGTATTCACTATATTCAGAATAACTTAATTTTTAGATTTACAAAATATTGAAAATAATTAATTATAATTTAATATATCAAAAAATTATTTATTTTATTATATGTAATAATTAATATTTTTATATACATAATAAAATAAATTTGATATAGATATTATTGATATATAATAAATATTTAAAAAACATTACATAAAAATATAATATTTAATTATTTATTTTATCATTTTATTCAAGTTAAAATTGAAATATTTATCTTAATATGGAAAACAATAACAGTAACATGGAATTATTCCTATAAGGGAAAATAAGGAATAGCATTTATGAGTAAATTTTCGAGAAGAAATTTTATGACATTTGCATTAGGTGGTACTTTAGCATTAGTTACTGCTAAAACACAATCGCACGACATTAACAGCATTAAAAATTATATAGCTAATTATAGAAATAGATATAAAAACGATCCAGGTCCTAAAGATCCTATAAGAGAAAAAGAAAATCCAGATGTAATTAACCCACCCAATACAGATAATGGTACTTTACCAAATCTACGTTACTCATTTAGTGATGCACATATTAGAAAATGCAGCGGAGGTTGGACAAGACAGATTACTCAAAGAGAATTAGGCATAGCAACTACTATAGCAGGAGTTAATATGCGTCTTAATTATGGAGGTATAAGAGAATTACATTGGCATAAGGAAAGTGAATGGGCTTATATGATATATGGTAATGCACGTGTAACTGCATTAGATACTGAGGGAAATTGGTTTATTGACGATATTGAAGCCGGTGACTTATGGTATTTCCCTTCTGGAATACCTCATTCTATTCAAGGAATAGGATCAGATGGCTGTGAATTTATATTAGCATTTGATAGCGGATACTTTGACGAAGAGAGCACTTTTTTACTTTCTGATTGGTTTAAGCATATTCCTACGGAAATTTTGGCAAAAAATTTCAATGTTTCAACTTCAACATTTAATAAATTGCCATCATCTAATGATAAATACATTTTCTCTGGAAATGTAAATAATGATTTAACTTCAAATTATATTAATAAGTCCACAAAATCTACAAACTTATTCACTTATAAAATGTTAGCACAAAAACCCATTAAAGCTTCTGGTGGTACAGTAAGAATTGTAGATTCATCAATATTTTCACTATCTAAAACTATTGCAGCAGCATTAGTAGAAATCGAACCAGGTGGTATTAGAGAATTACATTGGCATCCTAACAATGATGAATGGCAGTATTATATAGAAGGTGAAGGACGTATGGGAGTATTTGCTTCTTCAAGTCAAGCTAGAACATTTAATTATAGAGCAGGAGATGTTGGATACGTTCCTTTTGCTATGGGACATTATATTGAAAATACTGGTAAAAACACTATGAAATTTTTAGAAATATTTAAAAGCGACTATTATGCTGATATTTCTTTAAATCAATGGTTAGCTAATACTCCACCTGAATTAGTTCAACAACATTTAAATCTTAATAATAATTTTATTCATTCTCTATCTTTGAAAAAGGATCCTATTATCAAATGATAGTTTACAAAATTATTTTAACTGTTATTAACAATCAAATTTTTATGATCAAATCATTGTTTGTTAACACATGAAATATCAATAAATATAATTAAATTCTATCAATGTTTTTTATACAGTTATAATAATATTGCAAAAATCCCCCTTTTTGCAATATTGAATATCAATTTAAAATTTAAAGAACTATATTTTTACCATCATTATATAAAAATGATGAAGTCTGCTGTTATCTTTATTATTACTTTATAATTTGTTTATATTTATTAATGCTTTATATACTCCCTATTTTTTATAAATTAGAATCTTTGAAAGTAATATTTACATTGTGTTATCTTGGCTGCTATTGCTGATAAAAAAACCACAATATACATTCATTTAAACATATATTTAGAAAGATAAAAAGGTAAATAAAAAAATTATAATATTACCAATATATTTTACAGATCAATTACTTAGTAATAATAGCTATATTTTTTTATATAATATTCTGTAGCATGAATAATGTATTTACTGTTTGTAAATCATTTTTACTTGATTATAGAGCTATTTTTATATCTTTTTTACTAAATTGTTACATATAATTATTGAAATTATTCCAATCAAATTTCTGTTAATATTTAACAAAACTTTCCATTATTTTTTCATTAAATAAAAAACTAATTAATAGACTAATAGAATATGTTTTATTATCTATAATTACTGACTGTTTTTTGGTGAATTCTCAATTGTACTGCTAATTTAAATACTTTTGTTAACAGGATTTTTTTTGTAGTGGCAACAGCAATATTTACCGTTATGATAGAATCAGCTCCTAACTCCAATGCTTCAGCTTGATTCGGAGTTCCAATATCTACATCTATAATTATAGGTACTTTTTTTCCAGTAGTAATTATTCAAAAAATAGTATGTAATGCTTGATTAGATCCAATAGGAGAACAAATTGACATTACTACACAATACAACCTATTTCCAATACCTTGAAATTTTCTATAGGGTCAGGGAGTAAATATTACTTATTCAACTTTTTAGATTAAGCTTATATTAAATGATTTTTGGTTTAAAATAACACCGCTGTAAAACAACGGTGTTATTTTATCAAGGATAAATACCTCTATCTTTACGTGCCATTAATATTCGTTCGCATGCTACAATATAAGCTGCTGTACGTAAAGAACATTTTTTTTCTTTCGCTTTTTCCCAAACATTTACCATAGCTTCTATCATAATTTTATCTGAACGTTTATTGATTTCATCTTCACTCCAGAAAAAACTAGCCATATCTTGAACCCATTCAAAATAACTTACTGTAACACCTCCAGCATTACATATAACATCGGGAACTACAATGATACCTCTGTCGGCTAAAACATCATCAGCATCAGTATAAGTGGGTCCATTAGCTCCTTCTAAAACTAATTTACAACTTATAATTTCAGCACGTTGTTTAGTTATTTGTCCCTCTAATGCAGCAGGTATTAAAATATCCATTTTTATGTTCCAAAAATCTTCTTTTTCAATATACATTGCTTTTGAAAAACCAGAAATATTTTTGTTTTTGTGTTGCCATTTAATTAGTTCTGATATATTAATTCCTTTATCGTTATATAAAGTTGCAGTATGATCTTGGATAACTACTACTTTAGCACCAGCTTGCTGAAATAAACGTGCAACTTCACTACCTACATTTCCAAATCCCTGTACCGCAATTTTTGCACCTTTAATATTAATATTTTCGCGGCGTGCTACTTCACATCCGGTAATAAAAACACCTCTTCCTGTTGCTTTTTCTCTACCCAATGAACCTCCAAGATGTATCGGTTTTCCAGTTACAACACCTGTTACTGTATTTCCTAAATTCATAGAATAAGTATCCATTATCCAAGCCATTACTTTACTGTTTGTACCGACATCTGGTGCTGGTATATCTTTTTGAGGACCAATAATTATCCCTATTTCACTAGTGTAACGACGAGTTAGTCGTTCTAATTCACCTTCCGATAATGTGAAAGGATCAACCCTAATACCTCCTTTAGCACCACCGTAAGGTAGATTTACAGCCGCACATTTTATCGTCATCCATGCTGAAAGTGCCATAACTTCATTTAAATCTACTTTGGGATGGTATCTAATACCGCCTTTTCCTGGACCTCTTGAAAGATTATGTTGAACGCGATAACCTTCAAAATGGCGTATAGTTCCGTTATCCATTTGTAGAGGAATATCAACGATTAAGGTGCGTTTAGGATGTCTCAGCGTATCAACCCAGCGTGAAAGATTTCCTAAATATGACGTAACACGATCAATTTGTTGTAAATAAGTTGACCAAGCTGATGTACGTCTTTCAGACGTATAAGATAACTTATCCATAGAAAAACCTTTATTAATAAATTTGTTTGTTTTACATATTTTATATAAGAATTGTGTTTAGATATGCTATTTAACGTCTATATCCTATTAAGATCCTTATTAAAGGATGCATATTATTGTGGTACATTATTATTTTGGTTAGTTTTTTTCATATTACAATTTAGTTATATTAATTTAAGTACACCAATATAGTATATATTAAATTATATTTGTGTATTATGTTTATTTATGAAGATATTTTAAATATTTTAGTTCAAATGAAATATTTATTAATTTTGTTATATGTAAATTTATATTTTGTGTTATTTTTTTAACCATTTATTAGGATTGATTTTTTTAAATTCAGTCCTGATAAAATCTTTTTTTAAATTGTATGGTACTGTGCAATCAAATATTGTTTTTGTTGTTATTCCTTTTCCATGGTATCTATTGTCGTATAAGTTATTTTGAGATGGGTCTAGAACATGTCCTGTAACACCAGGTATGAATATTGAATCTATATCACTCACATATCTTGTTTGCATAGCCCAAAGAACATCATTTGTATCAAATAAATCAACATCTTCATCTATTAAAATTATATTTTTTAACTCACGGTAAGTAGATAGTGCTACTAAAGCAGCTTGACGAGCCATTCCATCGTCATGTGTATTTCTTTTTCTTACTTGTATTATGACAAGTAGTTTACCTCCTCCCGCACTATGTGCATAAATATTTTCTACTAATCCGGGAATTGCATCTTCACATCTTAAGTAAATGCTAGCTTCTGTAGGAATACCTACTAAATTTACGTGTTCTTCTCCTGGTCCAATTATTGTTTGTAGTATTGGATTTTTTCTTGTCGTTATAGCTTTAACTTTAATTACTGGTAATGCTGGATGAGCATTACCAGTATATCCAAGAAATTCTGGCATTGCTTTATTAGTTTTTTTGTTTTTGTTTTCTGGTATTCTAATATTAGGTATTATTTCTCCTTCAATAACAATTTCTGCTCTAGCAATTGCTTTTTGTTTTATTGAAATACAATTTACCATTTCTATAGGTTTGTTACGTAATCCTCCTGCAATGTTGAGTTCGTTAAAACCAAAAGGAGTCGTTGGTGCTTCAAATCCTGATCCAAGATATATTGCAGGATCAAGACCAATATTGATTGATATATTAAGTGCTTTTTTCATAAATTCAGCTTTTTTTCGAAAAGAATCAATATGCCTTCCCGGTGCGAAGAAAATAGATAGCTCATCTTTGCTTTGCATACATAATCTGTGAATGCTAACATCCATTTTTTTGTGATTTTGATGATCACTGCTTAATGCTAATCCTAAGCATAAATAAGGACCTGAATCATCTTTTGTGCTTATTATTGTAGGTAGAATTTTACGTAAATCAAAATTTTTTTCTTTAGCGTCATATATTACTTCTTGACATATTGCTTTATTATTTTTGATGGTTATAGGTGGTTTTATATTTTTTCTTGCATTAGCCATATAAATACCTAATTTTATTGATGGAACACCTAATATTTTACCGATTCTTTCTCTACTACCCATTAATCCAATCAGTACTCTAGCATTTGGAAATCCCTTTATTTTGTTAAACATCATTGCTGGTCCTATTTTTGTTGGTCTCTTTACTGTACCAGCAGCTCCAATATGGCGGTATACTCCTGTTATTTCCTCTTTTGGGTCTATTAGATGATTAGTTTCAATGTATTGATTTGGATCATTTTGTATAAAGTTAATAGCTGAACGTAAATCATTAATAGTTGCTATTTTAGAGTTTAATACGGAATGTTTGTTATTTTTAGATTTTTTCATTTGTATTTTATTATAATTTAAGATTTTTTTATTTTAATAACTATAATATTTATTAGATTATGTTTATTAAATATTTGACTAAAGAAAAATATTATTAAATTTCAATGTGTATTGTTTTTTTTATTTATAGTTTTGATTTTTATTGTATTTTATTTTTTTATGTTTAATATTTTTAAATTTATCCACTTATACACAGAGTAGATCCTAATATAGATCCTATATAGATCCTAATAGATCCTAGAGTTCCTACAGACCATATTATATAAGGGCTACAATGATTATTAGATTCACTATAGTTAGTAAAACATTCACTATAATCAGTAAAAGATTCACTATAATCAGTAAAAACATTCACTATAGTTTAAATTTATAGTGCTATTTATTCACAAAAAGATGAATTTAAGTTATGAAAGACAAAAATTATGAAAATAAAGCATTATTAAGATATTTTCTTTCAATCAATAAAAATAGTGGAGAAGTAGTCCAATTATGCCCTAATAAGAATAATACTGTACAACCAGCTGCTCTAATGAGATTAGGATTATTTGTTCCAACATTAAAATCTACTGCCAGAGGGAAAACCGGATCTGTCGCTTTCACAGATGCTACAAAAGAACTAAAAAACTTATCTTTAGTTAAAGCTGAAGGTTACCAAAAAATAATTATTACCGGTGCTAGATTAGATATGGATAACGATTTTAAAACTTGGGCAGGAATAATTCAGTCTTTTGCTCGTTATCCTGTTAAAGGAAATACTGTAAGTTTATCTTT
>NZ_SZZT01000009.1 GCF_009829945.1 Pantoea sp. SoEX
TATATTTTCAGCATTATGATATGCTGCATTTTTAGTATAATTAAAAGAACCAGTTTCCACTGAATTATTATCTATAATCATGAACTTATTATGCATAATACTATATTTATTATTTAACCTTACAGGCACAAAATGATTAACTAAATAAGTTACAGCAGTATATTTACCAGTATTAGATTTTTTATCAACTACTAAGCGTACATTTACACCCCTCTTTTGAGCTTTAAGTAATGCTAAAGCTATTGGTTTACTAGTAAACGAATATGCAGCTACATAAACAGAACGTTGAGATTTTTCAATAGCGCTTAATATTATTTGAATTGCTTTATGACCAGGAGAAAATCCTATCTCCACATCGGAAATATTATGAATATTCGCAATAACAACAGATGAATTAAATAAAATTAAAAAAGAGAAAATGATAGCACTTAATTTTCTATTCATGGTTATAAAACCTTATAATCTAAAAAGATATATTTTAACTTATTAAAATAACAATCAATAAAAGTTATTTATAATAATTAAAACTTGTTGTTTTAATTTTTTTTCTTTTTAGCAGATAAACTATTAATAATATAGTTATTACATTTTATCATATTAATTTTTGAAATATAGCTTGATAGGTTTATATTGTTGTTCCGATTATAAAAAATAACAGTATCTGAAAGAGGATCATAACGTATTTCATAGTCTGGTAAATCATTTTTTTTAGCAAGTTGTTTAATATTATGTCTAAACATTTTTAATAAAGATGTACTACCAGTCTTTAAATGCAATTTGTCAAGAGAAATAATAAATTCATTCTGAAGACCACAATGTTTACGTGCTATCTCGTATATGCGTCTATCTATTGCTTTTCTAATACGAAAATAATCTGGACTTATTTTTAATAATTTTTTATTATATAAAGCTTGATATAACCAATCAGGCAGCGTAACTTTTACCATACCAATATCTAATTTACCTTTCTTTTCATCAAGAATTTGCCAGCTATCAATAAGACCAAAGCCTATAATTTCTTGTTTTTCTTTAGAATAAGATATATTTGTCTTTATAGTAGTTCCTTTTAAACGATCTAAAGCTTTTTCTAACTCTTGATATGTCCTTCCACTAATTGTTCTATTGGTCTTTATAAAAAAGTCATAAGGTGTAAAACAAACAGTTCTGCTAATATCTTGATCTATATTCATTGATTCTTGCAATTTAGATATAACATAAATCCAGACATCTTTATCAAAAATAGTAGCTAACCCATCTGCAGTTGGCTTTACTATTACAGTAATATTTCCATTTCTATATTCTCTAATTTTTGTATTTCCACCTTTTAAAGCAAAAAATGGATGTTCCATACTAGCCATTTCATCTCTAAAGCTAGAAATTTCTACCTCATCTGCAATGAAAAATTCTAATTCGTACTTACGTGGCTTTAGTGTATTCAAATTTTATGCTCTCTAAGTTACTCATACTTAATTTATATTATTGTTAACACATTTTCCAATTAAGATATAATTGACTTTAATCCTTATAATTAAAAATATCCAAATAATTTTTTCTGTTTATTAATGTTTTAGTTTAACAAAAACATTAATAATTATCTCAAAAAATAAATACATAACCTGTGGATAACTAGTGGAAAAGTTGTTGATAAAAAAACCCTACTACTGTGATTTAAAAACCCTACTACTGTGATTTAAAAACCCTACTACTGTGATTTAAAAACTAAATACTGTGATTTAAAAACCCCTACTAGAAAAAAATTTAGCTTTTTCAAAGTTATACAGTTAAAAAAAAACCCTTAACTTATTAACTTATATATTAACTTAAAATCTTTTAACTTATTAACACTACACACGAGATTAAAATGTGGATAACTTTTTTATAATTTCATTTTTTCAATAAATAAAAATTAATTTTATTAAAAAATAATTTTTTGAAAAACAGTATATAAAGGCATCTCTAATCACTATAAAAAGATACAAGAACGATTTTATTAAAGGGAGTTAAGGAAAGGTATTCAAATAAGAAAAAATTCTTATAGAAGCTATTAGAATGGTAATTTTTTATAGAAACATAAAATAATTTTATCTGTGAATTATAAATTTAAAAGTAAAATATAATACTTAAAAATTCAGTATAGTTTTAGATATAATATAAAAAGGGAAATCTCTGTACTGTAAATATCTTATCTGTCTGTTTTTTTCTTTCTGATTTCTAGGAATTAATTTACCAAATTTTTTTATTCCGGATTTTTTGGATTATAGAATACCAATCTATATGAGATTCATGTATTATCTTTTCAACAATAAGTAAATCAAAACCTTTTTGTTTGATCTCTTGTTTTATCCTAAATAGGACCATATAATTTCATCACGTACTTTTTTAAAAAGATCATTAATTATTTTTCTGTAATTTAGTAATAATTCTATCTATCGTACATTTTCCTTCTATAAATTTACTAATAATATGTTTAGAAGAATAATTTTTTCTAGATAACAAGAATAACACATAATTATATAATTCTTTTTCATTCATACGATAATTAATCTTAAAAACTTGAGATCAAATCATTAACATTAAATTTTTTCAAGTTACATTATTAATTAACTATTAAAATTAAAACGACAACCATAAACAATATCTAATATAATTTATAAATTATACAAAATCATCATCACCAAAACCACCCATATCAAAATCACTATCAGAAAAATGATCATCATAATTTGAAAACGAATTATCATAAGAATCATGATCTATAGTATTATCTAAATTATCATTTAATAGAACACTATCGTTCTCTGTAGCTGTTGAAGAATGAGGATTATCAATTATATTAATAATCTCTTCTGGAGCAGAATGGTGAAACATATTACTTAACATATTTGCTATTACTACTCCTCCAGCAACACCTGCAGCAGTTTGTAATGCACCACTCATAAAACTACCACCACTTCCGCCACGATACCCTTGAGAGCTATAATAAGGTTGTTGCTGTCTATTAATACCTAAGTTATTATTTTCAGAAACTGAAGATTGTGAATTTAATGAAGTTTCTTGAGTAGTATTACTTCTACCAAACAATTTACCTAAAAATGTTTGATTTTTATTTTGTTTAATCCTTTGAAGTTGCAAGATTTCATCTTTTAGTTTCAAAATTTGTTGATTAAGTTTATTCAAAGCAGCTTCTTGAATTAAAATTGATTGAACCATATAATAAGGCGCTGCAGGTTGTTCTTTAATATAATCCTGAATCTTTTTTTCTGCTTCAAGATCTCTAGTAGACGAACTATCCTCCGCTTTTTTTAACCTATGAAATAATTGTTCAATAAGAATTTTTTCTTCAAATTGCATAAATAAAGTCCTCAACTTTTAAAGTTTATTTCTCAATTAATATTTACTATATATTTATAACATGTGAAATAACTTAAATTAATTATCGATATTTTCTAATTATACTCAATTTAATTGAACTGATATAATATTTTTAATATTTTGATTTTGCGTCTTCTCCTTCATTCCATAATCTTTCAAATTCATGAAGATATTTACTAGCAATATCAACTCTATTTTTGATATAAAT
>NZ_SZZT01000010.1 GCF_009829945.1 Pantoea sp. SoEX
AACCTTATCTATTAAGAATTAGTTTTTTGATTTAGTTTTACTTGAAAAAATCTTTAATATCCCAATAGTGATTTATAGAAGTTTTTATGGTTTTTTAAGTGCTGAAAGGAGTCTAATATGGCTTATCGTTCTTTTTCTCTTATTCCAGGATTTAATGATAATTTGTTTTCTGATCGTTTTACTCAGATGGATAATTTATTTAGTAGGCTTACTGGTGAAAAGCCTATAATGGACACTCCTGCTTATAATTTATTGCAAAAAGATAAAGATAACTATGAGTTAACTGTTAGTGTTCCTGGTTACTCTCAGAGTGAATTAGATGTTTCTGTGCTTAATAATCAGTTAACTATAACTGGTAAATCTAGCAATTCTGGTTCTGAATCTTGTGATTCTACTATTAAAGATAAAGATAAGTCTTTTAAGTGGTTACATCAAGGTATTAAGAAGAGGGATTTTTCTTTAAGTTTTAATCTTGAATATAGAATAAAGATTAATCATTCTGCTTTATGTTGTGGTTTATTGGTTCTTCGTTTTGTTTATGATATTCCTGAAAGGGAAAAACCTCAGAAGATCTCTATTGGTGTTCATGGTGATTCTAATCGTGTTATTGAACATCATAATACTTAATTTGGTGTAATTTTTGTTTTTAAAACGCTCCATGTTTTGGGGCGTTTTTTTTGTTAAAAATCTTTGTTAATTAAGTTTATTTATGTTGCTGAATTTTTATTTTGTTTATGATAATTTATTTATGAAATATTTCAGGAAATATTTTGCAAATATTTAGTTTTTTAATATGCTAGTAATATGACTTTTTATTTGCAGGTAATTGTGAATAAAAAAAAACAAAAAATTTTTTTGTAAATTTATTAGTATATTTATAATATAATTTTGTAAATTATATTATAAATATACTAATTTAATAACAAAACTACCGTCAGTAAAGACGGTTATTTAATAATATTAATAAAGAATAAATTAATTTATTAATTTATTCGGTCCAGGTTCTAATTTAAGTCCTAATTTTAATTGATTTAGATTTTGCCATACTAAACGATTAAAACTTTCTGGATCCATATTTAAAAGTACATGATTTGGATAAGTATTTATAATCCATGATGCCATGGTATATCTGCGTTGATCAAGAGAAAGATTGTTAAGTCTTTTGCGTCTTTTTTCTTTTGTTGCCTGTTCTCTTCTATATTTTAATGTTGCTATGCGCATTTTTTCATACCAACGCTGCCTTGCTGTATTTATGGATTCATAAGTTCCAGGTTCTATAATTCCTTCTAATTCTGCTTCAAGTCTTTTGTTTCTTTGGTATAAGAGTTTATCTATATTTACTCCACATAATTTCCAGAATCTTTCTGTTAAAATTATATGACGAGGCATCCAATGTTCTGTTCCTGGATCCCATTTTAGAATTGGTAATTCACATAATCCATACCGTACCATTTCAGGAAAAAGTCTTGATAATCGTGATGTTGTTACTCTAGTTTCTGGTATTATGGTTTTATCTTTATTTTTAGGACTTAATTCGTTAGCTAGTTTAGTTATATTTGATGTTACTATCCAACTACCCATATCAGCTCTTTGAATTAAGAGAGGAAAAATTGAGTCTATCAATGCTTGTTTATCTGGTCTGAAATCTCTTTTTCGTCCAGCTGCTTTTCTTAGTTTTAAAAAGTATGGATCTCTTGATATTCTTCTTCTTAAACAAAATTTCCCGCTTTTTTTATCTTTTATTATTAATTTACGCATAGCATGTCCAAGTTCACCTGGTAATGGTTTATAGTTCTCTGGTGCAAACCATTCTGGTTTAGGGCATTTACATGCTATTGAGTGGTTTCCTCTATGGCGTTTGTCTTTTTTTTGATTGTTGTTTAATTTCATTGGAATTTAACTATATACTCTATGCTATACTTATGTAAGACAAAGGTTTTTTATTAGATATTTTTAATGTTTAATTTAAAATTTATCTTTTTTGTTTTCTTTTTTGACTTTATTGGATATCTGTTATTAGAAATTGTTTATTATATTTAGTTTATTATATTTTTTTGTCTATTTGAATTTATTTTGAATATATATTTTATTTATTATTTGTAATAATAATTTTGAATTGAAATTAATTTTATTAATATATTAATTTTTTTATTAAGAATGCCTTTGTTTTTGTTTGCAAAAAGGCTCCTTTTTGCAATTTTAATGTTATTTTTTAATTTAAAAATGTTGTTAATTATAGTTATTTTGTTATTGTTTTAGTTTATTTTTGTTGTTTATAAGTAATTTTGATTTTATTTATAAACATTAAATTATGGTAATTTGATATGCGAATTGGTTATGCTAGAGTGTCAACTCCAGAACAAGATACTGGTATGCAAATTTCTGTTTTGAAGGAATCTGGTTGTAGCACGGTATATGAGGAGAAAATATCTGCTGATTGTTTTAATAAACCTAGATTACTTTATTTGATTGATCATCTTTCTCCTGGTGATGTACTGGTAGTTTGGAAGTTGGATCGGTTATCTCGTTCTTTAAAAGATTTGTTAACTTTATTAGAGAAAATAAAATTAGTTGGTGCTGAATTTGAAAGTCTTACTGAAACAATTAATACTAATACTGCAGCTGGTCGTATGATGATGCAAATCATTGGTTCTTTTGCTGAATTTGAGCATGCTGTCCTTTATGAAAGGACTATTATTGGCTTACAAGCTGCTCGTAAGGAGGGGAGAATTGGCGGTCGTCGTCCTAAGTTGAATTTGCAGCAGCAGAAAGAAGTGTTAGAAGCTTTTGGTTCTGGTAAAAAAACTGCATCTAATATTGCTAAGTTATTTAATGTTCATCCTTCTACTATATGTAGATTATTGAATAAAAATAA
>NZ_SZZT01000001.1 GCF_009829945.1 Pantoea sp. SoEX
TTTATTTAAGATGATCTAATGATTACTAAACATCGCTCTTTAAAAGTGAAAAATACTCTAGGGCTAGATGTTAGTACACGTTTTTTAATTGTTGCAGAAAAAAAAGAAACTATTTTGGATGCATGGAAGTTTAGTAAATTTCTTAAATTACCATTTTTGATTTTAGGAGAAGCAAGTAATGTTTTATTTGTCGAAGATTTTGCTGGTATCATAGTTCTTAATAGAATTCAGGGTATAAATATTTATGAAGATAGTAAATTATGGAAATTACATATAGGCGCTGGAGAAAATTGGCATAAATTAGTCCAAAATATGTTAACTAAAGGAATTTTTGGATTAGAAAATTTAGCTTGGATTCCTGGAACAGTAGGTTCGGTTCCAATACAAAATATTGGAGCCTACGGAGTTGAATTAAAAGATTTTTGTAGTTATGTAGATGTGTTGCACTTAAAAAACGGTGATATTAAGAGAATTTATAGCACAGAATGTAATTTTTCTTATAGAAATAGTATTTTTAAGAACAAATATTGGACAGATTTTGTAATCATAGCAGTAGGTATTTCTCTTAAAAAAAAATGGCAACCAATATTAACATATAATGATTTGAAATATTTAAAACCGATTAGTGCTTGGGATATTTTCAATGAAATTTTTCTCATACGAAAACGTAAAATTCCTGATCCTAAAGTTATAGGAAATGTGGGAAGTTTTTTTAAAAATCCAATTGTTACTAAAAAAGAAGCTAAATTACTCTTGAGATACTTTCCTACTATGCCATGCTATCCTTATATAAATAATCAAATAAAATTGGCAGCTGGTTGGTTAATTGAGCAATGTAATTTAAAAGAATTTTATATAGGAGATTCAGGAATTTACAAAAATCAAGCTTTGATATTAATTAATAAAGGACACGCAACTTCTCAAGATATTTTATCTTTAGCACGAGAAATTCGAATTAGAGTAGGAAAAAAGTTTAATATATGGCTAGAACCTGAAGTACGTTTTATTAAAGCAAAAGGGGAATGCGATGCAGTCGCAATGCTTTCATAAAACAGAACTTAAATTAAATTTGATTAATATATTAGCTGATGGAAAATTCCATTCTATAGAAGGAATTAATTATCATTTAGGTTTATCTAAATTATCACTAATTAATAACATCAATGAATTAGAAAAATGGGGCATTAATGTATTTTTTTGTAAAGAAAAAAAACAATGTAAATTATTAAAGCCTTTAATTTTATTAAATGAACAAGTGATTAAATCAAAATTAGGAGAAAACACTATTTTATTTAAACCTGTACTAAATTCTACAAATCAATATTTATTAGACAATATTAGTACCATAAAATGTGGGGATCTTTGTATTACAGAATATCAAATTTTTGGAAGAGGTCGCTATGGACGATCTTGGTTTTCTCCATTTGGTTGTAACTTATATATGTCTATATATTGGCAAATAAAACAAAATATTAGTAATATAAAAAGTGTTGGATTAGTTATTGGAGTAATTATAGCTGAAACTCTAAAATTGTTAGGCGTTAATGATGTTAGATTAAAATGGCCTAATGATGTTTATGTTAATGAAAGTAAATTAGCTGGAATTTTAGTGGAGTTAAATAATACAGTTAAAACAAAAGAAAATACTAAAGTCATTATTGGAGTAGGTATTAATGTCAATATGGCAAATATCAATCCAAAAAACATGAATATTTTTCCTACTTGGATTTCTTTAGAAGAAATAGGGTTGGTAGTTGACAGAACTGATCTTGCTATCAATTTAACTAATAATTTTCGTAAGTCATTAAATATCTTTGAAAAATATGGATTTGTTCCTTTCAAACATAGATGGAAAATTTTAGATAATTTTATTAATAGGTGGGTTAAATTAATAATTAATGATAAAGAAATATATGGAATTGCTCGAGGAGTAGATAATTATGGAGCTTTATTGTTAGAAAATAATGGTAAGATAAAATCTTGGTCATTAGGAGAAATATCATTGAGATCTTTTTATTGAAGTATCTCATCTATTTATATTAATTATTTTTAAAACTTATATAATTTACAATATGATTTTCTTTTTTAGTCAAAATTATATTAGCACTTTCACGAGTAGGTAGAATATTTTTTTTAAGATTTAATCCATTAATTCTATCCCATAAGTCTTCAGCAATAAATACAGTTTCTTGTTCAGTTGAATTAATATACTTATGAAAATAAGAGTTATTATATAAAAATGCTTTTTGACGTAATTTTAAAAAACGACTAATAAACCAGTTTTTTAATAATTTTTCAGTAGCATCTAAATAAATTGATAAATCTACAAACTCAGAAATAAATATTTGATAAAAATTATCAGAATAATCTAATTTATTTTGTAATAAATGCAATCCTTCAATAATTAATATATTTGGTTGCTGAATTATTTTGTTTGTTTTAGGTTCTATATCATAGATAAAATGTGAATAAACTGGAGCTAATACCTTTTTAATACCTAATTTTATATCTAAAATAAATTGAATCAGCCGATTCATGTCATATGATTCAGGAAATCCTTTTTTTTCTATTAACCCTCTTTTTATAAGAGTTTCATTGGAATATAAAAAACTATCAGTTGTAACAATTTCCACTTTATTATTTCTAGGATATTTACTCAATAATATTTGTAATATTTTAGCAGTAGTGGTTTTCCCTACAGCTACACTTCCAGATATGCTGATTATATACGGCACTTTTTTAATTTTTTTACTAAAAAATTTTTTAAAAATATTTTGATGTTTAATATTTGCTTGAATAAAAAAAATTATAAGACGTGATAAAGGCAAATAAATATCCATGACTTCTGTAATAGATAAATTACTATCAATGCTCTTTAATTTTCTTATTTCATTGTTAGATAAATATAAAGGAATTGAATTATATATATCTATCCAATCACTACGTTTAAATAATAAAATTGTCATTTTCACCAGAATTATTAATACTTTAAAATGTTAAATTATATAATAATGTCGTAATATATAAAAAACAATTTAATTGTATATCTATATAACAATAAATTATAATCATAACTTTAAGTATAAATATTCAAATTATATAGTATAATTTATCTAATAATGTTACAATGCTATTTTATATAGTAACTAAATTTAATCTTAAGCAAGTGAAAGCATAACTTTTATTTTAAAGAAAATAAAAAATTTTTGTTGCATCATTTATGCAACAACTTTAAAATAAGCGTTTGTATGCCGGCTTAGCTCAGATGGTAGAGCAACTGACTTGTAATCAGTAGGTCACCAGTTCAACTCCGGTAGCCGGCATATATAATTTATGATTTTGGTGGGATTCCCGAGCGGTCAAAGGGAGCAGACTGTAAATCTGCCGTCATAGACTTCGAAGGTTCGAATCCTTCTCCCACCATCATGTTAGATTAATGTTATTTTATTGAATAGCATAAATAGTTGATTTCATATAAATTACAGTTTATAACATTTTCTTATTTAAATATTTGGTAATAGATCAGCGGGTATTGTATAAAGGTATTACCTTAGCCTTCCAAGCTAATGATACGGGTTCAATTCCCGTTACCCGCTCCAAAAAAAGCTGGTATAGCTCAGTCGGTAGAGCGCACCCTTGGTAAGGGTGAGGTTCCCCAGTTCAATTCTGGGTACCAGCATCATTTTTAATATTATTTTAAAGTAGAAATGGTAATTTTAAATTATTTATTCGTTTTGAAATTAAATTAAGATATGCGTTTTTAGAATGATAATAGCTCAATTAAATTTTTTAGTAGGTATAGGTATCTATGAGTGCTAATAACGAAGCTAAAGTAGCCTTGTTCAGCTTAGAAGTAGTAAAGTGGGTAGTCATAGTAACACTATTACTAGGTGCTATTTTAGGTAATTATTACTACGGAAAAACAACATTATATTTACGTATAGTACCTATAATCATATTAGTTATTACATCAATATGTATTTTATTGTCAACTAAAGTAGGTAAAGATATCTTAGTTTTTATAAGGGAATCAAAAGCTGAATTAAAAAAGGTTATTTGGCCTACCTATCAAGAAACATTTCGGATAACATTGATTGTCATAGTTGTTACTACATTTATGTCTTTAATTTTATGGGGATTAGATAATATCCTAGTCCGTGTAATTTCATTTATTACTGGTCTGAGGTTCTAAAATGTCTGAAGTTCCCAAAAAACGTTGGTATGTTGTACAAGCATTTTCCGGTTTTGAAGGTCGAGTAGCGCAATCGCTTCGAGAACATGTCAGATTATATAATATGGATGACATGTTTGGCGAAATTATGGTTCCTACTGAAGAAGTAGTAGAAATTCGTTTTGGGCAACGCCGTAAAAGTGAGAGGAAATTTTTTCCCGGTTATGTGCTTGTTCAAATGGTCATGAATGACAATACTTGGCATTTAGTAAAACATGTACCAAGAGTTATGGGTTTTATAGGTGGAGCATCTGATAAACCATCTCCTATTAGTGATAAAGAAGCTAATACCATTATAAATAGACTTAAACAAGTGGGCGATAAACCACGTCCTAAGACAATCTTTGAACCAGGAGAAATAGTACGAGTAAATGATGGTCCTTTTGCTGATTTTAATAGTGTTGTTGAAGAAGTAGATTATGAAAAAAGCAGACTGAAAGTATCAGTTTCAATTTTCGGACGCGCTACACCAGTAGAGCTTGATTTTTCTCAAGTAGAAAAAGGATAAATTAATTTATTCACATATATTAAATTAATTATTAAAGTAGTTTCTTTAATAAAGAATATATAACTAAATGGTGAGAAAGGGTATGGCTAAAAAAGTCCAAGCATATGTTAAGTTACAAATACCTGCCGGTATGGCAAATCCTAGCCCGCCTGTCGGACCTGCTTTAGGTCAGCAAGGTGTTAATATTATGCAGTTTTGTAAAGATTTTAATAACGAAACTACATCCCTAGAAAAGGGAATGCCGATGCCGGTGGTTATAACGGTATATACTGACCGAACATTTACTTTTGTTATTAAAACACCTCCAGCAGCAGTTCTTTTAAAAAAAGTTGTTGGTATTAAATTAGGTTCTAGTAAACCTAAGCAGGAAAAAATTGGCAATATAACTCGTATACAGATTCGTGAAATAGCAAAGATTAAATCAATAGATATGACAGGATGTGATGTAGAAGCAATGTCTCGTTCTATTGAAGGTACTGCTATTTCTATGGGTTTAGTAGTAGAGGATTCAAATGATTAAGATAACTAAACGCAAGAATAAAATAAAAAACCAGGTAGATTTGACTAAAAAACACGATTGTATCGAAGCGATTTCTATATTAAAAAAATTTGCTTCTCCCAATTTTATAGAAAGTGTTGATATTGCTATAAATTTAGGCATTGATGCAAAAAAACCTGATCAAAACATCCGTGGAACAACAAATCTCCCTAATAGTACTGGTCGTTCTGTGCGTATTGCAGTTTTTGCTGATGGAATAAAAGCTGAAGCCGCTAAAAAAGAAGGTGCTGTAATTGTTGGGATGCAAGATCTTGCTGATAACATTAAACAAGGCAATATAAATTTTGATGTTATAATTGCTGATCCAGATAGTATGCATATTGTTAGCAAATTAGGTCAAATTTTAGGTAGCAGAGGCTTAATGCCTAATCCTAAAATGGGTACAGTAACATCAAATATTGCTGAAGCAGTGAAAAATGCAAGGGCAGGTCAAATTCGTTATAAAAATGATAAACATGGTATTATTCATGCTAGTATTGGTAAGATTAATTTAGAAATTACAACATTAAAGGAAAATTTAGAACATTTATTAATAGCTCTAAAAAAAGCAAAACCTGTTCAAGCAAAAGGAAATTACATAAAAAAAATTAATATTTCAACAACTATGGGCATTGGTATTAATATTGATCCAGCTAGTTTAAATATTCAATAATTTAAATTATTTCTTGAAATAAGCAACAATTTTACGTAAGATCGTGTTTTAGTTTTAATGAATATTATATAGGTAATTATTTAATATCAATATAAATTAAGTACTGTTTTTAAATATTTAGTTAATGATGCTATACACTAACAAAAATCAAGTATATTATAAATCTAGAAATATTGGAAAAATATATTCTCTTATTTCAGCAAACTTCATCATTATTTTTATTCAAAATTGATTCAGATAAGAATTTAATAATTTATAAAAATTTTTCTGATCAATCCTGGGAGTGTAAGCTGATGCCGCTAAATCTTAAAGATAAGAAAGCAATTGTAACTAAAATTTACCAGATAGCACAAAAATCAATTTCGGCAGTTGTTGCCGATTTTCGTGGTGTAGCTGTAAATAAAATAACTGAATTAAGAGCAAAAGGTCGCAAATCTGGTGTATATATATATGTCATCCGAAATACACTATTACATAGAATTGTTAAGGATACTCAGTTTGAGTGTTTAAAAAACACTTTTAACGGTCCTACATTAATTGCATATTCTATAGAACATCCTGGTATAGCTGCTCGTTTGTTAAAAGAGTTTGAAAAAGATAATATTACATTTAGAATCAAAGCTGCTGCGTTCGAAAATAAATTTATTGATGCAAATAATATTGATCTATTAGCAAGTTTACCTACATGTGAAGAAGCTATAATAAATTTAATGTTAACTATGAAGGAAGCAGCTGCAGGAAAAATAGTGCGAGTATTAAACGCTATTAGTGATATAAAAAAGAAGAATTAAATTAGAAGTTTTTCTGATCTTAGGAATAATTGTAATGTCTATAACTAAAGAGCAAATTTTAGAAGCTGTTTCTGGCATGTCTGTAATGGAAGTTGTTGATTTAGTTTCTGCTATGGAAGAAAAATTCGGTGTTTCTTCTAAAGTAGCTGTCAATGTTGGTCCTACTGAAGTTGTTGAAGAAAAAACTGAATTTGATGTAATATTGAAAGCAATTGGTCCTAATAAAGTAGCTGTAATTAAAGCAGTGCGTGCTGCAACTGGTTTAGGGTTAAAAGAAGCTAAAGATTTAGTTGAAGCAACTGGTATTATTAAAGAGGGAATTAGTAAAGAAGAATCAACATCTTTAGAAGTGATTTTAAAAGAGGCCGGAGCTGAAGTGGAAGTTAAATAAAAAATTTTAGCTTACAGTCTAGCAATAATAGCAGGCTGACGGCTGGTGACTGACAAATCACCAGCCTTTTTATATTAAATATTTTATATATTTTAAATAGTAAATAGATAGTTTTATTTAAATTAAATACAAATTTATAAAATTGAAAGAAAAATCTGCAAAAAAGATCTACAACAGATCGACTATCAGCTAGTTGAGGAGCCATAATGGTTTACTCTTATACCGAAAAAAAACGAATTCGCAAGGATTTTGGTAAACGTCCAAAAGTTTTAGACGTACCTTACCTTCTTTTTATTCAACTTGATTCTTTTCAAAAATTTATTGAACATGATCCGGAGGGTCAATATGGTCTTGAAGCTGCACTCCGTTCTGTGTTTCCTATTGTAAGTTATGGTGGTAATTCTGAATTACAATATGTAAGTTATCGTTTAAGTGAACCAGTTTTTGATGTAAAAGAATGTCAAATTCGTGGAGCTACTTATTCTGCACCACTTAGAGTAAAATTAAGATTGGTGATTTATGAACGTGATTTTTCTACAGAAAATACAGTAAAAAATATCAAAGAACAAGAAGTATACATGGGAGAAATTCCCTTAATGACTGAAAATGGTACTTTTATCATTAATGGTACTGAACGTGTTATAGTTTCTCAGTTACATCGTAGTCCAGGTGTGTTTTTTGATAGCGATAAAGGTAAAACACATTCTTCTGGTAAAATATTATACAATGCACGCATAATTCCATATAGAGGTTCATGGATAGATTTTGAATTTGATCCAAAAGATAATCTTTTTATTCGTATTGATCGTAGACGTAAATTACCATCGACTATTATTTTACGTGCACTGGATTATACAACTGAGGATATTTTAAATATTTTCTTTGAAAAAATAAAATTTGAAATTAATAATAGTAAAATATTAATGAAATTAGTTCCTGAAAGATTAAGAGGTGAAACTGCCACTTTTAATGTTAAAGCTAATAACAAGATATACATTGAAAAAAATCGTCGTATTACTTCACGACACATTGCTCAATTAGAAAATGATAACATCCAATATATAGAAGTGCCAATTGAATATCTTATTGGGAAAATATTAGCAAAAAATTATTATGATAATAACAATGAATTAATTGCTTCAGCTAATAGTAATATTACACTAGAATTGATATATCAGTTAAAACAATTAGGTTATAAACAAATTGAAACTTTGTTTATTAATGATTTAGATCACGGATCATATATATCTGAAACTTTACGTATTGATCCAACCAATGATAGACTAAGCGCATTAGTAGAAATTTATCGTATGATGAGGCCAGGTGAGCCACCAACGCGAGAAGCTACAGAAAATCTTTTCGAAAGTTTATTCTTTTCCGAAGAAAGGTACGATCTTTCTGCGGTAGGTCGTATGAAATTCAATCGTTCATTGGGAAGAAAAAAAGTAGAAGGATCTAGTATTCTTAGTAAAGAAGACATAATCGATGTAATGAAAAAACTTATAACTATTCGTAATGGTAAAGGTGAAATAGATGATATTGATCATTTGGGTAATCGCCGTATTAGATCAGTAGGAGAAATGGCTGAGAATCAGTTTAGAATCGGTTTAATACGTGTTGAACGTGCTGTTAGGGAACGTCTATCATTAGGTGATCTTGATACTCTGATGCCTCAAGATATGATTAACGCTAAGCCAATCTCAGCAGCAGTAAAAGAATTTTTTAGTTCTAGTCAGTTATCTCAATTCATGGATCAAAATAATCCTTTATCTGAAATTACTCATAAACGTCGAATTTCGGCTTTAGGTCCTGGAGGTTTAACTCGTGAAAGAGCTGGTTTTGAAGTAAGAGATGTTCATCCTACTCATTATGGTCGTGTTTGTCCAATTGAAACTCCTGAAGGTCCCAATATCGGTTTAATTAATTCTTTATCTGTTTATGCTAAAACAAATGAATATGGATTTTTAGAAACACCATATCGTTGTGTTTTTAATGGTATCGTATCTGATAGAATTAATTATTTATCTGCTATTGAAGAAGGTAATTATATTATTGCTCAAGCAAATGCTCATTTATATGATGATGGCAAATTTATTGATGATTTAGTGATTTGTCGTCATAAAGGTGAATCCGGGTTGTTCCATAGAGAAAAAGTAGACTATATGGATGTTTCTACTCAACAAATAGTTTCTGTTGGTGCATCATTAATACCTTTTCTTGAACATAATGACGCTAATCGTGCTCTAATGGGTGCAAATATGCAGCGACAAGCAGTTCCAACCTTACGTGCTGATAAACCTTTAGTTGGGACAGGTATGGAACGTGCTGTGGCTGTTGACTCAGGAGTTACCGTAGTTGCTAAACGTGGTGGTTTAATACAATACGTTGATGCATCTCGCATTGTTGTAAAAGTTAATGAAACTGAAACATATAATGATGAAGTAGGAATAGATATATATAATTTGACAAAGTATACTAGATCTAATCAAAATACCTGTATTAATCAAATGCCTTGCATTAGTTTAGGAGAAAAAATTGAAAGAGGTGATGTACTGGCTGATGGTCCTTCTACTGATCTAGGGGAATTAGCTTTAGGTCAGAATATGAGAGTGGCATTCATGCCTTGGAATGGTTATAATTTTGAAGATTCTATTTTAGTATCAGAACGTGTAGTTCAAGAAGATAGATTTACTAGTATTCATATTCAAGAATTATCATGTATGTCTAGGGATACAAAATTGGGTGCAGAAGAAGTATCTTCTGATATTCCAAATGTAAGTGAAGCAGCACTTTCTAAACTTGATGAATCTGGTATTGTTTATGTTGGAGCAGAAGTTACTGGTGGAGATATTTTAGTAGGAAAAGTAACCCCAAAAGGTGAAACTCAATTAACACCTGAAGAAAAATTACTACGTGCTATTTTTGGTGAAAAAGCATCTGATGTAAAAGATTCATCATTAAGAGTTCCAAATGGTGTGTCCGGTACAGTTATAGATGTGCAAATTTTTACTAGAGATGGAATACAAAAAGATAAACGTGCTTTAGAAATCGAAGAAATGCAGTTAAAACAAGCAAAAAAAGATTTATCTGAAGAGAAGCAAATTTTAGAATCAAGTATTTTTAGTCGTGCTAAATTATTATTATCTGATCAGATGGAAAAAGAAGATTTAAATAAAACTCCCAAAGAATATTGGTTTAATATTCAACTTATTGACCAAGATAAAAAAGAACAGCTAAAACAGCTATCAAATCAATATGAAGAATTAAAGAAAAAATTTGAGAAAAAAATAGAGGATAAACGTCGTAAAATTACTCAAGGTGATGATCTTGCACCAGGTATATTAAAAATAGTTAAAGTTTATCTTGCAGTTAAGCGTCATATTCAACCAGGGGATAAAATGGCTGGACGGCATGGTAATAAGGGAGTTATTTCTAAAATAAACCCTATTGAAGATATGCCATATGATGAACATGGTGTACCAGTTGATATTGTTTTGAATCCCTTAGGAGTTCCATCAAGAATGAATATAGGACAAATTCTTGAAACACATTTAGGTATGGCAGCTAAAGGTATAGGTCAAAAAATTAATGAAATATTAAAAAATAATGAAAAAATAGTTAAATTAAGAAAATTTATACAAAGTGCTTATGATTTAGGCTCAGACCTTCGTCAGAAAGTTGATCTAAATAAATTTAGTGATAGTGAAATACTATCTTTAGCAGAAAATTTAAAAAAAGGTATGCCAGTTGCAAGTCCTGTTTTTGATGGAGCAAAAGAAAAAGAAATCAAAGATTTACTAGAATTAAGTGGTTTACCTTCTTCAGGTCAAATTACTTTATTTGATGGACGTACTAGCGAGAAATTTGAACGTAAGGTAACTGTTGGATATATGTATATGCTTAAACTTAATCATTTAGTTGATGATAAAATGCATGCTCGTTCTACAGGTTCATATAGCCTGGTAACTCAACAACCTTTAGGTGGAAAAGCTCAATTTGGTGGTCAACGTTTTGGAGAAATGGAAGTTTGGGCATTGGAAGCTTATGGGGCAGCATATACTTTACAGGAAATGTTGACAGTGAAATCTGATGATGTTAATGGTCGTACTAAGATGTATAAGAATATTGTAGATGGCAATCACCATATGGAACCGGGTATGCCTGAATCCTTTAATGTATTACTAAAGGAAATTAGATCATTAGGGATCAATATAGAATTAGAAGACGAAGAATAGTACCTAGCTATTATTTAGGATCATAGTGAGATATGTAAATAAAGTTTTAAAATACACTAAAAGTGATTTATATGTACTGATATTGATGATAGAGTATTTAATTTGTTTTAGACACTCTTAAGTCTCACCTTCCAACGAGAACTAATCTGTGAAAGACTTACTTAAGTTCCTGAAAATACAAAATAAAAAAGAAGAATTTGATACTATAAAAATTTCTCTTGCTGCACCGGATATGATACGTTCCTGGTCTTTTGGTGAAGTAAAGAAACCAGAAACTATTAATTATCGCACATTTAAACCAGAACGTGATGGTCTTTTTTGCGCTCGCATTTTTGGTCCTGTAAAAGACTATGAATGTTTATGTGGAAAATATAAAAGACTAAAACACCGTGGTGTAATTTGTGAAAAATGTGGTGTTGAAGTAACCCAAACCAAAGTACGTCGTGAACGTATGGGACATATAGAATTAGCATCACCAACAGCTCATATTTGGTTTTTAAAATCCTTGCCTTCACGTATTGGATTATTATTAGATATGCCTTTGCGTGATATAGAAAGAGTACTATATTTTGAATCTTATGTTGTAGTTGAAGGGGGAATGACAAATTTAGAAAAACGTCAAATGTTAACTGAAGAACAGTATCTTGATGTATTAGAAGAATTTGGTGATGAATTTGATGCTAAAATGGGTGCTGAAGCAATTCAGTATCTGCTAAAAAATATGGATTTAGAGCAAGAATGTGAACAATTACATAATGAGCTAAACGAAACTAATTCTGAAACTAAAAGAAAAAAATTAACTAAGAGAATTAAGTTATTAGAATCATTTGTACAATCTGGTAATAAACCAGAGTGGATGATTTTAAGCGTATTACCAGTACTTCCACCAGATTTACGTCCTTTGGTACCTCTAGATGGAGGACGTTTTGCAACTTCAGATTTAAACGATCTTTACCGTCGGGTTATTAATCGCAATAATAGATTAAAAAGGTTATTAGATCTATCTGCTCCAGATATAATTGTCAGAAATGAAAAAAGAATGCTACAAGAAGCAGTAGACGCATTATTAGATAATGGAAGAAGAGGACGTGCTATTACTGGTTCTAATAAACGACCTTTAAAATCATTAGCTGATATGATTAAGGGAAAACAAGGTAGATTTCGTCAAAATTTGTTAGGAAAACGTGTAGACTATTCAGGACGTTCTGTGATTACAGTAGGTCCATATCTTCGATTACATCAATGCGGCTTACCAAAAAAAATGGCATTAGAATTATTTAAACCATTTATTTACGGAAAATTAGAAGTTAGAGGACTTGCCACTACGATAAAAGCTGCAAAAAAAATGGTTGATCGTGAAGAATCTGTTGTTTGGGATATCTTAGATGATGTTATTCGTGAACATCCTGTTTTGTTAAATCGCGCACCTACATTACATAGGTTGGGTATTCAAGCATTTGAACCCATTCTAGTTGAGGGAAAAGCGATTCAATTACATCCTTTAGTTTGTGCAGCTTACAATGCTGATTTTGACGGTGATCAAATGGCTGTACATGTTCCTTTAACATTAGAAGCACAATTAGAAGCACGTGCTTTAATGATGTCTACTAATAATATTTTATCTCCAGCAAATGGTGAACCAATTATTGTTCCTTCCCAAGATGTAGTTTTGGGATTATATTATATGACTCGTGATAAAATTAATGCTAAAGGCGAAGGTATGATGTTGACTGGTCCTAAAGAAGCAGAGTGTTTATATCGAACTGGACAAGTTGAATTACATGCTCGTGTTAAAGTTAGAATTGAAGAATTTCATAAAAATGAACTAGGAGAATTTATTTCTAGTATTAGCATAATTGACACTACTATTGGTAGGGCAATTCTTTGGATGATTGTACCAAAAGGTTTGCCGTATTATATTGTAAACCAGGTACTAGGAAAAAAAACAATTTCTAAAATGTTAAATACTTGTTATCGCATTTTAGGTTTAAAAGCTACTGTCACATTTGCTGACCAAATTATGTATTCTGGTTTTGCATATGCAGCTCGTTCAGGTGTTTCAGTAGGTATTGATGATATGGTAATTCCTGAAAAAAAATTAGAAATTATTTCTGATGCTGAATTTGAAGTAGCTGAAATTCAAGAACAATTTCAATCTGGTTTAGTTACTGTAGGAGAAAGATATAATAAAGTTATTGATATTTGGGCTGCTGCTAATGAGCGTGTTGCTAAAGCAATGATGGAAAATCTTTCTACTGAATCTGTAACTAATAAAGATGGTGTTAAAGAAAAACAATCATCTTTTAATAATATATTTATGATGGCTGATTCAGGTGCTAGAGGTTCTGCAGCTCAAATTCGTCAACTAGCAGGGATGCGTGGTTTAATGGCAAAACCAGATGGATCAATCATTGAAACGCCTATTACTGCAAATTTTCGTGAAGGTTTAAATATTCTTCAGTATTTTATTTCAACTCATGGTGCACGAAAAGGTTTAGCAGATACAGCTTTAAAAACTGCAAATTCAGGTTATTTAACTAGACGTTTAGTAGATGTAGCTCAAGATTTAGTAGTTACTGAAGATGATTGTGGCACTTATGAAGGTATAACAATGACACCTGTTATAGAAGGTGGTGATGTTAAAGATCCATTACGAGAACGTGTTTTAGGTAGAGTCATTGTAAAAGATATTTTTAAACCAGGAACAAATGATGTTTTAATATCAAGAAATACTTTACTAGATGAATATTGGTGTGATGTTCTAGAAGAAAATTCTATAGATAGTGTTAAAGTCCGCTCAGTTGTATGTTGCGAAACTGATTTTGGAGTATGTGCTAATTGTTACGGTCGAGATTTAGCTAGAGGTCATCTTGTTAATAAGGGTGAAGCAGTTGGTGTTATTGCAGCCCAATCAATTGGAGAACCTGGCACTCAGCTTACAATGAGAACATTTCATATTGGAGGTGCTGCATCACGAGTAGCTACTGAATCAAGTATTAGAATTAAGAATAATGGTACTGTACGGTTAATTAATGCTAAATTAGTATGCAATTCTTTAGGAAAGTCTATAATTATATCACGTAATGTTGAATTAAGGATAGTTGACGAATTTAATAGAACTAAAGAAAGTTATAAAATTCCTTATGGAACAATATTAGAAAAAAATGACGGTGAATATGTAAATTCAGGCGAAATAGTAGCTAACTGGGATCCTCATACTATGCCTGTTATTACTGAAATAGGTGGTTTTGTTAGATTTGTTGATATAATTGATGGTCAAACAATTACTAGACAAACAGATGATTTAACTGGTTTATCTTCTCTTGTAATTTTAGAAAGTGCTGAAAGAACTTCAGGTGGTAAAGATTTACGTCCTTCTTTAAAAATTGTCAACGAAAATGGTGATGATATTTTTATTTTAGGTACTGATATTCCAGCTCAGTATTTTTTACCTGGAAAAGCAATAGTACAATTAGAAAATGGTGTAAAAATTAGTGCAGGAGATATATTAGCTAGAGTACCTCAAGAATCAGGAGGAACAAAAGATATTACAGGTGGTTTACCTAGAGTTGCTGATCTGTTTGAAGCACGACGTCCTAAAGAACCTGCTATATTAGCAGAAATCAGTGGCGTAGTTTCATTCGGTAAAGAAACTAAAGGTAAGAGACGTTTAATGATTACTCCTATTAATAATGCAAATGAAGTATATGAAGAAATGATTCCCAAATGGCGTCAATTAAATGTATTTGAAGGAGAAAGAGTAGAGATAGGTGATGTAATTTCTGATGGTCCTGAATCTCCGCATGATATTTTGCGTTTACGAGGTGTTCATGCAGTTACTCGTTATATTACTAATGAAGTGCAAGAAGTGTATCGTTTACAAGGTGTTAAAATAAATGATAAACATATTGAAGTAATTATTAGACAGATGTTACGTAAAGCAACAATTATAAAAACTGATAGTACAGAATTCTTAGAAGGAGAACAAGTAGAATTTTCTAAAATTAGAATTTCTAACCGTTTGTTAGAAGAAAAAGGGAAAAATGTTACAAAATATGTAAGAGAACTGCTTGGTGTAACTAAAGCTTCTTTAGCTACGCAATCATTTATTTCTGCTGCTTCATTTCAAGAAACCACGCGTGTACTAACAGAGGCATCTGTTGCTGGTAAATATGATACATTACGCGGACTTAAAGAAAATGTCATAGTAGGTAGACTGATTCCTGCTGGAACTGGTTATTCGTATCATAAAGATAGATTGCGACTTAGAATAGCTAGTAAAGAAAATTTATCTAATTTACAATTTACAGCAGATAAAGCTTCTGCTAATTTAGCTGAATTGTTAAATGCTGGTTTATCTACTGATGATGAATAAAATGATAATTTCTAAATATTATTTATCATTTAACAAATATCATTACCAATTTTTATGGTAATGATATTAAATTAATAATTATGCATATAATTAAAATTTATGATATATCAATTAAAAAATGATCGTTACATTCGTGCTATCTTACGAAAACCAGTAGATATGACACCAATATGGATAATGAGACAAGCAGGTAGATATTTACCAGAATATAAGAAAATACGTGCTGAATTTGACAATTTTTTATCAATTTGTAAAAATGTTGATGTAGCTTGTGAAATTTCATTACAGCCTTTGCGTCGTTATAACTTAGATGCAGCAATAATATTCAGTGATATTCTAGTAGTACCAGATGCTATGGGTTTAGGACTTTATTTTGATGAAAAAAAAGGTCCTGGTTTTTTATATCCTGTTACTTGCCAAGCTGATATTAAAAGATTACCTATATATGATCCAGAACAAGAATTAAGCTATGTAATGAATATAATACGCATGATTTGCAAAAATTTAAAGGGATCAGTGCCATTAATTGGTTTTTCTGGAAGTCCCTGGACCTTAGCTGCATATATGGTGCAAAATGGGAGTAGTAAAAATTTTAATAAAATAAAAAAAATAATGTATTCAGATCCAATAATTTTACATAAAATGCTAGATAAAATTACAGAAAATATTATTTTATATCTTAATGCACAAATTTGTGCTGGAATTAATTCCATAATCTTATTTGATACCTGGGGAGGAATACTGAATTATTCTGCTTATCGAGAATTTTCTTTATATTATTTAAAAAAAATAGCTGCAAATGTATTACGTAAAAATGAAATTTCTTATATTCCGACTATATTATTTACTAAAGGTTGTAATCAATGGTTAGAAGATATAGCTGATATTGGTTTTGATGCTTTAGGTGTTGATTGGGGTATTAATATTGGTGATGTACGTCGTCGTGTTGGAAATAAAGTCGCAATTCAAGGTAATATGGATCCTTCTGTTCTTTATGCATCTCCTCAAAAGATAATCAATGAAGTAAAAATGATTTTAGCTAGTTATGGAAAAGGTAGCGGACATATTTTTAATTTAGGTCATGGTATAAATCAAGATACCGCTCCAGAAAATGTTAGTATATTTGTGGATGCTGTTCATAACTTTTCAAAGCAATGGCATTAATTTTGAATATATTAAATAAGAAATTCTGTTATTAAAACCCAATGTCAGTGCGAAAATAAATATGTTCCCAATAAATAGATTTAGCGATTTCATATAATCTTTTCTTAGCAATTTTAAAATCTCTATCTATAGTACTTATAGATAATACCCGACCTCCATTAGTAATTAACTTGTTATTTTTATTCAAACATGTTCCTGAATGAAAAATTTTACTGTTAGGATAATCTTGTTTAGGTAGACCATAAATCTCATAATTATTGTAATAATTACTATTAGGATATCCTCCTGAAGATAATACTAAACTTAATGCATATTTAGAATGCCATTGTATATTTTTTTTACTTAACTCTCCTTTACAACCAGCAATGCAAATATCTACTAAATCAGATTTTAAACGCATCATGAGAGATTGAGTTTCAGGATCACCTAAACGACAATTAAATTCTATTACCATTGGTTTTCCTAATTTATTTATTATTAATCCAGCATATAAAAAACCAATATATTGATTACCTTCAGCATCCATACCACTAACCGTAGGATATATAATTTGATCCATTATGTTTTGGTATATTTCTTCATTTCTTATTAATAAAGCTGGTGAACGTGATCCCATTCCTCCTGTATTTAAGCCAGTATTATTATTACCTATACGTTTGTAATCTTGGCTTGTATCCATTGGTAATATGTTTTTTTTTCTATCTACCATTACAATAAAACTCAGTTCTTCTCCATAACAAAATTCCTCAATTATAATACGTTTTCCTGCATTACCAAATAAGTTTCCTGAAAGCATATTTTTAATTATATATTCTGCTTTTTGTTTGCTTTTTGCAATAACTACTCCCTTTCCTGCCGCTAGACCATCAGCCTTAATAACAATTGGTAATTTTATCCCATCAATATATGATAATGCTGGTTTTATTTCAGAAAAATATTCATAATTAGGTGTAGGAATATTATGACGACATAAAAAATTTTTACAAAAAATTTTGGAACTTTCTATTTGAGCAGCAGACTTATTGGGAGCAAAAATATTTAATCCCATCATATGAAATTTATCTACTATACCCATAGTTATCGGTTTTTCAGGACCAACAATAGTTAAATCTATTTTTTCTTTATATGCAAATTCTGCTAGTTTATCAATTTCAGTAATATTAATATCTATATTACATACACGAGATTCTAAACTAGTACCTGGATTTCCTGGAGCTACATATATAATATCAGATAGTTTTGATTGAGATGCTTTCCATGCTAACGCATGCTCACGTCCACCGTTACCGACAATTAAAATTTTCATTTTTTTGACTCGTTTTTAATGACGAAAATGACGTATTTTAGTAAAAATCATTGAAATATTGTATTCATCAACTGCATCAATTATTTCTTTATCACGAATAGAACCTCCAGGTTGAATAATACATTTTATCCCCATTTTAGCTGCAAGATCAATACTATCACGAAATGGAAAAAAAGCATCAGAAGCCATTACAGAGTTTTTGGTCTCTAATACCGCATTTTTTGCTTTCATATAAGCAATTTTTACCGAATCAATACGACTCATCTGACCTGCACCAATACCTATTGTTGCAGTGTCTTTAGCACAAACAATAGCATTCGATTTAACAAATTTAGATACTTTCCAGCAAAATATAGAGTCTTTTATTTCTTTTTTATTTGGTTTTCTCTCACTAACTATGTTAAGTTGATTTATATCTATTGTCTTATTATTGTGTTCTTGGATTAATACTCCACCGTTAACTGTTTTAAAATCCAATAAAGAATTTTTTTTCCAGTTATTACATATAATAAGTCTAATTTTTTTCTTTTTAGAAACAATTTTTAATGCAGTGTCAGTAACTGATGGAACTATTATTACTTCTACAAATTGATGTTTAGTAATTAACTCAATTGTAGGCTGATCTAATTCTCTATTTAATGCTATAACTCCACCGAATGCTGAAATAGAATCAGTGATATAAGCTCGCTTATAAGCAGCAGCAATTGAATCAGATGTTGCAACACCACATGGATTAGAATGTTTAATTATTACACATGTAGGTTCTTTAAATTCTTCCAAACATTTTATAGCTGTATCAATATCAATAATATTATTGTATGAAAGATTTTTTCCTTGAATCTTTAATAAATTCAATGGTTCTGTATTTGTTAATTCTGGAATGTAAAAAGCAGCAGATTGATGAACATTTTCTCCATAAATCATATTCTGTTTTTTTACTAATTTAATATTAATTTTTTCTGGTAGAGTGTTTTGATCATTTTTATTAAAATGTTGAGTATGATTAAAGCTTGATATTAAATCATTAAAATAATTAGCAATATTATTATTATTAAATGCTAAATAATTAAAAGCTTTAACCGCAAGTTTAAAACGAGTATTTAAGCTTAAAGAATTGCTATTAACATCTAATTCATCTAAAATATTGGAATAATCGCTATGTTTTACAACAACAGATACAAATTTATAATTTTTTGCAGCCGCATATACCATTGTAGGACCACCAATATCTATTTTTTCTACTGCATCTTCCAATGAACAATTTTTATTAATGACAGTTTGTGTAAATGGATAAAAGTTAACTACTAACATATCTATTGGAAATATTCTTTTATTTGTTATTATATTATCATCTTGACCACGACGGTATAGAATACCAGTATAGATTTTTGTGTGAAGTGTTTTGATACGTCCATCTAAAATTTCTGGGGAACCAGTATAATGAGATATTTCTATAGCAGGTATTCCCGACTTGACTAGCAAACTTGCAGTACCACCTGTAGCAAGTATTTTGATATTGCGTTTATTAAGTTCTGACGCAAATTCAACTATACTAGTTTTATCAGAAACACTAAGTAAAGCATATCTAATAGGATAATTTCTTTCTGATAGATGATTTTTTTGCATATATGTTTTATTGCACCTACTATAAGCTATTTTTAAGATAAAAAACTTTTTTATAATTAACAATTATTATGATATTTTATCGAAATTCAACTTAAATCTAAAATAATATTATTTTATTTAACAATTATTAGTAGTTATCAAATTAGTAGTTATCAAATTGGACATTTTATAATGGTTATGAGTTATAAGAAATCTTATGCAATTTTTGATAATTTTATACTACAATGTCATTATTATAAACTTATTAAAAATTCCAATCTTCATCTTCAGTATCAACTGATTTACCAACCATATAAGATGAACCAGAACCAGAAAAAAAATCATGGTTTTCATTAGAATTAGGTGAAAGAGCAGATAAAATTACTGGATTCACCTGAGTTAATTTTGCAGGAAATAAAGATTCATATCCTAGATTCATTAGTGCTTTATTTGCATTATAATTTAAAAAAATTACTACTTCTTTTGCCCAATCTATATTATGATACAGTTCATTTGTATAAACAACTTCATTTTCATATAAATCTAATAAAAAACTGTAGCAAAAATCTTTTAGTTCCTTTCTACGATTTTCATTAACATTACTTAATGATTTTTGATATTTATATCCTATATAATAACCATGCACTGCTTCATCTCGCATAATTAATCGTATCAGATCAGCTGTATTAGTTAATTTTCCACGACTTGATAAGTACATTGGTAGCCAAAATCCAGAATAAAACAAAAATGATTCAAGGAATACGCTTGCTATTTTCTTTTTTAATGGGTCTTTTGATTGATAATGTTCAATAATCATATTTACTTTATTTTGCAATGGTTGGTTTTTATCACTCCATAAATAAGCATTGTCTACATCTTGACTATTACAAAGTGTAGAAAATATTGAACTATAGGAACGAGCATGTACGGCTTCCATAAAACTGATATTGGATAATACAGATTTTTCATGAGAAGTTAATGCATCGTTAATTAATCCTGGAGCACCAATTATGTTTTGTATAGTATCTAGTAAAGTTAAGCCAGTAAAAATACGTGTAGTCAATTTTTGTTGACTTTTGTCTAGAGTTTGCCAAGAAGGCAAATCATTAGATAGCGGTATTTTTTCGGGAATCCAGAAGTTGCTAGTCAATCTATTCCATACCTCTAGATCTTTCTCATCTTGAATTTTATTCCAATTAACTGCTTGAATTTTTTTTAATTGCATAATTTTTATTACAATGTACAAGAGATACAACCTTTAACTTCTGTACCTCGAAGAGCTGTTTGTCTAATCCTGATATAATAAATAGTTTTTATACCTTTTTTCCAGGCATAAATTTGTGCTTTATTAATATCACGAGTTGTTATGTCATCTCGAAAAAATAATGTTAAAGACAATCCCTGATCAACATGCTTTGTAGCTTCAGCATAAGTATCAATAATTGCTTTATATCCAATTTGATAAGCATCTTGATATAATTCTAAGTTATTATTATTCATAAATGGTGCAGGATAATAAACCCTACCAGTTTTTCCTTCTTTTCTAATTTCAATACGTGATACAATTGGATGAATACTTGAAGTTGCATTATTAATATATGATATTGAACCAGTAGGAGGTATAGCTTGAAGATTTTGATTATATAAACCATATTTCATAATGGACTCACGTAACATTACCCAATCTTCATAATTAGGCAATTTTATATTAGATGATTCAAAAATATTTTTTACTTGTTTAGTATATGGGTACCACTTACGTTTTAGATATTTATTAAAATATACTCCGCTTGCATAATGAGATTCAGAAAAACCGTCAAAGGACTGTTTTAATTCTATAGCTAAACAATTTGATGTAAGTAATACATAATATGTAATGCAGTAAAAATATATATTAGTAAAATCTAAAGCTTCAGGTGAACCATATTGAATGCCTTCTCTTGCTAAATACCCATGTAAATTCATCTGTCCTAATCCAATAGCATGAGAGCTATTGTTACCTTTTGCTATTGATGGAACAGAACTAATTTCACTGATCATTGACACAGCTGTTAATGAACGTATTGCTACATCAACAGTATGTTGTAAATTTTTCGAATCCATTGCATATGCGATATTAATTGAACCTAAATTACAAGATATATCTTTGCCAATATGATGGTAACTTAAATCACTATTTAACTGACTTGCACTATTAACTTGTAATATTTCTGAGCACAAATTGCTCATGTTTATTCTTCCTGAAATCGGATTGCTACGATTTACGCTATCTTCATACATAATGTAAGGATATCCTGATTCGAATTGAATTTCAGCTAATGTTTGAAAAAAATCCCTTGGTTGAATATAAGTTTTATTAATGCGAGAATCTTCTAATATTTCATAATATTTTTTATTTATGTCGATCTCACTAAATGCACAACCATAAAATTTTTTTATGTCATAAGGTGAAAACAAGGCCATTTTTTCATTATCTTTTGCTAATTTAAAAGTGATATCAGGTATAACAACTCCTAGTGATAAAGTTTTGATACGAATTTTTTCATCAGCATTTTCTCGTTTAGTATCTAAAAAACGAAAGATATCAGGATGATGAGCATGTAACCAGACTGCACCTGCACCTTGACGAGCTCCTAATTGATTAGCATATGAAAAAGCATCCTCTAATATTTTCATTACAGGAATTACTCCTGAAGATTGATTTTTAATAAGCTTTATTGGCGCACCAAATTCACGTAAGTTGGATAGTAAAAAAGATACTCCTCCTCCTCTTTTAGATAATTGTAAAGCGGAATTAATTGCACGACCAATAGACTCCATATTATCTTCAATACGTAATAAAAAACAAGAAACTAACTCTCCTCGCTGTTTTTTACCACAATTAAGAAATGTAGGAGTAGCAGGTTGAAAACGACCACTTAATATCTCTTCTAGTATATTATATGCAAGTAATTTATCACCTTTAGCTAAAGTTAATGCTACCATACAGGTTCTTTGTTCAAAACTTTCAAGATAATACTTTCTATCGTAAGTCTTTAATGTATAACTAGTATAATATTTCCATGCTCCGAGGAATGTTTTGAATTTAAATCCCCAATTATCTGCTTTATTATGGAAATCACATAAAAAATTAAAATTATATTGATTTAATACATTAATTTCGTAATAACCTTTATTAATTAAATAATTTAATCTCTCTGGTATTGAATTGAAAGTTATAGTATTAGGATTAACATGTTGAATAAAAAATTGACGGATTGCTTCATGGTCTTTTTCAAATTGAATACGTCCGTCAGTATCGTATAAATTTAACATAGCATTTAGCGCATGATAATCTAATGTTGTCTTACTGAAAATATCAGTTTTTACCAAAATTGTGTTACTCCTGCTTTTACATTAACAATATCGTTAGGGGTACCCATGAGCTCAAATCTATAAAGATAAGGAACTTTACATTTTTTCGCAATTATATCTCCAGCTAAACAATAACCTTTTCCGAAATTGCGATTTCCAGTAGCAATTACTCCACGAATACCACTACGATTTGATTCATCATTAAGAAATTGAATTACTTGTTTAGGAACAGCACCTTGAATATTACCTCCACCATAGCTAGGCACTAATAAAATATAAGGTTTTTTTATTTTTAGATGTTGTTTGATATCCAGTGGTATCCTATCTGCTGGTAAGTTTAAACACATAACAAATCTATACGTATTTTCTGACTGGCTGGAAAAATAAACCAGAGGTAACATTTTATTATCCTATAAAGTTAATTAATAAAAATCAGCAATTTCATCTGGATGAAAATTCCATACCAGTGATTGCTATCTTTTAATACAACAGGAACTTCATGGTATCCTAGAGATAGTAATTTTTCAATAATATCTGCTTTTGTGTCAATATTAATTAAGTCATATTTTATGCTTTTGCTATTGATAGCATCTTTTGTAATGTCGTACTGCATGTATTTGTTTTAATAGTTAGTATTTTATAGTTTTTGTAATAACTTAAAATTGAATATTCATTTCTTATATTTTTCCTTTATAAAATATAATCTTATATTTTTCAGACTATAAATACTTAGATGTGGTATTTTTATAAGTATCTAGGTAAATACCATTATATTTGCGGTTTTAATTTATTACTAAATTGAATTAGCAACTAACTAGATGATATATGACTTTTGAGATAAACAACATCTATAAAAATATTAATTATTGTTCTTTATAAAAAACCTCGCTTTTGCGAGGCTAGATAAATTTATTTGAAAGCATTATAATTAACACATTGAAAATTATACATTAATTAGTATCAAAGAACACATAACATTTTATATTACACCAGTAGTAATAGTTTATCCCTTATATATGTTTCTATTTGATTGGTTAAAACCTTTATCATTTAAAATATAATATTATTTATTGTTTTATTTATATTTTTTACATTATTAACAACATTAATTATATCATCTCTTGATCTATTGACATAGACACTCAATAGAAATATTTAGTTAATTAAAAATTTTATTTAATATTATGATTGATATCATAATATTTTTTACTATATTCCCTTAATAGATAATTATTAGCATAATAAATTAAGTTTAGATGATTTCATGAATACAAGATGTTCTGATTTTAAAAGGATTAGAAATAATTAACCATAGATTACAATAATCTGACACAACTCTAAAAGTAATAATCATTCAAAATAATATATTATATTTTAATATGTTTAACCAATTGTAAATCTTTTTTTAATTAACACCACATATAATGATACAATTGATAGGTTGTTATAATGGAAAATTAATGTTTTATTTAAAGTAAATATAATATTTAATTTAATAAAAAATCTTAAATAAAAATTAACTTAATAAACAAACCACACTATATTTGGGCTATTTAATGGTGGAGCTGGCGGGATTTGAACCCGCGTCCGAAACTTCTACGTCTTAAGCACTACATGTTTAGTCTAGCATTGTTTTCATCTTATAGAAGTGGCAAGACGCGCTTCTATAAAACTAACCTAAATATAAATTTCACACTAATAACTTTTAGGTAAAGTTAAATTAGCATTATCTCTTTAAAGATTGACCTTTCAAATTACTATTTCAAGAGAAAAAATAGTTAGAAAGGACTTCCACAGCTTATTAAGCTGCTAAAGCGTAGTTTTTGTCGTTTGCGACTATTTTTTACGGTTTGTTAACGAGGCCTACCGTACCTCGACATGCACCTTAGATTTTGAATATTCCGTCAAATCCAAAATCAGCCCCATCATCTCAATATTAGCAAAAATATGATTAATAATCTAGTATTTCATGGTCGTAGTATTTTTTAAGATCCTTTGCTTGCTAATTTGCCATTCTCTTTCTTTAATTTGTTCACGTTTTTTGTATTGTTTTTTCCCACGAGAAAGACCTATTGTTATTTTACACCAAGATTTTTTCCAATACAAAACCAATGGTATTATAGTGTAACCTTTTTGTTTGTTATTACTTAAATAGTTAATTTCTGACTTAGTTAATAATAGCTTACGGTTTCTTTTAGAATCGCAGGTAATATTATTGGAAACATTTATTAAGGATTGAAATGTAGTTCCTATAAGGTAAACTTCTTTGCCATATATTAATACATAACTATCGTTAATATTGATTTTTTTAGCTCTTATTGACTTTACTTCCCAGCCATATAAAACTATTCCTGCTTCAAATTTTTTTTCAATAGAGTATTCATAGTAAGCTTTTTTATTTTTAGTAACAATCATAAGACTATTTTCAGTTGATTTTTTTTTCATTATTTGATTTTCGATATATAATCTCTATCTAAGGTTATCAAACTAATGTATCTTAATTATACAATATAGAAGTTGTATTTTTCTATGATAATTTGTAAAACATCTTAGCGATATTTTAAAAAATATCTAAATCGCATAATAAAAGAATACTCTAAGTAGAGATTTTAGCTATGAATTTTATATCAGTGGAATTAATTTATGCTTTTCCTAAAAAATACTATCATTTTTTTATTAAATTAAATAATTATAGTACAGTAAGACAAGTAATTGAAACTTCAGGAATATTAAACTTACATAATGAAATCAACATATATTCAAATAAAATTGGAATTCATGGAAAATCTGTAAATTTAGAATATATGGTAAAAGATGGAGATAGAATAGAAATTTATCGTCCATTATCTTTTAATCCTATAGAATTACGTAGACAAAAAGCAAAAATAAGTAGAAAATAATATTTATAGTATTTTATTCATATTTTTAATGTAAATTAATATACCATTTTTATTAAATTTAAGAATTAAAGTATTCTGTTGTATTTTGTAATTTTTTAGTTTACTATTAAATACATAGTACCATATATTACTGCTAAAAGACGATTTAATTAAAGGCGTTCCAAGAAAAAAAATCACTTGTTTTTGTGTCATACCTTTGTGAATTTTATTTATATTTATTAAATAATTATCTTCATTTATTTCTGTTCGATAAATTAATTTATTTATGTTATACTCAGAGCATCCCATGAGAAACAAAAACACTAAAACAAATAATTTTTTATTATTCATATTTAAATATCACCTTATTATAAAATAAAAACTTAAAATATTTATTGTAACTAATTATAACGTAAGTAAATAATTTTTACTTCATTGTTTAATACTAAATTAACTTATTTATAATAACTGCATTATCAAATTTATCTTAATAATTAAATTGATAATGTATAATCAATAAAAATAATAATTGATTTCTAATAATTTTTTATTCATTATAATTTGTAGTAAACAACATTGAACATGAAATAATATATTACATTTTATTTTAATCTTATTAATTAATAGATAAAATAATTTTTTGATAAATACCAATTAGCTACAATATTTCTATTATACTAAATATAATTATCAATTATATTATTTGAATTATCTTTACTAAAATTAATTTATACATTAAAAAATTCTTTTAGCCCATCCTAGTTTAGAATTTAATGTCTTAAAATAACAATAGTTATTAGGATGAATAAGACTAAGATTACTTCTACTACGACGAATTATTATTTCTTCTCCTTCTTTTATTGAAAATACAATTTGACTATCAAAACTGATTTTAATATCTCGATGAAAAGAACGACATTTTAACCTAATTATACTATTGCTATTAATCACTAATGGACGCATGGATAAACTATGAGGAAACATTGGTACTAATGCAATTGCATCTAAAGAAGGACTTAAAATAGGACCTCCAGCTGACATAGAATACGCTGTTGATCCAGTAGGTGTTGAAATTATTAAACCATCTGATCTTTGTGAAAAAGCAAATATATTGTTAATATATACTTCAAATTCAATCATATGAGCTATAATACCTGAATGTAATACTATTTCATTCATAGCAGAATTTATTTTTTTATAATAATTTTTCCCTAGAATTTTAGCTTCTAATAAAAAACGGTTTTCTATATGATATTTTCCTGTTAGTACTTCATTTAATTGAAACTTAGCGTTATTAGGATCTAGATCTGCTAAAAATCCAAGATTGCCTTTATTGATTCCAATCACTTTAATATTATATTCAGCTAATATACGAGCTGTTCCTAGCATATTCCCATCACCTCCTACTACAATAGCCAAATCTGCTTTTTGACCTATTTCATTTAAGGTCATTGTAACTTTAGGATTATTCAATTTAATTTCCTTAGCTATTCTATTTTCAACTAATACATGGTAGCCTTTTTCGGTTAACCATTTCCAAAGCATTTTATGAATAGCAATTATACTAAGAGGTTTTATTAAACCTACAATACCAATATACTTAAAGCGTTTTTTCATACATTAACAATCCTCAATAATATAAAATGAATATAATATTATGAACTCTATTGAAACCTATAAATAGGTCTTTATAATAAGTTAATTATTGAAACAAACTTATAAAATATGGGAAAAAAATGAATAATAATGAAAATGAAGAAAATGTAAGCAACAATATTTCATTAAATAATCCAACCATTGACCAAGAAAATTCAATTGAGCAAGAAAATACATCAATGGAATCAGTATTAAATATTCGTATTTCAGAATTAGAAGAACAATTAATACAATATCAAGACAATATACGTGATTTGAAATTACGTAATCAAGCAGAAATAGAAAATATTCGTCGTCGTACTGAAATAGATATAGAAAAAAGCCATAAATTTGCATTAGAAAGATTTGCAATTGAACTTTTACCTGTAATTGACAGTTTAGAACGTGCATTAGAAGTAACAAATTTAGAAACAACAAATAAAGAAAACGATTTATTGAAATCTATGATACAAGGTGTTGATTTAACATTAAAAGCATTATTAGATGTAATGTATAAATTTGGAATAAAAGTAATAGATAAAACTAACATACCTTTTGATCCTTCTATACATCAAGCGATGTCAGTTGTAGAATCAGATGATATAGCTCCCAGTCATATTATTACAGTAATGCAGAAAGGTTACATGTTAAACGGTCGATTATTGCGTCCAGCTATGGTTACTGTTGCAAAAATAAAATAAAGATATTTTGATCATTCATCACAACTAATGTTAATTTGGTTGTGATGAATAGAATTGATATTAAACAATGTAGGGTTCCATTGAATCGGATCTTTACCATCTGTTATCAACAAATTATTTGTTTGAGAAAAATGTTTACATCCGAAAAAACCTAAATGAGCGGATCTTGGAGAAGGATGTGATGTTTTTAATACATAATGACGATTAATATCTACAAGATTACCTTTATTTTGAGCATAAGCGCCCCATAGTAAAAAAACTACTTTATCACAATTTTGATTTATAATATTAATAACATTATCAGTAAATTTTTCCCAACCAAGTTTTGCATGAGAAAAAGATTTTCCTTCTTCAACTGTCAATATAGTATTTAATAACAATATTCCTTGTTTTGCCCAGCTATCAAGGCAACCATGTTTTGGTTGGTTGAAATCGTGAATATCTTGTATTAGTTCTTTATATATATTTTGTAAAGAAAGTGGTATTTTTTTAGATTCAGGCAGTACAGAAAATGCCAATCCATGAGCTTGTTTTGGTTTACAATAAGGATCTTGACCTAAAATGACAACTTTAACGTCTTTTAATTCAGTTATACGAAAAGCATTAAACACATCTCTTTGCTCTGGATAAATTTTTATTCCAAGAGAACGTTTTTTTGCAATTAATTTTAATATATTAATAAAATATGATTTCTTTTTTTCTTCTGCTAGTACATCTCGCCATGTCAGAAATTTATTCATCTTTAAATCACCTAATTTAACTCAATAATTATCTATTTACATTAATTTTACACGAAAAAAATATCATTTAGATAGATCTATTTAAAATTGAATTTCATATAGATATATATCTTAATAAAATATGAATATCTAATCAAGTTATTGTTTTTACTATCATTATTATATTACATAATGACAGTTATAAATTTTATTTATGTTTATAATTATCAGGTATGAGAATTGTAGGATATGCATTTGGAAGTAAATAAGGATATTCACAGATATAATGTAAACCCCTGCTTTCTTTTCTTTTCATTGCAGAAATTATTATTAATTCTGCTACCTGTAATAAATTTTTTATTTCTAATAATTTATCTGATAAACAATTATTATAGTATTTGCTTATTATCTTGTTTAATAAACTTATTTCATGTTTTGCATATTTAAGAGATTGATTAGTACGTGTTATTCCAACATTATTCCACATTAATTTTCTGATTTTATTTAGATAACATTCCAGTTTTATATCACTTAGATAATATTGATCAGAAATATTTATTCTATTTAAAAAACTTAAATAATCTGCTAAATTAACATCAGGTAATGTTTGAATTAAGTGTTCTGATACTGATTGACTATAAACTAAACATTCTAATAGAGAATTTGAAGCCATACGATTTGCACCATGCAGACCAGTGTAACTTACCTCACCTATCGCATAAAGACCATCTAAATCAGTTCTACCTAATTTATCTACTATTACTCCTCCGCAAGTGTAATGAGCAGCAGGTACTACAGGAATGATATCTTTTGTTAAATCAAAACCCAAACGTAATAACTTATTATAAATAATAGGAAAATGACTTTTGATAAATTGCTTCGATTTATGGGTAATATCTAAGTATACGCATTCAAGATTATGATTTTTAATTTCATCATTAATTGCTCTTGTTACAATATCTCTAGGTGCTAATTCTGCTCGCTGATCTATATCTAACATAAAACGAGTTCCATCATTTCTTATTAAAAAAGCACCTTCACCCCGTAAAGCTTCAGTTAACAAAAAACTATTTTCTGGAGGATAAAATAAACAAGTAGGATGAAATTGGTTAAATTCTAAATTAGCTACACGACAACCAGCACGCCAAGCCATAGCAATGCCGTCTCCCGAAGAAATATCAGGATTTGTAGTATATTGATAAACTCTTGATGCTCCTCCCGTTGCTAAAACAACTGCTTTTGCAAAACATGTTTCAATTTTTTTTTTGTTTTTATTCCATAACAAAGCGCCTACTGCACGACGTGGAATCAATAAGTTATTATTTTTTGAAACTACTAAGTCTATTGCAACAATATATTCAATAATATTAATATTTTTTTCTTTTAATGCTTTATTTATTAGATTATTTTCAATTTCTGTTCCAGTACGATCAGCAATATGTAAAATACGTCTGTGACTATGTCCACCTTCTCTATGAAGGTGATATCTTATGTTATTTTTACTAGATTTTAAATCCTTATCAAAAGATATTCCATTACTAATTAACCAATATATACATTGGCGAGCGTTTTTGATAATAAAAGAAACTACATCATAATCACATAATCCTATTCCAGTAATTATAGTATCTTCGATATGAGAATTAATGCTATCTTTTTTATCAAATACTGCAGCTATTCCTCCTTGAGCATATAATGTTGAACTTTCATTCATTTTGGATTTAGTTACAATAACTATTTTATATTTATTGGACAAGCGTAATGCTAGTGACAAACCTGCTAAGCCACTTCCAATAATTAATACATCACATCGATAATCAAATGAAGAAACTATTTTCATTGCTTTTATTAAAACATTATTGATTTATTTACTGGTAAATATTCATTTCATTAAAATGAATGATTTTTAATATTCATTCTTTTATGTTTTTATAAACTTAATCTTTTTTATTCACTTTTATCCTTAATTATTTATTAAGTAATAATAATTTGATTAAAAATATCATTTTTTAATTAAAAATATATTTGTTTTATACTTAAATAATTTATTATGTTATTAACTATATAAAGTAAATATTAGATCAAATAATTGATTTATAATAATGTATTTTTTAAAAAAAAATCTAGTTAAAGACTTTACTATAATTAATTATGTAGTAATTAATTATATAAAACAACAAAATATATTGAAATATTTTATTAAGTTAATAAGATTATATGTTATTTAGATATTTACATTATTTATATCATCACAAATAATATATCACTTTAATATATAATATTATGTAAGATATATTTTTTGTGTTAAATGTTTTTATATAAAATTTCATATTTTATTATTGATAGTTGATTAAAACAAAAACTATAATATCTTAATCTAAAACCTGATAGTTTCAATTGTATGAAAATATCTTTAATAAAACAAATATAATGAAACAAATAAGAAATTTTTCAATTATTGCTCATATTGATCATGGTAAATCTACTTTATCTGATCGTTTAATTCAAATTTGCGGAGGATTAACTGACCGAGAGATGTCAGCACAAGTTTTAGATTCTATGGATCTAGAACGTGAACGAGGTATTACAATCAAAGCTCAGAGTGTAACGCTTAATTATAAGGCAAATAATAATAAAATGTACCAACTGAATTTTATTGATACTCCAGGACATGTTGATTTTTCTTATGAAGTTTCTCGTTCTCTCTCTGCTTGTGAAGGTGCTTTATTAGTAGTAGATTCTGTAAAAGGGGTACAAGTACAAACTTTAGCTAATTGCTATACTGCAATTGATATGAATTTAAAAGTATTGCCTATATTAAATAAAATTGATTTACCAGCAGCTGATCCAGATCGTGTAGCTAAAGAAATTGAAGATATGGTTGGAATTGATGCAACTAAAGCGATACGTTGTTCTGCTAAAACAGGTTTTGGTATTATAGAAGTTATAGAACATTTAGTTATTAATATACCACCACCGCAAGGAAATCCTCATGCTCCATTGCAAGCGCTGATAATTGATTCATGGTTTGATAAATATTTAGGAGCAATATTTTTAATAAGAATTAAAAATGGTAAATTATCAAAAGGTGATAAAATTAAAATATTTAGTAATAATCGGATATATTATGCAGATAGGGTTGGTGTTTTTACTCCTAAAAGAGCTGATCGTGATGATTTAAGATGTGGTGAAGTAGGTTGGGTAATATGTGCTATTAAGGATGTTATTAAGGGTTTAGTAGGTGATACTTTAACGCACGCATATAAACCAACAGATAAAGCACTACCTGGTTTTAAAAAAATTAAACCTCAGGTTTATGTAGGATTTTTTCCAATTCATCCAGATAATTATGAGTTATTTCGCGATGCCCTTAGCAAATTGAGTTTAAACGATGCATCTTTATTTTATGAACCAGAAAGATCAAATATTTTGGGATTTGGTTTTAGATGTGGATTTTTAGGGATGTTACATATGGAAATTATTAAAGAACGTTTAGAACGTGAATATAATCTCGATTTAATAGCAACATCACCTACAGTAGCATATGAAGTTATTATTAAAGACGATATTATTTATATTGATAATCCATCAAAGTTACCACCGGCTAAAGATATTAAAGAATTACGCGAACCCATTGTTACATGTCGAATATTACTGCCAAAAAAATATTTAGGCAAAGTTATGACACTATGTATCCAAAAAAGGGGCACACAAACTGATATATTGTATCATGGAAATCAAGTATCAATTACTTATGAAATGCCAATGGCAGAAGTTATTCTAGACTTCTTTGATAAATTAAAATCTATATCTAGTGGTTATGCTTCTTTAGATTATAATTTTAAATGTTTTAAATTATCTGATATGGTTAGAGTGGATATCTTGATTAATTCTGAAAAAGTTGATGCATTGACTTTTATTAGTCATAGTAATAGAGCTGCAAATACAGGGAAAAATTTAATTGAAAAATTAAAAGATGTTATACCTCGTCAACAATTTGATATTGTAATTCAAGCAGCTATTGGAAACCGCGTTGTTGCTCGTACAAATATTAATCAGTTACGTAAAAATGTTTTAGCTAAATGTTATGGTGGTGATATTAGTCGCAAAAAAAAATTATTACAAAAACAAAAAGAAGGAAAAAAAAGAATGAAATTAATTGGTAACATTGCATTACCTCAAGAAGCATTTTTAGCTATTTTACATATTGAAAAAAAAGATAAAAAATAAAGGATTATAAAATGATAAATAATTTTTCTTTGATTTTATTAATTGCAACATTGTTTTCTGGTATTTTTTGGATTATTGATTGTGTATTATTTTCCAATAAAAAAAATACTGACGTTATAGAAGAAAAATTTATATCTATAAAATTGTTAGAAAAATTAATTCAATCTATATCATCATTATTCCCTGTACTTATCGTTGTATTTTTTTTCCGTTCTTTTTGCTATGAACCATTTCAAATACCTTCTGGTTCAATGATGCCTACTTTATTAGTTGGAGATTTTATTCTAGTTGAAAAATTTTCATATGGCATAAAAAACCCCATTACTCATCAAACATTGATTTCTATTAATAAACCAAAACGTGGTGATATTGCAGTTTTTAGATACCCAAATAATCCAAAAATAAACTACATTAAACGCATAATAAGTATTCCAGGAGATAAAATAACTTATAATCCTTATAGTAAAACTATTAAAGTTAATCCAGCTTGTAGTAACAAAAAAAATTGTAATGAATTATTACAAATTACCTACACTAATATTGAACCCAGTAATTTTACAAGATCATTAAATGAAAATAATAGCATTATTTATCAATTATCTGAAGATAAATACGATGAAAATATAGGTTTGCGTTTAAATACTAGAAAAGAAACTATTGGTACAATTACTCATGATATTTTACTTACTAATGAAACTAGAGACCAAATAGATTTATATTACCAACAGGATGGTCAATCGCCGGCAACTTGGACTGTACCAGAAGGTCAATATTTTGTGATGGGTGATAATCGTGATAATAGTTTAGATAGTAGATATTGGGGATTTGTACCAGAAAGCAATTTTGTAGGTAAAGCAGTTGTTATTTGGATGAGTTTTAAAAAACAAGAAAATATGTGGCCTACTGGTATAAGACTAAATAGAATTGGTGTCATTAATTAAAAAATGAATCAATGTAAAGGAGGGTAATTAATGAATTTTAAAGCAGTGATATAAAAATAAAATATATCAAATACTTAATTTTATGTTAGGATTTATAAATGTAAAAATTTGGAATCACATGAATCATTTTTTGATAAATAAACTTCAAAATAAACTTGGCTATACTTTTATACATTTAGAACTTTTAAAACAAGCTTTAACACATCGTAGTGCAAATAGTAAACATAATGAGCGTCTTGAATTTCTTGGTGATTCTATCCTTAACTATGTAATTGCAAATGTATTGTATCATAAATTTCCATATATAAATGAAGGTGATATGAGCCGTATGCGTGCTACTTTAGTAAGAGGTAATACCTTAGCTGAAATGGCACGCAAATTTGATTTAGGGGAGTGTTTACGTCTAGGTACAGGTGAATTAAAAAGCGGTGGATTTCGTCGTGAATCCATCCTTGCAGATACAGTAGAAGCTATTATTGGTAGTATTTTTCTTGATAGTAATATTCATACAATAGAAAAATTAATTTTAAATTGGTATCAAACTCAATTGGATGAAATTAGTCCAGGAGATAAGCAAAAAGATCATAAAACTCGTCTTCAGGAATATTTACAAAGTAAGCATTTACCTTTACCAACTTATTTAATGGTAATGGTACGAGGTGAAGCACATGATCAAGAGTTTACAATACATTGTCAAGTTAGTGGAATAAATGAACCTATAGTAGGTGTGGGTTTTAGCCGTCGTAAAGCAGAACAAGCTGCTGCTAAACAAGCGTTAATTATATTAGGAATTAAATGAACAAACATACTAATTATTGTGGTCTTGTAGCAATCACGGGAAGATCAAATGTTGGTAAATCCACATTGATAAATAAACTTTTAGGAGAAAAAATATCAATCACTTCGTGTAAATCAAATACTACTCGCCAGTGTATTACTGGCATTTATACGGAAGATAAATATCAAATTATTTATTTAGATACTCCGGGGGTAAATATAAATAGTAACACATTACAGGTCAAAGAAAATATACATTATTTGTTAAAAAAAATAATTAAAGATGTTAGTTTAGTTATTTTTGTAATTGATAGAATGCAATGGACAATAGAAGATGAATTAATATTCAACCAAATATCTAGTAGTAGAAAATCTTTAGTTATAGCTATAAACAAAATAGATAATATTAAAAATAAAATTAATTTATTACCTTTTATTAATTTTTTAAGCAAAAAAGTTAAATTTTTAGAGATTGTTCCTATCTCTGCTAAAACAGGAAAAAATTTAGATATTATATTAGAAATAGTTAAAAAACAATTACCTAAAAATAATCATTATTATTCTAAAGAATATATAACTACTTGTTCTGAACGTTTTATTGCGTCGGAAATCATTAGAGAAAAATTAATGCGTTTTTTAGGTGAAGAAATACCTTATATATCTAAAATTGATATTGAAAATTTTATAGATAATAAAAATCATTACTATATAAATGGTAAAATTATTGTTAAACATGACAGTCAAAAAAAAATTATCATTGGTCATCAAGGAAATAAGATTAAAACAATAGGAAAACAAGCAAGATTTGATATGCAGAAAATATTTAAAATACAAGTAAAACTTTACTTATGGGTAAAGGTATGTTCTTAATATAAATTAATCATAATATTTTTGATGTTTTAATTGTCAATAACATTTCAATATAAAACATAATGTTATTTTAATATTATTATTTGTAAAAATATGCTATATTCAACACAATGTCATTTATTTATATAATATTTACAGTATAAGTTAAATAAAAAGTAAAACTTTGAAGTTTAATTTAACCATTATAAAATTCCGCTGATTTAATAATCATAATTGATAATAGTTAATTTATATTAAAACACAAAAATTACAAGGGTTTTCATGACTGATTTACTATTAGGTGTTAATATTGATCACGTAGGTACTATACGTAATACCAGAGGTACTAATTATCCTGATCCATTACTCGCTGCATTGATTGCTGAACAGTCAGGAGCAGACAGTATTACAGTTCATTTACGAGAAGATCGTCGTCATATCACAGATCGTGATGTAATAATAATTAACAAAACAATACAAACTAGAATGAATCTTGAGATCTCTCTTAATAAAGAAATGATTAACTTTGCCTGTAAAGTAAAACCATATTCTTGCTGTTTAGTTCCTGAAAAATATCAAGAAATCACAACTGAAAATGGTTTAGATGTATTAAACAATCAAAATAATGTTAATTTAGCAGTTAAATGTTTACAAGATTCAGGTATTATAGTTTCATTATTTGTTAATTCTGATGAAATACAAATTGAAGCTGCAATAAATAGTGGAGCTCAATATATTGAAATTTATACTGGAATGTATGCAAAAACAACAGAAAATTTATTACGTGATGAAGAATTATGCCGCATTCGTAAATCTGTTTGCTTTGCTGTAAAAAACGGATTAAAAGTAAATGCTGGTCATGGTTTAAATTATTATAATGTTATTCCAATTGCATCAATAGCTGGAATATATGAACTAAATATAGGTCATTCTATTATTAGCTACGCTTTAATTCATGGTCTAGCAAAAGCAGTAAAAAATATGAAACAATTATTAAGAGAAGCTAGATAGATAATGGCTATTTTAGGAATAGGAACTGATATAGTTGAAATAGAACGTGTTGTTAAAATTATCAATCGGTTCGGTAAACGTTTAGCTAATAGAATATTAACAAAATTTGAATGTCAACAATATCAATCCAATAAACAACCTGCTAGATTTTTAGCTAAGCGTTTAGCTGTAAAAGAAGCAGCTGCAAAAGCTCTAGGTATAGGAATACGGAAAGGTTTAGCTTTTAATCAATTTGAAGTTTTTAATGATTCACTAGGTAAACCAAAGTTGGTATTCTTTTGCAATGTAAATAAATTAGCAAAAAAACTTGGAGTAAAAAACATACATGTAACTCTTACAGATGAGCGCTGTTATGCTTGTGCTACAGTTATTATAGAAGATTAGTTAAATTTAATTAGTTATTTTTATATCAAATTATTATTACAAATAAAAATAGGAAAAAGTTTGGTTAAATCTATACAGCAACGTCGTATAATTTTTTTTGATTTAGATGGCACATTACACAAACAAGATATATTTGGTAGTTTTATATTGTATTTAATTATTCATAATCCACTGAATATATTATTGGTATTGCTATTATCTCCTTTAATATTAATGGGATTCATCGTTATGGGTTTTAATGCGTGTTTTCCAATGAGTTTGTTACTTTGGTCTATTACTTTTGGCAGGAATGAAAATTCATTATTACAAAAAGAAAAAGAATTTGTAAGATTATTTAGATCTCGCATAAAAATTTTTCCAATAGTCCAAAAAAAATTAATTGATTATCTTAATGATAATAATGATGTTTGGATAATTACAGGATCACCACAATCTTTAGTTGAACAAATTTATTTCGATTTTTCTTTTTTTGGGAAAATAAATTTAATAGCTAGCAAAATGACTAGTAATTATTGGGGTGGTAGAATATTACAAATGCGTTGTATTGGGAATGAAAAAGTAATCCAATTAGAGAAAAAAATTGGAAAACCATTAAAACTTCATAGTGGTTATAGTGATAGCAAAAAAGATGATCCCTTGCTTTTTTTTTGTCAGGAACGGTGGCGTATTACTTCCATTGGAAAAATTAAAAAAATATAGTAAAAAACATTTTAAATATGTTTTATAGTGAATATATGAATTGTAATCAACTACAAGATGAATATTGGATGAGGTATGCAATAGAATTAGCAAACATAGCTTTTAAAGAAGGTGAAATACCTGTCGGTGCAGTTTTAGTAAGAAACTCCGAAGTAATTGGTAAAGGTTGGAACAGTTGTATTCAACAACATGATCCCAGCGCACATGCAGAAATTATAGCAATAAGAGAAGGTGGTAAGATTTTAAAAAATTATCGTTTATTAAATACTACACTGTATGTTACTTTAGAACCGTGTATAATGTGTGCAGGAGCAATGATTCATAGTCGTATTGATAGATTAGTTTACGGTGTTAATGATATTAAAACTGGTGCAATAGAATCAGTAATGAATGTTTTGAACTATTCTGGAATAAATCACAAAATAAAATTCACTTCTGGTATATTACCTAAAGAATGTGTTTCATTATTACATAATTTTTTTGCTATAGTTCGTAGAAAAAAATCTAATGTCATGAATAAGTATCGTTAAAATAATCATTAATTCTATTTTTTGAAGTTAATAATATAGCATATTAAGTAATAATATGATAAATCATTTATGTAATATATTAAATATTAATATTATTATTTAAATTTAGAATAGATAGTACACTACAATTATCAATTAACTGAATTGTTGTCATTTTTTGTATATTACTAAATAATATCTACAATATAATTTATCGTTAATTTTTTTAATACATATAATTGTTTTGCATAAAATAAGAGATGTTATATGATTGAAATATTCCGTGATATTTTTATTCTCTCCGGTGTTTATAAAAAAAAATTAATTAATACCCTTAAAGATTATAACTTGACAATAAATAATGTTTATACTGAATATGTTTATTTTATATACACGCAAATCCCTCTAGACGAAAATACTAAAAATAGATTACAGTTTTTAATTAACAATAAAAAAAATTTGACTCCTAAAAATTTTTTACAAAGCCGTATGCTGATAGTAGCACCTAGACCTGGCATGGTATCATCATGGTCTTCAAAAGCTACAGATATTGCTCATAATTGTAATTTTCCTCAAATAATTAGGATAGAAAGGGGCATAGCCTATTACATTAATTCTTCCAATTTAAATGAACTGCAATGGGAGCAGATTGCTAAAAATTTGTTACAAAATAGTAGATTTGAAACAATATATTCTGGATTTTCAAATATTGAAGATTTATTTAAACAATATTCTCCAAAACCCTTAAAAAATATTGATATAATCAATCAAGGCAAAAAAGCTTTGTTTGAGTCAAATAAAAAATTAGGTTTGACACAAACCAAAGAAGAAATAGATCATTTATTTGATCATTTTTTTAAGATCGGTCGTAATTTAACTGATGTTGAAATGTATATGTTTGCACAAATTAATTCTGAACATTGTCGACATAATATTTTTAATGCCAATTGGACCATAGAAGGAAAAAAACAAAAAAAATCCCTGTTCGATATGATAAAAAATACTTTCAAACAAACACCACAATATGTTCTTTCAGCATATAAAGATAATGCTGCAGTTATGAAAGGTTCAAAAACAGGATTTTTATTTCCTGAAAATCATAATAAGCAATATAGTTATCATTATGAAGATTTACATATCACAATGAAAGTAGAAACTCATAATCATCCAACTGCTATTGCTCCTTGGCCAGGAGCAGCAACAGGTGCAGGAGGTGAAATTAGAGATGGAGCATCAACAGGAAAAGGTGCAAAACCAAAAGCCGGTCTTATAGGTTTTTCAGTTTCAAATTTACTGATTCCTGGATTTGAACAACCATGGGAAATACATTTCGGCAAACCAAATAACATAGTAAGTGCAAAAGATATCATGATTTATGGTCCATTAGGTAGTGCTATGTTTAATAATGAATTTGGCCGTCCTGTACTTAGTGGTTATTTTCGCACTTATGAAGAAAAAATTGCTAGCTATAATGGTGAAATAGAACTACGTGGTTATCACAAACCAATTATGTTAACCGGTGGTATTGGAGTTATTAGAAATAAACATATTTTTAAAGGAAATATTTCAATTGATACCAAAATAATTGTTTTAGGAGGACCAGCAATTAATATTGGTTTAGGAGGTAGCACTGCTTCCTCTAAAATCAATGATAAATATGGTCGGGTTAATATTGATTTTTCATCAGTACCTCACGAAAATCCAGAAATGCAACGTCGCTGTCAAGAAGTTATTAATCATTGTTTACAATTAGGAGATGATAATCCAATATTATTTATTCATGATGTTGGTGCAGGCGGTTTATCTAATGCTATCCCAGAATTGATAAATTCTGGGAAATATGGTGGTTGTTGTAATATTAGAAATATATTGTGTGATGAATCCGGAATGAGCCCTTTAGAGATATGGTGTAACGAATCTCAAGAAAGATATATCATTGCAATTGAGCCAAAAAATATAAATAAATTTGATTCTATTTGTAAGCGTGAAAAAGCTCCATATTCTATAGTTGGTCAAATTATAAAAAAAAGAAATATTATTCTGATTGATAATCATTTCAAAAATAAACCTATTGATATTCCTATCGATATATTAATAGGAAAAATACCTAAAATGAAAATTTGTACAAAAAAAATACCAAAAATAAACAGAAAAAAATTAAAATTTAATAACATTACATTAGATGATGCAGTCAAACGAGTATTACATTTACCAGCAGTAGCAGAAAAGACATTTTTGATATCAATTTGTGATCGTAGTGTAACTGGCTTAGTAACTAGAGATCAAATGGTTGGACCATGGCAAGTTCCAGTTGCAGATTCCGCAGTAGTTGCAGCTAGTTTTAATAGTTATCATGGTGAAGCTTATGCCATAGGTGAACGTCCAATAATTGCTTTAATAGACTCTATCGCTTCTAGTAGACTAGCTATAGGAGAAGCATTGACAAATATAGCTTCTACAAACATTGGTTCTTTAAAAAAAGTAAAGATTTCTGCAAATTGGATGTCAGCATTCAATCATCCTGGAGAAGATAGTATTCTATATCAAGCAGTAAAAAATATAGGAGAAGAATTTTGTCCTATTTTAGGTATTACTATTCCAGTTGGTAAAGATTCTATGTCAATGAAAACTAATTGGTATAGTGGTAATAAAATATATGAAATGATTTCACCAATGTCTTTAATAGTTACTTCATTTGCTTGTATAGAAGATGTACGCCTTACGGTTACTCCTCAAATACAATTTAATTGTGATAATATATTAATATTAATCGATTTAGGAAATAAAAATAATTCTTTAGGTGCAACATCGTTATCTCAAGTATATAGGCAATTAGGTAGTGAAACCGCTGATGTAAGAGATATAGAACAATTAAAAAATTTTTTTGATGCTATTCAAATATTAATTATTCAAAAAAAGTTATTAGCTTACCATGATAGATCAGATGGAGGTTTGTTAGTAACATTAGCAGAAATGGCATTTGCAGGACACTGCGGGATTGATGTCGACATTGATTATTTAGGAGATAATCCTTTATCTATACTGTTTACTGAAGAATTAGGCGCAGTAATTCAGATTAATAAATCTGATTATGATACAGTATATCAAGTGTTCAAAGAAAAAAATCTCACATGTTGTAGTCATATTATTGGAAGAGCTCAAAATAATAATTTATTAATAATTCGTTCAGGTAAACAAGGAATAATTTATAGTGAAAAATGTTCACTTCTTCGTGAATGGTGGGCAGAAACAACTTGGCAAATGCAACGTTTGCGAGATAATTCAATATGTGCTGATCAAGAACATGAATATAAAAAACAAGATAATAATCCTGGATTAAATGTAAAATTAACTTTTCAATTAAAAAATTTTTCATTTCTAACTAAAAATCCTAAAGTAGCTATATTGCGTGAACAAGGTATTAACTCTCATGTTGAAATGGCTGCTGCTTTTAAAAGAGCTGGTTTTATTGCTATTGACGTACATATGAGTGATATCATTTCTGGCTCAATAAGTTTGAAGGAATTTCAGGTTATGGTTGCTTGTGGTGGTTTTTCTTATGGAGATGTATTAGGAGCTGGACAAGGATGGGCAAAATCTATATTATTTAATTCTCGTATTTGTGATGAATTCACAGATTTTTTCCACTCAAATCAAACTTTGACTTTAGGTATATGTAATGGGTGTCAAATGATATCTAATTTGAAGACCATTGTTCCAGGCAGTGATTTATGGCCTACTTTTATACAAAATAAGTCAGAGAGATTTGAATCACGTTTTGTTTTAGTAAAAATCAGTGATAGTCCTTCTCTATTTTTAGAAAATATGAAAGATTCTCAAATTCCAATTGTTGTATCTCATGGTGAAGGTTGTATAGATATCCATTCACATAAACTTATGTCAGCTTTAGAAGATAAAAAACTTGTTGCATTAAGATTTGTTGATAATTTCGGTAAAATTACAGAAAAATATCCTGCCAATCCTAATGGGTCTACAAAAGGAATTACTGGATTAACTAATGAAGATGGACGAATTACAATAATGATGCCACATCCTGAAAGGGTGTTTCGTACAATAAACAATTCTTGGCATCCAATTTCTTGGGGTGAAGATAGTCCTTGGATGCAAATATTTTATAATGCACGTAAACAATTTTTATAATATAAGTTAAACCAAAAAAACAATCAATTAGATATCAATTAAAATTATTTTTTATAACAATTAATATAATTATTTGAATTTCCAATCATAGATTTTTTATTACAAATTTATTGAGGAAAGTACATAGTGAAAAAATTAAATATTTCAGATTATGATAGTGATATATGGAATGCTATGGAACAAGAAAAGTTACGACAAGAAAATCACATTGAACTGATAGCTTCTGAAAATTATACCAGTCAATATGTTATGCAAGCTCAAGGATCGCAACTTACTAATAAATACGCTGAAGGTTATCCAGGAAAACGTTACTATGGTGGTTGTCAATATATAGATATAATAGAAAAATTAGCTATTGAGAGAGCAAAAAAATTATTTGATGCTGACTATGCTAACGTTCAACCGCATTCTGGTTCTCAAGCTAATTTTGCAGTATATACGGCATTATTACAACCAAGAGATACAATACTTGGTATGAGTTTGAGCCAAGGAGGTCATTTAACTCATGGAGCACCAGTGAATTTATCTGGAAAACTGTATAATGTAGTCCAATATGGAATAGATGAATATGGGGATATTAATTATATAGAACTTAGTAGATTAGCAAGAGAGCATAAACCGAAGATGATTGTTGGTGGTTTTTCTGCTTATTCAGGTTTATGTAATTGGAAAAAAATGAGACAAATTGCTGACAGCGTTAATGCTTATTTATTTGTAGACATGGCTCATGTTGCAGGATTAGTAGCAGCTGGAATATATCCTAATCCTATACCATATGCTCATGTTGTAACATCAACAACACATAAGACATTAGCTGGTCCTAGAGGTGGTCTTATTGTCGCAAAAAATGGTAACAAAATTATGTATAATAAAATAAACAACGCTGTTTTTCCTTGTAATCAAGGTGGTCCATTGATGCATGTTATAGCTGCTAAAGCCATTGCATTTAAAGAAGCAATGGAACCTAAATTTAAAGTATATCAACAGAAAGTAGTTAGTAATGCAAAATCTATGGCACAAGTTTTTATAAATAGAGGTTATAAAATTATTTCCAATGGTACTTTTAATCATATGTTTTTATTAGATTTGACAAATAAAAATTTAACTGGTAAAGAAGCAGATATTGCTCTTAGTAACGCAAACATAACTGTAAATAAAAATAGCATTCCTAATGATTTGAAAGGACCATTTATTACTTCTGGCATTCGTATTGGTACTCCTGCTGTAACACGTCGTGGTTTCCAAGAATCAGACGTATCTAACGTAGCTGAATGGATTTCTGATATATTAGATAATATTAATGATAAAACAATTATATATAATATAAAACAAAAAGTATTAAATCTTTGTAGTTGTTATCCTGTATATCACTAATATTTGCTCTTTAAAATATTAAAAAATAAAAATTAGATTTAATTATCATTATTAAATTATTCAAGATAATCAATCAAAATTCATGTATATTTTATTTATTTATGTCATTAATATAAAATCCTAAAGGCACTATATGAATTTATTTTACTTATCATAATGCGCTTTAATTACGTTAAATTCACATATATATTTAAAATAGTAATTTTTATATATAATAAAGTTATTGTTTTAATTTTTTTATTTGTGATTTATTAAGTTAAGTAGGATTATAATTTTAAGTTATGGAAAATAATCCTTAGAAAGATATTAATATATTTATGTATAGTTTAAAGTAAAAATTATTAATATTGTTACTTTATAGTTATAAATTACACTTCAATGATATTATTATATTAATTTAATTTTTATTTATAATATTAATATTTCTTTGTTCTCTTTTCTGGTGAAAAAGTGTTTCTCTGACTAATCTAAACTATACATATTAAATATTCGTGATACTGAAAAATCTGTATCTTTACTTCCTGTTGCAAGGAGAGTTTATTATGTTTGATACTAAAATCAATAATGGTAATGTGGAAAAAGTTGCAGTAAGTGAAAGAACAAGTAATTTACTACATGCTGATTATATTTCTTGGAGTGCAATTTTTGTAGGAGTAATATTTACTTTTATACTACATATATTACTTACTTTGTTAGGAACAGCAATTACTACTACGGTAATTGATATACATCAAACCCAGCAGAGTGTGAATAAATTAGGTAATAATTCATTAATTTGGATAGGTGCTACTTTACTTTTATCTATATCAATCGGTAGTTTTGTTGCTGGTCGTCTAGCAAAATGTTCAGGAGCATTACATGGATTATTAGTTTTTTGTTTAAATACATTAATTACAGCATGGTTAGCATTTTCATTAGGCACAAATATTTTTGGTAACATTTTAAATATTGCGCATTCTAGTCTTAACAAGAACATAGAGGAGAATATTAACGTTACATCTTTACCTACTACGTTATTTCATAGTAATAAAGGAAAGATATTAGATAATAGTAAAATAGATAATTTTACAGGAAATGCATATATTGAATTTGCTCAAACTTTTAATACTGATCAAAGATACTTCAATTATGATTTCAATAAAGTAATGAAAAAATTTCATAACAAAAAATTATCTTATACAAATAATGATATTAATATATTACATATAAATTTTGTTAGTTGGTTTAAGAAAGTAGAAGATAATCCTACTAAAATATCACCAGAAGATGATAAAACTAAAAAAATATCATTGGTAAATAATACTAAAGAACAAAAGAAAATTGTTACTAATAGTTCTACCAGTAATTCTAAAAAAACAGATAAGGATATTGATAAAACAACTAAAAAAATAGACAAAAAAAATCAAGATAAAAAAATTACTCAGAATACTTTATCTTCAAACAATTCTTCTGACCAAATTGAAAATTTGAAAAAATCAACATCAAAAAATACTTGGTATACACTGTGTTTATTGATAACAGAAGCATTGTTGTCTAGTGCTATGGGTATGTTAGGATATAGAAGTAAGCAAAGTTAATATATTTATTGTAATGTACAGTATTTGAAATTAAGAAAGGCGACATATGCTTGTCGCCTTTCTTTATTCAATTATATATTACGTATTTTTAATAATATTGATTTTAGTACATGGGGATTAGCCGCAATGATATTGTTTGAATTTGTATGATTGCCATTAAAATCAGTAATTAATCCTCCTGATTCCCTTACCAATAACTCACCTGCACTAAAATTCCAAGGTTTCAATCCAATATAAAAATAACCATCTACACGTCCCGCTGCTACATATGCCATATCTAATCCTACTGAACCAGTACGACGAAAATCTATATAATTATGTTTAAATATTTGATTAATCTTAGTAATATATTTTTGGTTATCTTGCTGCAGAGATAATAAATAACCTATAGCCAATATAGTTCCCTTTAAATCTACTGCATTACTACATCTCAATCGATAACCATTAAGCTGTGCTCCTTGTCCGCGCACAGCGCTAAATATTTCATTAAGTATAGGAGCATAAATTACAGCTATTTCAGTGCGATTTTTCATAGTTAAAGTTATTGAAATTGAAAAATTAGGCAAACATTTTAAAAAATTACTAATACAATCTAAAGGATCTATAGTCCATTTTATATCTTTATTTGAACCAATAATTTTACCATGCATTTCAGTAATAATATTGTGTTCAGGATATGATTTACGGATCACATCAATAATTAATTTTTCTAATTCAATTTTAACAGAATTAGTGATGTTTTTGATATTGGGTTGATTGATTTTAACGGTACTTACGATTTCATAATTTTTAACAATTAAATTTCCTGCTCTTCTCACTGCACGTATAGCAATATTCAGCATTGGATGCATTATTATTTCTCGTTAAATATCCGTATTAGAAAGGTAAAATTTAGAAATGTAAATTTAATATTTTATAGATTACTTGAATTTTGATTATTATACAATATGTTGTTTTAATAATTATATTTGATATTATTTTATTACTTAATAACATCAATTATATCATAAATTAATTTTAAATATTTAAAATACTTTATACAATAATTTTTTAAAATATCATAAATTAATAATTGTCAATGATCAAAATAATGTAAAAATTATTTTATTTAAGAAAATATCGTGAAATAGAATATTAAATTTATACATGTATATAAAATCAATTATGTATAACATTTTATTGAAAATAAAATGATTATTAATTTGAAACATATATAATCAAAATTGATTTTCATAGTATTTTAAAAAGGTAATAAAATATTAAATATATTTATTTAAATATAATTCAAAAATATTTTTATATTATTTTAAAAAATATAAAATTTACATATTTGTTGATTCTAATATAGCATAAAACAAATAATAATGTTTAAATTTATTGCTTGTTTTATGCTATTAAGATTATTTTATATAATTACATTTATATTATTAATTAGTAATAAATATATTTTTTATATAAAATTAATGGAGTAATTATAAAATGAAATTACCAATTTATTTAGATTACGCTTCGACAACTCCAGTTGATGAACGTGTTGCTAATAAAATGATGCAATATTTAACTAAAGATGGAATTTTTGGTAATTCTGCTTCTAGATCTCACTGTTTCGGCTGGAAAGCAGAAGAAGCAATAAATATTGCTCGTAGTCAAATAGCAAAAGTAGTGAATTCTGATCCTAGAGAAATAATTTTTACTTCTGGAGCTACTGAATCTAATAACTTAGCTATTAAGGGAACTGCTCAATTTTTTGAAACAAAAGGTCAACATATAATTACAAGTGTAATTGAACATAAATCAGTATTAGATACTTGTAATTATCTAGAAAATAAAGGTTTTCAAATAACATACCTTCCATGCTCAAAAAAAGGCTTTATATCAGTAGATGAACTAAAATCCTCTTTAAAAGAAGAAACTATTTTAGTTTCAATTATACATGTTAATAATGAAATTGGAACAATCCAAGATATTGTCAATATAGGAGAAATATGTCATAAATATAATATCATGTTTCATGTAGATGCATCACAAAGTATTTGCAAATTACCAATTAATCTAAATAAATTAAAAGTAGATTTGATGTCCTTTTCAGCTCACAAGATATATGGTCCTAAAGGTATAGGCGCATTATATGTACGCAAAAAACCTTATCATCAAATTGCAACTCAAATTCATGGTGGAGGACATGAACGCGGAATACGTTCTGGAACTTTACCTGTACACCAAATTGTTGGTATGGGAGAAGCTTATCGTATTGCAAATAAATACATTAAAAAAGAATCAATATATTTAAGAAATTTACGTAATAAGTTTTGGCAAGAAATTTGTACATTAGATAATGTATCAATTAATGGAGATTTACAAAATAGTATCGGAAATATTATTAATATAAGATTTAATAACATAGATAGTGAATCTTTAATTTTAGCTTTGAAAGATCTGGCAATTTCTTCTGGTTCTGCCTGTACTTCCGCATATCTTGAAGCTTCTTATATATTACGTGCTTTAGGATTAAGTGAAGAAATGGCACATAATTCTATTCGTTTTTCTATAGGCAGATTTACTACTATAGAAGAAATTGATTATGCTATATCTTTAATAAAAAAATCAGTATCTTATTTATCGAGATAATTCTAATTTTAAATTAGAATGAAAAATGAATCTTTGATTGTTACATTAATAGTGACATAATTTGATAATTACTTTTTTTTATGATTTTCATTATTAAAAAAAAGATATAACTGTAATGTTTTAAAAAATTATACTGTTCATATTAATCAATCATATTACTTTACTAAATTATTTTATTATAAGATAATCATATAAAATATAGAATTATATTTCTAAAATAAAAAATTAATTTTACAAAATATCTTAATAACATTATTTAATAAAAATTTAAGAGAATAATATGACACTTGAGCGCACTCTTTCAATAATTAAACCTAATATAGTAGCTAAAAATTTGATAGGTAAAATTATCAATAAATTTGAAATTACAGGTTTTAAAATTATTGGCATAAAAATGATTCGGTTAAATAAACAACAAGTTGAAAATTTTTATAAACTACATATCAATAGGTATTTTTTTAAAGATCTAGTTAATTTCATGATTTCAGGACCTATTATTGTTGCTATATTAGAAAGTGAAAATGCTATTAAATTACATCGAGAATTAATAGGAGATACTAATCCACTTAAAGCATTAAAGGGTACACTACGTGCTGAATATGCTGATAGCTATACTGAAAATGGTTTTCATGGTTCTGATTCCGAAAAATCAGCTATGTTTGAAATTAATTATTTTTTTAGAAAAGATGAGATATTTTCTGGTGTAAATTGATTTTAAAATAACTAAATATAAAACAATTATTTATATTGTTTTATGTAAAGAATGATTAAGGTAAACCTATGTTTAGAGAAATATCAGAATCTCCTTCTTCTATATTTTTTAATAAATTATTTTTTGAAAAACAAAAAATTAATATGCTTGAATTAAATAGAGAAAAAATGAAAGAATTTTTTGTTTCGCTAGGAGAAAAACCATTTCATGCAGATCAAGTAATGAAATGGATTTATCATCATTACTGTGATGATTTTCATAATATGACTAATCTTAACAAAGAATTACGTTCTAAATTAGAAAAATTTGCTAAAATCAGTATACCTAGTGTAGTTAAAGAGGTTAGATCTTCTGATGGAAGTATTAAATGGTCTCTTGAAGTTGAAAATCAGTTTATAGAGACTGTTTATATTCCTTATAAAAAACGTGCTACACTATGTATTTCATCACAAATCGGTTGTGCTTTGGGATGTAAATTTTGCTATACTGCTACACAGGGATTTATCCGTAATTTAAGTACAGCTGAAATTATTGGACAAATTTGGTGTATATCTAATATTATAAAAAATAATAAATCAATAAGTAATATGCATCCTATTACTAATATAGTGTTTATGGGAATGGGAGAACCATTATTAAATTTAAATAATGTTGCAAGATCAATAAATATAATGTTAGATGATTTTGGTTTTGGTTTTTCTAAACGTCGCATAACATTATCAACTTCTGGCATAGTGCCAGCATTGAGCAAATTAAGTGAACTTGTTGACGTGTCTCTTGCAATATCATTGCATGCTCCAAACGATAATTTACGAAACGAAATAATGCCGATCAATAAAAAATATAATATTAATAATGTTTTGTTAGAAATTAGAGAGTATCTAGCACAATCTAAAACTAAAAAAGGAATTGTTACCATTGAGTATGTTTTACTTAGTCATGTGAATGATCATATTAATCATGCATATGAATTAGTAAAATTACTTAAAAATTTACCGTGTAAAATAAATCTTATCCCCTGGAACTATTTTCCAGGATCATCTTATTTCCGTAGTTCTAATAATCGTATCATGCGTTTCTCAAAAATTTTAACAGAGCAGGGATTTAATACTATTATTCGTAAAAATAGAGGTAGTGATATTAGTGCAGCTTGTGGTCAATTGACTGGTATAGTTAAAAACTAAAAAATTATCATTAATATTTTGGATATTATAAGACAACCAATTATAATCTTAATTATTAAGGCAAATGAAATATCCCATTACAATTATTACACACCGTTATATTTTAAATATTGCATTTAATCTGCATTCAGTACAAATTTTGTATTGCATAATTAACTTTTTTTACTAAACAATTATAAAGTTATTAAATAATTATGCAGTACTGTTAAAAATAACTAATCACATATAATATAATATGTAGTAGTTTCTTTTTAACAATTATATAATAGAAGAATATTCTATTTACTTTGTTCTGGTAATTCTTGGAGAAATATGTGTATAGCAAAAAACATATTATTCGGCGTCAATCAAAACTTATTCATGTAGGTAAAGTACCGATTGGAAATGGAACTCCTATAACTGTTCAATCAATGACCAATACATGTACTACAGATATTAATGCAACAATTAAACAAATTGAATCTCTTAAAAATGCAGGTGCTGACATCATTAGGATTTCAGTACCACATATGGATGCTGTCAAAGCATTTAAACTAATAAAACAAAAAACAGATATACCATTAATAGCTGATATTCATTTTGACTATCGTATTGCATTAAAAGTTGCTGAATATGGAGCCGATTGCTTACGCATTAATCCAGGAAATATTGGTAATGAAAGAAAAATTCGCATGGTAGTAGATTGTGCAAAATATAATAATATTCCTATTCGCATTGGTGTAAATTCGGGATCTTTAGAAAAAGATATTATAAATAAATATGGTAGAGTCATACCAGAAGCTTTAGTAGAATCTGCTATGCGTCATGCAGATTATTTAGATCGTTTTAATTTTGATCAATTTAAAGTAAGTGTTAAAGCTTCTAATGTTTCCATTGCAGTAAAATCTTACCGTTTGCTTGCTAAGCAAATAGATCAACCATTGCATATTGGTATTACTGAATCTGGAACTATACGTAATGGTACAGTTAAGTCTTCTATTGGTATTGGACTGTTACTGTCAGAAGGAATTGGTGATACAATAAGAGTATCATTAGCAGCAAATCCTATAGAAGAAATTAAAGTGGGTTTTGATATACTTCACTCTTTAAATATACGTTCACGTGGTGTTAATTTTATTGCTTGTCCTACTTGTTCTCGACAGGAATTTGATGTTATAAGCACCGTTAATGAACTAGAAAAACGCCTTCATGATATATCAATACCAATCAATGTTTCAATTATTGGTTGTATCGTAAATGGTCCGGGAGAAGCTGCTACATCAACAATAGGTTTAACTGGAGGTAAAAATAAGAGCAGTGTTTATGAAGATGGTTTACGTAATAAAAATAAGATTGATAATAAAAATATAATAGATCAATTAGAAATGCGTATTCGTAATAAAGTATTGAATATTGATCAAAAAATATATTCTAATGAATTATTGAAAAAATAAATTCAATTAATCATATAAAATAGTTTTTTATTTCTAACTGTTATTTACATAATAAGGAATATGTAATGTGATCATAGCTAAAAATATTCAAGCAGTAAGAGGAATGAAAGATTATTTACCTAATAATGTATATATTTGGCAAAAAATTGAAAACATATTAAAAAATATTTTAAACAGCTATGGTTATAGCGAGATTAGGTTGCCAATTATAGAACATATTTCATTATATAAGAGGACTATTGGAGATATTACAGATTTAGTAGAAAAAGAAATGTATAATTTTACCGATCGCAATGGTGATGTCCTTACATTACGTCCAGAGGGTACTGCTGGATGTGTTCGTGCTGGAATAGAGCATGGTTTTCTTTATAATCAAGAACAAAGATTATGGTATATGGGTCCAATGTTTCGTTATGAACGTCCGCAAATGGGTCGTTATCGTCAATTTCATCAATTTGGAGTAGAGGTGTTTGGTTTAGAAGGACCAGATATTGATGCTGAATTAATTATGATAAATAGCCGATTGTGGAGAGCATTAGGAATACATAATCATATTAGATTGGAAATCAATTCTATTGGTTCATTTGACTCATGTAAGAATTACCGTAATGTACTAATTGATTTTTTAGAAAAACATAAAGATTCATTAGATGAAAATTGTCAAAAACGTATGTATACTAATCCTATGAGGGTTTTAGATAGTAAAAATCCTATAATTAAGTCTCTAATGGAAAATGCTCCTAAGATTATTAACTATGTAGATGATGATTCTCTCAATCATTTTAAGAACTTATGTAAATTACTTGATGAATTAAACATATCATATAAAATTAACCATAATTTAGTTCGTGGACTTGATTATTATAATCGTACAGTAATTGAGTGGATTTCAGATTCTTTAGGTGCTCAGGGTACTATTTGTGGAGGTGGTCGCTACGATAATTTAGTTAATCAATTAAGCAACTATTCTACACCTGCTGTAGGTTTCGCTTTAGGAATGGAAAGGTTATTATTTCTAGTTAAAACAATAAATCCAAATTTTGAATTAAAAAATAATCGTAATTTTGATGTACATATAATAACTAATTGTCAAGGTATAAAAATAATTGCTTTAGATTTAGCTGAAGAGTTAAGAGATAAAATACCTGAATTAACATTCATAACAAGTTTTAGAAATACAAGTTTAAAAAAACAAATTATACGTGCTACAAAATTGGGAGCAACTTTCGTGTTAATATTAAATAAAAACGATAGAAATTTACATAATATTATAGTTAAAGATTTAAGAAATGGTAAAGAACAAATTGTATTTAAATTAGATATTTTAAGTACACTAAAATTTTTATTAAAATAAAAATTTTAGTGTACTATGAATATAATGGATTAAGCAATTATGCATATTAATGAAATTAAAAAAGTAAATTTTAAAGAATTTCTTTATAAAAAAAGGAAAATATTAATTATGTCTTTAATATTTTCCGTATCTATTTTTATGTTAATTATAAGTGGATGGTTATTTTTTTATCAAAAATCAAATGAAAATAATATTAAAACTAAAGACCTATTAGAACAATATCAAAAAATAATCAGTTCAATGCAAGTTAAACAATCTGGAAAACATTTATCAGAGCATTCTTTAAAAGATATTAATAACTTTATAAATAAAAATACAAATGTTTATGGTTCTATGGCAGGAATGTTATTAGCGAAATATTATGTTAATAATAATCAATTAGATAAAGCAACATCAACATTAAGAACAAGTTTAAAATATAATAGTGATATAAATTTTAAGTCTCTGATAATGTTGCGTTTAGCACGTATTCAAATTGAACAGAATAAATTAGATGAAGCGATTAAAACTCTAGATAATATAACTGATGATAGCTGGACATCTATAATTGCTGACGTTCGCGGAGAAGCATTATTCAGTAAGGGAGAAAAACAAAAAGCAAGAGAAGAATGGAAAAAATCAGCTAAAACTAGTATATCTCCTATACAGGATAGAATAATAAATATGAAAATAAACAAGTGAAAATTATTTGGTTAAGAGAACTAATATGATGTTAAAAAATTATTTTTTATTTATTTTAATTACGCTTTTAGTAGGTGGTTGTTCTATACCTGGTTTTCAAAAAGATGAAACACATCCGATTTCATTGCCAAAAGTAGAAAATAAAATAACTCCTAAAGAAAAATGGAATCAAAATATTGGAAGTGGAAATAGAAATTTCTACACTAATTTACATCCAGCTTATAAAAATAATATAGTGTATGCTGCAGATAGGTTTGGTATCGTAAAAGCATTTAATGTTATTACTGGTAAAGAAAAATGGAAAATTGATCTTTCTGAAAAACAAGATTTTTTATCTAATAATTCAGCATTATTATCTGGTGGTATTACCGTCGATGAAAATAATATATATATTGGTAGTGAACGGGGGATACTATATTCATTAAAAATTAATGATGGATCTATTGCTTGGAAAACTAAATTAATAGGTGAAATATTATCTTCTCCTGTTGTTCATAATGATTTGATTTTTGTTCATACAAGTAATGGTTTTTTACAAGGCGTAGACAGAAAAAACGGCAAAATTAATTGGAATTTTGAATTAAGTAATTATCCTTTATCTATTAGAGAAGGAACTAAACCAAGCATTATGCTAGATAGTTTAATCATAGGAGATAGTAAAGGTAGAATTAATGCTATATCAATAAAAAATAATCAAATATTATGGAGAAAATATATTTCTGATATAAATACCAATTCTTTAGTAGATCAACAAATACAAGATATTAATATCAGTCCTGTTATTTTTAAAGGTGTTATTTACGTTTCCTCTTATAACGGTAATATAAGTGCATTAGAATTTGCTTCTGGAGATATATTATGGCAACGAAATATAGGAAGTAATATTAAAAAATTAATTGTTAATAATAGTTTTATATATATAGTAGATGTAAAAGATAGATTATTCTCTTTAAGTGTTAATAGTGGAAAAATAATTTGGAGTCAAGAAAATTTAATATATCGTCAATTAACATCTCCTATAATATATAAAAACTACTTAGTAGTTGCAGATATGCAAGGTTATTTGCATTGGATAAATACTGAAGACGGACAATTTGTTGCACAACAAAAATTAGGTCTTGCAGGATTTCAAAGTGAACCAATAGTTGCTGTTAATAACAATAACAAAGAACTTTTAATTCAAAATAATAATGGTAAAATTTACGCTGTTGTTATTTGATAATAATCATCTAATTGACAAAATAATTTTATTGAGATTTAACTATTTTTAAATCAAATGTAAGATTAAATATATTAATTTTATTAAAATGTGAATATGGAACCAATCATTGCTTTAATTGGACGTTGTAATGTAGGTAAATCTACTTTGTTTAATCGGTTAACCAAAAATTATCCTTATGCTTTAGTATCGCATATTTTTGGATCAACACGTGATAGACAATACGGTTATGCTACATTAGAAGGCATAAAATTTACTATAATAGATACTGGCGGAATTAATTATACAGAAATGCGTGCTTCATCATTAAGTATAAAAACTATAGAAACACTAGTAATATCTCAATGTTTAAAAGCTATTAAAGAAGCAGATTTGGTTTTGTTCATTGTTGATGCTATTTCAGGTATTACAAGCGATGATCAAAAAATTTCGAAATATTTACATAAAAATAAAAAACTTGTTTTTGTTGTAGTAAATAAGATTAACGGATTAGATGTTGATTTGGCTACTTTTAATTTTCGTTTTTTAGGTTTTGAAAATATTAATGTTATTGATTCTAATTCCGGATATGGCGTTAATAATTTTTTGAAAAATCTTTTATCTTTTTATAAAAGTAATATCAATTTTATAAAAAAAACCCATAAACCATTAATTAAATTTTCTGAATCTGAATTAGAGGTACCTATAGTAAAAGATAATATTATTATTGAAAAAGATAAAAATAAATTATTTAATACACCAATAAAGTTAGCAATAGTAGGACGCCCAAATGTTGGGAAATCTACTCTTATAAATAGTATTTTAGGTGAAGAGCGTGTAATAGTTTACAATAAACCAGGTACTACAAGAAATAATATATATATTTCAATAAAATATAACAATAATGATTATATTTTAATAGATACTGCTGGTATGCGTAGAAAAAAAAATATCAATAATACCATAGAAGAATTTTCTATTTTTAATACATTAAATGCCATTGATTACTCTGATGTAGTAATTTTACTGATAAATTCACGTGAAGATATTTCTCATCAAGATCTTTATTTATTAAATCTTATAATTAATAAGGGAAGATCATTAATTATTGCAATGAATCAATGGGATAATCTATCATGGAAAATTCGTAAGGAAATAAAAGAGAAAATCAATTTAAGTTTAGGTTTTGTAAATTTTACAAATGTACATTTTATTTCTGCTCTGCATAAAATCGGCATTAAAAAATTATTTAAATCAGTTGATGAAGTTTATAAATGTTCCACAAAACATATAAGTTCTTCTTTATTAACTAGTATTATGAATAAAGCTATTAAAAATCATAAGCCTCCTTTAATAAGAGGTAATTTAATTAAAATGAAATATGCTCATATTATTAGCTATAATCCTATAACTATAATAATACATGGCAATAGATTAAAATATTTACCAGATAGTTATAAACGTTATTTAATAGCGTTTTTTCGTAAATCTATTAATATATTAGGTTCTGTAATTCGTATTAAGTTAAAAGAAGCTAATAATCCTTACAAAAATAAGGATTACTTGCCTAGCTCTAATTTCAGTAAAAAATATAAAAAAATCCAAATATAAAAATAAAATTGTATTTCTTTATATAAGAATTAAATATTAATATCATTAATTAAAAGTATGTTAGTATTAAACATCGCCAAACAAATAGCAATTATATAAATATTATGAATATACTTAGTTTATTAATTGAAATTATAAATAATTTAGATATCTAAATATATTATGTAATCTTATTACAATGTTTTATCTATTCACACTGATAGGAATGGGCTGTTTTTATGTTTAAAATTATTAAAAAAGGACTCACTTTTGATGACGTATTGCTTATTCCTAAATATTCTGAAGTTTTACCCCATCATGTAAATTTAAAAACTCAACTTACTGAAAATATTAATTTAAATATTCCTTTGGTTTCCGCTGCTATGGATACTATTACCGAATCATCATTAGCAATTGCATTAGCACAAGAAGGAGGATTAGGTTTTATTCATAAAAATATGTCTATTGAATGCCAAGTAAATGAAGTACGTAAAGTAAAAAAATATGAAAGCGGTGTTGTTATTAACCCACAAACTGTATTACCAAATACTATATTATCTACCGTAAAATCTATAACTAAAAAAAATGGTTTTGCTGGATATCCAGTAGTGAATAACAGAAATGAATTAGTAGGTATTATCACTAATCGTGATGTAAGATTTGTAACTGACTTAAATCAACCAGTTTCTACAGTAATGACTTCAAAAGAAAAATTAATTACAGTTAAAGAAGGAGAATCTAGAGAAATAGTTTTACAAAAAATGCATGAAAAAAGAGTAGAAAAAGTATTAGTAGTTGATGACAATTTCTGCCTATTAGGCATGATTACAGCTAAAGATTTTCAAAAAGCTGAACGTAAACCTAATGCTTGCAAAGATAGTAAAGGTTGTTTACGCGTTGGTGCTGCTATTGGTATAGGTGAAGATAGTAAAGAACGTGTAGAAGCATTAGTATCTATAGGAGGAATTGATGTTTTATTGATAGATTCATCTCATGGTCATTCGCAAAAAGTATTACAGTTAATTGATAGAATACGTGTCAAATATCCTAATTTAGAAATTATAGGTGGAAATGTAGTAACAGCCGAAGGTGCTTTATCATTAGTTAATTTAGGAGTTAATGCAGTTAAAGTAGGTATCGGACCAGGTTCAATTTGTACAACTAGAGTTGTCACTGGTGTTGGAGTACCGCAAATAACTGCTATTTTTGATGTAGCATGTGCTTTAAGTAACACCGATATACCAGTAATAGCTGATGGTGGTATCAGATTTTCAGGTGATATTGCAAAAGCGATAGCTGCAGGCGCTTATTGTGTAATGGTTGGATCTATGTTAGCTGGCGTTGAGGAAGCACCTGGTGATATTGAGATATATCAAGGTCGTTCGTTTAAATCATATCGAGGTATGGGGTCTTTAAGCGCTATGGTAAAAGGATCATCAGATCGATATTTTCAATTTAATGAAAAATTAGTACCGGAAGGTATTGAAGGTCGAGTACCATATAAAGGTAGTTTAAAAGAAATAGTTCATCAACAAATGGGTGGATTACGTTCCTGTATGGGTTTAACTGGTTGTTTAACCATTAATGATTTGCGCACCAAATCAAATTTTGTACAAATCAGCGATGCAGGAATGAAAGAAAGTCATGTACATGACGTGATAATTACAAAAGAATCGCCTAACTATAGCATCAGATAATAACTCATTATATGCTAGAATGAAATTATGATTAATTTTTTAATTAAACAATATTTTCTGGAATAATTTTCAATGACGATAAAAAATATATATGAATATCGTATTTTAATTATTGATTTCGGATCCCAATATACTAAATTGATAGCCAAAAGAATAAGGGAAATAGGAGTTTATTGTAAAATATTTCCATATAACGTTACTGAGAATGAAATTAATACATTTAATCCTCATGGAATTATAATGTCTGGTAGTCCTGAAAGTACTAGTACATTAAATAGTCCGCGCGCACCTAATTGTATTTTTAACCTAGGCATTCCAATTATGGGAATATGTTATGGAATGCAAACTATGATTCTCCAATTGGGAGGAAAAATTAAAAGTGTTAAAAAACGTGAATTTGGTTACACTAAGATTGAAGTGATAAATTCAATTTCTTTAATGCAAAATATACAATATGATGATTCTGGCAAATGTAATAGCAAAAAATTATTAGGAGTATGGATGAGTCATGGAGATCAAGTTAGCTCTATACCAAATGGTTTTATAATAGTTGCAAAAACTGATAACTGTCCTTTTGCTTTGATAGCTAATGAAACAAAACATTTATATGGGTTACAATTTCATCCAGAAGTAACTCATACCAATCAAGGTTTAGATATTTTAAAAAATTTTATTTTCAAAGTTTGTTTATGTAAACCTTCATGGGTACCAAAGAAAATTGTAAAACACTTAATTGAAAAATTAAAGCACAAAATTGGCAATTGTAAAGTAATTTTAGGTTTATCAGGAGGTATAGATTCTTCTGTTACAGCTGTGCTTTTACATTTAGCTATAGGAAAACAATTAACATGTATATTCATTGATAATGGTTTATTACGCTTCAAAGAAAAAGAAGAGGTAATGAATATATTCAATAATTATTTTAACCTAAATATTATATATGTGAGTGCTGAAGAAAGATTTTTTACTGCATTACTAGGAGTTATTGATCCAGAAGAGAAAAGAAAAATTATTGGCTCAACTTTCATTGAAATTTTTAATGAAGAAGCTAATAAATTAAAAAATATAAAATGGTTAGCACAAGGAACTATTTACTCAGATGTAATTGAATCAAAAGTTTCTTTATTATCGGGGAAAATAAATATAATTAAATCTCATCATAATGTAGGAGGATTACCAGAAAAAATGCAATTAAATCTTATTGAGCCTATTAGAAAATTATTTAAAGATGAAGTTAGAAAAATAGGTGCAGAATTAGGTATTCCTAATGAAATATTATTCCGCCATCCATTTCCAGGTCCAGGATTAGCTATACGTATATTAGGTGAAATAAAGAAAGAATACTGCGATTTATTACGTAAAGCTGATTCAATTTTTATTGAAGAATTACATAAATATAATTTATATAATAAGTTAAGTCAGGCTTTTACTGTATTTCTTCCTGTACGTTCAGTGAGTGTTATGGGTGATGTACGTAATTATGATTGGGTTATTTCACTTCGTGCTATTGAAACTATTGATTTTATGACTGCAAATTGGGCTCATTTACCCTATAATTTACTTACTTGTGTTTCTAATCGTATAATTAATGAAATTCACGGTATTTCTCGAGTTGTTTATGATATTAGTAGTAAACCGCCTGCTACTATTGAATGGGAATAGTTTTAAAAAGTTATTGTTTAGGAATTTCATTTTATTTTTTCTAAATTTTTGATATATTCATAAATTATTAATTGTGATCTTATTTTGTTTATTTTAGGCTTAACATAAGCATTACTTAATGTTTTATCGATAATCCTTGCTTTTACTGTATCATTTAATTGAATATTAACTATATTTAAAATACGTTTTTTTATCTTTGGATCAAGAATAGCTACAGCTACTTCAATACGATAATCAATATTACGTGTCATCCAATCCGCAGAAGATATAAATATTTTTTTATTACCTTTATTCTCAAAAATGTATACTCTATCATGTTCTAAATATCTATCAACGATACTAATAATACGGATATTATCACTAATTCCAGGTATATTAGGAATTAACGTACACATACTTCTTACTAATAAATCAATTTTTACTCCGAAACTTGATGCCTTATATAGTTTATTAATAAGACCTGTATCAACTAAATTATTTAATTTTAAAGTAATAGCTGCTGGTAATTTACGTTTTATATTGGCAATTTCATTATCAATTAATCTATATAGTGCACTACGAGAGTTTTGTGGAGATACAATTAAATAATGAAATTTTACTGGTACATATGGGTTTTTAATAAAATTAAATACCTGGCTTATTTCATTAGTTATTCTAGTATCTGAAGTTAACAATGAGTAATCTGTGTAGAAACGTGCAGTTTTTTCATTAAAATTACCTGTACCTATATGTCCATATAATAATATCGTATTTTTTTCTTGACGAGATATTAAGAATAATTTTGCATGGATTTTTAATCCAGGAACAGAGAAAATTACATGTACCCCTGCTTCAATTAGACGTTTAGACCAATAAATATTAGCTTTTTCATCAAAACGGGCTTGTAATTCAACTACTACAGTAACTTTTTTACCATTATAAGCTGCATGAATCATAGCATCTATAATTCTAGAATTTTTTGCAACTCTATAAATATTAATTTTTATTGATAATACTTTAGGATCAAAAGATGCTTGTTGCAATAATTCTAATATATGTTCAAAAGTATAATAAGGATAATATAGAAGTATATCACTGTTGCGAATGGCATCAAAATAATTTCGCATAACTTTACTAAAGCCCACATGATGAACAGGTGGTAAATGAAGATTAATTAAGTTATTTTTACCAATATTAGGAAAATTAATAAAATCTTTAAAATTATGATAACGTCCGCTGGGTATTACTGAATCTAGATTTGTAATTGAAAGTTTATGACATAACATTTTCACCATATCAACAGGCATATCACGTTGATACACTAACCTTACCGTTTCTGCTGTTAAACGTTGTTTTAAGCTAGATGACACTAAATCTAATAAACTACATTCCAGTTCATCAGATATTAAGCTATATTTTGCATCACGGATTATTTTCATTGAATAGGATTTTATTGTATCATAATTGTAGAAACCTTTAAAAATTTCATCTAAACAATATCTTAAAATATTATCTAATATAATTATATAATTATGTTTACATTTTGATTCTGTAGGAATTTTGATAAAACGAGGAGATTTATCTGAAGGAATTTTTAGTAAAGCATAACAATTATTTTTTTTATAAATAATTTTAATTACTAAATAATTGAAATTATCTTTAAGAAATTTAGTTAAATTAGTTTTATTATTTATCACTATTGGAATTACATGTTGAATTAACTTACTTTTAAAGTATTGACGTAACCAAATTTGCTGATTATCAGATAATTGTAATTCGTTAATTAAGAATATCTTATTATCAGCCATTTCCATTATCAAATTTTTATATATGGTATGTAATTGTTGTTCATATTGTATAACTTGTTTTTTAATTTTTTTAAAAATAAAATATTGATTATTTGATAATTTTTTTTCTTTTCCTATCAAAATATGTCTTTTCAAATTTGCAAAACGCACTTTATAAAATTCATCTAAATTATTTGAATAAATACCTAAAAAACGCATTCTTTCTATTAATGGATTTGTTTTATCTTTTGCTTCCTGTAAAACACGTTCGTTGAAAGATAACCAACTCATTTCTTTTTCAACATAAAACATCATGATTCCTGTAATTTTTATATTACATTGATAGTAGTTGTGAAACTTTAATGAAAATAATAATTTATATTATAGATTTATAATTAATCTTTAAAAGTTAAAATCATACGATTAATCTGTATATCCTTGTAAAGGTAATTTTTCACCATTTAACCATGCTTTTTTTTGTTTCATTATCAATTTTCCTTCTATGAACCATTTAATTGCAACAGGATATATAATATGTTCTTGTTCTTTAATGCGTTTAATGATAGAAGTTTCATTATCTTCAAGAAAAATTGGGATTCTTCTTTGTATAATAATTGGTCCTCTATCCAACTCATTAGTTACGAAATGTACTGAAGATCCATGTTCTAAATCACCATTTTCTAAAACTTTTCGATGAGTGTTCAAACCAGGGTATTTAGGTAGCAAAGAAGGATGAATATTAATTATTATTCCTCTATAACGATTTACAAAAAAACTACTTAAAATACGCATGTAACCTGCTAATACAATTAAGTTTGGTTGATATGTATCAATTTCTTTAGAAAGCATTAAGTCAAAACTTCGACGATCCATAAACTGATTACTATTTATTACTCTTACTGGTATTTGCGCTTTTCTAGCATACGTTAAACCATAAGCTGAATATCGATCGCTTAAAACAGCTACTATTTTTCCATTAATTTTTTTCTGATGACAAGCATTAATAATAGATTGCAAGTTGCTTCCTTCGCCAGAAATTAATATTACTATTTTTTTCATTTTACAAATATTACTCTTTCTTTAGAAGCTGAATTTTTGATCTTACCTATATTCCATGCTAATTCACCGACATTGTTCATAAAAGAAATTATTTTGTTTGCGTCAATTGAATTAACTACTATTAACATACCAACTCCACAATTAAAAATCCTATACATTTCTAATGTGCTTATATTACTTTTTGTTTGTATCCAAGTAAATATATCAGGCCATGACCAACTTCTTTCATTAATTACAGCTTGAGTGTTATCAGGTAATATTCTTGGAATATTTTCTATAAAACTACCGCCAGTCAAATGTATAATTGCTTTTATGTTAAATATTTTTATTAACTTTAAAATATTTTTTACATATATTCGTGTCGGTTCTATTAAATAATTTATTAAAGGTTTTTTATTAAGTAATTGTGTAACAGGATCAATTTTATTGATTTCAAGTATTTTACGTATTAAAGAATAACCATTAGAGTGTGGTCCACTAGAGCTTAAAGCAATCAATTGATCACCATTATGAATTTTTTTTCCATCAATTATTTTTGATTTTTCTACTACACCTAAACAAAAACCAGCCAAATCAAAATTTTGTTCTAAATAAGTTCCGGGCATTTCAGCAGTTTCACCTCCTATAAAAGAACAGCCTGCACTAATACAGCCTGTAACAATACCACTTATTAATGCACGAGAAATATTAGTATCTAATTTATTAATTGAATAGTAATCTAAAAAGAAAAGCGGTTCTGCACCACAAACCACTATATCATTTACACACATAGCAACTAAATCTAGACCAATATTATTGTAATGATTTATATTCATAGCTAAACGTGATTTAGTACCAACACCATCAGTAGTAGAAACTATGACAGGTTGAATATATTTATTTGGTAATTCACATAATGCACTAAAACCGCCAATACTACTTATTACTTCTGGTCTATTAGTTTTTTTTGATATATTTTTTATATATTTAACAAGATCGTTACTGGTATTAATATCAACACCAGCGTCTTTATAGTTTATGTTAGATAATTTATCGAACACTAATTGTATTTTCCTCAATATTCAAATTATTAGTAATTAATAAATTGTTGTTTGGTTATTAATAAAGTAATATAATTGTTTGGTTATTAATAAAGCAATATAATAAAGATTGTAATATAATTCTATATTAAAATTTATTAGTATAGCAAATTTTATATTATGTTAAATAAATAATAAATAGCAAAAATATACTATTATAATATATTTTGATATGAAATTTTTTCCTTAGGAAAAATTAATGAAGGTTATTGAAGTAAAACATCCTTTAATTAAACATAAATTAGGTTTAATGAGAGTTCATAATATTAGTACAAAACATTTTCGTGAATTAGCTAGTGAAATAGGGAGTTTACTTACTTATGTAGCTACTTCAGATTTAAAAACTCAAAGTATTGTAATAAAAGGTTGGCATGGTTTAGTGACTATTGATAGGATAGAACAAAAAGAAATTACAATAGTACCTATCTTAAGAGCTGGTATTGGTATGATGGACGGAGTGCTAAAATATTTACCTAGTGCACGCATTAGCATAGTAGGAATATATAGAGATAAGAAAACATTAATACCTAAACCTTATTTTAAAAAATTAGTTTCTAATATTGCAGAAAGCATAGCTATAATAGTTGATCCTCTATTAGCAACTGGAAGATCAATGATTGCAACTGTCAACCTTTTGAAAAAAGCAGGATGTAAAAATATTAAAGTATTAGTTCTCATAGTAGCACCAGAAGGAATTTACGAATTAGGAAAAGTACATAAAGATATAGAGTTGTATACAGCATCAATAGATAAAAAAATAAATGAACAAGGATATATTATTCCAGGTCTCGGTGATGCCGGAGATAAAATTTTTGGTACTTTATAATATTATGAGAATAATAAGTTAAATGTATTTTTTGTTTACTATATTATTAAAGAAACATTGTATTTATTATATAGTACCATATAATACTATATTATAGTATAAATTCATGATTAATTAAATAAAAATTTTTTGAAATTTGATTTTTATTGGAAGTGAAATATATAAATTTTTAAACAGAATATATAAAGATATAAAGCAGCATTTAAAAAATTATATTAATTAAGCTAATTTTATTAAATTAATTCCTAAATTTACTTATCTAGATAGATAAGTATGCTTAATTAAATGAATCATATTACTAAATAATATTATCAAAAAAGTATTATTAGGTAATTAATACTAAATATGAAAATATTTATACTAATATATATATTATATGAAATATGTCAGATTAAATTTTATTGAATTCAATAAAATTGAAAATATTTTAAGGAAAAAGCATAATGTTTGCGGGAAGTATTGTTGCTCTTATCACTCCAATGGATGTTAGAGGTAATTTATGCCGTTCTAGTTTAAGAAAATTAGTTAACTATCATATTAATAGCGGCACATCAGCTATTGTTTCTGTTGGTACTACTGGTGAATCTGCAACACTGAGTCATGAAGAACATGGAACTGTAGTAATGCAAACTTTAGAACTCGCAAATGAAAAAATAGGAGTAATTGCTGGGACAGGTTCAAATGATACAGCAGAAGCAATTTCTCTTACTAAACGCTTTGAAAACTCTGGAGTTATAGGATGTTTATCTGTAACACCATATTATAATCGTCCTACACAAGAAGGTTTATATCAACATTTCAAAGCTATTGCTAATAGTACTAATTTACCACAGATATTATATAATGTTCCATCTAGAACTGGTTGTGATATCCTTCCTGAAACTATAGCTCGTTTATCGCAAGTTGAAAATATTGTTGGAATAAAAGAAGCTACTGGAGATTTATCACGTATTAATCAAATAACTAATTTAGTAAAAAATGATTTCATTTTAATGAGTGGTGATGATGCTACTGCATTAGATTTCATGAAATTAGGAGGTAAAGGAGTAATTTCAGTAACAGCAAATATTGCTGCCAAACAAATGGTTGAAATATGTCAGTTAGCACATCAACAAGATTTTAATAAAGCTAATAAATTAAACCAAAGTTTAATGTTTTTACATAAGGTTCTTTTTTGTGAATCTAATCCTATTGCCGTGAAATGGGCAGCAAAGAAACTTGGTTTGATTAAATCCGACACTTTACGTCTACCCATGACCCCATTATCTGTAATCAATCAATTACAAGTAGAACAGGCTTTAATAAAATCCGGTTTACAAATGTAGGAATTTTGGATGAATTATTTAGTAAAGAATTCAATTTGTACTTCAATAATAAAAATTTTAGTTGTTACATTTTTATTGACCTCATGTTCTTATAACCAATTTAACATAAATGAATCTTATTACTTAAAAGCTAATAAATTACAACAACTAAAATCACCTAATAATATGATTTTCCCTATTCAAAAAGGTGATTATGATATACCCATTATAAACAATAATAAAATTAAGAAAAAATCTAATTTATATCCACCAATTCAACTTTTAGAGATAATAGACAATACAGATATTAGTTTTGATGGAAATAAAGGATTATTGTTGATAAATCAACATAATATACATGATTTTTGGACAAGAATAATTCATATAATAAAAGTATATAATTTTCCTATTTTATCAAGCAATAAAATTGTACATACGTTAACAACTAATTGGATTTTATTACCTCAATCTTATGGAAGAAAAAAATATATTGGGAAATATAATTTAAGTTTACAAACATATAAATCTAAATTACTATTTATAGTTAATTTAATTAATTTAAAACAAGGAGAAAAAAGTGTCACATCACCTTTTTATATGAGGCATTATACAATACAAATGCTTAATAAAATTATACTGGGTTTGGATAAAACAAAAAATAATAATACTTTATTAAGTTATAATAATAAAATTAATATTCAAAGCATTATCGATAATGAAAATGAATTACCAATGCTAAAACTCAACACGTCGTTTAATATAGCTTGGCAACGTCTAGAAGCTGCTATGAATGTCATAGGTATGCGTGTAATTCATAGTAATAAAATACAAGGTAATTTTAATATAACTTATAAGAAACCGAATAATTTATTTTGGAAATCTATTAATACAGGTAAACCTAGTTTACCAGATGGTAATTATACTGTTCAACTTGGTGATTTTAATAATTATGTTAGCTTAAGATTTATTAATGCAAAAGGTAATATTGTAAATAAAAAAATTAACGATTCTTTAATGAAAGTTCTACAAAATGTAATAAATAAGCAAAATTAAACTTAATGTTCTTGGAATTTTATAATGCAAAAGAAATCTGAAATATATCGAGGAAAATCAAAAACAGTATATTGTACTGAAAAAAAAGATTTTTTAATAATAAATTTTAGAGATGATATATCAGCAAATAATGGAATGACAATTCAAAAATTTGATGGTAAAGGAAAAATAAATAATAAGATTAATTATTTTATTATGACTACATTGCAAAACAATGGAATAAAATCTCATATAGAAAAACAAATTTCTGACAGTGAAATCTTAGTAAAAAATCTAAAAATGATACCAATTGAATGTGTTTTAAGAAATCGTTCTGCAGGTTCTTTAGTTAAAAGAATAAATATAAAGGAAGGAATTATATTAAATCCCCCAATATTCGAAATGTTTTTAAAGAGTGATATTGTAAATGATCCAATGATTAATGAGTCTTATTGTGAAACTTTTGGCTGGGCAAATAAACATCATATTATGACTATGAAGTATCTTACTCATAAGATAAACAATATTTTAAATAAATTATTCCATGATATTGGTATTATATTGGTTGACTTTAAAATAGAATTTGGTCTGTTTAATAATGAAATAATATTAGGTGATGAATTTTCTCCTGATGTTGCGCGTTTATGGGATATAACCAATATGCGGAAACTGGATAAAGATATATTTAGACAAAATTCTACTGGCATAATTCAAGCTTATGAATTAGTTGCTAACAGATTAGGTATAACTTTTAGTTAAGGAAAAATCTAACTTAAAAAATAAATTATTAAGCAATTAATTGTTTCATAATACGCTGATACATCTTACTTAAAATTTGTAAATCGGATATTTTAACATTTTCGTTAATTTTGTGAATTGTTTGATTAACTAAACCTAACTCAATCACTTTTGCTCCAGTTTTAGTAATAAATCTTCCATCAGATGTTCCGCCATTATTAAATATTTTTGGTTTGATTTTGCTATAATGCAAAACTGTTTCTGTGACCACATCAGTGAATTTTTTATGAAAAGTTAAAAAAGGTTTAGCAGCTATATTCCATTCAATAGAATAATCTAATTTTAGATTTGAAAGTAATATATCAAAACGTTCACGAATCATTAAATCATTTAACTCTGTACTAAAACGTATATTAAACTGCACTAATAGGTTTCCAGGAATAATATTATTAATACCATCTCCTGCTTGTATATTGGTAATTTGCATTACAGTTGGTGGGAAAAAATTATTTCCTTGATCCCATGTAACATTGATTAGTTTATTTAAAATTTTTATTCCCTTATGTATAGGATTTTCTGCTAGATTAGGATATGCAACATGACCCTGTATTCCCTTAATAATTAATTTAGCATTTATGGAACCACGACGTCCATTTTTTACTATATCTCCTATAGTAATCTCACTCGTAGGTTCTCCAATCAAACAATAATCTAACCGATCTTGTCTTGAGATTAATTTTTCTACTACTTTTAAAGTACCGTTAATAGCTTTAGTTTCTTCATCTGAAGTTATAAGAAAAGCTAGACAACCTGTATGTTCTGGATATGCTTTTACGAAACGTTCAGCTGCTACTATCATGGCAGCTAAAGCACCTTTCATATCTGCAGCACCACGACCAAATAGTACTCCATTATGTATTATTGGATCAAAAGGGTAATGAGTCCAACTATGAATATTTCCTGGTGGAACTACATCAGTGTGACCAGCAAAAGCCAATGTTTTTCCTTGACGACGTGTAGCCCAAAAATTTTTGGTATCATTAACATTGATCTTTTCTATATCAAAACCTATAGACTCAAGTCTAGCAATTAACAAATCTTGACATCCAGCATCGTCGGGACTTATAGAAGGACATCGAATAAGTTGTTGTGTAAGTTCAACTATTGGACATAACATCAATAATTTTTCCTAAATAATTTTTTAAAATAAAATTATAAAAAAATGAAATAATATTTTGTATTTTTTTATATTTGATAGTACAATCTGTTTTTTAATAACAGTTAATTTATTTAACAATAAAAATTATTAATTATTTAAAATAATAGGTATATGAAGATTTTAAAATTTAATATAATATGATTTTATATTATTATAATTTTATAAAAATTTATTTTCGTTGTAATTTAGTTAAAAAATAGTCCATTATTTTTATAATGGGATAATATAAAAAATAATAGTTGTTTTTTATATTGAAATAATATCACATATAGTAAAATAACTATATTAACGTGTAAATTAACTAAAAAATAATTATATGTATATAATATTGATTTTTTTTCTATAATGAGTGATAATTGATTATCAATAATATTATATAATACAGTTATTTCAGTTTAATTATAAAATACCTCAATTTTTAGTAATAGTAATTTACAAGATTATTAAATTAGCAATCCTAATAATAAATTAATAATATAAACTTAATATATGCTTTTGAAGCGCTAATTAATTTATTCATTTATTAATATATTAGAGATCAGTTATTTTCTAACATTATATAATAGTTAATAGTATTTATATAGTTTTAATTGATATAATTTTTAGTTCTAACCAAACTTATTTATTAAATAAAGTATAGATTTTATTAATTTGATAAACTTATTGTAGTAATAATTTTGTTTAACATTTTTATTAAATTAGTTTATCAAAAATTATCATAACTGTAATATTATTTTGATCTTTTATTTTTCCTAATAATAATTGCAGTATTATTTTTTATGTTTATAAAAAATAATACCAAATTTATATTATAAAATCATTGTAATTCAACAGATAATGATAATTTTTTGAATTTATTATTTTATCTTTAATTATTTTAATAATAGATATTAACATTAAAATTAAATATTTATGCACTTATTAATAATATATAAATATTAAACATATAGATCATTTATGAACTTAAATTTTTATATTACTTGATTATAAATTACAAGATAAAAAATTAATTTTAAAACTATATTCCTAATAATTTAATAAAAATTTAATATCCTAATTACGATAAATAGGAAAATTATGACACATAAAAAACAAGAATTAACTGAAGTTAGTGATGCAAAAAGACGTTGGTTAAATTCTCATGACATAGGTTATCAAAAATGCATGGATAATCGACATGTTCAAATGATTGCCATAGGAGGTGCTATAGGAACTGGTTTGTTTTTAGGAACTGGTGGTAGATTACAAGCAGCAGGTCCTGCATTGGTTCTAATTTATATTATTTGTGGAATATTCTCTTTTTTTATTTTACGTGCATTAGGGGAATTAATTTTAAATCGTCCCTCTAGTGGAAGTTTTGTATCTTACGCTAGAGAATTTTTCGGTGAAAAAGCTTCATATATCGCAGGTTGGATGTACTTTACTAATTGGGCTATGACTGGTATTGTAGACATTACTGCTGTTGCTTTATACATGAAATACTGGAAAATATTTGATGGCATTCCTCAATGGGTATTTGCTCTTGCTGCTCTAACGATTGTTGGTGTTATGAATATGGTTGGAGTGAGATGGTTTGCTGAAATGGAGTTTTGGTGTTCTTTAATTAAAGTATTAGCAATTATATTTTTCTTAATTATTGGATTAGCAGTACTAATTAGTGGTAGACCAATAGATGGTAATGTAACAGGTATTCATTTGATTATCGATCAAGGTGGATTTTTCCCACACGGTTTATTACCTGCTTTGGTTTTAATACAAGGAGTAGTATTTGCTTTTGCTTCAATTGAATTGGTTGGTACCGCAGCAGGTGAATGTAAAGATCCTAAAACAATTTTACCAAAAGCAATTAATAGTATAATATGGCGTGTAGGCATATTTTATATTGGTTCAATATTGTTGTTGGTACTTTTATTACCATGGAATGCTTATCATGAAAATCAAAGCCCATTCGTTACATTTTTATCTAAATTGGGGATACCATATATATGTAGTATAATGAATGTTGTTGTTTTAAGTGCAGCACTTTCTAGCATAAATTCAGGATTATATTCTACTGGAAGAATTCTTAGATCTATGTCAATGGGTGGATCAGCACCAAAATTCATGTCAAAAATGAGTTCTCAGAATGTACCTTATGCTGGAATTATATCTACTATTGGAATTTATATAATTGGTGTATTTCTTAACTACAGTTTACCTTCAAAAGTATTTGAAATTGTATTAAATTACGCTTCTCTTGGAATTATTTCTTCTTGGACTTTTATAATTATATGTCAATTACGTTTACGTAAAGCTATTAAAGAAGGTAAAGCAAAGGAAGTAAGTTTTAAATTACCAGGTGCTCCTTTTACTTCTTGGTTAACTCTATTATTTTTATTTTGTGTTTTAGTATTAATGGCTTTTGACTATCCAAATGGTACTTATACTATAGCATCTATTCCTTTAATAGCATTAGTTTTAGTATTAGGATGGTTTAGAGTTAGAAAACGTGTTAAAGAAATATCTAATGAACAAAAAATATATCATCATTACGATAATGAAAAACAAACTTAAAATAAGTAATATATAAAATAGTGTTATTGATATAATAAATATTACAATCAGTACTATAATAAAAATATGATTTTATGATATAAATTTGATAAAATATATATTGTTATATGTTTGCTTAATATTTTTCTGATTATCTATAATAAATATTAATATATTTTTTATTACTCATTGTGATATTCATACTTAATTATATTTTATTTGCTGTAACCTTGTTACATGTTAATTTTAAACATTAATCAAATTAAATATGTAACAACAATGACATTTAAATATTAATTAATCTTAATATTAAGGCGGATATAGTTTCCGCCTTAATATTATAACAGCTAAATTCTAAGTGACATTTCTTGTTCTAATTTTTGCTGATCAAAAGAAAATGTTCGTATACCTTCGGATAGTTTTTCTATAGCCATGGGATTTTGGTTATGTTCCCAACGAAATTCAGATTCTGAAATAGGAACAGATTTATTGTGATTTACTGTATTATAAGGATTTTTTAATGTTCTTAATAATGGTTCATTACTATTTTTTAATTCATTTAAAAAATTCGGGGATATTGTCAAATAATCACAACCAGCTAACGCAATTATTTGCTCTTTTTTGCGGAAACTAGCTCCCATAATAATAGTATTATAGCCATGACATTTATAGTAATTATAAATGTCATAAATTAATTTTACACCTTGATCCTTTTGAACTGAATATGGGCTGATTAAATTGTGATCATTATACCAATCATATACTCTACCAACAAATGGTGAAATTAAAAATACTTTTGCTTCAGCAGCAGCTTTTGCTTGAATTATGGAAAATATCAAAGTCAAATTACACTTAATACCATCTTTTTCTAGCTCTCTAGCAGCTTGAATACCTTCCCAAGTTGATGCTAATTTAATTAAAACACGTGATCTATCTATTCCATTATCTTTGTACATTTTAATTATTCTTTTTGCTCTGTTGATACAGCTTAATGTATCAAAAGATAATCTAGCATCTATTTCTGTAGAAATATGACCAGGTATGTATCTTAATATTTCTGTTCCGATATTAACAGCAAATTTATCACTAGCATTAATTATTTTTATTTCTTTATTACCACCTTGTTTTTTAGCATACTCAATTGCATTATTTATCATATCTTGATAAATTTTTAAATTGATAGATTTAAGTATAATAGAAGGATTAGTGGTTGCGTCTTTTGGGCGATATTGTATGATAGATTCTATATTGCTACTATCTGCAACTACAGTAGAAAATTGTTTTAAAGCTTCTAATTGATTCATATTAAATCCTTTTAAGAAAATAAAATGTTTTATTTTCTTACATTAAAAATAATGTTATTTATAATAATAATTAATGATTTTTAAAAATAGTTTAATTGTTATATTAAATATGTTTAATATTAAGTTGATCTATATTTGTAATATATTATGATTTTATATTTCTTAAAATAAATAATTTATGATTGCGTATAAACTAAGGATATCTAATGGATGATAAATTAAAAAAAAGTGCACTTGATTTTCACCAATATCCCTTAGCTGGGAAAATTCAAGTATCTCCTACCAAACCCTTATTAACTCAACGTGATTTGGCTTTAGCTTATTCACCTGGAGTAGCAGCTCCTTGTATAGAAATTGCTTCTGATCCAATAAAAGCATATAAATATACTTCACGAGGTAATTTAGTAGCTGTAATATCTAACGGTACTGCAGTTTTAGGTTTGGGAAATATTGGAGCTATAGCTTCTAAACCAGTTATGGAAGGTAAAGGGGTATTATTTAAAAAATTTGCCGGTATTAATGTATTTGACATAGAAATAAATGAAACAGATCCAGATAAAATAATACAAATAATAACTTCATTAGAACCCACTTTTGGTGGTATAAATTTAGAAGATATAAAAGCACCAGAATGCTTCTATATAGAACAACAATTACGTAATAGAATGAAAATTCCTGTATTTCACGATGATCAACATGGTACTGCAATTATTTGTGCTGCAGCAGTTATTAATGGGTTACATATTGTTAACAAGAGTATATCTAATGTCAAATTAGTAGTTTCTGGAGCAGGTGCTTCAGCTATTGCTTGTATGAATTTATTAGTAGAGCTAGGTTTGCCTAAGAGTAATATAAAAGTTTGTGATTCTAAAGGATTAATTTTCCATGGCCGAGAAAAAAACATGGAAATCAACAAGGCTAAATATGCAGTTAAAGATGCAGGACAGAGAACAATGGAAGAAATAATTGCTGGAACAGATATATTCCTTGGATGTTCTGGCCCAAAATTATTAACTGCACAAATGGTTCAAAAAATGGCAAAAAATCCACTTATTTTGGCTTTAGCAAACCCTGATCCAGAAATTATGCCTCCATTAGCAAAAGCAGTAAGACCAGATGCAATCATTTGTACTGGAAGGTCTGATTTTCCTAATCAAGTTAATAATGTTTTATGTTTTCCTTTTATTTTTCGTGGAGCTTTAGATGTTGGTGCGACCACTATCAACGAAGAAATGAAAATTGCTGCAGTACATGCTATCGCAGATATTGCTAAAGCTGAACAAAGTGATATTGTTGCATCAGCATATGGAGATCAAGAACTCAGTTTTGGTACAGATTACCTAATTCCGAAACCATTTGATCCAAGATTAATTGTTCAAATTGCACCTGCTGTTGCTCAAGCAGCTATGCAATCTGGTGTTGCTACTCATCCTATAAAGGATTTTGATGCTTACCGAGAAAAACTTACTGAATTTGTTTATAAGACAAATTTATTTATGAAACCAATATTTTCTCAAGCACGAAAATTGCCAAAATATGTTGTATTAGCAGAAGGTGAAGACGTAAGAGTATTACATGCTACACAGGAAATAGTAACACTTGGATTAGCAAAACCTATATTAATTGGAAGACCACATGTTATTAAAACACGTTTGCAAAAACAAGGTTTAAAAATCCAAATAGGAAAAGATTTTAAACTAGTAAATAATGAATCCGATCCTCGTTTTAAAGAATATTGGAATGAATACTACCAAATTATGAAAAGATATGGTATTACTCAAGAACAAGCACAAAGAGCAATAATTAGTAATCCAACTTTAATTGGTGCGATAATGTTACATCGAGGGGAAACAGATGCATTAATTTGTGGAACTATTGGTAATTATGATGAACATTATAATATAATAAAAAATGTAATAGGTTTGCGCAATGATATTAAAGTAGCAGGCAGTTTAAATGCATTATTATTACCTAGTGGAAATACTTTTATAGCAGATACTTATGTTAACGAAGATCCCACATCAGAACAATTAGTAGATATTACATTAATGGCAGCAGAAACAGTAAAACGTTTTGGAATGGAACCTCGTGTAGCTTTATTATCTCATTCTAGTTTTGGTACTTCTAATACACCTAGTGCACAAAAAATGCGAAATATTTTAAAAATTATAAAAAAATTAGCTCCTCAATTAGAGATTGATGGTGAAATGCATGGTGATGCTGCTTTAGTAGAAACCATACGAAAAGAATTAATGCCAGATAGTCCCCTAAAAGGAAGTGCTAATTTGCTTATTATGCCTAATGTAGAATCAGCAAGAATTAGTTATAATTTATTACGTGTATCATGTTCTGAAGGAGTAACAGTAGGACCTGTATTAATGGGCATGAAAAAACCAGTTCATATACTCACTAGCATAGCTTCAGTAAGGAGAATAGTTAATATGGTTGCTTTATCTGTAGCAGAAGCTCAGACAAAACCGTTATAAAAGACAATTCAATAATGTATATAAATTAATGTATTTTTATATTATGCACAAAAATCAGGATAACCAATCTTTAATAGGTAGAAAGTCTCTATACAGAGAGGCTTCTGCCGAATTTTCATCATATTTGTAATCATATTCCCAGCTTACTAAAGGAGGCATAGAAATTAAAATAGATTCTATCCTACCATTTGTTTGTAAACCAAATATGGTACCACGATCGTATATTAGATTAAATTCAACATATCTACCTCTTCTGTAAAGTTGAAATCTACGTTGTTTTTCACTCCATAAATAATTTTTACGAAGTGCAACAATTGGCTGATAAGCACGCAAATATCCATTACCTATAGCCTGTGCAAATTTAAAACAATAATCAAAATCTGGTTTGTTAAGATCATCAAAAAATAAACCTCCTACCCCACGCTGTTCATTACGATGTTTAATGTAGAAATATTGATCACACCAGTGTTTATATTTGTAGTATATAGCTTTACCAAAAGGCAAACAAATATCAAATGCTGTTTTATGCCAATGAATTACATCTTCTTTAAATGCATAAAAAGGCGTCATATCAAATCCTCCGCCAAACCACCAAATCGATTCAGCCCCAGGTTTTTCTCCCAGAAAAAACCTTATATTAGCATGGCTAGTTGGAACATAAGGATTAAGTGGATGAACTATTACTGATATACCTAGTGCTGTAAAACTATAATCAGACATATTTTTGTGGTATAAAGTTGCTGATGGAGGTATTTTACAATTATGGACATATGAATAGTTTACTCCTGCTTGTTCAAATATTTTTCCATTTTTTAATACGCAACTCCTACCTTGACAACTTTTAGAACTCCAATTATCTTTTTTGAATGCTTTATTATAATCTTCTTTAGACAAAACATTACAAATGTTATTTTGTAAATTTAGTAGAAAATTTCTAATATTATCTATATTACACATAATTATTAATTTTTCTTATTTTAATTTAAGCTAATCTAAATATCATCATTAATTTAGTATAAATGAAATAAAATATAAAAAACGATAACTATATTTAAATTAAGTTATCGTTTTTTAAGTTTAATTCATATTAACTATCATTATAGTGGTTTCACCTATCATTGTTTTTCCAGACAATTTTGTTAATTTTTTAATTTTATCCATATTAGAAATTACTACTGGAGTTATTGTAGATTTTACTTTTTGTTCTAATAATGATAGATCAAATTCAATAATTGTTTCTCCTATGTTCACTTCTTGACCTTCTTCACCTATTCTTTTAAAACCTTTACCTTTTAATTCAACTGTATCAATTCCAAAATGAACAAATAACTCAATACCATAATCAGATATAATTGAAAAAGCATGATTAGTTTCGAAAATTTTACCTATTTTACCTTTAACAGGAGCAACTATTTTGTTTCCCTTAGGTTTGATCGCAATACCATCTCCTACAATTTTTTCAGAAAACACTACATCTGGGACTTCTTCAATATTAATAATTTGACCTGATAAAGGAGCAATGATATTAGTTGTTTTACCTCTATTTGTCGCGTTACCAAAAATTTTAGAGAACAAACCCATATAATTTTCTCCTAATTTAATATTATTGGTGAGTTATATTTTGTAATTATAGATTAATGTTTTTCTTTATTAAACTTATCAAGTAATTTCATTAAATCTTCAGATGTTGGCTGAATTAGGGCTTTTTCTGCTAATAATTTAACATCTTTGAAATTAACACTACGAATAATTTTTTTAATTTTTGGAATAGAAATAGAGTTCATACTAAATTCATCTAATCCCATTCCTAGTAAGAGTAATGTTGCACGTTCATCACCTGCAAGTTCACCACACATTCCAGTCCATTTTCCTTCATCATGAGATGCATCGATAACTTGCTTAATTAATCTAAGCACTGATGGGGTCATTGGATTATATAAGTGAGATATCAAACTATTACCGCGATCCACTGCTAATGTATATTGTGTAAGGTCGTTTGTTCCAATACTAAAAAAATCAACTTCTTTAGCTAAATGATTTGCAATAACAGTAGAAGCAGGAGTTTCAATCATAATACCAATTTCAATTGAATTATCAAAACTTTGTCCTTCATTCGATAATTGTGACTTTAATTTTTCAAGTTCACATTTTAAAATACGAACTTCTTCCACTGATATAATCATAGGAAACATTATTCTTATTTTACCAAAAGCAGATGACCTTAAAATAGCACGTAGTTGTGTATGTAAAATTTCTCTGCGATCTAGTGCAATACGAATCGCACGCCATCCTAAAAAAGGATTATCTTCTTTTGGTAAATTCATGTAGGGTAAAGCCTTATCTCCTCCAATATCCATAGTTCTTATAATAATATCTCCTATTCCCATTGCCTCTGAAACAGATTTATAGGCTTGAAATTGTTCTTCTTCACTTGGTAGAGAATTCCTATCCATAAATAAAAATTCAGTTCTATATAATCCTATTCCTGTTGCACCTTGTAATTTTACATTTATTACATCTCGTATATTACTTATATTTGCACATATTTTAACTTGATGACCATCCAATGTTATAGCAGGTAAATTTTTTATTCTATTTAACTCATTTTTTTTAATAATATATTGTTTTCGAGTTTTCTTTAATTGTTTATAAATAATTTGAGAGGGATTTATATGTATAAAATTATTTATTCCATCAATAATTAGATAATCTCCATTTTTTATATATAAAGTAGCATTTTTAGTACCAACTATAGCTGGTATTGCAAGAGAACGAGCCATTATTGAGGTATGTGAAGTTAAACCCCCTAAATCAGTGATAAATCCTAATATCATGTTTAAGTTTAATTGTGCAGTTTCCGATGGAGTTAAATCTTTTGCTACTAATATTGATTTATCTTTTATTGAAATTAAATTATTAACATTTAATCCCAATATATTATTTATTAAACGTTTACCTATATCTCGTACATCTACTATACGTTCTTTAAGATACTGATCTTTTAGTTTTTCTAACGTTCTTATTTGATTATCAATTACTAATTTAACAGCAGCATCTGCGGTTAAATAATTTTTCTTAATACAACTAATTATTTCTTGCTCGAGTTCTTCGTCTTTTAAAATCATAATATGTCCTTCGAAGATTGCTGCTTTATCTTCACCTAAAGACTTATTAGTTTTAATCATAATTGTTTCTAATTGTTTTTCTGTTTCATTGCGACTGTGTAAAAATTTTTGAATTTCTTGATTAATTTTATCTTTGGAGATTTTTTCTTGATTTATCACTGTATCGTCTTCTCGCAACAAAATAGCTTTTCCGATAGCGATACCTGGTGACACTACAATACCTGAAATCATAATATTCCCTTTCTATCACGATGTAGATTAACTATAGTGGATTTAACCATCGTAAGAATAGATTAAAGTAAAACAAAATAAATACAATAAGCTTATCGTTAAAGATATTAATTATTTTAATAAATAAAACTATTATTTTAAATAAGTATAAAAATTCATTTTAATTCATTTATAAATTTAGCTAAATTTTCAACTGCTATTTCTTCATCCTTACCTTCTGCTTGGAGAATAATTACAGTTCCATAAGATAAACCTAAAGTTTGTAATTTAAATAAGCTTTTTGCATTTGCTGATTTATTTTGAGATATCACTGTTATTTCAGATTGAAAATTTTTTGCTTGTTTAACAAATTGCGCAGCAGGTCTAGTATGCAAACCATTTAATAAATTAATAGTAATTTCTTTCTGAAACATTATAATTTCCTAATTTTATCCAGTTTATTCTAAATTTTATTATTAATAATTTATATTTAAAATATAATAACATTAACTTATCTTTATTTTTAAGCATTAAGAATATTATTTATTAAATATTAATAATTACACAGATAATATTCATGAAAAAATAAATAGCAGGTTTTATTTTTCATAAATATTATCAATATAATTATTACAAATTTTAAGATATATTTGATCAGTTAAAATTTATATATAATTACACAAACGTAAAATAATATATTTTCAATATAAGAATAATTTATAAAAACTGCATATAATATTTGATATTATTAATATGAATATTTGCAATTTTATAAAATAATATTTATTGTATGATTTCTTTTTCAGTAAAAATATCAGAAAATAAATTAGTACTTAAATATCTTTCTCCAGAAGATGGTAGTATTACAACCATATTTTTGTTAGCGAATACCTTTTCTTCTTGTAACTTCATTGCAGCACATACAGCTGCTCCAGAAGAAATACCAGAAAGAATACCTTCTGATTCCATTAATTTTCTAGCTACTTTTATAGATTCTTCATTAGAAACAGTAACAACACGATCAATAAGAGTTAAATCTAGATTTTCAGGAATGAAACCAGCTCCAATACCTTGAATTTTGTGTGTTCCTGGTATTATGGTTTTACCAGATAGAAATTGAGTTATTACTGGAGAATTAATTGGTTCAACTGCTACTGAGATCAGATCTTTCTTTCCTTCACTATTTTTAATATAACGACTTACACCAGTAAAAGTTCCACCTGTACCAATTCCTGCAACAAAAACATCTATTTCTCCGTTTATATCTGACCAAATTTCAGGTCCAGTAGTTTTTTCATGAATTTCTGGATTAGCAGGATTGCTAAATTGCTGTAGTAACAAGTACTTATTCGGATTACTAGCAACAATTTTTTCGGCTTTTCTAATAGCTCCTTGCATGCCTTTTTGGCCTTCTGTTAATTCCAGATTAGCTCCTAAAGCTTTCAGTAATTTACGACGCTCAATAGACATAGTTTCAGGCATAGTCAAAGTTAATTTATATCCCCTAGCAGCAGATACATATGCTAATGCTATTCCAGTATTTCCACTTGTTGGTTCTACTAATTCTACTCCAGGTCTTAAAACTCCACGTTTTTCTGCATCCCAAATCATATTAGAACCTATGCGGCATTTTACACTGAAACTAGGATTACGTGATTCTATTTTTACAAAAATTGAATTGTTTCCCATATGATTCAGTCGAACTAATGGTGTATTTCCAATAGTATAGGAATTATCTTTATGGATTTTATTCATATTAATTATTTAACCAACAAAATAACAATTAAATTAAACATTTAAGCATACCATTTCTAATATTATAATAAAGTAAAAAAATGAATATATTATAATTAAGTAGAAATAAAATTGGTATTGAGATATACGTATTATGTAGATAGAACAGGGCTAATATTACATATTTCTTTATTCTAGTATTTTACATAACAAAAACAAAATAACTATTTGTTATTTCAAAACTAAATTTTTTAAGTACCAATATAATTGATACTATATAAATATAATTATATTATCTATAAAATAAATTTAAAATACTAAATAACCATAATATGTCAATAAATATTTTATTATAAATAGCAAAAATTATATTACAGTTAATAAAATTCAGTTTATATTACTATTAATAAATTTTTAGTAATATGTAAAAATATTTAATTAAATATAACATATTTAACAAATTTTTATGTTATTAATACAATACATTTTATATAATTTAAGTATATTAATTAATTATTATAAAATAATATTTATTTCATCCTAAATAATTTTACAACAATAATATTATTTCAATTACACTATATCAATCAATATGTTAGAATATTATTTTTTAAATATATACGAATGTAATATTATGAAATCACCAATAGAAAAAATAATCGAACTTAGAAAAAAACTACTTTATCACGAGTATTTATACTATGTACAGGATTCACCAGAAATTCCAGATATAGAATATGATCAAATGATAATAGAATTAAAAAGGTTAGAAAAAAAATATCCAACATTATCTAATCCTACTTCTTCAACACAATTAATCGGTGGAAAAAGATCAAAAATATTTGGTAAGATAAAACATAATATGCCCATGCTATCATTAGAAAATATTTTTAATAAAACAGATTTATTCATATTTGATCAAAAAGTAAAGAAAAAGTTAGAAAATGAAGAAATACAATACTGTTGTGAACTAAAAATAGACGGTCTTGCAGTTAATTTAATATATTATAATGGCTTATTAGTAAAAGCTGCTACTAGAGGAGATGGTTTTATTGGTGAAGATATTACTTCTAATGTACGAACAATTAAATCTATTCCACATAGTTTGCAAGGCAATAATATACCTATGTTTGTAGAAATAAGAGGAGAAGCATTTATATATCAAAAGGACTTTGAAAAACTTAATGAAGAATACAGAACAAATTTTGGTAAAGCATTTGCAAATCCTCGTAATGCTGCTGCAGGATCAATAAGACAATTAGATCCAAATGTTACTGCTAATCGTTCTTTAAGCTTTTTTTGTTATGGTTTAGGAGTTGTAAAGGAAGGAAATTTATCATCAAGTCATATAAAAAATCTACAACAACTAAGGAAATGGGGTTTACCTATTAGTGATTATACTAAGATCGTTCATGATATTAATGATGCTATTATCTTCTATGAAGAAATTAAAAAAAATAGATATAATTTAGGATTTGATATAGATGGAATAGTTATCAAGGTGGACTCAGAAAAAATGAAAAATCATTTAGGATATATTACTAAAGTTCCACGTTGGGCAGTAGCGTTTAAATTTCCTGCTCAAGAAAAAAGTACTTGCATTAAAGAAGTAAAATTTCAGGTAGGAAGAACTGGAGTAATTACACCAGTTGCGATTCTTCAACCAATTAAATTAGGAGGAGTAAATATCAAAAGTGCTACTTTACATAATGCTAAAGAAATAGAACGACTTCAGTTGCACATAGATGATGTAGTTGTAATTCGTAGAGCTGGAGATGTTATACCACAAGTTATGAATGTCATAACATCAAAAAGATCTAAAAATTCAAGAAAGATAATATTTCCTCAAAATTGTCCAGTATGTAACTCTCATATAGAAAGAATAAAAGGAGAGATAATTTCAAGATGCACAGGTGGTTTAGCATGTAATGCACAAAAAAATAACACTATTAAACATTTTGTTTCTAGTAAAGCTATGAATATAAGAGGTGTTGGCACTAAAATAATTCATAAGCTAATAAAAAAAGGATATGTTAAAACGATAGCAGATTTGTTTTTAATTGATAAAAGAAATTTAATTAAGATTGATGGCTTAGCATTCAGAGCAGCACAAAACATAATTAATGCAATAAACAAATCAAAAAATACTACTCTACAGCGTTTTATTTTTGCACTTGGTATAAGAGAAGTTGGTGAAATAAATGCTATTGAATTAGCAAATCATTTTGTTAATATTGAAAATTTTATGCTAGCAGATTTTAATTCATTAATTAAAATAAAAAACATAGGATATAAAACTGCTAAACATATACTTAATTTTATAAAAGAAAAAAATAATAAAAAAATAATATATCAACTAATTAATGAAGTAGGAATTTGTTTATCAGAGATTAAATCAAATGATGATAAAAAACAAAATAATTATTTTTATGGAAAAATAGTTGTTATTTCTGGTTCTTTTTTAAATTTAAAACAATCTATAATAAAATCTAGATTAGAATCAATAGGAGTAATAATCAAAAATCATATATCAAAAGAGACAGATTTTTTAATATCTAATAAATCAAATACTAATAAATATATAAAAGCACAAAAATTAGGTATTAAAATAATAAATGAAAACGCTATAATAAAATTACTAAAAAATAAGTTTTGATTATGATTCATAAATGAAAATTATATTATATAAATTATCAATTACGTTTTTTCATTATTTTGTTTATAACATTGAGCAATATACGAACAGGTCATTAATTGAACTTGATGGAATATCATTAAAGGTAATATAACTATTCCCACTGAACTGACAGGAAATAAAATATTTGCCATAGGAACCCCACTAGCTAGACTTTTTTTTGATCCACAAAATAATAATACTATTTCATCACTACGATTAAATTTAAATACGCGAGCAACTAAATAATTTATTATTAGTATAAAAAATAATAATATCATACAATCTATTAAAATCCATAAAAGTGTATGAATTCCAACTATATTCCATATTCCATTAGTTACTGCTTCGCTGAAAGCAGAATAAACTACTAATAAAATTGATATTTGGTCTACTTTATTAATTAAATCATTATTTTGGTCAATCCATTTATAAATCCAATTACGTGATATATGTCCAGCCAAAAAAGGTATTAATAATTGTAATATTATTTTACATACTTGTTGCATTTCATTGTCTATATTCAATCCAGAACTATTTACTCCTAATATTAACTTAACAATTAGAGGAGAAAGAAATATTCCTAATATACTAGATGCTGATGCACTACATATAGAAGCAGCAATATTACCTCCAGCTATTGATGTAAGAGCTATTGCAGATTGTACAGTGGAAGGCATACTACATAAATATAAAAAACCTTTATCAATTTCTGGACTAATATTCATCAAATGGCAACATATTAAAATAAATCCGATTAAAGGAAAAAGTATGAAAGTACTACATAGTATCCATAAATGAAGTTGCCAATTACTACTACCTAAAATAATTTTTTTTCTAGAAAGTTTAGCACCATGCATAAAAAAAAGCACAGAAATAGCTACAATAGTTAGGTATTTAAATAAATTTATAAAATTACCTTTTAATGGAATAAAAGAAGCAAGCAAAACAACAGTTAGGATCTTAATAATCATTGAATCAATCTTTAAGAATTTCATTTTTTGTGATTTATTCTAATTAAGTTTTATATTAAAATAATATTTTTTCAAATAGGTAATAAAACATATTTATTAATATCAACTAATTAAGTCTAAATTACAAAATATAATTAGCCTTAATATCGTCTAATTTAATAAGTATTGATAATATAGATTAAACAAGGAAGGATAATGTATAACTATACTTTCTTAGCTGCTAATTTTGGGTCGTGCAGGATTTGAACCTGCGACCAATTGATTAAAAGTCAACTGCTCTACCAACTGAGCTAACGACCCAATTTTTCAAAGCAAAAAAATAATTCTAAATTTCACAATTACAAAATATGTTATAAATTTAAATTATATTCAATTTCTTATAGTTATGTAATGGTGGGTGATGACGGACTCGAACCGCCGGCCCTCTCCTTGTAAGGGAGATGCTCTGCCAACTGAGCTAATCACCCTATAGCAAATATTTACTTAATATTAAAATATTTATAATATAGTGTTAATAGTTATTAAGTTTTAATGTTACTTTATTTTAAATTTTTAGTTGAACTTTATATCCGTATACATGATATAACTCTTTTTTTAGAAAAACAAGTTTTTATTTTAATAATTTATTTTATATTCTCAGTAATTAAAATATAATGAAGTGTTTTATGTTAAATATTATAATTATTAAAAATCATTTTAAATGATATTAGTTTAGGGTTTTAATTAATGAAAATAAAAACTCGTTTTGCACCGAGTCCTACTGGTAATTTACATATTGGGAGTATTCGTACTGCTCTCTATTCTTGGCTTTTTGCACGCCATAACAGAGGTATATTTATATTAAGGATAGAAGATACTGATGAAGAACGTTATCAAAAAAAATTTGTTAAAGCTATTATAGATAGCTTAAATTGGTTGAAAATAGATTGGGATGAAGGACCATATTACCAAACTAAAAGATTTGATCGTTATAATGATATAATCAATAATATGTTGAATAAAGGTACTGCATATAAATGCATTTGTTCTAAAGAACGTTTAGATAATTTGCGTAAATCACAAATAATAAATGGACAAAAGCCACGATATGATGGATATTGTAAAACGAAATATAATCTGTCAAATAATATACCTCATGTAGTTAGATTTAGCAATCCTCAAGAAGGATATGTAATTTTTAATGATGAAATTAGAGGTAGAATTAAATTTAATAATAAAGAATTAGATGATTTAATTATCCGCCGCAGTGATGGCTACCCCACTTATAACTTTTGTGTAGCAATAGACGATTGGGATATGGGTATAACTCATGTCATTCGTGGTGAAGATCATATTAACAATACACCAAAACAAATTAATATATTAAGAGCTGTTGGTGCAAATATACCAACTTACGCACATGTTTCTATGATATTTGGCCCTGATGGAAAAAAACTTTCTAAACGTCATGCAGCAATAGGAATATTGCAATATAGACAACAAGGATATTTGCCAGAAGCTATACTTAACTATCTAATAAGACTTGGTTGGTCTCATAAAAATAAAGAAATATTTACTGTCTCTGAAATGATAAATTTATTTACACTCAATAAAGTAAGTAAATCTCCTAGTATATTCAATATTAACAAACTGAAATGGATAAATCATCATTATATCAATACATTGCCTGCAGAACAAATAGCAAAATATCTATCACAATATATGAATATCGACTGTGATTCCAAACTAATAAAAATTGTTGAAGTATTTGGAAAAGGTTATAAAACTTTGCAAGAAATCTCTAAATCATGTAATTATTGTTATGAAAATTTTTTCGAACTAAATATTGATTGCGCTAATAAATATTTGAATTATTCTAATTATAAGTTATTGGAATCCATCCGTAGTAAATTACTTTTAACATGTAATTGGAATTCTGAAAATATTCATGAAATCATATTAAATACATCAAAAGAACTTAAAGTAAATATGAATATAGTCTGCATGACTTTGCGAGTAGCTATTACTGGCAATGATTCATCACCAAGCATTAATAAGATTATAGAACTAATTGGTTTAAAAATAACTGTATCTAGAATTGAAAATGCTTTAGATTTTATTAAAAATATTAAAATATTAAAATGAACTTTGTTATATTTAATATTATAATTTTATTAAAATTAAACATAAATAATTATTTATTTAATAAATAACAAAATCATAATTAATAAATTAATCACTATATTGGGGCTATAACTCAGATGGCAGAGTACTTACATGGCATGTAAGAAGTCAGCGGTTCAATTCCGCTTAGCTCCATAAATTTTAATTTTTAAATTTTTATATGTAAAATTATATACTATAATTATTACGGTGTTAGTCACTATTAATTATTTATATATTTGGAATTATTAGATATTTTTAATAGTTAAGGAACATAACACCTAAGTTTAATATACATAAATATATGATATTATTGATTAGTTTTAATTTTGATTAGAACGTATTTTTTTGTGTCATTTTTACATTATTTGCATAATGTTTTTATTCAATAAAAATTTATAGCAATTGCTAATATTTATATTTTGTAGTGTGTTATAAAATGAACTATATCATTTTAACATTACAGTATAAATTTTTAACAAATGTCCAGATAGGATACTGAATATGTTTGAAATGAGCATCATTGAAAGCCTTATTAAAGGAGCAAAAAGAGTTAAATTAGCTTTGTTGGGACCAGCTTTTATTGCTGCAATAGGTTATATAGATCCTGGAAATTTTGTAACTAATATTCAAGCTGGAACAGCTTATGGTTACAAATTACTTTGGGTAATAGTATGGGCAAATATTATGGCGATGATAATCCAATTAATGTCTGCTAAATTAGGTATAGTAACTGGCAAAAATCTAGCAGAACATATAAGAGATAGATTTCCACGTCCCATAGTATGGTTTTATTGGGTTCAAGCTGAAATTATTGCTATAGCAACAGATTTAGCTGAATTTCTTGGAGCATCGCTTGGATTCAAGTTATTGTTAAATATTTCTCTTTTTAAAGGAGCAATATTAACTGGGATAGCTACTTTTTTGATTTTGCTTCTACAAAATTATGGCCAAAAGTCTATTGAAATAGTAATTGGTTCTTTATTAATTTTTGTAGCTGGTGCTTATGCTATAGAATTATTTTTTTCAAAACCTAAATTTAATGAATTAATTAGTGGTATTGCGTTACCTATTTTACCAAATCTCGAGACAGTTTTTCTTTCAGCTGCTATATTAGGGGCTACTATTATGCCTCATGTAATATACTTGCATTCTGCTTTAACTCAATTTAGTGATGGTAAGAGTAGTATTCAGGAGAGATATGCAAGTGCTAAATTAGATGTCATAATTGCTATGACTATTGCTGGTTTTGTAAATTTATCTATGATGGCAACAGCAGCAGCAGTATTTCATTTTAGTGGATATACTAGTATTTCTAAGTTAGATCAGGCTTATTTAACTTTAAAACCAATTTTAGGACAAGCTGCTGCAACAATTTTTAGTCTTAGTTTAGTAGCAGCAGGGCTGTCATCTACAGTGGTTGGAACAATGGCTGGACAAGTTGTAATGCAAGGTTTTGTTCATTTTAGCATACCATTATGGTTCAGAAGATTTATTACCATGTTTCCATCTTTTATTGTTATCTGGATAGGTTGGGATGTAGCTCATATTTTAGTGCTAAGTCAAGTAGTATTAAGTTTTGGAATAGCATTAGCCCTGGTTCCTTTGATTTCATTTACAGGAAATACTGAGATCATGGGTGATAAAATGGTAAATTCATCCTTATTAAAGAATGTAGCTAAATTAATTACTTTAATTGTTGTTGTGCTAAATATTTATCTGGTAGTAGGCGAAATTAGAGGTAATATCGATCCATTTTAGAATATAAAATTATAATTAGATCTGTTAAAATTATTAAAAAAACTTTATTACAAAATATAATTTTTGAATATGTCCCCTACAGGAATTGAACCTGTAATTAACCCTTAGGAAGGGTTCGTTATGTCCGTTTAACTAAGGGGACTTTCAATTTTTTATAAATCGTGTAATTATAAATAAGTTAATAAAATTTTAATACTAATGTTATATTTTTATTTATTAAATTAATAATAATTTTAATGATCAGGTCATATTATGAAAATCTTTATAATGCGTCATGGAAATTCTTTTGTCGGATCAGCAAAAGATGAAGATAGATTTTTAACAGAATGTGGAATCAATGAATCAAGAGCAATTGCTGTTTGGTTTAAAAAACAGTATTACTGTATTGATTATGTATTAATTAGTCCTTATAGAAGGGCTATACAAACTGTTTCAAAAATAAATGATATACTGTTATTAGAACATCAAGTTATTTTGACAGAATTAAAACCAAATGGCAATCCTTCAATCGTTTTCCAATACTTAAAAAAAATATATATTGATGGAATAAAATCTGTATTATTAGTATCACATTTGCCTCTTATTTGTAACTTAATCAATATTATTTGTCCAAATGAAAAAAAAATATATACATTTGCACCTTCATCTATTACTTATATAAAGTTTTATTTATTTAAAGACAAAAATAAAATATTATGGTCCGTTAATCCTGCTAATATTTCAAAACCCATATGATTATTTATTAAATAATTTGCATTGCTTGTTTAAATATCTTAATGAACTATAATATGTAAGCTTTATTTTAAATAATTATTTCTTGAATTAATACTTTTATTTTTTTGTAAAAAAATTAATACGATTATATTCGTATATCTATAAATTCAGTTATTTGTTTTAAGAACCCTGAAAAGGAGATTAAATGGATCTAATTTTTACTGAAGAAGTATTAAATGAACTACACACTATTCAAGATATGCTGCGTTGGGCAGTAAGTCGATTTATATCTGCTAAAATTTGTTATGGACATGGTGCAGACAATCCTTGGGATGAAGCAGTTCAATTAATTATCCCTTCTCTTTTTTTACCGATAGATATACAGGAAGAGATTCGTAATTCTCGTCTAACTACTAGTGAGCGTAGCCGTATTATCAAACTCGTAATTAGGCGTGTTAATGAATGTATTCCTAGTGCTTACTTAACTAATAAATCTTGGTTTTGTGGTTACGAATTTTATGTTGATAATAGAGTAATAATTCCACGTTCACCTATTGGTGAACTAATAGGAAACAGTTTTGGAGATTTAATTAGAAATACACCTGATTATATTCTTGATATGTGCACAGGAAGCGGTTGTATTGCAATAGCATGTTCTTATATCTTTCCCAAAGCTAAAATAGATGCAGTAGATATTTCTCAAGATGCATTAGATGTTGCTAAAAAAAATATCGAGGAACATCACTTAGTTAATAATATTAAGTTGATTAGATCTAATTTATTTAATCAGTTACCCAATGTAAAGTATGACTTAATCATCACAAATCCTCCTTATGTTAGTGTAGAATCCATTGCTCATTTACCTAACGAATATCATTATGAACCAGCAATAGGACTATCCGCTGGTAGTAATGGTTTGAATATTATACGTCGTATTTTAGCTATAGCTCAAAATTATCTTAATGATAATGGTATTCTTATTTGTGAAGTAGGTGATAACATGGTTCAAATAATAGAACAATACTCAGACGTACCTTTTACTTGGTTAAAATTTGATAACGGTGGTGATGGAGTATTTATGATAACACGTAAACAACTAATAAATGCACAATATCATTTTACTTCTTATATAAAATAAAAAGCAAATAAATTTTGTTTATATTAAAAACTACAGTAGGAATACAATATGGCGGGTAATAGCATTGGACAAAGTTTTCGAATAACAACATTTGGTGAATCACATGGAATAGCATTGGGGTGTATAATTGACGGAGTACCACCAGGATTTACAATTAATGAATCGATAATTCAACATGAACTAAATCGTAGACGTCCTGGTAGTTCACGGTATACTACTAAGCGTAATGAATTAGATAAAATAAAGATACTTTCAGGTATATTTAAAGGCATTACTACAGGAACTCCTATAGGTTTAATGATTGAAAACACTGATTTTAGGACAAAAGATTATAATAATATTAAAGATTTGTTTCGTCCTGGACACGCAGATTATACTTATGAAAAAAAATATGGAATACGCGATTATAGAGGAGGAGGGCGTTCATCTGCTAGAGAAACTGCTATGCGTGTAGCAGCAGGATCAATTGCAAAGCAATACTTAAAAATGACACATAATATATCAATAAGAGGTTATATTGCACAAATTGGAGATATTCATTTAAAATTTAAAAACTGGAATTGCGTTGATACAAATCCGATTTTTTGTCCTGATCCAGATAAATTAGATTTATTAGATAAATTAATACGATCACTAAAGAAAGAAGGTGATTCCATAGGAGCTAAATTAAATATAATTGCTGAAAATGTTCCGCCAGGATTAGGTGAACCTGTTTTTGATAAACTGGATGCTGATTTAGCACATGCGTTAATGAGTATTAATGCTGTAAAAGCTGTTGAAATCGGTGATGGTTTTTCAGTAGTAAATCAACGTGGAAGTCAACATAGGGATGAGATAAAAGAAAGTGGTTTTCAGAGCAATCATGCTGGAGGTATTTTAGGAGGTATTAGCAGTGGTCAAAATATCATCATTAGTATAGCGATGAAACCAACTTCTAGTATAACTAAACCAGGACAAACCATTGATCATAATGGTAAAGAAACTCAAATAATTACTCATGGTCGACATGACCCTTGTGTAGGGATTAGAGCGGTTCCTATTGCTGAAGCTATGATAGCTATAGTGTTAATGGACCATTTGTTAAGACATAGAGCTCAATGTTCCAATAATAAATTATGTTAATTTTTTTATAATTAATATCTCATTATGATATTTGAAATGTCTGTCAATATATATTTTAAAAATTTAATAATTTGAGATAAATTATATTTTGTATAAACAAATTATCACATAGATATTAACTATACATATTAAGTTTTTGTTTTTAAATATAAATAAATAATTTATTAAATGAAAATAAAATTGTTATATCTTCATATAAAACATAATAATTTATATTTAGAATATTTATTATAAATTATTGTGTTTTAAAAATGAACTTTTCTTCTTAGATAAGAATAATTGCAATTTATAAGATAGAAATTTATTATAATTTTATGGTATATGAGGGTATTTTAATGAGATCTGCGGTTATTACTGGCTTAGGCATCATTTCTAGCATTGGAAATAACAAGCAAGAAGTATTGAATTCTCTTATTGCAGGTCGTTCTGGAATAACATTTTCTAAAGAAATGGAAAATTCTGGTATGCGCAGTCATATTTGGGGTAATATTAAATTAGATGTTAATGGTTTAATTGATCGTAAAATTTCTAGATTTATGAGTGATGCATCAATTTATGCTTATCTTTCAATGAAGGAAGCAATAAAAGATTCCAAATTAAAAAATCATATATACCAAAACAATCCACGTGTTGGCTTAATAGTTGGATCAGGAGCAGGTTCTCCACGTTTCCAAGTATTTGGTGCTGATGCTATGCGCAGTGCACGTGGATTAAAAGCAGTTAGTCCTTATGTAGTAACTAAAGCCATGGCTTCAGGAATTTCTGGATGTCTTGCTACATTTTTTAAAATCTATGGTATAAACTATTCAATTAGTTCTGCATGTGCTACTTCCGCGCATTGTATTGGTAATGCAGTTGAACAGATTCAATTTGGTAAACAAGATATTGTTTTTGCTGGTGGAGGAGAAGAATTAAGTTGGGAAATGGCATGTGAATTTGATGCTATGGGTGCTTTGTCCATAAATTACAATCATGATCCACAAACAGCATCTCGAACTTATGATAAAAAACGAGATGGTTTTGTGATTGCGGGAGGTGGAGGTATTATTGTAGTAGAGGAATTACAACATGCTTTAAAACGAAATGCTCCAATTTATGCTGAAATAATTGGTTATGGGGCAACATCAGATGGGTTAGATATGGTTAATCCTTCAGGTGAAGGAGCGGTACGTTGTATGAACATGGCAATGCAGTTTATTAAAAATCCTATAGATTATTTAAATAGTCATGGTACTTCAACAATAATTGGAGATAAAGTAGAATTGGAAGCAATTCGTAAAGTATTTGGTAAGGCTATACCTAGTATCTCTGCAACTAAATCAATAACAGGACATGCTTTAGGAGCAGCTGGCGTACATGAAGTAATTTACTGTTTATTAATGTTACAACATGGATTTATAGCACCAAGTATTAATATTGATTCTTTAGATTCCTTTGCTAAAGACATTAATATAATTACTAAAACCACAAAAAAAAATCTTAATACCGTTATGACGAATAGTTTTGGTTTTGGTGGTACAAATGCTACTTTAATAATGAGTAAATATTAATTATAAAAACAAAAAATTATTTACTTTTTAAATATAATCAAATAAGTAATTTAATTATGTTTTAAATTATTAATTGTAACATAATATAATCACAAACAATTTTAATTGGTTTTATTATATTTAGGACATTTTAGTGAAAATATTAGTTGACGAATTTATTCCTTATGCATATGAAATATTTAAAGATACTGGCAATGTTGTTAAAATACATAGTGACCAATTATTTGGTAGAGAAATATTAGATACACATTGTCTACTAGTACGTTCTATTACTAAAATTAATAAAGGATCACTAAAAGATCGTAAATTGATAAAATTCATTGGCAGTGCAACATCAGGAATAGATCATATTGATACAAATTGGCTGAAAGAATTAGATATTACCTTTTCAGCAGCTCCTGGTTGCAATTCTATTGCAGTAGCAGAATATGTTTTTTCTTCTTTATTGTTTTTAGCTGAACGCAATAATTTTCAACTTAAAGATCGTACTATAGGAATAGTTGGTTTTGGCAATATTGGATCATATTTAAACAAAATTTTACAAGTTTGGGGAATTACAACATTATTATGTGATCCACCAAAATCAGATGATGGCCATAAAGATAAGAGAAATTTTTTTTATCCCTTATCGGAACTTATTAGTAAAGTTGATATAATAACTTTTCATATTCCTTTGATTAATGAGGGTAAATATAAAACTTTTCATATGATGAATAAAGAATATCTATTATCTCTGAAACCAAATACCATTTTAGTAAACTCTTCTCGAGGTTCAGTAATTAATACTAAAGATCTTATTGATGTATTAGAAATACGTAAGGATATAAAAGTAGTTATGGACGTATGGGAAGGAGAACCTGAAATATCAGCTAATTTACTTAATCAAGTAACTATTGCTACCGCACATATTGCTGGTTTTACAATAGAGGCTAAAATTCGTGCAACTATTAAATTATATGCAGAATGGTGTAAATTAATAAAAAAAACTAAAAAAATAAAAATTAATAAATTTTTACCTAATAAGATATTTAATAATATTTTTTTAAATGGCAATATTACGCAGTCAAAATTAAATAAATTAGTTAATTTAATTTATAATATTTATACAGATGATAGTTTATTACGTAATGCAATAATTACACAGTCTTGTTCATTCGATAATTTACGTAATCATTATAGAGCACGCAGTGAATGGTTTTCCCTAAAAATTAGCTGTAACAATTATGAAACATTTGATGTTTTAAAAAAAATTGGATTTAATGCTATATTTAAGCCGAACTTTTAGCTTCTAAAAAATATTTCTTAAAGTTATAAAATTAGTAAATATATAATATTTAATTTATTTTCATAATATTCAATATCTGTATAAATTATGCTAATCATTTCTAAATTACTTATGTTAAAAAATTCATATTTAACACTTCTTTTTTTATATAAAAATAAATTATTTCATATCAATGAAAATTGATATATTAATTAAAGGTATATGTATTCGTGTTTCATAAAAAAATAACAAAAATAGCGATGTGTATTGAATATGATGGTAGTAGTTATTATGGATGGCAACGTCAAAAAAAGGTAACTACTGTACAAGAAACACTAGAAAAATCCATTTCAAAAATAGCAAATCATTCAGTAGATTTATTTTGTGCAGGACGTACAGATAAAGGAGTGCATAGTACTGGACAAATAGTTCACTTTGAAACCAATACTAATCGTAATACAAACGCTTGGACACAAGGTGTAAACTCTAATTTGCCAAATAGCATTGCAGTACTTTGGGTAAAAAAGGTACCTGAAGAATTTCATGCTAGATTTAGTGCTATTGCACGTAGATATCGTTATGTCATTTATAATTATTCTATGCGTCCTGCTATTTTAAATCAAGGTTTAGTACATTGTTACTATCCTTTAAATATACATAGAATGCAATATTCTAGCAAATGTTTATTGGGAGAAAATGATTTTTCAGCATTTTGCGGTGCCAATTGTCAATCAAATAATTTCAATAGAAATATAATACATCTTAATATAATGCGTTTAGGATATTATGTAATTATAGATATTAAAGCAAATGCTTTTTTATATCATATGGTACGAAATATTGTAGGAAATTTAATTGATATTGGGATAGGAAAAAAGCCAGAATCATGGATGAAAATATTGTTGTCATCAAGAAATCGCATTTTTGGATGTGCAACAGCTAAAGCTCAAGGGTTATATTTAGTAGAAGTAGATTATCCTTCACATTTTTGTCTACCCAAATTATCAACAGGACCACTATTTTTACAGCAAATAAATAAAATTGATTAATTATTTTATCAATATTTTTTACATAAAAGTAATAATTTTTTATTATTTACCTTAATAGAAAATTATATGTCATAAAAAACAATTATTAAAATAATATATCTAATAAATTAAAATATAATATTTTATTATAAAATATTATAAATGAATGGATAACAAAAATGAGCTGGATTGAGCGTATATTTAACAAAAACAAAATTACTCCTATTTTACGTCGTACTAACATACCTGATGGTATATGGACTAGATGTGATAATTGTAATCAAATATTATATCGTCCTGAATTAGAAAGAAATTTTAAGGTATGTCCCAAATGTGATTATCATATGAGAATAAAAGCTAGAGATCGTTTAATAAATTTATTAGACAGTGATAATATAATGGAATTAGGAAATGAACTAGAACCTAAAGATATACTGAAATTTCGCGATTCAAAAAAATATAGAGATCGCTTGTTATCTGCTCAAAAAATTACTGGAGAAAAAGATGCTTTAGTTGTAATGAAAGGAAAATTATATAAAATTCCAATTGTAGCTGTAGCATTTGAATTCGATTTTATGGCTGGATCTATGGGTTCAGTAGTTGGTAATCGTTTTATAATTGCAGTAGAACAGGTGATAAAAGATCATTGTCCCTTAATTTGCTTTTCTGCAAGCGGTGGTGCAAGAATGCAAGAAGCTTTAATATCCTTAATGCAAATGGCCAAAACTAGTGCTGCTTTAGCTAGAATGGGAAATTTAGGATTACCTTATATTTCAGTGTTGACTAATCCTACCTTAGGAGGAGTTTCTGCTAGTCTTGCAATGTTAGGTGATATTAACTTAGCAGAACCTAAAGCTCTAATAGGTTTTGCTGGACCTCGTATTATAGAACAAACAATAAGAGAAAAACTTCCACCAGGTTTTCAACGTAGTGAGTTTCTTATTGAAAACGGCGCTATTGATATGATAATTAGAAGACCTCAAATGCGTTATAGATTAGCAAATATACTATCTAAAATGATGAATGTTCCTATACCGTCAATAGATAGCAGAGAAAAATTTAATTTCAACAATTATTCAGATAATAATTGTAAAGAATAGATATGGAAAAGATAAATAATTTACAGTTTGATAAAAAATTGAATTCATTAAAATCATGGCTCGATTATCTTGAATACATTAGTAATAAAGTATCTTTAGATATAGATAAAATAAAATTAGTAGCAAAACGTTTAAATTTGTTAAAACCTAAAGAATTTGTTTTTATTGTTTCAGGAACCAATGGTAAGGGTACTACATGTCATGTTATGGAAGTTCTCCTTATAAAATCTGGCTATCGGGTTGGTGTTTACAGTTCGCCGCATTTTTTAAGTTATATTGAAAGAATACGTATTCAAGGAAAAGTTTTAACTGAAGAAGTACATGTTAATACTTTTAAAAAAATTGAACAAAAACGTAATGATATTTTATTAACTTATTTTGAATTTAGTACTCTTTCAGCATTATATTTATTTAAAAAATCCAATCTTGATGTAATAATTTTAGAGGTAGGTGTTGGTGGTAGACTTGATGCCACTAATATTATTGATGCTGATACTACTATTATTACAAATATAGCAATTGATCATATAAATTTATTAGGAAAAGATAGAACAACTATCGGTATAGAAAAAGCTGGCATATTCCGTCCAGGTAAATTAGCCATAATAGGTGAAAATGATATACCTTCTGCTATTTTAAAAATTGCTAAATTGAAAAGAATAAATTTATTACAAGTTAATAAACATTGGCATTATTGTAAAAAAAATACATATTGGAATTTATATGACAGATATGGTTTTTTAAATAATTTGCCTTTTACACAAGTTCCTCTACCTAATGCCGCTACTGCTTTGATATCTTTACGTGCTTCTGGTTTTCAAATATCTACAGAACAAATTTACAAAAATTTACCTAAAATAAATCTACCAGGTAGATTTCAAATAGTAAGTAAATATCCACATATTATTCTTGATGTTGCTCATAACCCTAATGCAGCTAGTTACTTAGCATATCGTTTAGAAACTTTGAAAAAAAAAGGCAAGATATATGCATTAATAGGCATGTTACAAGATAAAGATATTAAAGGTACTGTCGATGCTTTAACAAATCATATTGATTATTGGTATTGTGTATCATTAGATTGTCCTAGAGGAGCTAAAGCTGAACAAATTACACTACATCTAACAAACAGTGAATATTTTTCTTTTGCTGATATCACTGAGGCATGGAAGGAAGTTATAAGAAAGGCAAAATTACAAGATATTATATTAGTATGTGGTTCATTTATTACAGTAGCTCAAATTATGAAATTAATTTCAATAAATAAAATTTTTGCTATTAATTGAATTTATATGAAATTAGATGTTTTAGTATTTGAGATGTTACCATATATCCAACATTTAGTTAAATTTATATTATATGAATTAAAAATAATTAAAATAAATATTTTATTTACAATATATTTTTATATTATTTTTAATTATATCATCTAATAAATTAAAATTAACAAAATTTTACTTGTAAAACATTAATGGTAGTATAATGTATATGTATTACTTTTGGATAAATAAATTTTTAGTCATTTAAGTATTTTTATTAAATAAATATATTGATATAAATTAAATTTATTTGAATATTTATTATATTAAAGTAACTTAAATAAAATGAAAAACAGATTTTTAAATTTTAATTAAATTTTTTTAATACTTTATCAGAAATTCATTTTTACTAAAGTAAATATTAATTAATATAAATTTCTAATATTTTAAATTGAGGTGAAATAATAAAATGACTTGGATTGACTATACCATCATAACTGTGATTAGTTTTTCTATTATCATAAGCATTTTTCGTGGATTTATATCTGAAGCATTATCCTTAGTTACTTGGATATGTGCCTTTTTTATATCAAATCATTCCCATGAATATATCATGACATGGTTGCCATTTTTTAGTAGCAATAATTTAATTAAAAAAATCATTGCTATTATGTTACCATTCTTTATTACTATGATTGTAGGTGCATTGTTAAATAATTTAATTAGAATTCTAGTAGTAAAGAATGGTTTGTCTGCAACAGATAAAATACTTGGAATATGTTTTGGAACAATTCGTGGTATATTAATCATAGCGTTAATTATTTTTTTCTTAAATATTTTTACTGATATTTCTAAAAATGTGGATTGGAAAAAATCTCAATTAATTCCTCATTTTAATTATTTAATGAAAATTTTTTTTGATTACTTTAAAACATACCGTATTTTTCGTTTCGGCAAGCATGAAATATGTTAGTACATCTTTCTTAAGGAAATATTATCATGTGTGGTATTGTTGGCATTTTTGGTTTTATTCCAATAAACCAGTGTATATATGATGCATTGACTGTGCTACAACATCGAGGACAAGATTCTGCAGGTATTTGTACTATTGATAGATTAAATCGTTTTCGTTTAAGAAAAGCTAATGGTTTAGTAAAAGATGTTTTTGAAAAAAAACATATGAAATATTTACAAGGAAATATAGGTATCGGCCATGTGAGATATCCTACTGCAGGAAGTTCAAGTGCTTCAGAAGCACAACCGTTTTATGTCAATTCCCCTTATGGTATTACTTTAGCACATAACGGTAATTTAACTAACGTTCATGAATTGCGCAAATACTTATTTGAAAAAAGTAGACGCCATGTTAATACAAATTCAGATTCTGAAATTTTATTAAATATTTTTGCTCAAGAATTAAGCAATTTTCAACATAATTCTTTATTAGAATTTAATCATATATTTAAAGCAGTTAATGCTGTACATAAGAGAATAAGAGGAGCTTATGCAGTAGTATCAATGATCATTGGTCACGGAATAGTAGCATTTAGAGATCCACATGGAATTCGCCCACTTATTTTAGGAAGACGTGTTATTAAAGACCGTATTGAATATATGATAGCTTCTGAGAGTGTAGCATTAGATATAACTGGTTTTACTATTATTAGAGATATTTTACCAGGAGAAGCAATATACATTAATCAACAAGGTCAATTATTTAATTGTCAATGTGCTGATAATCCACAAAACAACCCTTGTTTATTTGAATATGTGTATTTTGCAAGACCAGATTCTTTCTTAGATAAAATATCAGTTTATAGTGCTAGAGTAAGAATGGGAACTAAACTAGGGAAAAAAATTTCCCAAAAATGGAAAAATTTGAATATAGATGTTGTTATTCCAATTCCTGAAACTTCTACTGATATTGCATTAGAAATAGCTCATATTATTAACAAACCATATAGACAAGGTTTTGTAAAGAATAGGTATATTGGTCGCACTTTTATAATGCCAGAAAATAATATAAGACAAATCGCTGTAAAACGTAAATTAAATACTAATAGAGCAGAATTCATTAATAAAAATGTACTGTTAGTAGATGATTCAATTGTAAGAGGTACCACTTCGAAACAAATAATAGAAATGGCAAGAGAAGCTGGTGCTAAAAATGTTTACTTAGCTTCTGCTGCTCCACAAATAAGATTTCCAAATTTTTATGGCATTAACATGCCTAGTTCAAAGGAACTAATAGCTTATAAAAGAAAAACAGAAGATATTTGCACTTTAATTAAAGCAGATGAATTGATTTTCCAAGATCTTAATGATCTCATTGAAGCAGTGAACGAAGAAAATCCTAATATTACCCAATTTGAATGTTCAGTTTTTAATGGTGTTTACATAACGAAAGATATTGATGAGAGTTATTTAAGTAATTTACAATTTATAAATGATAAAAAAAGTAAAATAATTTTACATCATGAAGCAGAAAATCTTGAGCTATATAATGACGAAAATTAAATGTTATAACTAAATAAATAAAATTATTAATTTTACATTTAAATTTTGAGGTATATCTATGAAACGACTTATCATTGGTATTTCAGGAGCTAGTGGTATTATTTATGGTTTACGCATGCTTCAAGTGTTAAAAAATTTAGACTATTTAGAAACACATCTTATAATGAGTCATTCTTCCTATAAAACATTAAAAATAGAAAGCAATTTAAATTTATGTAGCATAAAAAATTTAGCAGATATAGTACATGATGTTCAAAACATAGCAGCTAATATTTCATCAGGTTCCTATAAAACTATTGGTATGGTAATTTTACCCTGTTCAATTAAAACGCTCTCAAATATTGTTAATAGTAATAGCGATTCATTATTAACGCGAGCTGCTGATGTTTCACTTAAAGAGAACCGTAAGTTAGTATTGTGTTTACGAGAAACTCCTTTACATCTCGGACATTTAAAAATGATGTTAAAAGCTTCTAAACTAGGTGCTATTATTATGCCTACAGTTCCAGCATTTTATCATCATCCCAAAAATATAGACCAAATAATAAACCAAACAGTCAATCGTATTATTGATCAATTTGATATTATATTACCTAAAGATTTATTTAAACGTTGGAACGGTATATAATTTCTACAATGTCATATCTTCATTGATAATTGTTTTATTTTGCAATTTATCAGATTGAATTGCAGTCAGAGCTATAGTATATACAATATCATCTACAGAAGCACCTCGAGACAAGTCGTTTACTGGTTTTCGTATTCCTTGTAACATGGGACCAATGGAAATTAAATTAGCTGAACGTTGTACAGCTTTATATGTAGTATTTCCTGTATTAAGATCTGGAAAAATTAGCACTGTTGCTTTACCAGCTACTTTAGAATTTGGCGCTTTAAATCTTGCAACTTCTTTAATAAGCGCTGCATCATATTGTAAAGGACCATCAATTATCAAATCTGGCCGCTTTTGTTGAGCTATTATTGTTGCCTTGCGTACTTTTTCAACGTCACTTCCACATGCTGAATTGCCTGTTGAATAAGATATCATAGCAACAAGTGGATTAATACCAAAATCTCTAGCTGAATCAGCTGATTGGATAGCTATTTCAGCTAATTGCATAGGATTTGGGTTTGGATTTATTGCACAATCACCATATACAAGAACTTGTTCTGGTAATAACATAAAAAAAATTGATGAAATTAATGAAGTATTAGGTACAGTTTTTATTATTTGTAATGATGGTCTTATTGTATTAGCTGTTGTATTAACAGCTCCAGATACTAATCCATCTACCTCATCATTCTCTAGCATCATAGTAGCTAATACTACATTATCTTTAAGATGTTCTTTTGCTGCTAATGTTGTCATTCCTTTATTTTTACGTAATTCAACTAGTCTTGATACATAATTATCTTTTATTGCAATAGGATCAATAATTTTAATACTACTATTCAAATTAATACCTCCTGATAGAGCTGTATTTTTTATTTCATCTATAGATCCTAATAAAATACAACTTGCTATTTTTCTCTCAGCACAAATTATTGCTGCTTTCATAGTACGTATTTCGTTTCCTTCGGGTAATACAATACATTTGTTTGCTTTTTTTGCTAATTGAGTTAAATGATATCTAAATGCAGGAGGAGATAACAAATCATAAATACGTTTATAATCCAAAGTGAGTGAATTGAGCCAATGAGAATTAATATAATTAGCAACATGTTCTTGTGTTTTTTTTATACGATATACATCATCAGCAGGTATTTTCATATTCAATTTTTGTAAATTAATAGATGTTTGCCAAGTATTAGAACTCACTGTAAATATTGGAATACCAGTTTGGAAAGTACATTGACATAACTTAATTATTTGCTTATTCATTTTACAACTGCCAGTAAGTAAAATTGCAGCAATTTTCAATCCATTCATAATTGCTAAACATATTGCAATTATTACTTCTAATCTGTCTGCTGAAGTAACTAATAATGATCCACTATGTAAATATCTTATTATATTTGATAGGTTACAAGAACAAAAAAGAATTGATTTTATTCTACGAGTAGCAATTTCACCTCTGTTAATAATATTGGCTTTTAAATTATTACATACATCTAACGCTCTAATATAAATAAGATCGTTATTCCATGGAATGCATCCTAAAATTGGTAGAGGAGCATTTTCATTTATTTTTTTAATATAATTATTTTGTTTATTTAAGTCTAAATTTATGCTGTAATTTATTCCAGTAATATCATAATATATATTATCGTATTTATTTACAGGAGAATTTATTTTATTAATTATAAGACCAATTATATTTTTGTTTTTTATGCTTCCAAAACTATTAGAAATTAATTTAATATGTTCTTTTACTTTTAGTAAATTACTATCACTGATTGACAATATAAAGATTATTTCTGCGTTTAATGCTTTAGCAATTTCATAATTTAATAAGTTAGAAAATTGATATTTTATAGGCAAACCTTCAATCAAAACTATTTGTGTATTTTGTGATTTAAGATGATATTTAGCAATAATTTCTTCTATTAAAATATCTTTGTTATTAGAAATTAATGTTGATTCAACAACCTTTATTTTTAATGAGTTATTAACAGAAACCAAATGATATTTACTAAATATATCGTTAGATTTATCATACCTATCATTTTGAACAATTGGTTTAAAAAATTTAACTCTAATATCTAATTGTTCTATAGCATGAAGTAGTCCTAAACTTACACTTTGAATTCCAACATTTTCATAAATTGGTATAAGTATAATAGCACGTGACAATATTTATTCCTTAAATTTTTATATTAAAAACTACGATATTTTGTCTAATTATAATTAAACAAACAAAAAAATTATTTTATTAAATTTGTGGTTTCTTTAGCAATTATTAATTCTTCATTGGTTGGAATAACTAATGTTGCGCGATAGTTTTTTTTATTTATATACCCACAACGACCAAATCTATTAAGTAAATTAAGTTTACAGTCTATTTTAAAATTTAAGATTTTTAATTTTTTTAATACGAAATAACGTACCATAGCTGAATTTTCACCTATTCCACCAGTAAAAACTAATGCATCAATTCTACCGTGCATTAAGGTAGTATAACTAGCAATATATTTTGCTATACGATGACAAAATACATCCATAGCACGTTTTGCTTCTTCTTTTATTTTATAATTTTCCTCAATATAGCGACAATCACTTGTGATTTCAGTGAGACCTAATAAACCTGATTCTTTTGTTAGCAATCTATTTATTTCAGATATATTCATGCCTAATGTGTTAAATAAAAAAAATATAATTGCTGGATCAATATCACCACTACGGGTACCCATAACTAACCCCTCTAATGGTGTTAATCCCATTGAGGTATCTACGCATATGCCATTCCTAATTGCAGATATTGAACTTCCATTTCCTAAGTGACAACTAATTATGTTAAGTGTTTTTTTTGTTTTTCTTAATATTTTTGCTGTTTTTAACATTATGTAGAAATGACTTATTCCATGTGCTCCATAACGTCTTATTCCATGATCTTTATAAAATCTATAAGGTAAAGCATATAAATAAGAAGATTCTGGCATTGTTCTATGGAAAGTAGTATCAAATACTGCAACATTTTTATCAATCAAGTGAGAGAAATTTTTCATTGTTTCATCAATACCGATTAAATGTGCTGGAATATGCAAAGGTGCAAATGCAGTAGCATTTTTAATACTTTTAATTACTTCTTGGTTTATTATAACAGAATTAATTATGTCTTTACCACCATGTACTACACGATGTCCTATACCAACAACTTTATTTAATATTTTTGTTTCTTTTTTTAAGATGTTTTCAATAATAAATTTCAGTACTTCTTTATATGTAATGCTAGGATTTAATATTTCTTCTCTTTTTTGACAATTAGACGTCCATATAATTCTTATTTTGGAAAAGTAACATAAATCAGCTAAACCAAAAATATATTTATCACCATTAATAGAATTCATTATAGTAAACTTAATTGAAGAACTACCACAATTAAGAACTAATATTAATTTATTCAACATAATAAACTTACCTTTAACAGAAAATATTCATTGCTTATATTCAATTTTTATATAAAAAATCAATATAAGTAATTATCTTATATTATTACTATTTAATTTATTATTTAGTTATAAATGATAGAAGACAAATTCATGATTAGATCAAATATAATTTGTTAAGAATAATTTCCTATAAATTTTTAAAATATAGTATCTAATTTAACTAAAACAATTTCTAAACATTTCATTAGATTAGTAATAAATGGTGTAATAGTAAAAAATTGAATTTATTATTTATTTGAAATACATGAACACATTTTATTTATAAATACTAGGAAAAATTTGAATAATAACCTTATTATAAATAATATTTAACTTTGTAAAGTTAATAATGGAACTTCAAAATAACATTAAAATCCATAAATATATCTTTTATAAAACATTCTCGTATAATTTCATAAATATTTGAAATATTACAGTCTTATTTATAAGATACATTGATTATTATGCAACCATAATAAATATTTTTCTGTTCTATTAGCAATAAATTATATTTACATGATTATATTTTGATAACTTTGATTAAAATAAGTATTATTTTTTGATGTTTCTCTGATAATAAATACAACACAATCTTGCTTACTCACTTATTCTATATCTTTGCTGAAGATTCAATGAATAAATATCAACTATTTATATTTAATTATTCGGAATGCAACTTATTAATTTAATTATTAAGAGATAGTTATTACATCATATACCATATTTTTAATATTAGTTAAACTATGGATAATTAAAATAAAATTATTTTTTATAGTAAATACAATACCAATCTACTTACTATTAACAAAAAAGTTAAGAAACTGATTTTTTACTCATTCATATTAATAATAAATTATGCTTTGTCTATTTCACATATTTTATACCATAATTTACAGTAACATTACTTAAGTACTATTATATAATAAAAATAAAAATATTTAAATAAATGTATGCAATTATTAAATATTCATTACTAATTCATATTACTAATATGATTAAAATTTTAGTTGAATATATTTAAATTTTAAAAAGTAATAACTAATAACTTATTTATATTTTGTTTTTTATACAAATTAGTTTTTTAAATACAATCAAATTTTATTGGATAATTTTTAAATATATCATTCTAAAATTTCTTTATAAATAGAATATAATGTCAAATTACTATACTTTAAGTATTGATTACATATTTTTATATATAGTTAAGTTAGTTTTTTAAAAGTACTATAAAATTTTTTAATAGATTATAAATAATAGGAGTTAATTAAACAATAATATGTCAACAAATACTGAAATAATAGCTCAATATTGGGCTTTTGCTTCTTTTGTTACCACTGCTTTTATTTTTTGTTTTTTAATACTATTTATAAGCTGGTTTTTAGGTGGTAGATCTAGTGGTCGTTGTAAAAATATTCCATTTGAATCCGGTATTAATTCTGTGGGTAATACGCATATCAAATTATCCATTAATTTTTATTTAATTGCTATGTTGTTTGTAATTTTTGATGTTGAAGCACTCTTTTTATACGCTTGGGCTGTTTCAGTAAGAGAGAATGGTTGGATTGGTTTTATAGAAGCTACAATATTCATTGTAACAATTTTATTAAGTTTAATTTATATTATAAAGTTTGGAGTATTAAATTTAGTTAAAAAATATCCTTAATTCATACTTAAAATAGCATTTAAATAATAGAAATATTATTCTATAAAAAAACAATAACATAAAATATCTAAGTATTAGGTAGAACTAATTATGGAATACACGTTAACTAAAATAAATGAAAATAGCAATGAGAATGATCATTATCCTCTATTGAAGAAACAAAAAGTTAGTGACCCTATTAGACAAAGTATTAATCGCAACGTTTACATGGGAAGACTTAAGAATGTTTTAAATAATATCGTTAATTGGGGTAGAAAAAATTCACTTTGGCCATATAACTTTGGACTTTCTTGTTGTTATGTAGAAATGGCTACATCTTTCACTGCAGTGCACGACGTAGCAAGATTCGGTTCTGAAGTAATACGTTCATCACCACGTCAATCTGATTTTATGGTTATTGCGGGCACGCCTTTTATAAAGATGGTACCAGTAATTCAACGTCTTTATGACCAAATGTTAGAACCAAAATGGGTAATTTCTATGGGTTCATGTGCTAATTCTGGTGGTATGTATGACATATACTCTGTAGTGCAAGGTGTTGATAAATTCTTACCAGTTGATATTTACATTCCGGGATGTCCACCTCGGCCTGAAGCATATATACATGCATTGAATTTACTTCAAAAATCGATTGAAAAAGAACGACGTCCATTATCATGGAAAATAGGTGATCAAGGCATTTATCGCGCTAATATGAACTCAGAAAAAAAAACAAAAAAACAGGAAAATATTTCAATTATCAATTTAAGATCTCCTAATACAATTTAAAACAAAATTGTATTATAATTAACGTTTGATTTTAAGTATAATATAATCCTATTACTTATAATTTATAGGTTAAAATAGTGGGTTATGACAAAATTATCCAAATACAACCTAATACCACCATTGTGGCAAAATCATAATAATTTATATGATCCTATAATTAATGACTTACATAATGAATTCGGATCGGATTGTTTTACTATACAATCAACTAATATTGGATCTTTGGTATTATGGATTAAAAAAGATAGATTGTTAAACATAATTAAATTTTTAAGAAATGTTCCTGGACAATATTTAATGCTATATGACTTACATGGCATAGACGAAAGGTTACGTTCTAAAAGAAATAATTTACCTAATGCTGATTTCTGTGTTTTTTATCATTTATTATCTATTGAACGCAATAAAGATATCATCATAAAGGTAGCTATATTTGAAGAGGATTTACGTCTCCCTACTATTACCAATATTTTTATTAACGCTAATTGGTACGAACGCGAAACATGGGAAATGTTTGGTATTGTCTTTGATGGTCACCCTCATCTTACTAGAATTCTTATGCCACAAACATGGAAAGGACATCCTTTACGTAAAGATTATCCAGCACGTGCTACTGAATCAGATCCTTTTGTTCTTACGAAAAAACAAGAAGATTTAGAAATGGATGCTCTTACCATCAAACCAGAAGAATGGGGAATGAAGCGGAGAAATGATAACGAAGATTTTATGTTTTTAAATATGGGTCCTAACCATCCATCAGTACATGGTGCATTTCGTATTTTTCTTCAATTAAACGGTGAGGAAATTGTAGATTGTATTCCTGATATAGGTTATCATCACCGTGGTGTAGAAAAAATGGGAGAACGTCAATCTTGGCACAGTTATATTCCTTATACTGATCGAGTTGAATATTTAGGCGGATGTATTAACGAAATGCCTTACATATTAGCAGTAGAAAAATTAGCTGGAATTACTGTACCAGAACGTGTGAATGTAATTCGTATTATGCTTTCTGAACTTTTTCGTATTAATAGTCATTTATTGTGTATTTCAACTTTTATTCAAGATGTAGGTGCTATGACTCCTGTTTTTCTAGCATTTACAGATCGTCAAAAAATTTATGATATAATTGAAGCTATTACTGGTGCTCGCATGCATCCAGCTTGGTTTCGTATAGGAGGATTAGCTAATGATTTGCCTAAAGGCTGGGAACTTCTTTTAAAAAATTTTCTGGAATGGATACCTAAAAGAATAAAGCAATATAGTTTAGTTGCATTAAAAAATAAAATATTAATAAATAGATCACAAGGTATTGCTGTTTACAACAAAGAAGAAGCATTATCTTGGGGTACTACTGGTACCGGATTAAGAGCAACTGGACTTGATTTTGATGTTAGAAAATGGCGTCCTTATTCAGGATATGAATACTTTGATTTCGAAATTCCAATTGGTTCTGGAATTAGTGATGCCTATACAAGAATAATTTTAAAAATAGAGGAAATATGGCAATCATTATCTATCTTAGATCAATGCTTAAAAAATATGCCTCAAGGACCATTTAAAGCAGATCACCCCCTTACTACACCACCACCTAAAGAACAAACATTACAGCACATAGAAACTCTTGTTACGCATTTTCTTCATGTTTCCTGGGGACCTGTTATGCCTGATAACGAATCATTTCAAATGATTGAAGCTACCAAAGGAATTAATAGTTATTATTTAATAAGTGATGGTGGTACTATGAGTTATCGTACTCGAATAAGGACTCCTAGTTTTCCTCATCTACAGCAAATACCTTCGGTAATTCGTGGAAGCATAATATCGGATTTAATTGTTTATTTAGGTAGTATAGATTTCGTTATGTCAGATGTGGATAGATAGTTATGTCTAATAAAATAATACCAGTAAAAATGATTAATCAAAAAGAATTATTCATATTAAGTGAAGAAGAATATTGTTCTATTGAAGAAGAAAAAAATTTTTACGAAAATAGTCGTGCTGTATGTATAGAAGCGTTAAAAATAGTGCAAAAAAAAAGAGGTTGGGTATGTGATGATGGAATTAGAGATATAGCGAAGATACTAAATATTTCCTATAGTGAAGTAGAAGGTGTAGCAACTTTTTATAGTCAGATATTTAGAAAACCTGTTGGTCGTCACATAATACGTTATTGTGATAGTGTAGTTTGCTATATTAACGGATATATGGATATTAAACTAAAATTGGAGAAAAAATTAAATATTAAACCTGGTAAAACTACTTTAGATAATAGATTTACTTTATTACCTGTTTGTTGTTTAGGAAATTGTGATAAAGGACCAACTATTATGATAGATGAAGAAACATATGTTAGATTAAAAATAGAAGATATAGATGTTATGTTGGAAAAATACCAATGAAGAAAAAAAAAATTATTTATACTTCTGAAACACATCCTTTAACCTGGAGATTACACGCTGATAAAAAACCAATATGGATTAATGATTATTGTAATAAAAATGGATATATGGGTGCAAAAAAAGCTTTACAATCTATGTCTCCTGATGAAATTATATCTTTAATTAAAGAATCTGGTTTAAAAGGACGTGGTGGTGCTGGTTTTCCGACAGGAATTAAATGGAGTTTAATGCCAAAAGACGAATCTCTTAAGATACGCTACGTAATATGCAACGCTGATGAAATGGAACCGGGAACTTATAAAGATCGATTACTTATGGAACAAATGCCGCATCAGTTAATTGAAGGAATGATAATTACTGCTTTTGCACTAAAAGCTTATAGAGGTTATATTTTTTTACGCTGTGAATATATTGAAGCATCAGTTAACTTGCGTCGGGCTATTATTGAAGCAAATCAAGCAAATTTTTTAGGTAAAAATATCTTTGGTACTGATTTTAGTTTCGAATTAATTTTACATACAGGTGCAGGTCGTTATATATGTGGAGAAGAAACTGCATTAATTAATTCTTTAGAAGGAAGACGTGCTAATCCTAGAGCTAAACCACCTTTTCCAGCTAATATAGGATTATGGGGCAAACCAACATGTGTGAATAATGTTGAAACAATATCAAATATACCAGCTATTGTATTTAATGGTGTGAATTGGTATAAGAACATTTCTAATAGTGAAGATACTGGTACCAAAATAATGGGTTTTTCAGGAAGAGTTAAAAATCCTGGACTTTGGGAATTGCCTTTTGGGATTACAGCACAGGAGATACTTGAAGAATATGCAGGAGGAATGTCAGATGGTTTACATTTTAAAGCTTGGCAACCAGGAGGTGCAAGTACAGATTTTTTAACTAAAAAACATTTGAACTTACCTATGGAATTTTCTAGTATTAACAAAGCTGGTAGTCGTTTAGGAACTGCAATGGCTATGGTTATAGATCATAAAATCAATATGGTTTCTTTACTAATTAATATTGAAGAATTTTTTGCTAGAGAATCTTGTGGTTGGTGTACTCCTTGTCGTGAAGGTTTACCATGGAGCGTAAAAATTTTACGCGCTTTAGAAAACAAACAAGGTATTCCAGGAGATATAGAAATGTTACAACAAATTTGCAATCAATTAAGTGCAGGAAAAACTTTTTGTGCACATGCTCCTGGTGCTATAGAACCTTTACAAAGTGCAATAAAGTATTTTCGTGAAGAATTTGAAGAAGGCATTTTATTAAAATCTTTCAGCAACACCAAATCTATTAATGGTATTATACCAAATACTTTAAATATAAATACAGTTCTATAATGTATTGTAAAAATATTATGAATACTTATCTAATAATATTTATGGAAGAGAGTCACTATGTCTATAATCCATGTAGACGGCAAAAAATATAAAGTAAACGAAAAGGACAACTTGTTACAAGCTTGTTTATCTATTGGTTTTGATATTCCTTATTTTTGTTGGCATCCAGCACTTGGAAGCGTTGGAGCTTGTCGCCAATGCGCTATCAAGCAATTTCAAAATTCTGAGGATAAAATTGGTCGTCTTGTGATGTCTTGTATGACCCCAGTCTGTAATGGCAACATTATTTCAATAAATGATAATGAAGCAAAACAATTTAGAAAAAATATCATAGAACTGTTAATGATACATCACCCTCATGACTGCCCTGTTTGTGAAGAGGGTGGTAATTGTCATTTACAAGATATGACAGTTATGACTGGACATAAAATACGTCGTTATCGTTTCAAAAAACGCACATATCAAAATCAAGATTTAAGTCCATTTATATCTCATGAAATGAACCGTTGTATAACTTGCTATCGTTGTATACGTTACTATAATGATTATGCCGATGGTAAAAATTTAGGAGTTTATGGAGTAAATAATAATATTTATTTCGGTTGTGAGGAAGGTAAAATATTAGAGAGTGAGTTCTCTGGAAACTTAATTGAGATATGTCCAACTGGTGTATTCACTGATAAAACTAGCTTAAATAAATATAATCGTAAATGGGACATACAATTTTCACCAAGTATATGCCAACATTGTGGTATTGGTTGTAATATTAGTATTGGTGAACGTTATGGTGAAATATGTAAAGTTGATAATCGTTATAACAGTTCTATAAACCATTATTTTATTTGTGATATGGGACGGTTTAGTTATGATCATATAAATAACAAGTATCGTCCTAACCAACCTATGTATCTACAAGATCATAGCTGGCATAAACTTAGCTTAGAACAAGCAATTAATAAAAGTGTAGATATTATAAAAAAATCAAAAAGAATAATTGGGATTGGTTCTGCCCGTGCTAGTATTGAAAGTAATTTTGCGCTTAAAAAATTAGTAGGAAATGAAAATTTTTCTACCGGTGATTTAAAAAATGAAAAAATATGCATTGAAACTGTAATAAAAATACTTGGTGAAGGAGGAATATACACTCCTTCTACAAGTGAAATTGAAAATTATGATGCTATACTAATATTAGGTGAAGACGTTAGTCAAGTAGGGACTCGTATTGCTCTTTCTATACGTCAAGCCATAAAGAAAAAAAGAAAGGAAATAGCTGAGCAAAATAAAATACCTGAATGGCATTCATCAGCAGTTTATAATATCGGCCAACATAATAAATATCCATTATTTTTAACTTGTGTTGAAAAAACTGGACTTGATGATTTAGCTACTTGGAGTTGTTATGCAACTATTGAAGATCAAGCACGTTTTGGTTTTGCTGTGGCTCACGCATTATTTTCAGAAGCACCTTTTGATGATTTAGGAAACTATAATCTCAAAAATCAAGTATGTCAAATAGCACAAGTTTTAATTAATGCTAAAAAACCATTAATTATATCGGGAACTCATTCTGGTTCTGTTGAAATTATAGAAGCAGCAGCTAATATAGCTACAGCTTTGAAATATAAAGGAAGAGAAGTGGGAATCACATTACTAGTTAGTAATGTGAATAGCATTGGAATTAACTTAATTGGTGGTAACGATTTAGAAACTTCTTTAGAACAGTTTAATAAAGGTGAAGCTGATTTATTATTAGTAATGGAAAAAGACCTATATAGATATGCACCTAAATCTTTGATAGATACTGTATTATCTAATCCTAATAATGTGATTGTTATAGATCACCAAAATACTTGGACATCAAAAAAGGCTGGATTAATACTATCAACTGCTAGTTATGCAGAAAGTAGTGGAACTGTAATTAACAATGAAGGAAGGGCTCAACGTTTTTTCCAGGTATACGATCCTGCATATTATAATAATAAGGTTATAATGCCTACTAGCTGGTATTGGTTACATGCTATTTATAGCAAAATTCAAAAAACAGAATTAAATTGGAAGAATTTGGATGATGTAATTGATTGTATAATTAAAGAATTACCACACCTAAAAGATATTAAATACGCAGCTCCTGATTCTAATTTTCGAGTTCATGGACAAAAATTAGCACGTATCCCATTTCGAGCTAGTGGTCGTACAGCAGTGCGTGCTGATATAAGTGTACATGAACCACGTCAACCTCAGGATTCTAACACTATGTTTGCCTTTTCTATGGAAGGAAATAATGAATCAAGACGACCATGTTCACAAATTCCTTTTGTTTGGTCACCTGGATGGAATTCTAATCAAGCTTGGAATAAATTTCAAGATCCAATAGGAGGAAATCTATATAATGGTGATCCTGGTATAAGAATTTTTCAAAATGATGGTAAAAAATATCTTGCATGGTTTAAATTTAATAAATCTATTAGTAATGGTATGCGTTTAGTACCAATTTATCACTTTATATCAAGTAAAGAAATGTTTCAATATTCTTCAATATTGAGTAATCTAAAATTTAAACGTGTATTAACATTTAACACCAGAGATGCAATTAAACTGGGTTTTAACGAAGGAAATATGGTGGAATTCAATTGTATCAATGAAAAATGGCGTTTTAAGATACAACTTTCTTCTACTTTACATCCTGGTCTATTAGGTATACCCATAGGTATGCCAGGAATACCATTATTTTTGATAAATAAACAAATACAAGATTTACGGATAGTAGAGTAATGAGTAATATATTTATAGACAGTACAAATATAATATCACACATACTTAAAGCTATTGTAATTTTTTTTATATTACTTTCTTTGGGTTCTTCTATCATTTTTTATGAACGTCGTTTATTGAGTTTATTTCAAAATCGTTATGGTCCTAATCGCGTTGGATGGGAAGGATCATTACAGTTATTAGCTGATATGATCAAAATTCTTTTTAAAGAAGATTGGCTTCCAACATTTTCTGATAAAATATTTTTTGTAATAGCGCCAATTATCTCTTTTATTTCTATATTATTAGTTTTTGCAATAATACCTGTTTCGCCTAATTGGATAGTTATTAATTTAAATATTGGTTTATTGTTTTTTTTGATGATGGCAGGATTATCAGTTTATGGTGTATTATTTGCCGGTTGGTCAAGTAACAATAAATACTCTTTACTTGGTGCTGTAAGAGCTGCTGCACAAACTTTAAGTTATGAAATATTTCTTGGTTTATCTATTATGGGTGTAGTTATTCAATGTGGCTCATTTAATATGTGTGATATTGTTAAATATCAAGAAAATTTATGGAATATTATCCCACAGTTTTTAGGATTTTTAACTTTTTGTATTGCTGGCAATGCAGTTTGTCATCGTTTTCCTTTTGATCAACCCGAATCTGAACAAGAATTAGCTGGTGGTTATCATATTGAATATTCAGGAATGAAATTTGGAATGTTTTTCATTGGTGAATATATAGCGATGACTACTATTTCTGCAATAATAGTAACTTTATTCTTAGGTGGTTGGCATGGACCATTTTTATTACCTTGTATATGGTTTGGTATTAAGACGATATTTTGTATAACAATGTTTATTTTAGTACGCGGTTCATTACCTCGTCCAAGATATGATCAAATATTATCATTTGGATGGAAAATATGTTTACCCTTAACTTTAATTAACTTATTAACAACTGCTGCATTAGTTCTTTATACCGGTTAATAAAGGATAATAACATGAATTTAAAAGATATTATTGTTGGTATAGGAACGATAATACGTAGTATATTTTTAACAAGTATGAATGCTTTTTCGAAACGTGAAACTCAGTTATATCCCGAAGAAAAAGTATATTTATCTCCACGTTATAGAGGAAGAATTGTATTAACTCGTGATCCAGATGGACAAGAGCGCTGCGTTGCTTGTAATTTATGTTCAGTTGCTTGTCCAGTTGGATGTATTGCTTTAAAAAAAAATGAAACTTCTGATGGACGTTGGTATCCAAAATTCTTCAGAATTAATTTTTCAAGATGTATATTTTGTGGCTTATGTGAAGAAGCTTGTCCAACTACCGCAATTCAGCTAATACCAGATTTTGAACTTAGTGAATTTAACAGGCAAGAATTAGTTTATGAAAAAGATGATTTATTAATTTCTGGTCCTGGAAAATATCCAAATTATAATTTTTATAGAATGACAGGTATAACAATTAAGGGAAAAAATAAAGGTGAGGCTGAAGAAGAAGAAATTCCTATTGATGTAAAAAATTTATTACCTTAAGGAGTAATAGGTGCAAGAATTTATATTTTATTTTTTTAGCGCACTGGCAATAATTACTACTTTATGTGCTGTTGTTAATACTAATCCAATATATACGTTATTATATTTGATTATTTCTTTCATATCAATTGCTTGCATTTATTTTTTAATAGGAGCCTACTTCATTGGTGCATTAGAGATTATTATATATACTGGTGCAATCATGGTTTTATTTGTTTTTGTAATCATGATGTTGAATCTTGGAAAAATTACTAAAAAAGAAGTAGAACATCAATGGTTAAAATCTTCTACATGGATTGTTCCAATTATTGTATCTATTTTATTACTGGCTATAATCATAATTTCCATATTAAATAATAAAAATACAAATATTAGTAACAAAATATTTAATTTAAAAGAAATAGGTATTAATTTATTTGGTCGATATATGATACTAGTAGAATTAATTTCAGTACTACTTTTAGCTGGGTTAATAGTTTCGTTACATATTGGTCGAAAAAATAACAAAGAAAAATTATTCCGTAAATAATAAATTTGGCAAAAAAAATCAATAAGGTGTTTTCGTGATCAATTTACAACATGGATTAATCCTTGCTACTATATTATTTTTAATCGGATTGACTACTTTAATGATACGTAGAAATCTAATATTTATTTTAGTTGGTTTAGAGATAATGATAAATGCTGCTGCATTAGCTTTAGTGTTTGCAGGTAGTTTTTGGGGAAATATTGATGGTCAAATAATGTACATAATGGCAATTAGTATTGCTGCTTCTGAAGCTAGTATTTGTTTAGCACTTTTAATTCAATTACATCGCTATGGATCTTTGAATGTTGATTCTATGAGTGAGATGAGAGGATGAATCTTATATATTTAACCATCATATTTCCATTTTTAGGATTTCTGTTATTATCTTTTTCTAATGGTTATTATTCAGACAGAATATCGGCATTAATTGGAGTAGGTTCAATAGGGTTATCAGGAATTATAACAGTATTAGTAGGATATGATTTTTTTCTACATAATCAAACATCATATTCTCAATTTTTATGGAATTGGATACACGTAAATAAATTAAATATAAGTGTTAAATTAATATTAGATGGTTTATCTTTATCGATGCTATCAGTAGTAACTGGTATAGGATTTTTAATTCATTTGTTTTCATCATGGTATATGCAAGGAAAAGAAGGTTATTCTCGTTTCTTTGCATATACTAATCTGTTCATTGCTAGTATGATTATACTAATATTAGCTGATAATCTACTTCTTATGTTTCTTGGATGGGAATGTGTAGGTTTTTGTTCTTATCTCCTAATAGGATTTTATTATAATCAATTAAAAAATTGTCAATCAGCTCTAAAAGCTTTCATAATTACAAGAATAGGAGATATTTTTTTAATAGTTGCATTAATTATTGTATTTAATCAAATGGGGACATTAGATTTTTCTGAAATATCGCATTTAGTAATTTCAAAATTTTCTAATAACGATTACATAATTCATATAATTACATTACTTTTATTAGCTGGTGCAATAGGAAAATCAGCACAATTACCTCTACAAACATGGTTACCTGATGCTATGGTTGGTCCCACACCAGTTTCAGCATTAATTCATGCAGCAACTATGGTTACAGCAGGAGTATATTTGATTGCTCGTACCTACGATTTATTTCTTTTGACTCCAGAAGTATTAAATTTGGTAAGTATAATTGGTGCCATTACTTTAATTTTAGCAAGCTGCTCTGCTATAGTTCAAACTGATGTTAAGCGTATTCTTGCATATTCTACTATGAGCCAAATTGGATACATGTTTTTAGCATTGGGTTTAACAGCTTGGAAAGCTGCTATTTTTCATCTAATAACTCATGCATTTTTTAAAGCGTTATTATTTTTGTCAGCAGGATCTCTAATAACATCTTGTAATCATCAACAAAATATTTTTAAAATGGGAGGTTTAAAGAAAAATTTACCTTTTTTATATATTTGTTTTTTAATAGGTGGCGCTTCTTTATCTTCTATTCCTATAATTACTGCAGGTTTTTATAGTAAAAAAAATATTATATTTACCACGTTAGCTACTAATAATATTACTTTAATGTTAATTTGTTTATTTGGTACATTATTAACATCTATATATACATTTCGTATGATTTTTACTATATTTCATGGCAAAGAAAAAATAAAAGTACAACAGAATACAAGTATTAATCATTATATTCCATTAATTGTTTTATTATTACTTTCAACATGTATTGGTGCATTATGTGTTCCACCTTTAGACAAGGTGTTTCCAGAGAACAACTTTAATGAAACCGGTACATGGATATTAGAAATAATTTCTAGCATATTAATTTTTATTGGAATTTTAATAGCTGCTATCTTACATTCAAATAGATATAATATGATAATAAACAGAATAACAAATAGTTATTTAGGTAATTTTATTTATGTTTTATGGCATAAAGGTTGGGGTTTTGATTTAATTTATGATAAATTATTTGTTAAGACATATCTATTAATTGCGTCGATTATTAGACCAGATCCTTTGAATATTTTATTAAATTATTTAGGATCACTTTTATGTTTAATTAATAAAGGTTTATTGATAATTGAAAACGGTTATTTACGATGGTACATTTTATCTCTAAGTATGGGGATGTTAGCTATAATTATTTTAATTTTTATGGTTTGATTGATATTAAATGTAAATTTTAACATTTCATCAACATAAAAAAATAAATTGCAGATAACTTATAAAGGAATATACTCCGTGTTATTACCTTCTCTTGTTATAATTCCTTTTATTGGTGGCATATTATGTTGCCTATCGGGGTTTTTAAATTTCAAAATTCCTCGTTTTATTGCCTTGTTAACTACAATATCAATTTTATTAGTTTCTGTACAATTATGGAAAGAAACTAATTATTCTATTATTCAACCACTTAATATTACTCAGTGGCAACTGCATTTTTGCTTACAATGGATTCCACGGTTTGGTATTAATTTCAATTTAGCATTAGATGGGATTTCTTTACTTATGTTAATGCTAACCGGACTACTAGGCATCCTTTCAGTATTATGTGAATGGAATGAAAATAAAAAGTATCAGGGATTTTTTTATTTAAATTTGATGTGGATTATTGGCGGTATTATTGGTGTTTTACTTTCTATCGATATGTTCTTATTTTTCTTTTTTTGGGAAATTATGTTAATTCCTATGTGCTTTCTTATTTCATTTTGGGGTAATGAAGCTTCTACTACTAAAATAAGAGTTAATGCAGCTACTAAATTTTTTATATATACTCAAATTTCTGGTTTATTTATGTTAGTAGCAATTATTGGTTTAGCTTTTACTTATTATCAATCAACTGGAGTATGGAATTTTAATTATGAACAATTATTAAAAACTTCTATGTCTCATAATATAGAATATATTTTAATGTTAGGTATTTTTATTGCATTTGCTATAAAATTACCTATAGTACCATTTCATGGTTGGTTATTAGATACGCAAAGTCAAACTTCTAACTCCGGTTCTATAGATTTAGTAGGAATATTGATAAAAACTTCTGTTTATGGTCTAATAAGATTTAGTATACCTTTGTTTCCAAATGTATTATCTGAATTTGCTCCCATTGAGATATGCTTAGGAATTATCAGTATTTTTTACGGAGCCTGGATGGCTTTTTCCCAGACTGATATTAAACGTTTAATTGCTTTTTCTTCTATTTCCCATATGGGTTTTATTATGATTGCTATTGCTAATCATAGTGAGTTAGCAATTCAGGGAGCAATTATTCAAACAATATCTCACAGTATTTCATCAGCAGCACTGATTATCTTATTTGGTCAACTGTATAAACGGACAAATACCCGTGATATAACTAAGATGGCTGGATTATGGTCTAAAATAAATTGGATTCCTGGTTTATCATTATTTTTTATGGCTGCTAATTTGGGTTTACCTGGAACAGGAAATTTCATAGGTGAGTTTTTAATTTTAACTGGTAGTTTTAAAACAGCTCCAATCTCTGTTATTATAGCAACATTTGGTTTAGTATTTTCTTCAATTTATTCATTGGTTATGATTTACCGTATTTATTATGGAACATCATACTTAGATGGTATTTTACTAAAAATATCATTTAATGAATTTGTTACTATTAGCATATTAGCTGTTTTATTAGTATTATTAGGCATGTATCCGCAGCCTATTTTGGATACTTCGTTTGTTCCAATACATAATATTCAGAAATGGTTAGCTATTTCAGTTCCAACAACAAGGCTATGATTTATCATGATAATAGTTCCTAATCAATTAATAGCATCGTTGCCGTTAATAATTATTGGAAGTACAATTTTTATTTTATTAATTTTAATTTCCTGGCAACGTAATCACTTATTTACTGTTCTTTTAACGTGTATTTGTTTAGGTTTATCTTATTCATCTCTGTACTTTGTAAGTAAAGTTTCTGACATTGATATAATGTCTTTATTATGTGCAGATAGTTATTCTATTTTTTATATTACGTTAATAATCATATCAAGTTTATATATTACTATTTTAGGATATATTTGGTTAAATAGTTTTATAGATAACAAAGAAGAATTTTACATATTATTGTTAATTTCAACTCTAGGAGCTATTATATTATCTAGCACAAATAATTTTATTACTTTATTCTTAGGAATTGAGCTACTATCATTACCTTTATTTGGTTTAATATGTTACGATTTTCAAAAAAAATTATCTATTGAGGCATCGATAAAATATACTATTTTATCGGCAGTAGCTTCTTCTTTGTTACTTTTTGGTATGGCTTTAATTTACACTAGTTGTGGTAGTTTTAATTTTTTATTAATTGGAGAAAAAATAATTTCTAATTTGATAAAAGAACCATTATTATTAATCGGTTTTGTTATGGTGATAACAACTATTGCATTTAAATTATCCTTAATACCATTTCATCTTTGGACGCCAGATGTTTATCAAGGTGCTCCTGCATCTATTTCTGCTTTTATGTCTACTGTGGGTAAAATTTCCATATTTAGCGTATTTACACGTCTATTTATTTATATTCCTATTACAAACAGCACAAAAATAACTCATATTTTAGTTATTATAGCTCTTATGTCAATTGTATTGGGTAATATTATGGCCATGTTTCAAAAAAACATAAAAAGATTATTGGGTTATTCATCAATTTCTCATTTTGGCTATTTATTAATATCTTTGATTACAGTACAGTCTAATAAATTATCTTTAGAATCTTCTCAAATTTATATTGTTAGTTATATTATAGGCATTCTAGGAATATTTGGAGTGATCGTTCTAATATCTCGGGAAAATTATAAGAACAACAGCAGTGATACTGATTTAATTCAACATTACAGTGGTTTATTTTGGAGTAATCCTATTTTATGTATAATAATGACTATTATGATGATATCTTTAGCTGGTATTCCAATGACAGTAGGGTTTATTGGAAAATTTTATATTACTTCTCTAAGTATAGCAACACATCTATGGTGGCTGACAGGTGGTATTATAATAAGTAGTGTGATCGGTGTTTACTATTATTTAAGAATAACATTAAGTTTATATCAATATTCACCTAAAATAAAAAATGCTAATATATCAAATAACTGGATTTGCACTCCTTTAGGTATTATATTAATAACGAATACTTTTTTAACTATTTTATTAGGAATTTATCCCAAACCACTTATAAATCTAATTCAATCAATACATCCTATGATCTATTAATTGAAATTAAGATTGATAATATAAAAATTAAGTATATTTATTATAAATTTTTCCACAATATAACTTCTCTAATATTGTTTCAATTTGGCATTATACAATTTTTCTGATAAAAATCAAAAATTATTTCTAAAAAATAATTTCATTTGTAAGAATAAATATCCCATTTCATAATAATTACCTCATCAATTTGTATTTGAATTTTTGATTAAAACTACTATCATAATATATGATATTATTTTAATTTAATGATATTATTTAAATTATACATTTAGTATTTTAAATCATTTCCAATATATTACAATTTTTATATTATATGATAGTTAAAAGTGCTGACAATTTTACCGAGGAGGTAACAATGTTAAAACGATCTACATCTTCTGAACGATCTGTATCTTCTGATGGTAGTATAATTGATGACTTAGCACTAATGACTGATATGTTAGAAGAAGTATTAAAATCATCAGGAGATTTATCTGACCAAAAATATATTGATTTAAAAAAGAAAGCAGAAAAAGTTTTACATGATGTGACAAATCGTGTAAATAAATCATCTAATGATTACTATTCTCGTATAAAAAAAACTGCTTATTGTATGGATGATTATTTGCGCGAAAAGCCATGGCATGGTGTAGGTATTGGAGCTATAGTAGGATTGCTAGCAGGTTTATTATTAATAAACAGATGATTTACTACGTATTATATAAACGGTGGGTTTACAAACTCGCCGTTTATTTTTTATAAATAAGATAAATTAATAAACTAATAATTCAAAAATATTTAATATGATATAAGTTCAATAATCAAAAACTAGGAATAGTAATTTTAGTCATTATTTGATATCATGCATAGGAAACGGAGATTATTAGCGATAATATATTTATTAAAATTAATTATACTAAAACAATAAAAGCTAGTTTCAATTTTTGTTTTACATTTTATAACTAACGCTTTAAATAGTAAGGAATAATAGTTCAATGGATGGTCCTGTAAGAGAAATAATACCAGTTAGCCTTGAAGAAGAGCTTAAAAATTCTTACTTAGACTACGCAATGTCTGTTATTATTGGTAGAGCTTTACCTGATGTAAGAGATGGTCTAAAACCAGTTCATCGTCGTATACTTTATGCTATGCAAGAACTAGGTAACGAATGGAATAAACCTTATAAAAAATCTGCTAGAGTAGTTGGTGATGTTATAGGAAAATATCATCCACATGGAGACTCTGCTGTTTATGATGCTATAGTAAGGATGGCACAAGCTTTCTCTTTACGATATATGTTAATAGATGGCCAAGGTAATTTTGGTTCAATAGATGGTGATTCTGCAGCTGCAATGCGTTATACTGAAGTAAGGATGTCTAAAATTACTCATGAAATGCTATCTGATTTAGAAAAATCAACAGTAGATTTTACTCAAAATTATGATGGAACTAATGTAATTCCAAAAGTTTTACCAACCAAAATACCTAATTTATTGATAAATGGTTCTTCTGGTATCGCGGTTGGTATGGCAACTAATATACCGCCTCATAATATTAGAGAAGTGATAAATGGTTGTTTAGTGTATATAAAAAATGAAAACGTTTCTATTCAAGAACTTATGGATTATATTCCAGGACCAGATTTTCCAACTGCAGGTATTATTAATGGTCAAAAAGGAATTGAACAAGCTTACAATACTGGGCGTGGAAAAATTTATATTAGAGCTAGAAGTAAAATAGAATTAGATATAAAAACTGGTAGAGAAATGATTATAATTTATGAACTACCATACCAAACAAATAAATCAAATTTAGTTGAAAAGATAGCAGAATTAATAAAAGAAAAACGCATAGAAGGAATAAGTATATTACGAGATGAATCAGACAAAGATGGATTGCGTATAGTACTTGAAATAAAACGTAATGTAGTAGCTGAAATTGTACTTAATAATCTATATTCATTAACACAATTGCAAACTTCTTTTAGTATAAATATGGTTGCTTTATGCAATGGTCAACCAAAAATAATGTCTTTAAAAGAAATTTTAAAAGCTTTTTTAGATCATCGAAAAGAAGTTATTACTCGCAGGACTATATTTGAACTTGATAAGGCAAAAGAGCGCATACATGTTCTTGAGGGATTATTAACTGCATTAGCTAATTTGGATTCGATAATTACTTTAATACGAAAAGCCAATACAACAGTAGAAGCTAAGTCAAATTTGTCTTTAAAAATTTGGGATTTTAACATTATTGAAGCTCTTTTAAAAGAAATCAATAGTAATTTCGTATTGTTAGATACGTTTGAAAAAAAAATCATTGGTAATAAAAAACAATATTTTCTTACACAAAAACAAGTTCAATCTATTTTAGATTTGCGTCTTCAAAAACTTACTAATCTTGAATTTAATAAATTAATAAATGAATACCAAGATTTACTTAATCAAGTATCAAGATTAAATAGTATTTTAAATAAATCTGACGTTTTAATTGATGTGTTGAGTAAAGAATTAGAAATAATTCGTGATCAATTTGGTGACGTACGTCGCACAGAAATTATGACAAATAATTTTAGTCTTAATACAGAAGACTTAATCAATAGGGAATATGTTGTAGTTACTTTATCGCATCATGGTTACGTTAAATATCAGCCCATAAGGGACTATGAAGCTCAACGGCGAGGAGGAAAAGGAAAGTCAGCTGCTCGTATTAAAGAAGAAGATTTTATTTCTTGTTTATTAGTAGCTAATACTCATGATATTATTTTATGTTTTTCTAGTAAAGGAAGATTATACTGGATGAAAGTATATCAATTACCTGAAGCTAGCCGGATATCACAAGGAAGACCAATAGTAAATTTACTTCCTTTAGAAACTAATGAAAGAATTACTGCTATTCTGCCTGTTCGTGAATATACTGAAGGTGTTAATATATTTATGGCAACATCTAATGGAATTGTAAAAAAAACTTCATTGAAAGAATTTAGTCGTCCACGTGGAACAGGTATTATTGCAATTAATTTACAAGAAGACGATGAACTAATTGGTGTTGCACTTACTTATGGAAAAGATGAAGTTATGTTATTTTCTGCACTAGGTAAAGTGGTTAGATTTTCAGAAATTTCAGTACGTACTATGGGTAGAGCTGCTTCAGGAGTTCGCGGTATTAAAATGATAGAAAGTGATCGAGTTGTTTCTTTAATAATTCCCAGAAAAAAAGAAGGTTCTATCCTTACTGTAACACAAAATGGTTATGGAAAAAGAACTGCACATGATGAATATCCAATAAAATCACGTGCAACAAAGGGTGTAATATCAATAAAAGTAACTAATCGAAATGGCTTGGTGATAGGAGCTATCCAAGTAGTTAATAACGATCAAGTTATGATTATAACTGATGCAGGTACTTTAGTTCGTATAAGAGTATCTGAGGTTAATATAATAAGTAGAAATACCCAAGGAGTGATTTTACTTCGTACTGTAGAAAATGAAAGAGTAGTTGGTATTCAACGTATTGCTGAACCAGTAGAAGAAATACAAAATGTAGAAGAAATACAAAATACAAATTACAAATTAAATAATGAATTATAGTTTTATAACTTTCTACAGCAAACTTTTTTCATGTTATGTTAATCATACATAATATAATAAACTAGAAATCACTTATTTTTAATATAATCAATTAATGTTATTCATAAAATTTTATTCCTATTCTAATGATATCTTTACCTTTAGAAAGACGGTGCTTGTTTGTATCCCTTAAAGAATAAATACAACCACAGTATTCTTGTTGATAAAATTTTTCACGTTTACTTATCTTAATCATCCTTTCAGAACCGCCTTTCTTACGCCAATTATATTCCCAATATGTGATATTTTTATAATTACTTACAGCATTTCTACCGCAATCATTTATTTGTTTAATATCTTTCCAACGTGAAATTCCGAGAGAACTAGATATAGTATCAAAGTTATTTTCAAAAGCATATAATGCCGTTCTTTCAAAACGCATATCAAAACATATCTTACATCTTAGACCCCGTTCCGGTTCTTTTTCTAAACCTTTTGCACGTATAAACCAATTATCTTTATCATAATCTAAGTCAATAAAAGGTATATTATATTTACTAGCAAAATTTATATTTTCTCTTTTTCTAATTAGATATTCACGTTGTGGATGTATATTGGGATTATAAAATAAAATACTAAAATTAATTTTAGAAAACATAATTGATTCCATAATTTCTGCTGAGCAAGGTGCACAACAAGAGTGAAGTAATAGTCTATTTCCACTATTGGGCAGAACCAATTTATCTCGTGTAATTTTATTTTTCATATATTTAGCTGATACTTATAATAAGTTAATAATTAAAAATTATATTTTAACTGTTTTGTCTTTTAATTTTATACAATGATATTAAAAATAAAAAATAAATAATTCTATTAACGTTACGCTATAGTTAATTGTAGTTCATAATAGAATTATAAAATTGTATAAATTAAATTCTAATTAAATGAAATATTGATTGTTATTACAGGATATTAAAATACTCATTAATAATTTCAAACAAAAAATTATACAAAATATATCGTACATTATATCTAATTTATCTTAATATTTCTATCTTAATAAAAATATCAAGCATTATTTTTAAATAATATAAACTTTATTGAGAATAAAGTTATTTTAAAAAATAATAAAAAGGAAAACACAAGAAATGGAATGGTGGTCTATTGAAAAAATTATATATGCATCAAGATGGTTGTTATTTCCTGTCTATATGGGATTATCTTTTGGATTTATATTACTTACCTTAAAATTTTTTCAGCGTATTATTTATGTTATCCCAATACTATTCAAAATATCAGAATCCGGATTAATACTAATTGTATTATCTCTTATTGATATATCATTAGTAGGTGGACTTTTAGTAATGGTCATGTTTTCAGGTTACGATAATTTTATAGTAAAAATGACTGTTGATGATCAACATCAAAAATTAAGTTGGATGGGAAAAATGGATGTTAATTCAATTAAAAATAAAGTAGCATCTTCTATTGTTGCTATATCTTCAGTCCATCTTTTACGACTATTTATGGAAGCAGAAAAAGTAACTGATAATAAGATTATGTGGTGTGTCGTCATTCATTTAGCTTTTGTTCTTTCGGCTTTTGGAATGGCTTATATTGATAGGATGAGTAAAATATTAAAATAGTATAACATATCTTATTATTCTATAATTTAGAATAAAATATAAACACTTTAATTTCTGATATAAAATTTATATCTAACTTATCATATTTTAATTTTATTAAAATATCTTATGTTTATATTCGGCACGAGAGGATTTGAACCTCTGACCACTGGCACCCCATGCCAGTACGCTACCAAACTGCGCCACGTGCCGAATGATATTAATAAAAAATTCATTATTAATTATTTTATATAGTATATTATTTAAAATAAATGTCCTTATGATTTATATATTATAAAATATTAATTTTAGTGAAATAAAAAAGTAAATCTAATAGTAGAGAAAATACAATTCAATAAATTTATTAAAAATTAAACTATAACAAAATCTATATGAGTTATCTTTGGTTTAAAAGGATGTCTCTGAATTTCTTTAACTTTAACTCTTCTTTCTATTCCATTAAAAATTAATGTTATAATATTTTTATAAAAATCTACATTTGATTGTAAATTCATTATAAGATTAAGATCTAAATATATAGAAAAATTAATTCCATTTCCATATACAACTGCCGGAAAATAATTGTTTGCTCTCAATCTTCTACTAGCGGATTTACCTTTATCTTGTCTTTCTATTGCATTTATAGTAAACATTTTTCTTTCCAAATATGTATTATATTTCGTATAATATACTAACTATATATTTATATTGATATAACTTAAGATAAAGAAATAGATTGTATCATAGAATGTTTTACTTAAACATGCGTATTTTTTATATGTAGAACAATTTCAAAGAAAAAATAAATAAAATTATTGCTAATTAAGATATTTTTTTTGAACATTGCATTAAATTTTCTATTTGTAAATTTTCAATTCTATGAAATAGATTTTTATATTTATTAATCTTATGATTAAGTAGTGGTTGTTTAACGCTGATAAAATTTAATTCGCTATTTAAGAATAGCTCAACACGATTACTTAACGAAGGCATAATAGGTTTTAGACAAGTAATTAATATACGAAATAAATTTATAGCCATTGAACAAATTTTATGTAATTTAATAGAAGATCCTTCTTTTCTATATATAATCCAAGGAGCTTTTTTATCTATATAGGAATTAGCAACATTAGCAAGTCCTATAATTTTTCTTGTTGCACAACTAAAATTACAATTTGATAAATCCTCTTCAATTTCATACAATGTATTAATAAAATTTTGATATAAATTTAAGTCTTCTAATTCACTTGAGAGATAATTATCAAAATATTTATTAATAAAACTTGAACTTCTAGAGGCAATATTAACTATTTTGTTAACTATATCATTATTGATACGGTTAATAAAATCTAATAAATTTAGATTAATATCTTCAACATTTGAAGATATTTTTGTTGCATAATAATAACGCAAACTATCTGCATCTAAATGTTGTAACCACATCCTTGCTGTAATGAATGTTCCCTTAGATTTAGATATTTTACATCCGTTAATCATAACATAACCATGAGTAAATATTTTACTTGGTTTACGAAAATTACTTCCTTCAAGAATAGCTGGCCAAAATAAACTATGAAAATAAACAATATCTTTTCCAATGAAATGATATAGTTTTGTTTTTGAATTTTGTTTCCAAAATTCTTCAAAATTAATATTATTATTTTTTTTACATAGATTTTTAAATGTACTAATATAGCCAATTGGAGCATCTAACCAAACATAGAAATATTTGTCAGAATAATCTGGTATCTTAAAACCAAAATAAGGGCTATCCCTAGATATATCCCATTGCTTTAAACCTACATTAAACCACTCTTGGACTTTTTTCAAAATGGAATTCTGTAAAACACCAGATTGTATCCATGTTTTTAACATACCACTAAATATTGGTAAATCAAAAAATAAGTGTTCTGATTTTCTAAGTTTTGGTTTTGTTTTTGATAAAATTGATATAGGTTCTATTAAATCTGTGCTTCTATAAACAGCACTACAAACTTCACAGTTATCACCATATTGATCAACTGATTTACATCTAGGACATTTTCCTTTAACGAAACGATCTGGTAAAAATATATTTTTTTCATCATCAAAAAATTGAGTAATGATATGACTTTTAATTAAATTATTTTGCTTAAGTGTATTATATATTAATGATACTAACGTTCTATTTTCGTCACTATGAGTTGAATCATAATTATCATAATTAATATCGAAATCAGCTAAATCTCTTTCATGCTTAATCTTTATATCAGCAATCATTTTTTCTGGAGAAATACCTATTTGTTGAGATTTTAACATAATTGGTGTACCATGAGCATCATCGGCACAAATAAAATATACTTGTTTTCCTACCATTTTGTGATATCGTACCCAAATATCTGCCTGTATGTGTTCAAGCAAATGACCTAAATGGATTTCTCCATTAGCGTATGGAAAGGCACATGTAACTAAAAATTTTTCAGCTGATTTAATCATCTTTTTATATATTTAATTAATTATATTTTTATTCAATAAAATTATTTTTAATAGATTAATACAAAAATATTTAAAAAATAATTATAACTAATTAGAGATATTAATGACCCAATGTAATGTATAATGTTTGTATTATATACAGATAAGTATATATACAGTTAATATAAATTAAATATTATTTTAACTTTAATTAATAAAGCAATAAATAGAAAATATACTATATTAATAATAATTTTTTTAAAACTAATTGAAAAGTACCTATTAAAACAATTATATGATTAATAAGTAATTGCCTATATAATATCAAAATATTTTATTTGAATCAAATTATTATGGAGAATAATATTATGTCTATAATCAATACTAAAGTTAAACCATTTAGAAATATTGCATTTAAAAATAATAAATTTATTGAAGTAACTGAAAAAGATCTAGAAGGTCAATGGAATATATTTATTTTTTATCCAGCTGATTTTACATTTGTTTGTCCTACTGAATTAAATGATATAGCTCAACAATATATTGAATTACAAAAATTAGGAGTTGAAGTTTATTCAGTTTCTACAGATACTCATTTTTCTCATAAAGCTTGGCACGATTCATCTGATACTATAGCAAATATTAAGTACGCAATGATCGGAGATCCTACTGGTATTTTAACTAGAAATTTTGATATTATGCAAGAAGATAAAGGTTTAGCTAATCGAGGTACATTTATTATTGATCCAGAAAATATTATTCAGTCTATTGAAATAAATGCAGATGGCATTGGCCGTAATTCTTCTGAATTACTACGTAAGATTCAAGCAGCACAATATATTTATAATAATCCAGGAAAAGTTTGTCCGGCTAAATGGCAAATAGGTAACACAGCTTTAACTGTATCTATAGATTTAGTTGGTAAAATATAATTTATATTTTAGTATTATATCTAAATGTATAAATATAAGTACTCGCTCTTACTAACGAGTACTTACTGTATTACTATTATATTACAATAATTTAAATTAAAGAGATAATTTGATGAGACTATGCGATAAAGATATTGAATCATTATTAGATTCTGGTAAGCTAAATATAACACCGAGACCTCACAATGATCGCATAAATGGGGCTACAGTAGATCTCAGATTAGGTAATCAATTTCGCGTTTTTAATGATTACAAAAATGCTTATATAAATTTAAGTGAATCAGAGCATAAAATACGCAAATCAATAAATCAAATTATGAGTAACGAAATTAATTTAATTGATAATGAATTATTTTTTCTTCATCCTGGAAATTTAGTATTGGCAGTAACATTAGAATCAATTACCATGCCAGATAATTTAGTAGGTTGGTTAGACGGGCGCTCTTCATTAGCTAGACTAGGGCTGATGGTTCACGCTACTGCTCATCGTATCGATCCTGGTTGGGAAGGATGTGTTGTATTGGAATTTTATAATTTTGGGAAATTACCATTAGCATTATGTCCTGGTATGTTAATTTGTGCTCTTAGTTTCGAATTGCTTTCTAATTCAGCATTGAGACCCTATAACATTCGTAAGAATTCAAAATATTATCGTCAAAAAGGAGTAGTTAAAAGTAGAATAGATCAAGATTGATTTTTTGTGAAATAATATAATCAAGTTTTATTAAATATTATATTAAGTTTAAAAATTATGTTAATTAATATTTCTTAAAAAGAATTAAAATAAATATTTTAGTAAAATTAATCATTTTTATTAATTTTAAGCATATATCTTTTTTTTAAGTTATTAATAATAATACTAAAATCTAAATTTTGATTGTTTAATAATATTAATAAATGATAAATTAGATCAGAAGCTTCATCAATAAGTTCTTGGTTATTGTTTGATTTAGATATTGCTGCTAGCGCACATTCGATCCCTTCTTCGCCTACTTTTTGTGCAATTCGTTTGGTTCCTTTTTTATACAGTCTAGCAGTATAAGAATTTTTAGGATTAGCGTTTTTTCTTTTATCTAAAAACTTTTCTAATGTATAAAGAAATAATAAATTTGTTTCTATATTTACAAAACAACTTAAATTTCCCAAATGGCAAGTCGGACCAGTTGGATTTGCTAAAATTAATATTGAATCATTATCACAATCTATTGCAATATCAATTAATTTTAATGAATTTCCTGATGTTTCCCCCTTAGTCCATAATTTTTTTTTAGTACGTGAAAAGAAAGTTATGTTACCTTTTATTAAACTTTTTTCTAGTGCTTGTCTATTCATATAACCATGCATTAAAATTTGTCCAGAAATATAGTGCTGAATAATTGCTGGGATCATACCTTTTGTTTTTTCCCAATTTAAATAAGAAAGTTGTTCTATATTTAGCACTTTCTAATCTCCACACCATGATCCATTAAGAATTTTTTTAATTTACCTATCTTAATAATTTTTTTGTGAAAAACTGATGCAGCTAATGTTCCATCTGCATTAAAATTAAAAGCATCCAAAAAATGTTGCATTTTTCCAGCACCACCTGATACAATTAACGGTACCTTACATATATCTCTTATTTTTTTTAACTGAACTAAATCATATCCAATAAGCGTTCCGTCTTTATTCATCATATTTAACACTATTTCTCCTGCTCCTAGCATTTGTACTTCTTTTATCCAGTCAATAGTTTCCCATTGAGTTAAAACCATACGAGATTCATCACCTGTATATTGATAAACTCGATATTTATTTGTATTTTTATTAAACCACGTGTCAATTCCTACAACAATACACTGTACTCCAAAACGGTTAGCTAACTTTGTTATTAAATAAGGATTTGATAAAGCAGGAGAATTAACAGAGATCTTATCTGCACCGCACTGAAGAATGTTATCAGCGATTTCTAAATTATTAATACCACCTGCTACACAAAAGGGTATATCAATAACTTCTGCTATTTTAGAAATCCATTTTTTATCTACTGTTCTTAAATTAACTGATGCAGTTATGTCATAAAAAACTAATTCGTCAGCTCCTTCTTTTGAATAATATTTTGCTAGTGATATAATGTCTCCAACAATATTATGATTCCGAAATTGAATACCTTTTACAACTTGATTATTGTCAACGTCAAGACAAGGAATTATCCTTTTTGCCAACATTCTTTTGCCTCCAAAAATGTAAATCTATCCTCAAGTAATGCTCGGCCAATTATTGCAGATTGCACTCCGCTATCACGAAGCAACATTATATCTTTTAGTGAACTAATACCTCCTGAAGATTGAAATAAAATATCTGGAAATTTTTTAGTAATTTCTTTATAGAGTTTAATGTTAGGTCCAATAAGCGTTCCATCTCTATCAATATCTGTACATAGTACATGTTTTAATCCAAATGATTGAAATTGTTCTATTATATCTTCTAAAGTTATATTAGATATTTGTTGCCAACCGTTAATTGCTACTTTTTTAAAATTATTATTATCAATTTTTATATCAATTGCTAATACAATTTTTTCAGGTCCAAAATTAACAAACCATTCTTTCACTTCGGTAGATTTTTTTACAGCCATTGATCCTATTACTATTCTATCTGCTCCTGCATTAAGTAATATTTCTATATCATTTTTGGTACGAATGCCACCTCCAATCTGTGTGATAATATTAATATTCTTACACAGATTATTCAATAACTTAATTTGACGTTTTCTATAATTTTTGGTTCCGTCTAAATCTACTATATGTATTACTTTAGCACCTTGTTCAATATAATTTTTTATATATAATAAGGGATTAACATTATAGTTAAATTTTTTAAGATAACTTCCCTGATATAATCTTACTACATTGCCGTTAATTAAATCTAATGCTGGAATAATCATCAAATCTCCAAAAAGTTTTTTAATAATTGTGATCCTGCTTTACTAGATCTTTCAGGATGAAATTGTACTCCAAAGAAATTATTTTTCTGTATAACAGCAGTAAAATTTTTTCCGTAACAAAATTGACCTATAGCATATTTATTTATTGGCATGGCGTAACTATGCATAAAATAAAAATAGCTGCCATCTTTAATATTTTTAAATAAATAATTATCTGATAAAAATTTAATTTTGTTCCATCCTATATGGGGTAAATTTAAATTTTTAACATTCATTAATAATACTGGTGTGTCTATTATTCTTAACGTATCAATACCTTCATTTTCTTCACTATATGATCCCATTATTTGCATTCCAAGACATATACCTAAAATTGGTTTTTTAAATAATTTAATTAAATTATTTAAATTATTTTTACTGAGATTTTTCATAACCGTTTTAGTTGTACCAATTCCAGGTAAAATAATTTTATCAGCACCTAATACAATATCAGGATTAGAAGTAATACAAGAATCATGACCAATTCTCTTAATTGCCCATTTTACTGATAATATATTAGAACAACCAGTGTCAAGAATAACTATTTTCATTATATAATTCCTTTAGAACTAGGAATTATATTACCTTCTGAACGAATAGCTTGTCTTAAAGTACGTCCGAAAGATTTAAATAAACTTTCTGCTATGTGATGATCATTTTTTCCTTTAGTTTTTAAATGAATAGTACTCATCATACTATAAGAAAGAGATTTAAAAAAATGTTCAATCATTTCTGTACTTAAATCCCCAACTCTTTGATAATTAAATTTAGCTTTAAAATCAATATAAGGACGTCCTGAAATATCTATTACACACTTTGCTAAACATTCATCCATTGGTAAAACAAAACCAAATCTATTTATACCCATTTTATTTCCTAATGCTTTTAACAATGCTTGTCCTAAAACAATACCAGTATCTTCAACAGTATGATGATCATCAACATGAATATCTCCTTTTACGTTAATATTCATACAAAAACCACCATGTATTGCAATTTGTTCTAACATATGATCGAAAAAACCTATGCCAGTATTTATATTACTTTGATTCTCAATATCCAACCAAATTTCAATGATTATATTTGTTTCTTTTGTATTTCGCTGTACTATTGCATGACGGTTATATCTTGTTAACTGTTCTTGAATTTCATTCCAATTTTTACCTTTTATTCCATATCTGATTGATTTTATATTCATATTATGAGCTAATTGAATATCAGTCAACCGATCACCGATAACATAACTATTTTGCTTATCCATTACGTCTTTTATTAACCATTTGTATACCAGTTTAGTTTTAGGTTTTCGACAAGAACAATTATCTTCTGGCATATGAGGACAAATTAATATATCTTCAAAAACAATACCTTGTGATTCTAATATTTGTAACATTAAATTATGTGGTCTATCAAAATTTATCTTAGGGAAATTATCGGTTCCAAGACCATCTTGATTTGTGATCATAACTAAACTATAACCATTGTTCTTTAATGCTAAAAGGGCAGGAATAACATTAGGTTCGAAAAAAAGTTTATCAGTTGTATCTATTTGAAAATTCACTGTAGGTTCTTTTATGATAGTACCATCTCGATCAACAAAGATTATTTTTCGATTCATATTTATTCCAGAGATAAGTTTTTTAATGCTGAAATTACGTGTTCACATTCTTTACTTGTTCCAATAGATATACGTACACATTGCGATAATCCAAGAATTTTACTTTGATCACGTAATATAATTCCTTGATTCCATAATTTTTTAAATACTTTCAATGAATCTCTAAATTTAACTAATATATAATTGGATTCACTTAAAAATACTTTTTCAACACAATCACATTTTTTTAATTTTTGTAAAAGCCATTCTCTATTGCTATTTAATTGTTTTACATTATTACGCATTAAAATTATATTATTTTTACTTAACGCTTGAGTTGCTATGTCAGAAACTGGTATTGCTAAAGGATAGGGTGTTATGACCTTTAATAAGAGATCAATAATTTTTTTATTAGTAAGTATAAAACCACATCTTAATCCAGCTAAAGCAAATGCTTTTGATAAAGTACGCAAAATTATTAAATGATTATAATCATTTAATAATTTCACTAAGGTAGCTTTCATGCAAAATTCAATATAAGCTTCATCGATTACTAAAATTGATTTACCAGCCGTGATTTCTAAAAGATGATAAATATCTTTCAAATTAAAAAGAGAACCAGTAGGATTGTTTGGATTACAGATATATATAACTTTTACATTAACTAAATTTTTAGAAATTTCAGGAATATTTAATTGCCAATTATTAATTGTAGGTACAATTTTATAATCAATTCCAATAGTTTCAGCGCTAACTTTATACATCCCATATGTAGGAGGGCAAAATAGAATAAAATCTTTTCCTGGATCACAAAATATTTTCATTATTAATTCTATTGCTTCATCTGCACCACGAGTAGCTACAATTTGGCTAGGATATAAATTAGTATAATTAGCATATCGTTCTACCAGTAATTTTGGTTGACACTCTGGATATCTATTCATTTTTAGTGTAGACAGCTTAAAAGGAGTAGAAAATGGGAATTCATTAGCATTAAGCCATAACCATGTTTTTTTACTTCCTCCTAATTTTCGTGCCGATTGATATGGAACCAATGTTAGTATATTTCTACGTACTAATTTTTCGATATTGAAGTTCATATATCTTCCTTAAGTACAGAAACACGTATTGTAATAGCTCTTCTATGAGCATCTAATTTTTCAGCATTAGATAAAATTTCAATTGTTGGAGCTAATGTCAATAAACCTTTTGGTGTTAATTCTTGTACTGTAATACGTTTTTGAAAATCTATTACACTAACTCCAGAAAAAGTTTTAGCATAACCGTATGTTGGTAAAACATGGTTTGTTCCTGAAGCATAATCACCGGCTGATTCTGGAGACCATTGACCAAGAAAAACAGATCCTGCATTAGTAACTAATTCTAATAAATCTCTTGGTTTAGATGTTTGTATCATTAAATGTTCTGGTCCATATGTATTTGATAATTCAACACATTGTTTAAGATTATCTAATATAACAATTACGCTGTTATTTAACGCGTTAATTATAAAATTTTGTCTTTTTAAAGTAATTAGTTGTTTATTTATGTTTGCAGAAACTTTTTTAGCTAATTGTAAAGATGTAGTTAAAAAAATTACTTGAGAATTTGGCCCATGTTCTGCTTGGGATAACAAGTCTGCTGCAATAAATTCAGGTATTGCTTTTTCATCTGCAATTATTAGCAACTCAGATGGACCAGCAGGCATATCAATTGATATAATACAATCTTCTCGCTGAATTATTTGTTTTTTAGCCTCTGTGACATAAACGTTGCCAGGACCAAAAATTTTATCAACCCGTGGAATTGTTTCAGTACCAAAAGCAAGAGCAGCTATTGCTTGAGCTCCTCCTATTTGAAATATTTTATTTATTTTACAAAAATCAGCTGTATACAGAATTTCATCTGAAATTGGAGGGGGAGAACATATTACTATATCTTGGCAATTTGCTATACAAGCAGGGATTGCTAACATTAGAACAGTAGAAAATAATGGTGCAGAACCAGCTGGAATATACAATCCTACTGATTTTATAGGGCGATTAATTTGCTGACATCTTACACCTGGTTGAGTTTCTACATCAATAATATTAGGAATTTGGGCTTCATGAAAAGTTTTAATATTGTTAGCTGCAATGCTAATAGCTTGTTTTAGGCTTTTTTTTATACTAACATTAGCGTTTTTTATTTGTTGTATTGTAATCTGAAAATTTTTTATTGATATTTTATCAAATTTAAGTGTGAAGTCATATAGAGCTTTGTCACCATTTATTTTAACTTGATTTAATATTCTAAATACTTCCTTTTCTATTTTACTAGAATATGTAGTATGTGGACGTGCTAGCAATGATTTTTTTTCTATTCTAGTGCAGTTTTTCCATTCAATTGGTGTTATATATTGCATACATTTACTCCATTATTTTCTCAATCGGTAATACTAGAATTGAGCTCGCTCCTAAAGTTTTTAATTTTTCCATCGTTTCCCAAAACAAGGTTTCACTACTAACCATATGCATTGCTACACGATCAATATTACCAGCTAAAGGTAATACAGTAGGACGTTCTGCTCCTGGAAGGAGATTAACAACTTCTTCTAAGCGTTCAATTGGTATGTGAAGCATAATGTATTTAGATTCGCGTGCTTTAATAACACCCTGGATACGTATCATAATTTTTTTTATTAGATCTTGTTTAATATCAATCATTTCTCCATGGCGTTGAACAATTACAGCTTTAGATCTATAAATAACTTCTACTTCTTTTAATCCATTAGCTTCTAAAGTAGCACCTGTAGAAATAAGATCACAAATTGCATCAGCCAAGCTAGCTCTTATAGCTACTTCAACTGAACCATTTAACATACAGGTTCTAAAAGAAATTCCTTTTTGATCGAGATATTTTTTTAACAGATGAGGATAAGAAGTAGCAATACGAGCGTTGTTAAGACATTTTAATCCGATATATTTATCTTTAACTGGTATTGCTATTGATAACCGGCAATTACCAAAATCAAGACGACGTAATATAACATAACCTGGATTATCACCTTGTGCTAATCTTGTCAATAATTCTTCTTCTAAAACATTTTCTCCTACAATACCTAAATCTACTACTCCATCCATTACTAGACCAGGAATATCATCATCACGTACGCGTAAAATGTCAAGTGGCATATTTTCTGCAAGTGCAATTAATCTCTGTTGTTCAAGATCAATTTTTACTCCACATCTTATTAAAAGTTCTTTTGAGTCATCGCTTAAACGGCCAGATTTTTGTATTGCTATGCGTACCCGAATATTATTTAACATATTTCCTATCTTCTTATTATTTAACTTATAACTATTACAGTTATTAAATATTTACCTATGTAATTATTTTTAGAGAGAATATATATTAAAATTACTAGAGTTTTAATAGGTTTTATATTATATTTATCTTCTAGTAAATAAAATGAGGATGTTTATAAATTAGAAAAATTTATCTAAATAATTAAGAATAAATATTCATTATGTCAATTATAAACTGAATTTAAAATCACAGTCTTACTACTACCATATAAAATATATGGTTTTGCCGTAACTATTGATTTTTTATTTAAGTTTACTTTTAAAAATCGAGGATATTGTCTGTAAAATACTAACTATTATTTTGTTATTATATTACATCAGTAGAGATGTAAAACATTAATATTTTTTAATACTATAATTAGCAGTATATGATAGAAGCAAAATGATTATTTATTTTTGTATAAAATAATATAAATTATTCATGATTATGTGTTTACCAATAATCAATTTCATTAAAATAATATACAATATTTTAGATATATAAATAGATATTTTTATTTCACGTTTTATTAAAAGTATTTAGTTTATGATGGAATAATATTTTTCGCATAAAGATATAACGATTTTAATATTTCTATTTTGTCTATATTATTGTTATGTAAATCTTTTAATAATTGTAACTCTAATAAAAATTTAGATACTTTATTTTTATTTAAAATATTTTTTCGATGTTTTTCCCAATATTGTTTTTCAAGACAGTTTAGTGTGTTAGGAAAATTTCTTGAGCGATAGCGAAATAATAACTTATTTAATCTAATGTTTTCAAATTTTAAATTTATTTTTGACAGTAATTTAGGTTCGGTTTTATGAATTATTTTCATTTTATATTTATCTAAAATACTAAAAAATCCATCATATAATTGAGTATCTACATTATTATCAGAAAAATTAATTAACTTATGTTTGTTAAAAATCATCAGCGCTTTTTCTTTTATATTTTTATTATTACGCAATAATTCTAAGTTATTAAGACAATAAGTTAAATTAATTTTTAGCCTTTCTGCATCCTTTGGACGTAATATATTTATAGAAACTAAAATAGGACACTTATTTAAGTGCACTAATTTTAAAGGAATATCTGTTAAAGTATTATAACTAGTTTTAGTTTCATAAAAAATATTTTGTAAAGTAAAAACATCTAATTTTATTAATGGATTTATATTACCAGATAAATCAACTATAATTAATATATTGCGATTATTTGGATGCCAAGTTAATGGCAGTACTAAACTAATATTATTTCTTAAAGAACCAAAAATATTTGAAACATGTACTAAAGGTTTCATTCCTTCAATGTCTACCATTGTTATTAATTTTTGTTTAGTTCTGTTATTAAAGAAAAAATCAAAAAGTTTAGGTTGTTTTGTTTTTACCAATTTAGCTATTTGTATAGTAGCGTAAACATCAGAAATTGCATTATGAATATTTTTATGTGTTATCCCGTTTGCTTGGGTTAGATGTTTTAGCTTAAAGCTAGTAAAACCATCTTTGTTTTTTGGCCAATTTATACCATCAGGACGTAATGCATAGCATGCACGTACTACATTTAATATATCCCAACGTGAATTACCATTCTTCCAACTCCAACTATATGGATCATAAAAATTACGGTAAAAAATATTCCGAGTAAATTCATCATCAAATTTAATATTATTATAACCTACTATACAGATTTTATTAGTTGTTAATATGTTATGAATTTTTTTAGCAAATTCTGCTTCATTAAAACCTTGAGCAAGTGCTAATTGAGGTGTAATACCATTAATTAAAACAGCTTTGGGTTCCGGTAAATAGTCATTTGGTAAGCGACAGTAGAACACTTCTGGTTTTTTTATCGGATTTAGTTGACTATCAGTATAAATTCCAGCGAATTGAGCAGGACGATCAGTGGCAGGATTAGTACCAAAAGTTTCATAATCATAAAAAAAAAATTAATTTTAGAAAGATTCATATTATTTTTTTAAAAAATATTTTCATAATTAATTACATTCTTTTTTGATTAATATTTTAAATACTAAAAAAAGAGTTAATTATTACAACTTAAATATTAACTTACACAAAAAGAAAACGGTTAAAATAATTGGTTATTTTAGTTGAACATCATCTACTAAATAAATTTTATCTTTATGTAGATTTCAATAACAGTAGGTATAACAAAATCATACTGGCTCCTCTGACTGGACTCGAACCAGTGACATACGGATTAACAGTCCGTCGTTCTACCAACTGAACTACAGAGGAAAATTTTATGAAAATAAATATACCAACAAAATACTTTTAAAAATTAAAAGATATAAAATACCAATAATATAATAGTTTTTATTATAATTTAATTTTAAAAAAAAATAAACATATATTTTAAGTAAAGATTAAATTGATTGATAAGTTATTGAAATGTTCATTTAGTTTTTTTAATAATATAACTATAAATATGTAAAAATTATGAGATATTTCATAGATCAAGATTGATAATACTTACTATTAACAATAAATTTTAATAGGTAGAAAAATGAAAATTGGTGACTATATCTCTATAACATGTGAAGGTAATCATATCAAAAAAGGTAATATTATAGCAATTGAAACATTTAATAATAAAATAATGTATTTGATAATGTTAGAACGTTATCCTATAGGAGTGTGGTTCTATGAAACAGAGTTGAGATGTTCGAGTGGTTTTATTAAGGCAATTTGATTAAATAAAAATTATGCCATGGAACAACATCATAAAGATTTTATGTATACCATCCATGGCTATTATTTTAATTAATAGTCATAAGAGTTGTATTACCTCCAGCAGCTGTAGTATTGATACTGACACAGCGTTCTATCAGAAATCTTTCAAGCAATATATTAGTTTCACCATAATTAAATCCTTGAATTGAAATAATTGTAGTTATTTTTTCTGCTATTTTTTTAGAAATTAAACTTAAATTCTCCTTACTACCATGAAAAATTACAGCATCAAAATAGGAAGAAAACGGATCTGAAGTTAATGAAATACGTTTTTGAACTTCATCTGGTAAGTTATTAAATATGTCTCTATGTAATTTATCATCCTGCCAAATAATTTTACTACCTATACTAAGAATAGCAGTTAGTTGAATTAATATATCTTTCCTATTATCAGCTATACAAAAAACTTTTTTCCTAGGTAATAGTGAAATAGTATTTTGTTCTCCTGTAGGACCTTTTAGATTAATTAAAAATCCAGATCTTGATAAATTATAATACCTCAAACATAAAGATGAAAGCCATGGCTTAGTTTCAGACCATTCTTTAAATGCATAAAATGGCAAAAGTAAATCATCACTTACTTTGTTTTCTATATTATTATAATTACCATTATTTACATCTAATATTGAATATATTGTATTGTTTGGATAATCTGATAATAAACGATAAAGATATAATGGTCCTCCTGCTTTTGGTCCAGTACCTGATAATCCTTCCCCACCAAAAGGTTGAACTCCTACTACTGCACCAATCATATTACGATTAACATATAAATTACCAACTTTAGCTTTTAAAATCACTTTATTAATGGTATCATCTATTCTAGTATGTAAACCTAGTGTTAATCCATATCCTAACATGTTAATTTGTTCTATTAATTTTAATAAATTGTTTTTCTTAAATCTAAGAATATGTAATACTGGACCAAATATTTCTTCTTTTAAATCGCTTATGTTATCTATTTCAATTAAAGTTGGTTTTATAAAGTTATTACTTAGTAATGACTTATTTTTTTTATATTTATTGTTTAAAGATGCCTGATAGATTTTAAATCCTTTATCACGCATACATTCAATATGATTATTAATATATTTTGTAGCTTTTATATCAATAATAGGACCAATGTCAGTACACAAAATATCAGGATTACTTATTGTATATTCTGCCATGGCACCAGATAACATTTCTATAGTACGATCAGCTACTTCTTCTTGTATACATAATAAACGTAAAGCTGAACATCTTTGACCAGCACTGTCAAACGCTGATGAGATAACATCTATTACAACTTGTTCAGTAAGAGCAGAAGAGTCAACAATCATTGAGTTGATTCCTCCAGTTTCTGCAATTAAAGGTATATGATGTCCTTGTTTATCTATACGTCCAGCTATGTTCTGTTGTATGTTCTTTGCTACTTCAGTGGAACCAGTAAATAAAACCCCTTGAATTTTTTCATTACTTAATAATGTTTTTCCTATTTTTTTACCAGATCCAAATAATAATTGAAGCACACCTCTAGGAATTCCTGCATTTAGAAAAATATCAACTACTTGTGCAGCAATTAATGGTGTTTGTTCTGCTGGTTTAGCTAAAACACTATTTCCTACTGCTAGTGCAGCAGTAATTTGACCTGTAAAAATAGCTAAAGGAAAATTCCATGGGCTAATACAAACTACTGGTCCTAAAGGTAAGTGGTTTTCATTATTAAAGTTATTTTTTATTATGCTAGAATAATAAAAAATGAAATCAATTGCTTCACGAACTTCAGCTATAGAATTACTATAAGTTTTACCAGACTCACGTATTAAAATCCCTATTAGAGTGTTCATTTTACTCTGCATAATTTTAGCAGCACATTCTAGAATTGCAGATCTTTCTTTAGGCAATTTTGAAGACCATAATATTCCTGCATGTACAGAATTTTCTATTGCTTTTGATATTTCTTGATTACTAGCTTCGCGCACTTTTCCTACAATATCGCTTGGAATAGCAGGATTAATTACCAGACTCTCTTTATTCGTTGAAGATAATTGAAAATTTACTATAGGTACTGCTGAATAGAAAGTTTCAGTGCTCTTTAATAAGTCTTTTGAAATTTTAGTTAATGATTGTTCATTATTGATGTTAATACCTTTTGAATTTTTTCTATTTATCCCATATAAATCTTTAGGTAAAGGGATTTTAGGATTAGATAAACCAATCTGACCTTCATTTTTACCAATATTTTCTACTAAAGTTGTTGGATCAGCAATCAATTCATCAATAGGAATAGATTTATCGACTATTCTATTAACAAATGAAGTATTAGCACCGTTTTCTAATAAACGACGTACTAAATAAGCTAATAGTGTTTTATAAGTGCCAACAGGAGCATATATACGACATGGGCGATTGATATTATTTAAATTACCCACTATTTCTTTATACATGGTTTCTCCCATACCATATAAACACTGAAATTCATATTGTCCTTTATAATAATCACTTCCCGCTAAATAATATATAGCAGCTAAAGTATGAGCATTATGAGTAGCAAATTGCGGATATATTAAATCGGGCACTGATAATAATTTCTTTGCGCAAGCTATATATGAAATATCAGTATATATTTTTCTAGTATATACTGGATAATCTTCAATACCTTCTACCTGAGCACGTTTAATTTCAGTATCCCAATAAGCACCTTTTACAAGACGTACCATAATACGGTGTTTACTACGTCTAGCTAAATTAATCAATTCATCTATTACAAAAGGACATCTTTTCATATATGCTTGAATAACAAATCCAATACCATTCCAATTTTTTAATTCTGGTTCAAAACATATTTTTTCCAATAAGTCTAAAGATAATTCAAGCCGATCAGATTCTTCTGCATCAATATTTATTCCTATATTATAAGAATTAGCTAGTAATATTAATGATTTTAAATTTGGATAAAGTTCTTCCATAACACGTAAGTATTGGCTACGATTATAACGTGGATGAAGTGCAGATAACTTTATTGAAATACCAGGTCCATCATAAACTCCAAGATCTTTAGAAGATTTTCCAATAGCATGAATAGCATTTTTATAGGATATCAAATAATTTTTAGCATCACTAGCAGTTAAAGCAGCTTCACCTAACATGTCATAAGAATAACAAAATCCTGTTTTTTCTAATTTACGGGAATTTTTGATTGCAGTATTTATATTTTCACCTATTACAAATTGTGTCCCTATAATACGTATTGCTTTATTTACAACCGTACGAATTATCGGGTTACTATTTTTGTATATTTTATATATAAATTTTTTATATAATGGAATTGATAATTTATTTTCATTATTTATTAATTTTTTAATAAATACTAAACCACGAGTCATAATGTTAACTAGTAAAGAATCATTATTACCTATATGTAATTTCCATTCACCTTTATTTATTTTATCTTGAATTAATATATCACGAGTTTGATTATCAGGAATACGTAGAACTGCTTCTGCTAAGCACATTAAAGCAGTACCTTCTGTAGATGATAAAGGAAATTCTTTTAGTAAACTTTGTACTATTCCAGAACTTTTATTTTTATTGTTAATATCGTTTCTTAATTTATTAGAAAGTTTCCAAGCTAATTTATAAATTTTTTTGTTTAAATCTTCATCAAAGCGTGATTGTTCTAATAATATGGGTATTAATTCTGTTTCGGGAGAGCACCATTTTGATGTTATAATTGATCTAATGGATGATTGAGTTAAAATTTGTTCAGCTAATTCTGAAAAAGGTTGATATATTTGATTAGATATTTCGTAATTATCATTATTGATAGAATTGTGACAATCAGAAATTTTCGATAGAATTTCTCCAGATTCAATTTCAATTAAATAATTTAATATAGCTTGTTTTATTAACAAATATGGTGTCTTATTTACATTTTTAGCTGCTATTTTAATGCGCTTATTAATGTTATTATCTAGTGTTATACCCATGGTTATTATCCCCATGATTTCAATACCCCTTGAGTATTTTATAAATACTCCTTAATTTAACAAAATTAACAAATTTTATTTTCTTATTAATATATAATTGAATATTTAATTATAATAATTTTTATGTTATTTGTTATATTTTTACTATTATTTACAATAAAATATTAATAATATAAAAATGAAATCAATGCAGTTATTTGAACTGCTTTTTAATATATTTAAATTTATATCTTAATAATACAATTTATAAATTATTTATTTCATAGTAATTTAAATGAAATTTATTAATACATATGTTTAATATACCACATTATAGTATGCTTTTCAGGCTAGATTTAGATTTTCACATATAAAAATATATAAAAAAATAAATAATTATTTACAAATTATAAACAATTTATTTTTAAAATAAATTGTTTAATACATTGGAGATCATATTATGACTTTAATGGTTCCTATGGTAGTTACCTTTGTAGTTTATATTATTGCAATGTTAATAATAGGTTTTATGGGTTATTATTCAACCAAAAATTTTGATGATTATATTTTAGGTGGGAGAAGTTTGGGAAGTATAGTAACTGCCTTATCTGCTGGAGCATCTGATATGAGTGGATGGCTATTAATGGGATTACCTGGAGCAATTTATATTTCAGGTATTTCTGAAAGTTGGATAGCTATTGGTTTAATCATTGGAGCTTGGCTGAATTGGAAAATAGTTGCTAGTAGGTTACGTTTACAAACAGAACATCATAATGATGCATTAACACTACCAGATTTTTTTACTAACCGTTTTGAAGATGATAGTAAAATTTTAAGAGTTATATCTGCCATTATTATTTTAGTTTTTTTTACAATTTATTGTTCTTCTGGCATTGTAGCTGGAGCAAGATTATTTGAAACTACTTTTCATGTTAGCTATCAGTATGCTTTGATTATAGGTGCAATTACTACTATTGTATACACTCTTGTTGGAGGATTTCTTGCAGTTAGTTGGACAGATACTGTACAAGCTACTTTAATGATTTTTGCATTAATAATTACTCCTATTATTGTTATTAGTTCATCAGGTGGAATAAATAATGCAATATCCGTAATTGAAGCAAAAAGTTTATCAAATGTTGATATGGTTAAAGATTTAAGCATTGTTCAAATAATTTCTCTTTTAGGATGGGGGTTAGGTTATTTTGGTCAGCCTCATATTCTAGCACGTTTTATGGCAGCAAAATCTCATCATTCGATATTAGTAGCACGCAGAATTAGTATGACCTGGATGATATTGTGTTTATTAGGTGCAATATCTGTTGGTTTTTTTGGTATTGCATATTTTGAAAATCATCCTGAACAATCAACTTCAGTTATTGAAAATAGCGAAAGAGTATTTATTGAAATAGCACGTTTATTATTTAATCCATGGATTTCTGGAATATTACTTTCTGCAATTCTTGCAGCTATTATGTCCACTTTAAGTTGTCAGCTTTTAGTCTGCTCTAGTGCTTTAACAGAAGATCTATATAAAAACTTTTTGCGTAAAAATGCTAATCAAAATGAACTAGTATGGGTAGGACGTTTTATGGTTTTATTAATATCAATTATTGCAATAATTTTAGCTGAAAATCCCAATAATATGATATTAAGTTTAGTAAGTTATGCTTGGGCAGGTTTTGGCGCTGCGTTTGGTCCGGTAGTACTTTTTAGTGTTTGTTGGAGAAATATGAATAGAAATGGAGCATTAGCAGGGATGATAGTGGGAGCTCTTACTGTATTATTATGGAAACATTATGGATGGACTAAATTATATGAAATAATTCCTGGATTTATTTTTTCTAGCATAGCTATAATAATTTTTAGTTTCACAGGTAATAAACCATCTACTACAGTAATCAAACGTTTTGACTCTGCTGTAAAAACTCATTCAGAATAAATTTATTATATAGTTTGCTTTTAGAAATAAAGAGCAAACTATATGTGTTAATTTTTGGCGGTGAGAGAGGGATTCGAACCCTCGATACCTTTTATGTATACACATTTTCCAGACGTGCTCCTTAAACCACTCGGACATCTCACCTCTGTTTCATATTATAAATAACAAATATAGTAAATAAATTACTTTTCACATACATTTTAAGAAATTATTTTAATGCTTAATAAATTTTTTAATTTTTAAACAATTAGTTAATTAATAATTTTATTATATAAAGTTAAATTAGATATTATATATCTATTACATAGAGTTCAAAATTTTAATACCTAGAATATTAAAACATTGGAATAATACTTTAGATGTTAAAAAAGATAATTGCAAACGACTATATTTAATTGATTGATTTTTAGTATTTAAAATAGGACAACTTTCATAAAAACTAGAAAATTTTCCTGTTAAATTATATAAATAATTACAAATTATATGAGGTGTTCCTTTATTAGCTACTTGAGTAACTGCTTCTTCAAATTGTAATATGCACATAATCAACATATGTTCTTTATCATTAGTAATGATTATTTCTGTATCTAATAAATTAACTTCAATTCTTGACTTACGAAATATAGAAAGTAAGCGTGTATAAGCATATTGCATATATAGAGCTGTATTACCTTCAAATGTTAACATTTGATCCCAATTAAAGACATAATCAGTCATTCTATTTTTCGACAACTCTGAATATTTAACTGCACTAATTCCAATAGATTCTGCTATATTTTGAGCTTCTTCATTACTAATATTAGAATTTTTATTTTTTACTAATATATAAGCTTTTTCAAATGCTTCGTCTAGTAAATGAGATAATTTTATGGTATCACCAGACCTAGTTTTAAATGGATTGTGATTTTTATCTAAAATCATACCAAACATATGATGTTCAAGAGAAACATGATCGGGAATATATCCTGCTTTTTTTACAATAGCCCAAACTTGCAGTAAATGTTGATGTTGACGTGAATCTGTATAATAAATAATACGATCTGCTTTTAGTTTTTCATATCTATACTTAGCACATGCAATATCGATAGTAGAATATAGGTATGCTCCGTCTTTTTTTTGAACAATGACTCCCATGGCTTCTCCTTGCTTATTCTTGAATTCATCTAGAATAACAACGATAGCTCCTCTACTTTTTACTGCTAATCCTCTCATTTTTAAATCATCAACAATTCCAGGTAGCATGTCATTATATTTACTCTCTCCCATAATATCTTTATAACTAAGTGTTACATTTAAACGATCGTATATTTTTTGATTTTGTTCAATGCTGATATTAACTATTTTTTCCCACATAACAAGACAATCTTGATCACCTTTTTGCAACTTCAAAACATAGCTTCTTGCTTTTTCAGCAAATAATGGATCTTTTTCATAATAATGTTTTGCTTTACGATAACAATCCTCAAGATCTTTTAATAATAATTCTACATCACTTTTATTTTTATCTTGCTTAAGAAAAGCGATTAACATACCAAATTGCGTACCCCAATCACCAATGTGATTAGCTCTAATAACTTTATGGCCTAAAAATTCTAATATACGCGCCATAGTATCACCTATAATTGTTGACCTTAAATGACCAACATGCATTTCTTTAGCAACATTTGGTGAAGAATAATCTAGAACTATAGTTTGTGTATGAATACTTTCTATACCTAATTTTGGAAGTATTAACATATTTTTTGCTTGTTTTTCCATCCACTTTATATTAATAAATATATTGATAAAGCCTATGCCAGCAACTTCCACTTTTGTAGCTATGCCTTTTAAATCAAGATTATTAATAATATCATTAGCTAATGATATAGATGATATACCTATTTTTTTAGCCAAACATATAATTCCATCTACTTGATAATGTCCAAATTTTATTGTAGATGTTTGACGAACTTGAGGCTCACAATTTATTTTAGGTATACCAGCTAAAATCATTGCTTCACTAACTTTTTTCGAAATTAACAGTTGAATATTCAAATAGTTAAACCTTATTTTTAATTTAAAATCTAACTTTATCATAGTTTAATATTTTTACTAGCAATAATTTAAAAAAGTTACTTATAAAATAATAGATGTTTTTAATAATAGAAATTATATGACATAATATGCTGTGGAATAAAATTTTTATTATTTATGTAATAATTAATAAAAATAATTGATAAGTATTAATAATATTATTTAAATTATAAATTATTTATCTTAAGATATATCAGATTTTGTTAATGCGTATTTAAGTCTACCTATAGCTTTTTCTAAAGTAATACGGTTACAACCAAAATTAAAACGGATAAAGTTATTATTACCAAATTCTAGTCCTGATGAAAAACCTAATCCGTAATTTTCAAAATAAGTTATTGGATCCTGTATTTCTAAGTGACTAATATCTATCCACCCTAGGTATGTAGCTTCTGGTGATACCATTGATAATTTGGGCATTAAATTTATTTGAGATACTAAAAAATTTCTATTATTTCTTAAATAATTAATTAAGGATTCTAGCCATTGATTACCATGAAGCCATGCTGCTTCAGCAGCTACAAGAGCAATAATATTAACTTCTGGTACAATGCCTTGCCTGGCTTGTAAAAATTTATTTCTTAAATATTTATTAGGAATAATTGCTATAGAGGCACCTAATCCAGCAATATTAAAAGATTTTGAAGGAGACATCAATGTAATACTGCGTTGTTCAGCATCATTATTTAAAGAACCAAAAGGTATGTGTTTTACATCTAGTTCAAGAACTAAATCACAATGAATTTCATCTGAACAAACTATTAGATTATTTTGCTGTGCAAAAGTTAATTGTTCTATTAGTTCTTCATATCTATAAACAGTACCTCCAGGATTTTGCGGATTACATAACATAAATAATTTTTCTTTACGATTCATTTTAGATTTAACAATATTCATATCTAAAACCCAACGTCTGTTTTGTAATACCAGAGGTATATTTAACTGATCTCGATTAGCTAATTTTGCTGCTTTGCGAAAAGGAGGATAAATTGGAATAGGAGTAATAACCCTTTCATATTCATTAGTAAAAGCACGTACAGATAAATTTAACCCACTTACCACTCCTGGTAATACCACAATCCATTCTGGTTTTAATTCCCAATTAAATTTTTTTTGTACGTAATCAATAAATATATTAACTAGTGAAGTTGGTTTTTTTCCATATCCAAAAACACCATGTGATACTCTATTGTTAATTGCATCTATAATACATTTCGGTGATTTAAAATCTGTATCAGCAATCCATAAAGGTATGATATCTTTACCTTTATATTTGTTCCATTTAATACTATCACTATAACGACGTTCTATTTGCTGATCAAAATCAAATATCATTTTTTATTCCTAATATAAGCTTATAATACTGATTTTATTATTTAGATTAGTGATGTCTATAATATTATTAATATAGTAAAAATATTTAATTATAATTTATACTTAAGGTTTTGTAGCTAATATTATAGCACGTATAGGTGAGGGATAACCTTCAACTGTTTTTGCAACATTGTTTGTATTTATAAATGAATTAAGAGATCTATGAAGCATCCATTCAGTAGTACGTTGTTCTTCATAAGTAGTTGTTACAGAGCTAACTATTCTTATGTTTACAAAATCAATTTTTTCCAACCATTTTTTTAGTAGATTAGTTGAAGGAATAAAATATACATTATTCATTTGTGCATATCGACCTTTAGGTATTAGTCTATCTTTAGAAAAACTATTATTAATAACAAGTGTTTCTAAAACTAATTCTCCTCCACTTTTTAATTGATTTTTTAGCTGAAAAATATGTTTTATAGGACAACGTTGATGATATAATAAACCCATTGAAAAAACTGTATCAAATGCTTTTAATTTTGGCAATTGCTCTAGTTTTAATGGTAGTATATGTAATTTGCGATTATTTTGTAATAATTTACGTATTGCTTCGAATTGGATTAGACATAATTGTGAAGGATCGATTCCTATTACTAAATTAGTATTATATGCTATCATTCTCCACATATAATATCCATTACCGCAACCTACATCTAAAACTGTTTTGTTTTCTAATGAAGATATATGTTGTAAAAGTCTTTCCCATTTCCAATTTGAACGCCATTCGCTATCAATTTCTATTCCATACAGTGAATATGGCCCTTTCCGCCATGGCATAAGATTATATAGTAGATTTTTAATTCCTTGACGTTGAATATGATTAATCTCATCATTATCAGCTTTAATACAAGATAATAAGTCTAAATATTTTGGTTCTAATAATGGAAGGTATTCAACTGATTTAAACCATTCATGAAAATTTCCATGTAATTGACTTTTTTCCCAATTGTTCATTTGCAATTTTAATGATTTTAACCAATATGATAAAGGACTAGATGCTAATTGTGCATAAAGTTCTTCAAAATTAATCATTTTAATGCTACTAATGAACCAAAATTAAAACATTGAAACCAAACATCTACATGTGCAAAACCAGCTTTTATCAATCTATTTTTATGTGTTTTTATACTATCTACTGACATAACATTTTTTAACATTTTATTCTTTTGCCTAATTTGTAATACACTGTAATCATTAGCAATTTTAAAATTATAATGCATATTGGATATTAATTTATTAATTTTATTATCTTCAAAATTTATTTTTTCTGATAGTACTAATATTCCACAAGGATTCAAACCTTTCCAAATATTTTGCATCAATTTTAATCGTTTAGAAGGTTTTAGAAACTGTAAAGTAAAATTAAGTATAACCATAGAAGCATTTTCAATTTTGATATCCAAAATATCAGATTCTATAATTACTATTTTTAGTTTAGCATTAAAATTATTAACATAACGACGACATTCTTTTATCATATCTGCAGAATTATCAACTGCAATGATAGTACAGTCAGTTATCGTAGTATTACAGCAAACAGATAATGTTGCTGATCCTAAAGAACATCCTAAGTCATATATATTACTTTTGGACTTAACAAAATCTCTTGCCAATATACCGATCATAGAAATTATATTAGAATATCCAGGTACTGAACGTTGGATCATATCAGGAAATACTTTTGCTATTTTATCATCAAATATCCAATCTCCTATTTTTGAAATTGGAGTTGAATATAATGTATCTCTTTTTCTCATTTTTAAAACCATAAAAATAATTATTAATCAAATTGTATTTGATGCTTTAAAATCACTAACTATAACCAATTTAGTGATTTTATAAAATATTGTCTTTTATTTATTTCTTTTCTATGAAAATAAATAATTTTTAATTAAAATATTATAAAAGGATATTTTTCATAAAATTTTTTGACAAAGAATATAAATTATTCATTATATTTATGATAATATTATTAAATAAAATATTATTGATTTCAATAAAAAAATTACTTAATATTATATTTATTACTTAGTAGCAGTAAATAAAAGGATAAGCGTTTGTTATGCGTACTATATACTGTGGCCAAATAAATACTGTTCATATAGGGAAAAAAATAACTGTTTGTGGATGGGTGAATAGTGTTCGCAATTTTGGTAATATGATTTTTATAGAAATTAGAGATCGTGAAGGCATAGTACAAGTACTTTTTGAATATAATAATTCTAAAAACATTTTTGAACTAGTTTCTGAAGTAAGAAATGAATTTTGTGTTCAAGTAACTGGAATAGTACGTAGTCGCGGGGAAAAAAATATAAATTTAAAAATGAAAACAGGAAAAATAGAAATCCTGGCTGATTTTTTTAAAGTAATTAATAAATCAAAACCTTTGCCATTAGATTTTCATCAACATAGCAAAGAGGAAACTTATCTTAAATATAGATATTTGGATTTACGTCGTCCAGAATTTACAAAAAGATTAATTTCTCGTTCTAAAATTACCCATTTAATTCGTAATTTTATGCAACGTGAAGGTTTCCTAGATATTGAAACACCAATTTTAACTAAAACAACTCCAGAAGGTGCGCGAGATTATTTAGTTCCGAGCCGTATACATAAAGGTAAATTTTACTCCTTGCCACAATCTCCCCAATTATTTAAACAATTACTGATGATTGGCGGATTGGATAGATATTATCAAATTGTTAAATGTTTTCGAGATGAAGATTTAAGATCAGATCGTCAGCAAGAGTTTACACAAATTGATATAGAATCTTCATTTGTGACATCAAATCAGATACGTGCAACTACAGAACGATTAATCAGAGATATTTGGCAAAATATAAAAGGAATAGAATTAGGTAAATTTCCAGAAATAACTTTTCATGAAGCAATGCGCCGCTATGGTTCAGATAAACCAGATTTACGTAATCCTATGCAAATAATAGATATTAATGATCTTTTTAAAAATAGTGATTTTAAATTATTTGGAATGAAAGTAAATAATATAAAAAATCGTACTGCTACAATATGCATACCTAATGGAACAAAACTCAGTAGAAAACAAATTGATGAATATGAAAATTTAATCAAAAAATATGGGATTGAAAAATTAATCTATATTAAGATAAATAAACATGAAGACGGTTCAATAGGTTTTCAAGGTTCGACTACAAAGATTTTTGACAAAGATATTACTGAAAATATTATTGCAAGAACCAATGCAAAAGATGGAGATTCATTAATAATAATTGCTAACAGTATTGAAAAAACAACAAATGCACTAGGTGCATTACGTATTAAATTAGGTAAAGATTTAAAATTATCTAATAATATTTTTACTCCTGTTTGGGTTATTGATTTTCCTATGTTTACTGAAGATGATAAAGGATATTTATGTGCAACACATCATCCGTTTACTGCACCTAAATTTAATTGTTTAGAAAAATTAAGAACAGAACCAATTTCTGTAATATCTAATTCATATGATTTAGTAATTAATGGATATGAAATTGGCAGTGGATCAGCTAGGATTGACGATTTTACAGTACAAAAAGCTGTATTTGATATTTTGAGTATTTCAGAACACGAACAAAAAATTAAATTTGGTTTTTTTCTTGAAGCATTAAAATTTGGTACTCCACCTCATGCAGGTATCGCTTTTGGTTTAGATCGTATAGTAATGTTATTAACAGATACAACTAATATACGTGATGTTATAGCATTTCCTAAAACCACTGCTGGTAGCTGTTTAATGACTAGCACTCCTGCTGAAATAGAACCAAATTCCTTATTAGAATTGGGAATTCAAATCATAGAAAATAAATCATATTAATAATATTAAAATTTTATTCATCAATATAAATATTTTAAATTAGAAATTTTATGTCTATTATTTTGGGTATTGATCCTGGTTGCCGTTTTACTGGATATGGTATTATTTATCAACATAATCGAGAGGTTAGCTATATTAGTAGCGGTTGTATTTTGACAAATACAACTGAACTATCAACTAGCCTAAAATTAATTTATAACGGTTTAAATAAAATTATTACAGAATTTTCACCTGATTGTTTTGCTATAGAACAAATTTTTATGTCAAAAAACGCTTATTCAGCACTAAAATTAGGACAAGCAAGAGGTGCAGCTATAGTTGCTGCCGTAAATTTTAATCTACCCATGTTTGAATATACAGCTAATCAGGTAAAAAAAACTATAGTTGGAGTAGGACATGCAGAAAAAAATCAAGTGCAATATATGATCAAAATGTTATTAAAGTTATCTAATAAGCCTTCAGTTGATGCATCTGATGCATTAGCTGTTGCTGTTACTCATCATCATATGTCTCAAAATAAACAATATATTAATTAACAAATAATATTTAAAATTTTGCGAATTTTTATTTCTAAGGAAATGAATTTAGTGATAGGTCAATTAAAAGGCAATATTTTAGAAAAACATCCTCCGATAGTTTTAATTGAAGTTTGTGGCATAGGTTATGAAATAAATATGCCAATGACTTGTTTTTATAAACTACCTGAAATTAATAATATAGTAACTATTTTTACTCATTTTGTAGTAAAAAAAGATGTTCAGTTATTATTCGGTTTTACTAGTCAAAAAGAACGCATATTATTTCGGGAACTAATAAAAGTAAATGGAGTTGGTCCTAAACTGGCTTTGTCGATACTTTCTAGTATGTCAGCTCAGCAATTTGTTTCTTCTGTAGAAAAAGAAGAAATAAATGCTCTAGTTAAGCTTCCTGGAGTAGGAAAAAAAACTGCAATACATTTAATTATTGAAATGAAAGATGCGTTTAAAAAAATATATAATGATTTGTTTAAAGTAAATTCAGAATTTAATATTATAAATTCAAAATTATCAACAAATATTACTGATGTAGAAGCTGAAGCAATTTCCGCTTTAATAGCATTAGGTTATAAATCTCAAGAAGCTAAAAATATGATAATTAAATTAGGTAAATCTGATGAAAAAAGCTGTGAAGTATTAATAAAAACAGCACTACGTAATATTATTTGAGGCATAAGTATGATAGAACGTGATACTTTAGTTACTAATGCGATTCTAAACAAAGAAGAACAAAGTAAGGAAAAGAGTATTCGACCTAAAGTTCTAAAAGAATACATTGGTCAAAAACAAGTACGTAATCAAATGGAAATTTTTATAAAAGCTGCAAAATTACGTGGTAATGCTTTAGATCATTTGTTAATTTTTGGACCACCTGGATTAGGCAAAACAACTTTAGCAAATGTTATCGCTAATGAAATGAACTCTACTTTATGCATTACTTCAGGACCAGTACTAGAAAAAGCAGGAGATCTAGCTGCAATACTAACTAACCTTGAACCTAAAGGTGTTCTTTTCATTGATGAAATTCATCGTCTATCACCAACGCTAGAAGAAATGCTCTATCCTGCTATGGAAGACTACAGATTAGATATTATCCTTGGTGAAGGACCATCGGCTCGTTCTATTAAACTTGAATTACCACCTTTTACTTTAATTGGAGCTACCACTCGTGTCGGATCTTTAACATCACCTCTACATGATCGTTTTGGTATTGTTCAACGTCTGGAATTTTATAATATACAAGATCTTAAAAATATTATAATTAGAACTGCCAATTTTTTAAGTTTAACCATAAATGAAGAAGGTGCTTTAGAAATTGCATACCGTTCACGTGGTACCCCTAGAATTGCAAATCGTCTATTAAGACGTGTTAGAGATTTTGCTGATGTTTATTCAAATAGTAATATAAATAAAGAAGTATCAACTAATGCACTTGAAATGTTAAAAATTGATAAAGAAGGCTTTGATTACATGGACCGTAAATTTCTCTTAATCATAATAGATAACTTCATGGGGGGACCAGTTGGGCTAGATAATATTTCATCAGCAATTGGTGAAAAACGGGAAATGGTTGAAGATATTATTGAACCATTTCTCATTTATAAGGGATTTATTAGAAGAACTCCTAGAGGTCGTATAGCAACGCATAAAGCATATAATCATTTAGGTTTACTGTATGATAAACAAAAATAATACAATTAATTTCTATTCCAGAAAATGCTTAAGATGAAAAGACAGGTACAACATAATACTATAGAAGGAGCAGCTGGTGTATCATATAAAGCTGATAAAGCTAAACCACAGGTAACTGAAATCACTCCTATTATAATTGCTATAATAGCCATTTGCTCCGGAGATTTAGCAAGGTATCTTGCGGTAGCAGCTGGAATAATAAGTAACGAAGTAACAATTAAAGCTCCTACAAATTTTACTGCTATACTGATTAGTGTTGCTGTTAAAAACATTAAAATCAAACGTTCATTTTTTACATTTATTCCATCAACTCTTGCTATTTCTTTGTTTATTGATATTAATAATAATGGACACCATTTCCAAATTAATATTATTAACACAAAAATAGTGGTAATGCATATTATGCATATATCATTGTAGGTGATTGCCAATAAATCTCCAAATAAATAAGTAATTAAATTTACTCTGACATTAGATATTAAACTAACAATTACTAGACCTAAAGATAATGAACCGTGTGCTATAATTCCTAAAAAAGTGTCCATAGTTAACTGAGGGCGATTTTCGATTGTTATTAAACTTAATGTTATAAGTATCACAAGAATAATTAAAGTATAGTATGGATTAATATTTAATAATAAACCTAGTGCAACACCAAGTATTGAAGAATGTGCTAACGTATCACCAAAACAAGATAACCTATGCCAAATAATAAAACATCCTAAAGGACTAGCTGCTAGTACTAATATTATAGCCCCTATCCATGCTGGGAAAAAAATATCAATCATTATAATCCTTATTTTTTTTATTAAAATTAGTTTTATGAGTTTTGCAATAATTGCGATGATAATGACGATAAATTGCTAATTGTTGAATATCTTGTAAGCCAAACATTGATATAAACGCTGGATGTTGGGATATTGATTTTGAACTACCAGAACAACATATATGACCATTAAGACACACCACTTCATCAGTTTTTGCCATTACTAAATGAAGATCATGAGAAACCATTAAAACACCGCAATTAAATTCTTGCCGTAATTCATCAATTAAATCATATGTTGCAGTTTGACCCTGTATATCCATTCCTTGAGTTGGTTCATCTAAAACCAATAATTGTGGTTTGTTTAACATAGATCTAGATATCAAAATTCGTTGAATTTCTCCTCCAGATAGTTTTTGCAATGGCGTATTCAATAAATGACTAGCATGAACTCTCGTGAGAGCTAATAAAATATTATCATCATTACTATAAGATAACTGCATAAATCTTTTAACTGTAATAGGTAAGGTTTTATCAATATAAAGCTTTTGTGGAACATAACCTATTTTTAATCCTTTTATTCTAGTAATTTCACCAGATGATGGAGTTAATAAATTTAATATTACATGTACTAAAGTAGATTTTCCTGCTCCATTAGGACCCATTAATGTTAAAATATGATTTGATTTTAATGAGATATTAATATTTGATAATACATGTCTGCTGCCATATATAATTGATACATTTTTAAGTTTTACTAGTATGCTCATTTTTATAAATTAACTAAAGTTATTTAATATAGTACAATAACATTATTGTACTATATTAAATAATATGAAACTCATTATGACTGCTTATAATAGAAAAATTTTTTATGTATTAATCAATCTGATTCTGACCAATTTCATTGCATTTCATATAAATGCAAATGTTGTTGTTTCAATAAAACCCATAGGATTTATAGCATCTGCTATTACTGATAATATAATACCAGTGGATACTATAGTCCCAGATGGTGCTTCTGAACATGATTATATTTTACGTCCATCTGATGAAAAAAAAATAAAAAACACTGATTTATTAATTTGGAGTGGATCTACTATAGAATCTTTTATGTATAAATCAGTACAGCAAATTCCATCAAATAAAGTACTTGTTATTACAGAAATACCAGAAGTTAGGAAATCTTTAATTAAGATTGAAGAAAATAATCATACAAATAATGAAAAAAATACTTTTGAACAAGATCTTCAATCACCTCTTAATAGTAAAAAATATAATATGCATTTTTGGACTTCTCCAAATATAGCAAAAATTATTGCAATTGAAATTTACAAAAAATTATCAAATATAATGCCACAATATAAAAATAAATTTAATGAAAATTTAAAACAATTTGAAAAATCTTTAAATGATATAGACAAACAGATTATGACTGAACTTAAGCCTCTTAAAAACAAGCAATATTTCGTTTTCCATGATGCTTATGTATATTTTGAAAAACATTATGGACTATCATCATTAGGATGCTTTACCATAAATCCTGAAATTCAACCAGGTATAAAGCATTTATATAAAATAAGAAAACAAATAAGAGAAAAAAAAGTAATTTGTGTTTTTTCAGAACCACAATTTAGACCAGCTATCATTGATAATGTAACAAAAGGTATAAAAATAAACAAAGGTATTCTAGATCCATTAGGCAGTAACATTAAACTATCAAAAGATAGTTATCTAAAATTTCTTTTACAATTGTCTAGTCAATACCAAACGTGCTTACAAGAAAAACACAGGAATAAAAATTAATATGCAAAATAAAATTAAAGAATATATCATATATGAATCTAATTATATAATATTTTTAATATGTTTGATAATTTGGACTATATGTATTTATTTCTTAAAAATCAGTACAAATTCAATTATTATTAATAATTATGCAGGATTAAAAAATAACCATAAAGAACTAATAAACAAAGAATTAAATAATGTAATGGCTATAGAACAATTTCGATTGATCAAAATTAATAATATCATAAAGTATGAGAACCTAAATCCTCGTAAACTAAAATTTATCAAAAACAATCAATATAAAAATTTTTTAGTAAAAAGTCCAATTCCTCATAAATCATATAGTTCTATTTCATTAAATAGTTTGATTTGGTTTTTGACACCAAAAAAACAACTAAGAGTGTCTTCTAATTTTAGTTTAAATAGACTAAACCCAATTACAGGACATTTTAGCCCCCATAAAGGTGTGGATATTGCTTTACCTATAGGAACTCCAATTTTTGCTATTAGTAAAGGTGAAGTAATAGTAGCAAAAAAAGGTAATATAGCTGGGAACTATGTAACTATTCTTCATAATAATGGATATATTACCCGATATATGCATATGAAAAAGATATTAGTTAAAATAGGACAAAAAATACAGCATGGAGATACTATAGGATTATCTGGTAATACTGGACGTTCAACTGGTCCTCATTTACATTTTGAACTTTGGATTCACAATAAAGCAATTGATCCATTGAAAGTACATATACCAATAAAATCAATAAAAATAAAATGAAAATAATCCTATTGGCAAATATCTTATTAAGAGATTTTCTATTACATTTTTCAAATCATTTTTAAATGATTAAAAAACCAATTTATTTAACATGAATAAAAAATTAATTAATAATTAAATAACTCTTAAAACACGGTTGGTATTTGTAGTACCAGTAGCACCCATTATATCTCCTTGGGTAACTATTACGAGATCACCATGAGCAAGATATTTTTTTGCTAGCAATAAGTTTATAGCATCATAAGCGGCTGTAACCCCTTCATTATTACTATTGAAAAATACTGGTGTAACACCTCTATAAAGAGAAGTTAAATTTAAGGTATTTATATGACGTGACATAGCAAAAATTGGTAATCCAGATGTAATACGTGAAGTAATTAATGGTGTTTTACCAGATTCTGTCATCGTTATAATTGCTGTTACACCTTGTAAATGATTAGCTGTATACATAGCTGACATAGCAATTGCTTCTTCTATACTTTCAAATTTTATATCTATTCTATGTTTTGATACATTAACGCTGGGTACCTTTTCAGCTCCTAAACATACTTTTGCCATTATGGAAACAGTTTCTTCAGGATAATTGCCAACTGCAGTTTCAGCTGAAAGCATTACAGCATCTGTACCGTCAAGTACTGCATTAGCAACATCCATAACTTCTGCTCTAGTAGGCATAGGATTATTTATCATGGATTCCATCATTTGAGTGGCAGTAATAATAATTCTATTTAATTGTCGTGCTCTTCTTATTAAAGTTTTCTGAATTCCTACTAATTCTGGATCACCTATTTCTACTCCTAAATCACCACGTGCAATCATTATTGCATCAGATGCTAATATTATATTATCTATATTTTCTTGTGTTTTAACTATTTCTGCGCGCTCAATTTTTGCTACTAATTTAGCATGACAACCTGCCTTTCTAGCTAGATTGCGAGCGTAATTGATGTCTTTTCCACAACGGGGAAATGAAATAGCCAAGTAATCGACATTAATTTTAGAAGCTAATATGATATCTGATTTATCTTTTTCTGTTAAGATATCCGCTGATAAACCACCATATAACTTATTAATACCTTTATTACTAGAGAGATACCCTCCAATCAACACTTTAGTAAATATTATTTTATTGATAATTTTAACTACTTTTAACTGAATTCTTCCATCATCTAGTAAAAGAACATCACCAGATATTAAATCGGTTGGTAGATCTTTGTAATCTATTCCTACTCTTTTATTATTACCTTCATTTTCATTTAAATTAGCATCCAGCAAAAACTCATCGCTAACTTTAAGAAGTATTTTATTTTCTTTAAATTTAGATATTCTAATTTTAGGTCCTTGTAAATCACCTAAAATTGCAATGTTATATCCAAGTTTATTTGCAATTTTACGTACTTTTGCTGCACGTAATTGATGGTCTTTTGCATTTCCATGAGAAAAATTTAATCTAATTACATTAGCTCCTGCAATAATAATTTTTTCTATATTATTTTCATTATTAGTAGATGGACCAAGAGTAGTTACAATTTTAGTTCTTCTTAAACGTTTTATCATACAAAAATTTCCTAATTAGTAATAAAATATTTTTGAATTTAAGTATTGATTACTATAATTCATGTTTTATTATACATTATTGAAATTTTTAGTAATATAATATATATTTAATTTCTACACATAAATTATAAACATAATGAAATGTTATTAATTATTGAATGTATTGAGTGAGTATATTAGAGAAAGATTAACATCGTTTAAAATATAATATATTTTTATTTATTAATATGCACTTTTACACAATTTTAAAATTATATTATAATGCATATTATAAAAATAATATGATAGATTTTTAATACTTCCTAAGTAATTAAACTAAAATAAATGAAAGAACCAGTTGCTAAAAAAATTCTTCATAAAAGAATATTGCATGGAGAAAAATTTTTCGATTACTATCATTGGTTACGTGACGATAAACGTGATAACATTAATGTTATTAAATACTTAGAACATGAAAATAATTATGTAAAACATATTTTAACATCACAAAATAACTTAAAAAATTTAATTTTTAAAGAAATTACTGATCGCATACCTCTTGTCGATTTTTCAATACCTTATATTAAAGGTAATTATTGTTATCAAATTAGATATGAATATGGTAACGAATATCCAATATGTTACCGTAAATTAGCCAATGATAAAAATAATAAATGGTTTTTAATAATTGACACTAATCAACGTGCATCAATTAATGAATTTTATTCAATAGGTTCATTAAGTTTTAGTCCTGATAATGTCTTATTAGCTATATCTGAAGATTTCGTTTCTAGATTACAATATACCATTAAATTTTTCAATATTAGTGGTAATTATTGGTATGTAGAAACATTATATAACACATCTTCAGAAATAGTTTGGGATAAAAATTCACGAATGATTTTTTATATAAAAAATCATTCTAAAACTTTAAGATCTTATCAGATATGGTGTCATAGAATAGGTACATTACAATCGCAAGATATTATAATATATGAAGAACAAGATGAGTCATTTTATTTAACCATATCAAAAACAACATCTGAAAGATTTATATTAATATGTAGTTATAGTAATACAACTACAGAAATTAGATTAATTGACAATTATTTTACAAATAAATATCCTGAAATATTTTTATCTAGAAGTGATAATCATAAGTACAGCATAGATCACTATAACAATAAATTTGTTATTTGTTCTAATCGTATTAGAGAAAATTTCAATCTTTACTACACAGAAAATATGAGAGAATCTAATTGGAAAGACCTTATAAATATAAATGAAGATGCAAATTTAGAAAATTTTCAATTATTTCTTGATTGGATTGTAGTAGAAGAGAAACAACATGGACTAACAAACTTACGTCAAATTAGTTGGAAAAACAAAAATATTGAGAAAAGCATAAAAATAAATTCAAATGATCCTATATATAACATTTGGTTAGAACACAATTATACTCCATTAAATAATAAATTAATATATGGGTATTCTTCTATGACTACACCTAACACTATATTTGAACTTAATATGGATACAGGTAACCAAATGGTACTAAAACAAATTAAAATAAAAAATTTTAATTCATGCAATTATAAAAGCGAATATAGGTTAATACCTGTCAGGGACGGTACTAAAATTCCAGTTTCTTTAGTTTATAATCGCAAATATCATAAACTAAATAAAAATCCAGCATTAATTTATGGATATGGAGCATACGGAAATAGTATTGATTCTGATTTTTGTATAAGTCGTTTAAGTCTTTTAGATAGAGGATTTATTTATATAATAATTCATATACGTGGTGGTGGAGAATTAGGGCAAAAATGGCATGATTCTGGGAAATTACTAAATAAAATGAATAGTTTTACAGATTTTATTGATGTTACCAATCATTTATTATCATTAGGGATAGGTAAGAAAGATAAATTATATGCAATGGGTGGAAGCGCTGGAGGATTATTGATTGGAACAGTTATTAACTTAGCTCCTAAACTATTTCATGGAGTTATAGCTCAAGTACCATTTGTTGATGTTATCACAACTATGTTAGATAACTCTATACCTCTTACTACTAATGAATATAATGAATGGGGTAATCCTGAATATATAGATTTTTATAATTATATGAAAAAATATAGTCCATATGATAATGTTGAAGCTAAGGATTATCCGAATATTTTTGTTACTTCTGGTTTTTATGACTCTCAAGTACAATATTGGGAACCTGCTAAATGGGTAGCAAAATTAAGAGAATTAAAGACTAACAAAAATTTGTTATTACTATCTACAGATATGAATGCTGGTCATTCAGGAAAATCAGGAAGATATGAAAAATATAAAAGTATATCACTAGAACTTACGTTTATAATTGCACTATCAAAAAATTTTTTATAATCATTTTCTAAAACATTTTATTTAATTAACTACAATTAATAATATTTTATCCTTAATATCAAGTTCAAATACTTTAACCATAATAAATAATATAAATAAAAATGATAAATAAAACAATTTATTATGTTAGATTTAAATATGCTTTTAAAACCTATAGATAATAATACTTAATTATTAATATTATGAAATTATTTTGTACTATACCATTATATAATATATATTCAAAATTAACTTAAAACTAAAATATATTTTAATCATAAAATTATTAATAATTTTATTAAAATTTTCCTCAAACATATCTTGTTTTCTTTACGATATCACAAAATACATTATATGTATTGAATAAAATACTATATCAAATATTTTATTGAATTAATTTTTAATGAATCAATTATGTATAATCTTTTCAATTGTGCATATTATATTTCATAATAATCTTCCGGTAACAACGAAAAATTATAAACATAGTGTAAAATCCACATATTTTGATAAGTAAAATCAAAAAATAAGGAAAAAAATAAAATTATGATGCGTATTATTATTTTTATATTTACCAACCTTGCAGTAATGTTATTGATTGGAATAGTTCTTAGTGTAACAGGAATATATCCACATCATGTTATAAGAATGATGATTAGTGCATGTGTTGTTGGTTTCGGTGGATCTATTGCTTCTCTTATATTTTCTCAATGGATTGCTCTACGTTCTGTAAATGGTAGGGTAATTGAAATACCAAATAATGCAACTGAATACTGGTTAGTAAATACTATCAGGAACCAAGTTAATCAAATTGGAATTACAATGCCAAAAGTTGCTATTTATCCTGCTTACGATATTAATGCATTTGCTACAGGTGCTAAAAAAAATGCATCTCTAGTAGCTGTTTCAAGTGGATTATTGCAAAATATGACTCAAGATGAAGTAGAAGCAGTATTAGCTCATGAATTATCACATATTAATAACGGTGATATGGTAACTATGACATTAATACAAGGAGTTTTAAATACATTCGTAATATTTATTTCAAGTGCTTTGGCTATAGCTATAACTAAAATAATATCCAATACACTTATGCCAGATGAGAATGTTAAAAATCCCAGATATATTCGTACTAATGCAACAATACATTCTACAGTATCTACAGCATTAGGTAGTGTATTTGGAGCATTTGCTAGTATAATTACAATGTGGTTTTCAAGAAATCGTGAATTCCATGCAGATGCTGGTGCAGCTCAAATAGTAGGAAAAGATAAAATGATTGCTGCTTTAGAACGTCTAAAAACTAGTTATGAACCGCAAGAACCAAAAAATATCATAACTCTCTGTATACATGGAAAAAAGAACTCATTATTTGAATTATTTATGTCACATCCTTCATTAGAAAAAAGAATTGATGCTTTACGTGGAAGTAGAAAAAATATGTATTAAATATAAATTAACTAAATATAATTATTTTGTTTTATAGATATCTGATTTGTAATTAAGGGAGCTGAAGCTCCCAAAATTATTATTGAAATTAAGGTTCCAATAATTGCATTGAATAACCTAAAATACCAATTATAAAAAGAGTAAATATAATCCATAAAGGATTTATTCTACGATTTAATAACCACATACAAAAAAAAGTAAGTATAAGAGGTAAAATACCAGGCATTAATTGATCTAAAATTGACTGAACTGTAGCTGTTTTAACTTTGCCAGATGGATCTGTAACTTGAGATATTACAACAGGTATATTGATGTGTGTCCACTTATTAACTAATGCTCCCATGACAAATAACCCAAGAATAGAAGCACCCTCTGTCAATTTTTGTAAAACTCCCCCACTTATATCTTTAACAATATCAATACCTTTTCTATATCCATAAACTATACCATAATAACGTACAGCTAATCTTGTTATATTAAATAATAAGAAGAATAATAAAGGACCTAATACACTGCCACTTATTGCTATGCCAGCACCTACAGCTGCAGATATAGGACGAATAGTACCCCAAAAAATAGGATCTCCTACACCAGCTAATGGGCCCATTAAACCTATTTTTATACCATTAATTGCAGCATCATCAATTTTTGTACCATTTGCGCGCTGTTCTTCCATTGCTGATGTAATTCCTAAAATAGGAGCAGCCATGTAAGGATGAGTATTAAAAAATTCTAATTGTCTCTTTATTGCTTTTTTACGATTGTCATCATTTTTAGGATATAAACGACGTATTACTGGTATCATAGAGAAACAAAAACCAAGCGCTTGCATTCGTTCGAAATTCCAAGCACCTTGTAATAAATTAGATCGCACAAATACAGCACGTAAATCACTGATAGTTAACTTTTTTTCTATTTTTACAGTAGTATTTGTCATATACTTAGCTCTCATAATATTTTATTCAAGTTCATTATCATAATTATTTGCTAAATTATTAGTTTCAGGTAAATTAGATGTTTTATGATATTTAGGGTTTAGTTGTATATATAATATCGCCATTATTAATCCAATTATACCCAATGCTATAAGATTAAAATTAGCAAAAGCAGCAGTAACAAAACCAAGATAAAAGAAAGGCATCAAATAACCAGTTCGCATCATATTAATAACCATTGCATAACCTACTACTACTATAATTCCTCCAGCAATATTTAAGCCATTTGTTATAACATCTGGTATTGAACTAAATAGATTACGAACAATGCTAATATTAACTGAAACAGCTATGATCAATGATGGAACTGCAACGCGCATTGCTTGCAAAAATAGAGCGAAAACATGAATCCAAGATATAATATTTAAATTACCTTTATCTGCTGCTTTATCAGCTGCATGCTGTAATGCTACTGTAATAGTACGCACTATAATAGTAAGAACTTGTCCTGCAGCAGCTAGTGGAATAGCTAACGCTATACCTGCTCCTTTACTTTGTCCACCTGAAATTACTAAAATAGTTGAAATAATTGAAGCAAGAGCTGCATCAGGTGCAATAGCTGCGCCAATATTCATCCAACCTAGGGCAATCATCTCTAGTGTACCACCTATAATGATGCCAGTTTTCATATCACCTAATACAGCACCAATTAAAGTACAGGCAACTAAAGGACGGTGAAACTGAAACTCATCAAGAACCGAACCAATACCAGCAATACATGAAATTATAAATATCAATGAAATTTGCAGAAAAGTTATATCTGTCATATTATTACTCTCATGATAATGATGATTATATTTATAGATATAGGAATAAAATAGTATTAAATATTATTTGCATTACAAATTAAATCAATAATATTTAGCTTGGGATCATTTGAAATTTTTCTTATTTCCAGCTCAATATTAAGCTCGTTTAATTTATTAAATGCTGCGATATCATTTGTATCTAACGATACAGCTTTACTTACTTGAATTTTTCCTTCTTTAAAAGCCATTCCACCAATATTAACAGTTGTAATATTTACTCCTCCTTCAATAACTCTAAGTACATCAGTTGGATTTGTAAACAATAACATCACACGATCTTGTTTATATTTTGGATTTTTCCATACTCGTATCATTTTTTCAATATCTATGACATGTGCACTAATACCAGGTGGAGTAGACTGTTTTAATAACGTTTTACGTATATTATCTTTTGATATTTCATCATTTACTACAATTATTCTTTGTACTTTAGTTTCTTTTGTCCATCTAGTAGTTATTTGACCATGAATAAGACGATCATCAATACGAACCAACGCTATTTGCATATTTTCATTGATGTGTTTTTTTTTATCGTTGATAATTTTATCATTATTTGTATTAAATTCAATATCTTGTATTTGAGTCTGAAATGTTTTAATACTTTTCTTGCCTATTTTTAACGCTACTGATACTAATTCATTAAAACTAATATTTTCTTCTCTTTTCATTAAAATTTCTATTAACATTGGGATATTAACCCCGGTGATTATATCATTATTTATTTTATTCAAAACTATTCTACTTGCTGCGTTAAAAGGACTGCCACCCCAAATATCAATTAAGAATAAAATACCTTCTGAAGTACAAAGTTTTTTTATTTTATACTCATATTTTTCGATAAGTGTTTCTGTATTTTCTCCTATTAAAAATTCAACGAATTCTATGTTTTCTTGTTTTCCTAATATCATTTCTGCTGTATTAATTAATTGTTCTGCTGCGCAGCCATGAGTGCTTACTATAATTGCAATTGTCACTTTCTACCTCATATGGTTAACACATATTTAATTTAAATAAGTACTTAATGGTTAATATTATAGCTATACTTTAAGTGACTGTACTTAAAAAAAGTAACAATTAATTAAGTATTAACATTAATAATAAAAATATTAAATTATTTGATCATTCTAAGTTATTGTTAGTATGAAATTTAAATTTTGAATATTATACTTGTATATAGTACATAAAATTATTTTAACGATAACTAACATATATTAATCTAATATTTTAAATTATTTATATGTTTTATATGTTACTTAAAATAATAATTACTGTTAAAATCATAATAATAGATGTTGTTAACTTTTTATCAAATATATTTTAATTTATTTTTTATTTAAGAGTGGATAATGGAGATCATTTTACATCCATCAATCTGGATAGATCTGCTAGCTCTTGTAGTATTAGAAATTTTATTGGGAATTGATAATTTAGTTTTTATTACAATACTTACTGATAATTTGCCTATTAAACAAAGAGATCAAGCTAGATTAATTGGTTTGTCAATAGCTCTAGTAATGCGTTTAATTTTAATTTTTTTTATTTCTTGGCTTATTGCATTCAATAATTTTAATTTTTCTGGACGTAATTTAATTTTATTAGTGGGAGGTTTATTTTTAGTATTTAAATCAATAATAGAACTTTATAAAAGATTGGAAAATAATCAAAACAATATTATATCAACTAGTAAAATTAATAACAATTTTTGGTTTATTATTATTCAAGTTGTAATATTAGATGTAATATTTTCTCTAGATTCTGTAATTACTGCAGTAGGTATAATTAATAATTTAACTCTAATCATTGTTGCTGTAATAATATCAACTATGATTATGTTCTTTCTATCAAAACCATTAAATAAATTTTTCAGTTTATATCCTAGTGTTACTATAATATGTTTAAGTTTTTTATTAGTCATGGGAGTTTTTTTGATAGCAGAAAGTCTTAATTTTTACATCCCAAGAAGCTATTTATATTCTATAATTACTTTTTCAATTTTTATTGAAATATTTAATCAAATTTCAAAAAAAAATTCTATTCGTAATAGAAAATACTCAAATGTAAATATTATGAAATATAAAAATATATTGCATGTAAAAAATAAAAAAAACAATTTAAGATCAGATAATGATAATACATACTTGTTCTTATCTGAAATAATTGACTCAGAACATTTTACCAAAGAATTCGATAAATTATTTTCTAAAACAATTAAATGTATTATGACTCCGAGAGATAGAGTTGATTGGATTGATATTACTGAATCAATAGATAATATTAGAAATAAATTAACACAAAACCCACACAATATATTTCCTATTTGTCATAAAAATTTAGATAAAATAATTGGAATAGCAAAAGCAAAAGATATATTAATTCTATTAAATTTAGAATCTAATATTGGTAATCTTACGAGTAACAACAAACCTGTTACTTTTGTTTTAGACAGCATTAATTCATTTCAGTTAATAGAAATTATATACACTTCACAACATGATTTTATAATTGTTATTAATGAATTTGGTATGATACAAGGAATAATTACAACATTTGACATATTAAAAACCTTTACTAATTTATTTTCTGAAGTAATAAAAGAAAAAAATAATTGTTTTTTTAATTAATATGTTGTATCAATAATACATTAGAAATTGTTTATTTATGTTATAATAGTAAAATTTTCCGATATTACATTACAAAATAATATGAATCATCGTTATTGATAAAGTTAAAAATATTAAGGTTTTTTTAAATGTCTTTTAAAATTTTAGCACTGAGTACTGCTACAGAATCATGTTCAGTAGCATTACTAAATAATGACAAAATTTATACTCGTATTCAAATGAATACGGCAAAAAAACAAAACTCTAATTGCATTATTATATTAATAAATGAAGTATTAAAAATTACTAATTGTAAATTAATTGATGTTGATGCAATTGCAGTCAGCATTGGACCAGGAAATTTCACTAGTATTCGTATAGGTATCAGTGTAGTACAAGGTTTAGCATTAGACAGAATAACAAAAATAGTGTGTATTTCTACATTACAAATTTTGGCTTACAGTGCACTGAGAAACAAAAATAACATTTATGGTGGAGTATTAACAGCTATAAATGCACGTATTGGTGAAATATACTGGGGTGAATATCAATTAGATCAAGTAAATAACTTATTAAGTTTAAAAGAAGATACAGCAGAAAGAGTTTTATCTCCTAATGATGCTATAGAAAGAATAAAGTTACTAAAAAACAAGATTAAATGGTTACCTGCAGGAAATAGCTGGAATACATATCCTTGTCTCTGCTATGATGAAGGACATAATTTATCTCTTAATGGTAGTTCTATAGTGGAAATACCTCTTGCTGAGGATATGATACCAATTGCAAAAATTGCATTACAAAAAGGTGATTTTGTAAAACCAGAAAATATTCAAGCTGTTTATTTACGAAATAATATCGTACATAAAAAATAATATAACCTTAATAAATAACGTATTAATTATAAATTACTTTAATATTAAATACTAATAATATATTACTTATATTTCATATCCTTAGATATGATTATTTTTAGTTTTAAGACAGAAGTTTTTTTACTATCTTGTTCGTCTAAGTTAATTATTACCATTTTAGGATCAATATTGATATACTTACAAATTATTTCTAAAATATCTTCTTTAAGTTTAGGTTTGTTGTTAATTTTTCCTTGTTGCATTAGTATATTTTTTAATCTTGTTTTTGCAACTTCAGCAGTATGATTTTTTTTAGCTATAAAAAAATTAATTAGAGACATATTTTCTTCATTTAACCTCTAAATAAACGTTTAAAGAACCCTTTCTTTTCTTCTTCAATAAAACGAAGCGGTATTGACTTACCTAGTAATCTTTTTACTGTATCTAAATATGCTTTTCCAGCATTAGAATTAATATCTAGTATAATTGGTTCTCCTTTATTAGAAGCACGAAGTACAGATGGATCTTCTGGTATAACACCTATTAAAGGAATATGCAAAATATCAATTACATCTTTCATACTTAACATCTCTCCACTATTTACGCGAATAGGATTATAGCGTGTTAATAACAAATGTTCTTTAATTGGTTCTTGATTATTTGCAGCTCTTTTTGATTTTGAAGAAACTATTCCTAAAATGCGGTCTGAATCGCGTACTGATGAAATTTCAGGATTAGTAGTTATAATTGCTTCATCTGCAAAATAAATAGACATTAATGCACCAGTTTCAATACCTGCTGGTGAATCACATATAATAAAGTCAAATGACATATTATTTAGTTCATTGAGTACCATTTCTACGCCTACAAGATTTAGTGATTCTTTATCGCGTGTTTGAGATGCAGGTAAAATATATAATAAATCGGTATGTTTATCTCTAATTAATGCCTGATTTAAATTAGCATCACCTTGAATTACATTAATAAAATCATAAACTACTCTTCTTTCACAACCCATAGCTAAATCTAGATTGCGTAAACCTATATCAAAATCTATCACTACTGTTTTTTTACCACTGCAAGCTAAGCCGGTAGCAATAGACGCACTAGATGTAGTTTTACCGACACCTCCTTTTCCTGATGTAACAACAATAATACGCGACATAAATAAAAAAGACCTAATTAATTTTTTGAATGGTAAGCATCCCTTTTTTAAGGTAAATGCATGATGATGTATAAGAAAATTTTTTTGGTATTTGGTCCATTACCCAATATTTACCTGCAATTGAAATAAGTTCTGCAGATAAATTGCTACAAAAAATATAACAATTATTATCTCCTTTTGCTCCTGCTAATGCTCTTCCTCTCATAATTCCATAAATATGAATATTCCTATCTGATACTACCTCAGCACCAGAGCTTACATTTCCTAATATAACTAAATCTGCATTACCAGAGTAAACCTGTTGTCCAGACCTAACATGTAAATTAATAACACGAGTTTTATTATATAAAATATCATCAATACAAACTGATTTTGCTGTGCGTAAAGACAATTCATTATGAGTATCATATGATTTTTTTGTTTCTGTCAGAATAGGTAAATTAATAGAATTTATTGTTTTTATTAATGCTATTTCTTTACAAGAGATTATACCTATAATACATAAACCAGTAGATAATATAGATTGTGTTATATGTTTCAGATTAATTTTATTAAGATTTAAAGCATCAATATTTAATATTACCGGTAAATTTTTTGTAAAATTAGGTAATTCTATAAATTTATTTTCAATAGCTTTAAGTATTAGTTCAGGTTCGTGATTGTAAAGATACAATACCATGGATCTGAAATTAATATCTTTAAACTTTATTAGTTGTTGTGACATTTATCTTAGCTCTATATTTTAGATACATTCCACAATATTATATTCAATATAATTGTTATCAGTGTCTAACAAAAATTAGCAATTTTATAAATTATTTGTTAAATACATTCAATATGTGTAATTATTTAAAATAACATTATTATAGTGCAATAAATAAATGTTGTTTAGATATATCATTCAATCAATATATCTATATATTAATTTTGTTAAAGCTATCACATCAGATGTTATATAAATAATATTACCATTACAAATAGACATTCTGAATTACAATTATAAATAGTTAATAGTGACCAGATAAAATCCAACCCTTATTAATTAAAAAATCAGTATAACTACTTAAAAGAAATTTTATAGAGCAAAATGCAACTATTGATAAAATTAAAGAAAATGGCAATGCCATCCAAATCATGCGTTGATATGATAAATTAATTAAAAAAGACAAATGTGATGTTAATAAAAATAGAAAAGATGCTTGTCCGTTAGGTGTAGCAATTGAAGGAACATTGGTTCCGACATTAACAACAATTGCTAATAATTCGAACTGATTATGATTAATAATACCATTTTCAAGAGCTTGTTTTAGTTCATTAATATATACTGAACCTATAAATACATTGTCTGCAATCGAAGAGAGTAACCCATTAAATATAAATAACCATTTTATTTTAGCATCAGAATGTAGAATAAAATTCATAATAGGCAAAAATATTTTTTGATCGTGAATGACTGCAGTAATAGCACAAAATAATATTAATAAAGATGCAAATGGTAAGGTTTCAGTAAAAGCATTGCTAATATCCTTTTCATTAGTTATACCTAAAAATGATGTAGATAGTATAATAATCGATAATCCTATAAATCCAGCTTCACTAAAACGAAATATTAATGCAATTAATAGCCAAATAATAATTAACCCTTGGGTAATTAATTTAATTTTATCTTCAATAGTAATTTTTATTAAACTTTTACCATAAAAATCTTTTAATATATTGTTTATTGAACTTGGTATTGTTGTACCGTAACCAAACAATTTAAATTTTTCTACTGTAAAAACAGTAAATATACCAGATATAAATACTAAAACAGAAATAGGGAACATGCGAAGAAAAAATTCGGAGAAATTCCAATTTGCAGAATGTGCAATGATTAAGTTTTGTGGTTCTCCAACCATAGTCATAATTCCACCTAAGGTTGTCCCAATTCCTGAATGCATAGCTAAACTACGTAAAAATGAACGAAATTGTTTTAAATTTTTTTCTTTGTCTTCTGGAAGTAAGTTATTATCTACAATTATTTGTTTACATTTGTTATATAACGAAATAAATACTGTTATTATAACTGCTAATACGGTCAGTGCATCCATAAAAGCTGATAACAAACTAGATGTTATGCAAAACACTAAAGATAACTTTACTTTTGAATTAATACTTAATATTAATCTAGTAAAATAAAATAATAACAATTTTTTTACGAAAAAAATTCCAGACACCATAAAAATCAATAATAATAGTACTTCGATATTATTATATAATTCAAATTTCACTCTTTCTGCACTAGACATTCCTATAATAATGGCTTCTAGTGATAATAATCCTCCTGGTAACAAAGGATAACATTTCAAAGACATACTTAAAGTAAAAATAAACTCTATTAATAATAACCAACTAGCAACATACGAATTTATATAAAGATAAAATATAGGATTTATAATTAAAAAAAATACTATTAATAATTTATACCAATTTGGTGATCCACCTAAGAAATTTTTTGTTATAATATTTAAATATCTTGCAGGCATCATTTAATAACATCTTATTAAAAATCGACTAATAACAGGTAAAATTCATTGCTAATTATAATTATTAAAAATAATGTAAACTAATGAATTAGTGCTAATAATGATAAAAATTGGATTATTTAATAATGAAATATAATTTTCTTACATCTATAAATATAGTATATAATAAATGCTAATAAAAATATTTTTATATGAATTAAATATTTCCATAAGTAATATAATTCTATTAATCTAATTAATATTTGAAAAAATAAGTTATACTATGTCACGTCCAATTATAGCTACTATCAACCAGAAAGCATTAAAACATAATCTATCAATTGTTCGTAGTATAGTTCCAAAATTAAAAATTTGGTCTGTAATAAAAGCTAATGCTTATGGACACGGTATAAATAATATATGGAGCTTATCTGATACTGACGGATTCGCTTTATTGAGTTTAGAAGAGGCCATAATGTTGCGCCAACATGGATGGAAAAAACCAATATTATTATTAGAAGGTTTTTTCCATGTTAAAGATTTATATCTAATTTCTCGTTATAATTTAACAACTGTTATACATAGTCATTGGCAAATAAAAGCACTAGAAAACACAGTATTATTAAATCCGGTAAGTATTTATTTAAAAATAAACAGCGGAATGAATAGATTAGGTTTCGAACAAAAATCATTTAATAAGATATTGTATAAATTAAATTTTTTAAAGAATATTCGAGACATAACATTAATGATGCATATTGGTAATAACGATAATAGTGACAATATTAATTATTTTGATAGAATTAAAAAATCAATTAAGGGAAAAGATTATTTGTGCTCCATCTCAAATTCAGCTTGCGTATTATGGAATTCTGATGTTCACTATGACTGGGTTCGTGTAGGTATTTTGTTATATGGAGCATCACCAAGTGGAAATTGGTCTGATATAGCTAATATTAATTTACAACCAGCTATGACTTTATCAAGTAAAATTATAGGTATTCAAAAATTAAGGTTAGGTGATACCATAGGTTATGGTAGTAGTTACATTGCTAAAAAAAGACAACGCATAGGGATTGTAGCTTGTGGTTACGCTGATGGTTATCCACGTCATGCACCTAATGGTACTCCTTTATTAGTAGATGGGAATATAACTCAGTTATTAGGCACTGTATCTATGGATATGATTACGATAGATTTAACAAATTGTCCGCAAACATGTATAGGTTCAAGTGTTGAATTATGGGGTAATACAATAAAAATTGATCAAGTAGCAAAAGCTGCTGGAACTGTAAGTTATGAATTAATGTGTTCTCTTGCACCTAGAGTTCCTTTGAATATTATTTGTTAATGATTTTTATAAGATAAAACACAAATCACTTGCTATATGTTTGAAATGATTTGTGTTTTTGTTAATTAACAATTAACTAATTAAAAATTTTTGATCATTTTTATGATTAGAAACTAAGGATATTAAATCTAGTACTTTATGAGAATAACCAATTTCATTATCATACCAAGATACTAATTTGACAAAATTTTTATTTAAAGCTATACCAGCTTTTGCATCAAATATAGAAGTTAAAGTACTGCCGTTAAAATCACTAGATACTACATCATCCTCAGTATAACCAATTATTCCTTTCATTTTACCTTCTGAAGCTAATTTAATTTCTTTGCATATTTCACGGTAAGAAGTAATTTTTTCCAATCTAACAGTTAAATCAATAACAGATACATTTGAAATAGGTACACGAAAAGCCATACCTGTTAATTTACCTTCTAATTCTGGTAACACTTTTCCTACAGCTTTTGCAGCACCAGTAGAAGATGGAATAATATTTTGAAATACTCCTCTACCACCACGCCAATCTTTCTGTGATAAACCATCAACAGTTTTTTGAGTTGCAGTAGCAGCATGAATAGTGGTCATTAACCCTTCAATAATTCCAAAACGATCGTTAACTATCTTTGCTAATGGTGCTAAACAATTAGTTGTACAAGAAGCATTAGAAACTATATTTTCTCCTTGATATTTTTCAAAGTTAACACCACTAACAAACATAGGAACATCACCTTTAGATGGACCGGTTAAAACTACTTTTTTTGCACCTGCAAGAATATGTTGATTCGCTTTTTCTTTAGTTAAAAAAATACCCGTAGCTTCTGCTACAACATCAACTTCTATTTCTTTCCATTTTAGTTTTACAGGATTAGATTCTGAAGTTATAAATATTTTCTGGTTGTTAACCATCAGTGAATTTTTTTTAACATCTACTTCTATATTACCATTAAATTTGCCATGTGTAGAATCATATTTTAACATATAAGCCATATAATCAGCTTCTATTAAATCGTTAATGGCAATAATCCTGATATCAGAACGATATTGCGAAGCACGAAGAAGCATACGTCCTATCCGACCAAAGCCGTTAATACCTACTCTAATTGTCATATTTTTATAATTTTATCTAGTTAATCTATCTATTAATATAAATTTACAGAAATAGATAATAGCGTCAAGGAAAATAAATGAATTAATTGTATTAATTTAGTCTATTAAATACATTTTAATACTTATAGTAAAGATAAATATAGTATTTATAATTAACTTAAAATTAACTGAACTATATTTAAAATCAAAAAATCTATTGGATTACTGTATTACAATTTAAACAAAAAGCATATTGATTTTGTGGATCATCTAGATAATCTAAGATATTAGACTGTTTAACTATAGCATTAATAATTGATGAAGCCGAAAAGTTATTATTTAATAAATCAAATAATATATTATTAATGGAAGCATGACTTAACATTAAGTTAATTAATGTAGAATTATCTTGATACCAAATTAATTGAGGATTAGTAATTTTTCCGAGTTCTTGTGCTTTTTTTATTGCGTCATCAAAATCGCCTAATGCATCTACTAAACCATTTTGTTTAGCATCACTTCCTATCCATACTCTTCCTTGAGCTAATTCATCAATTTGTTTGAAATTTTTTTTGCGAGCTTTTGCCACTAATGTAACAAATTTATTGTAACCTTTTGTTACGTTAATTTGCATAATTTCCTGCACTTCTTTAGGGAGCTGTCTAGTCGTAAATATTGTTGCTAGACTAGAAGTACTTACACCATCAGAATGTATACCAATGCTATCTAAACTTTTTTCAAATGTGTTAATTAACCCAAAAATTCCTATAGAACCAGTTAAAGTCGTTGGGTTAGCTATTATATAATCAGCAGGAGTAGCAATCCAATAACCACCTGATGCTGCTACACTACCCATAGATACAACTATAGGTTTTGACTTATGTAAAGCTGACAACTCTTGACGAATTGCTTCTGAAGCTAATACGCTACCTCCCGGACTATTAATATATAAAACAACAGATTTAATCTCTGGATTTAATCTAACACGTTTTATATGTTCAATAATATTGCTACCTACAACATTATTTAAGGATATTTGACTATTTACAATAGGACCATTGATCATGATAACTGCTATATTTGGTTTTTTTATATTTGTTTTAGTTTTATAATCATAAATACTGGTGTTGTAATATTCGTTAGTTTTATTATTAAAACCAAATATTTTTTCAAGTTCTTTTTCTATTCCTACACTAGAAGCAATAAAGTCAATTAATTTATTATCTAATGCATATTTTGCTGTGTCTCCATCAAAGTACTTTAATTTTTCAATGAATTTAGCTGCACCTGGAAAAACTTGTTTTACGTCAATATTACGATTAGAAGAAATTTTAGATAAATAAATATCCCATAATTTATTAAGCCATTGTGAATCAATTTTACGTACTTTATCTGACATACCATCTAATAAAAATGGTTCAACAGCTGATTTATAAGTACCTACTCTAAATATATGTGAGTTTATTTTTAATTTTTTTAGTAGTGCCTTATAATATAGCGTATTAGTTGCTAAACCTCTTAAATCTACAGATCCTAAAGGTGATAAATATATTTTATTAGCAAAACTAGCTAGGTAATACTGTGACTGATTATAATTATTACCTATTGCATAAATTGGTTTACCACTATTACGAAATTCACTTAAAACTTTTCCTATATATTGTAATGATGCTTGATCTGCTCCTAAAAAATCATGTAAATCTAATACAATACCGGTAATATTATGGTCATATTTTGCTTGGCGAATTGATCGCACTAAATCGAATAATAAATTTTGATGTATATTGTATTTTTTATTAATTTTACTTAATATTTGATCTTCAATTTTACTGATATAGCTATTTCCAGATATTTTATCAACAACTATACCTTTCAGATCTATTTTTAATGCTCCTTTTGTAATTGGTGTAATAGTAATGGCGGCACGATCACTGAAGTGAAAGATAAATTTCCCAGCGAATATAAATACAACTAATAAAGCAAAATTAAGTATAAATGCTCTAATGAAATTTAAAGTATGCCATGTATATTTAAATACATTAGTGATTATTTGCAACAATCCTTTCATCATTGTCTCCATTCTAAACACAAGCAAAATTCAGTAGCACTCGGTAAATAACTAACTATTGATTGAAAGTATAAATTTTGATAAAAATCATAATTATTTTAATTAAATAATTGACTGTTTTTATAATTAAATAATCTTTCTATTTTGAATATCAAATGAGGATATTTTCTAGAAAATATCCTCATTATTGACATAATTGATAAAACCAAAACATTTTCTAAAATAAATTTTAAATCAAATTATACTAACAGTATATTTTTAACATTTTTATAATTAAAACTGAAATTTTGACCATACAGGAGCATGATCAGAAGGTTTATGCATTTTTCTTATATCATAATCTATTCCAGTTTCGATACAATGAGTTGCTAATGATTTAGTTACTAACAATAAGTCAATACGAAGCCCTCTATTTTCATAAAATCCTTTAGAGCGATAATCAAACCAAGAAAAACGATTATTAACTCTAGGATGTTGTTGCCTCCAAATATCAATCATACCCAGATTAAATAATTGACTGATCCATTCTCTCTCTTCGGGAAGAAAAGCACATTTACCTGTTTGCAACCATCTTTTTTTGTTTTTTTCACCGATTCCAATATCTAGATCCGTGCTAGTAATATTTATATCTCCCATAATCAAAACAAGATTATTTACCATCAATTTTTTTGATAAATAATTTCTTAGATCATAAAAAAATTTTTTTTTTGCTGGAAATTTTGTAGGATGATTACGATTTTCACCTTGAGGAAAGTATCCGTTTATTACAGTGATACTACCAATAGGACTCGGAATTTCTGCTATTATTAATCGACATTCACTTTGTGTATTATTGTTTGGTAATCCTTTGAACACTCTGATTGGATGAATCTTAGTAAAGATTGCAACACCGTAATGTCTTTTTTGACCATAATAAAAAAATTCATAACCTAAATTAACTACATCTTTAACAGGGAACATGGAATCATCTACTTTAGTTTCCTGTAAACCTATTACATCAGGTTTATGAAATTTTATTATCTCTTTAAGCTGATGTATTCTAGCTCTTAATCCATTAATATTAAAAGAAACAAACTTCATAATATCTCTTCTTTTTTAATACTTATTTAAGTTAATTTAATTTTTATTATTATCAATAAATATTATTAATGACGTATCAATTATGTAATACTTACTTAAAATAATTTTTTATTTGTTATAGATAATCAAATATATTAAATTTTTCATAAGCAACAATATATTATATATCATAAAATCAATAAATTATCATATATTTACTATAACTATCATTACTAACAAATAATTAATAGACCAAATCATTGTTTATTATGATATAAATATTGTTATATTTTTTATTTTAATTAATATTTAGTTATTTTATTTCGGAAAATAAATTTAAAAATATCCAGGTAAAATAATTTCATTAATATAAAAACACTTAATATTAATAGAAATTATTTTTAAAATTACCATTTTAAATTTTATAGGTTAATATATCTTTTTAGTTATTTAAAATTCAATTATTATTATATAAATAAATACAATATGTAAAGTTTTATTAAATCTTTTTGTTCCGTAACAATAATTTATAATAAAGGACTTAACAAGTAAAATATCATTTCTAAAAATTTTTTCCAAAATGAACGTTTTGACCATGTTTTTTTATCTAATAAGCGAGAATTAGTAATATAATTTTCTTGTAAACAAGAAATATTATTACTAAAATTAAGATCATCTACTATTAGAGTAATCTCAAAGTTAAGCCATATACTACGCATATCTAAATTAAAGGTGCCTAAAAGGGTTAATTGTTTATCGACTAACATGCTTTTAGTGTGTAATAAACCACCTTCAAATTGATAAATATTGACACCAGCTTCTAATAACTCACTGAAAAAAGCACGACTAGCCCAACTAACCAATGTAGAATCATTATAAAGAGGAATAATAATAACAACATTTACACCTCTTAACGCTGCCGTACATAATGCATGTAGTAAATCTTCGCTAGGAATAAAATAAGGAGTGGTCATGGTTAAATGTTCGCGTGCAGAGTAGATAGCTGTTAAAAGCGCTTGATGCATGATATCTTTAGGAAAACTAGGACCTGAAGCAACTACATGAGCAATACAAGAGTTTTTTTCATGTAATGTTTTTATATCATGTTTTTGATAAACTGGTAGTATACGATTACCAGTCTCTATTTCCCAATCACGATTAAAAATAGTACCTATTAAAGTAGAAATAGGACCTTCTATTCTTACCATTAAATCAATCCATTGTCCCACACCAATATTTTGTTTAAAAAAAGATGGATCAACTAAATTCATACTACCAGTATAAGCAGTGTAGTTATCAATTAATACTAGCTTACGATGTTGACGTAAATCTATACGGCGCAAAAAAAAATTCAATAAATTTATTTTTAATGCTTCGATTACTTCAATACCTGCACTGCGCATTTTTTTTGCCCAGTGACTACGAAAAAATGATATGCTTCCAGCAGAATCTAATATTAGTCGACATTTTACTCCTCTGTAGGATGCTTTTATTAATGATTCAGCGACTTCATCTGCTAGTCCACCTGGATGCCATATATAAAATATCATTTTTATATTATGACGAGCAATTTTGATATCATTAATTAATGATTTAACAACATCATTAGCATTAGATATTAATTTTAAGTTATTACCTTTAATTCCAGGAATACCTTGTCTTTCATTACACAGTTTAAATAAAGAATAGGCTACGTTACTATGTTTAGTTGTAAAAATATCGCTATTTTTTTTTAATTTTTTAAGAAAATTATTAGTATAAATCCATGTAGAACGTGTTCTTTTAATTCGAGTTCTTTCTAGATATAATTCACCAAATGATAAGTAAATAATTATACCTAATATAGGAATAATATAGATAACTAACAGCCAAGCCATTGATGAATTTACAGCTCTACGTGTCATTAATATACGTAAAGTAATATTAGCTACTAACAACCAATAAATACACAGAAAAAAAAATTCATAAAATTATAAAAACTCATCATTAATTTAATATCCTATTCGTATTCTAATACATAAGATATAATCGATAAATATTTACTATGAAGTAGTATATTACAGCAATAAAATATCCATAAAATCATTTGTTTAATTTACTAGATTATTAATATGAAGTACAAATATTTCTTGTTACTACATAATAATTAAATAATATTTTAAATACCATTGTAAATGTTATAATAGTAATAAAATTTATAAAATATAACAATTATTATTGCATTTTACATGAATAAAAATCAAAATATAATTTATATCTGAATTTTTGATAAAGTAATTTTATGTTTTTGTAAAAAACTTATTTATAATATTCTATATCTTGAATCTATATGTGATTTAGTAAATATTAAACAATATTTTTATAAAAATTATATTATAAATAACAATATTTGTTTGATTTGGGGAAACTATTAAAATAATTTTTTATTGATTCAATTAACAATGGATATAATAAATTATTACATTTAGTAATTAATATTATTTACAAAATAATATTTTTTAATTTTAGTATTATATATTTTTAATAAAATTAAAATAATTAGTCATAGTTTATTAAATTGATAAACAATATAGGTGTTATTGTTTATTATAGTTATCAATATTAATAAAAATTAAAATTATTTATCTAAAAATATATAAAATCTATATAAATAAATAATTATGAATTCAGAAATAAAATTGTTACAAATCATAAATAAAAATTCCATTACACCTGTTGAAAAAAATAATATAAAAGAAAATACTGCCATAAGTATCACTTTTACTAATAACCATATAATAATTGCAGGAACAACTATTTCAATATTATTGAATACTATAAGCATGCTATTTTTTATACATGTAAAAATACCTAGTCTATTATGTATTAATATGATTGGAGATATTGAAAGAAAAGAGGTTAATAAAATTCCTAGAAAAAATAATATTATAAAACCAAATTGAGTTATTAAATTTAATACTAAGATCAAAATTATTAGTTTAGGTAAAGATGAAAATATTTCTTTAATATTTTCTAGTAGAATAATTCTTTTTTTTTATGTTTATTAGAAGAAAATAAATATAACACACTACTGATTAATATAGAATTTGTTGTTAATTCAGTGCAGTTAATTAATGTAAAAATAAGAATTATTTTATATTTTTTTCTTTATCATTGATCAAATTTAAAGATGATAAACTATTTGTATTTTCTTGTTTAGAAAATATTGATTCTTCTGTGCTAAAATATGTTAGAGTATTTATTATAATATTATTAGCTGCAGCAATCATTAACGTAATAAATATTAATATAACTAATTTGTTTAGAAAAAATTTTTTACTTTCACGGTACACGGATATTGCCGTGATGTGCATACCAACTCCTTAAGCATTGTAATATTAAATTTTTAAAAAATATATTATTAAATATGAAATATTATTTTTATTATTTTAATAAAACAGATTTAAATTTAATAGACATTATTTCTATCTTTTTAAGCATGGAATCAATTTGATCATAGTAATCTTCGATTATTTTTATTATTGCAGAACCAACAATTATACCATCAACTCCAGTTTTAATTATTTGTTTTGCTTGAGTAACATTAGAAATTCCAAAACCTTGTATCAAAGGAGTTGATGTATATTTATGTAAATTATTTATTATTTCTTCAGATGTTATATTAGCTGGTTTTTCAATGCCAGTTACTCCTGTACGTGATAGCAAATAAATATATCCACGACTATATATTGATATCTTACGTAACAGATTATCATTAGGATTTGGAGGACAAATAAATATAGGATTTATATTATAATATGAAGCTGTTTGAACAAATGGTTTAGATTCTTCTAAAGGCAAATCAGCAATTAATACTGAATCAATGTCTAGTTTCGCACAAATGCTATAAAAATTTTTAATTCCTTGAGAAAATACGAGATTAGCATAAATTAATAGTCCAATGGGTAATTGAGAATACTTATATCGTATACTAGAAATCATTTCAAAGCACTGCGAAACTGTAATTCCTGAATTGAACGCACGTAAATTAGAATTTTGAATTACTGGACCATCAGCTAGAGGATCAGAAAAAGGAATACCTAGTTCTAATCCATCTGCTCCTCCTGAAATTAGTGTATCTATAATTTTTAATGATATTGCTGGTGTTGGATCTCCCAATATCATAAAAGGAAAAAATGCACCTCGTTTGTTAGTTTTTAATTGACTAAACAGTTGATCATAACGTTTCATTATGTCTCCTTATCAATACTATTGTTGTTAATATTGCTAACAACTGAAATATCCTTATCACCACGACCCGAAAGATTTACTAATATAACTTGTTTTTTTTGTGGGTTTGAAGTAATAATTTTTAATGCATATGCTAAAGCATGTGATGATTCTAAAGCTGGGATAATTCCTTCTAAGACGCATAATTTTTTAAATGCTTCTATTGCTTCACGATCTGTTATAGATACGTAATTAGCACGTCCTATACTACTTAAATATGCGTGTTGAGGACCTACTGCAGGAAAATCTAAACCTGCAGAAATAGAATAAGATTGTTTTATCTGCCCTTCCTCAGTTTGCATTATAGGTGCTTTCATACCAAAATATATACCTATGCGACCATGTTTTAAAGCTGCTCCATGTTTGCCTGATTTAATACCATAACCAGCAGGTTCAACACCAATTAATTCTACCTGTTGATCTGCAATAAAATCAGCAAAAATACCTATAGCATTAGATCCACCACCTACACAAGCAATAATTTTATCTGGCAAATGTCCTTCTTTATATAAAATTTGTTCTTTTGCTTCTTTACCTATTATGCTTTGAAATTCTCGTACTATAGTTGGAAATGGATGGGGTCCGGCGGCTGTACCAATGATGTAATGTGTATTGTCATAACTACCAGACCATTCTCGTAGTGCTTCATTACATGCATCTTTTAAAGTTTTAGAACCAGTGCAAACGGGAATTACTTCAGCACCCATAAGATGCATTCGTGTTACATTTTGTTGTTGACGCTCTATATCTTTCGATCCCATGTAAATACAACACTTCATGTTCAGTAATGCACAAGTTAACGCTACTGCTACACCGTGTTGACCTGCACCAGTTTCTGCAATGATCCTATCTTTTCCCATTCTTTTAGCTAATAAACCTTGTCCTAGAACTTGATTTGTTTTATGAGCACCTCCGTGTAATAAGTCTTCACGCTTTAAGTATAAACGTGTATTTGTCCCTTTTGTTAAGTTTTTACATAAAGTTAATGGAGTGGGACGACCAGCATAATTTTTTAGTAACTCATTAAATTCTAATTTAAAATTAGAATCATTATGTGCATTAATAAATGCTTCTTCAAGTTTTAAAAGTGCTGACATTAATATTTGTGGTATATACATTCCTCCAAATTTACCAAAATATGGATTGAGTAAAGTCATTTTTTATTTCCTTTTGAAATAAATTAAATATTATAATTTAAGATTAATAATCTCGAAGTATTTCAAAAACAGCGTGAATTTTGTTTTGATCTTTAATACCAGGAGCACTTTCAACTCCTGAATTAAAATCAAGTCCGGAACAACCTAGTTGAGAAGCTAGCATACAATTACTAATATTGATTCCACCAGCCAATATTACATTATTAAGTTCTTGGTCTTTTAATAAATTCCAATCAAATTGTTTGCCTGATCCTCCACATCCATTATCAAATAAATACAAATCAACATCCGATAAATTACGTTCTGGAATTTTATCTTTAACACTTAGCGCTTTCCAAATTTGTATATTAGAAGGTAAAGCATGACGCAATTTAGTAATAAAATCTTGGTTTTCATTTCCATTTAATTGAATAGCTGCTAGATTAAGCTTTACTGCATCTGTTACTATTTCATGAATGCTAGAATTTCTGTATACTCCTACATATTTAAGAGGTGTATTAGCAATAATTCTTTTTGCTTGTATAGCATTAATTTTACGAGGAGAATCATCAATAAAAATTAAACCTCCAAAAATAGCACCAGCAGTATATGCTGTGTATGCATCTTCGGAACGCGATAAACCACAGATCTTATTATTTCCTAACAACATACGACGCGTTGCCATTTCTAGGTTATCTTCTTCCATTAGCTTAGAGCCAATTAAAAATCCATTAACTAAATGGCTCAATTTTCTAATATCAGAATAATTATTTATTCCTGATTCACTTATAACTATTTCATTATCAGAAAGGTATGAAACCAATTCACTTGTACGTTTTATATCAACTGATAAATCTTGAAAATTGCGATTATTAATACCTATTACTTTTGCTTTTAAAGAGATAGCACGTTCTATCTCTTTTTCATTACTTACTTCTGTTAATATTCCCATATTTAATTCATCAGCAATTGTTGCCAATTGACAGTATTTTTTATCATCTAAGATAGATAGCATTAATAAAATTGCATCTGCATAATAATTGCGAGCTAAATAAATTTGATATGGGTCAATAATAAAATCTTTACATAACACTGGTTGTTTAATTACAGAACTTACTATTGACAAAAAAGAAAAATCTCCTTGAAAATATTTTTCGTCAGTTAAAACAGAAACTACTGATGCATAATTTCTATAAACACTAGCTATTTTTAAAGGGTTAAATCCTTTCCGAATTAATCCTTTAGATGGAGATGCTTTTTTACACTCAAGAATAAATTTGGTATTTTCCCCTTCTAGTGCATCATAGAAATTGCGATTTGAAGGTTTTATTTTTTTTTGGAAACTAATAATTGGTTGTTTCTGTTTACGTCTTTCAATCCACACTATTTTATCTTGAAGAATTTTATTTAATAAATTACCTTGCATAATTATCCTCTTGATTTTAAATCTGATAAAAGTTTATATACCTGTCCACTACGAATTATATTGAGGGCATATTGTGCATTATCACGTAAATTTTCGTTACCAAAAATTTTAAGTAACATAGCAGTATTAGCAGCTACAGTTTCTTCATGTAACTGATAGCCACAGCCTTTAATTAATTTTATGAAATTGTTGTATCTTTCTTCTGTAGAATTGATAGTTAATGATTTTCCATTTGCATTGTATGTAAATCCAAAATCTTCAGCTGTTAGATGATATAACGTGATCTTACCATCATGCAATTCAGCTACATGATTTATATCATGTAGTATTATTTCATCCATCCCTCCTCCATGAACTACTATTGCACGTTGATAATCCATAATTTTCAATATGTTAGCTATTGGTAATAAAAGTTTTGGATTATAGACACCAATAACAGATAAAGGTGGTCTAGCAGGATTAACTAATGGTCCTAATATATTAAACATAGTACTGATCTTTAATTGTTGACGAACTTTAATTGCATGAGAGAATCCAGCATGATATTTCGGTGCTAATATAAAACAAAAGTTTAATTCATCTAATATTTTACGATTATCATTGGGTGAATTATTTAAATTAACTCCTAATGATGTTAAAATATCAGAGGATCCAAAATTATTAGTTCCTTTACCACCATGTTTTATTATTTTAAATCCACAAGATGCAGCTACAAGGGCACTAGCTGTAGAAATATTAATACTACAGCTAGAATCACCTCCAGTACCAGCAATATCTGCAAAAATATATTCTGGACGAGGAAATGGTTTAGCATTATCTAATAAAGCTTTTACTGCACCAATAATTTCCTCTTGGGTTTCTCCTCTTAATTTCATTGAAATGAGAGCTGCAGTTAATTGTGCTGAGTTAATTTTACCATGTAAAATACTTTCAAATAATTGATAACTTTCTGTTTTAGTAAGAACTTTTAATTTGTATAATTTATCAAATATGTTATTCATATTTATTGCATCCAATACTATTTTTCTAAAACCCAATTGATTGTTTGTTTAATCAATAATGATCCTTCTGGAGTTAATATAGATTCAGGATGAAATTGAAATCCACATATTCTATCTATATTATGTCTTACAGCCATCACCATATTTCTATATTTAGCATTTACGGTAAGAGAAATTGGTATATCATTACCTATTAGTGAATGGTAACGTGCTACTAACATAGGATTACCAATATTTTTGAACATAGCTTTATTATCATGTTCTATCAAAGAAGTTTTTCCATGTAAAATTTCTCCTGATTGACAAACTTTACCTCCATAAAATTCTATTATAGCCTGATGACCCAAACAAATGCCTATAATAGGTATGTGTCCACAAGATATTCTAATTAATTCTATTATACAGCCAGCATCTTTTGGTAATCCAGGGCCAGCTGATATAATAAGAACTTGAATGTTTGAATTTTTAATATTATGTATTAAAAAACCAGTAGGAATATTATTTCTATAAACACATACATGATGTTTGAAAATTCTTAATTGCTCAACAAAGTTATATGTAAAAGAATCAATATTATCAATGAGCATAATATTAGCCATTAGAAAAGTTCCTTACAACTATGTGCAGTTGCAATAGCATTTAACACTGCTCTAGCTTTGTTACGACTTTCATCTGCTTCATCTTGAGGTTTTGAATCTAATACTATACCTGCTCCTGCTTGTACTGTTGCTATTCCGTTTTCAATATATGCAGAACGAATAACAATGCAGGTATCTAGATCTCCTTGTGGTGTTAAATATCCTACTGAGCCACCATAGCTTCCACGTCTATCTCCTTCTACAGATGCTATTAATTGCATAGCACGTACTTTAGGTGCACCACTGAGAGTACCCATATTTAAACATGCTCTATATGCATGTAATGCATCTAAATCTGATCTAAGTGTACCAACGATGCGAGATACTAAATGCATTACATAAGAGTAACGATCAACTTTTATTAAATCAGCGACATAACGAGTACCAGGTATACATATTCTGGCTAAATCACTACGTGCTAAATCAACTAACATAAGATGTTCTGAAAGTTCTTTATGATTTGTTCGCATTTCTAATTCTATGCGGTTATCAAGGTCTAAATCTAAAGATCCATCAGGAAGATAACCTCTAGGACGTGTACCTGCTATAGGATATATTTCAATTTGGCGCGATCGAGAATCATATTTTAATGAACTTTCCGGTGAAGCGCCAAATAATGAAAAATTTTTATCTTGCATAAAAAACATATAAGGACTTAAATTATTTTTTTTAAGTATTTTATATGCACTTAAAGGAGAAGGACATGGTAAATAAAAACGTCGAGATGGTACTACTTGGAATATTTCTCCTGAACGTATTGATTTTTGCATTTGTTTAATTATCTTACAATATGATTTATCATCATGGTTCATGGTAAGTTTCATATCTCGTATTTTTTTTTCTGGTAATGTAGGATTTTTTACCAGCATTTTGCCCTGCAATTTTTGTATTCGCATTGTTAGTCTTTGAAATTCATTTACATCATTACAAAAGACACTGCTTTGTAGGGATGCCGTTTTTTTCTGATGATCCAGTATTAACAATACTTCTGATAAATAAAAACAATAATCAGGACAATTTTGTTTATTTTCAATTCTACACACATTTTCAAAATTTGAAACTAAATCATAAGAAAATAAGCCGCCTAATAAAAATGCTTCTTTTTTATCTGGAGGTATTTCCATTAATTTCAAAATTAATCTAAGTGGATCAAATATTGATTTGCTTTTTAAACGATTATCTTCATCTTGTATATTAGAATGATTGGAAAACTTTAATATAAGTTCATGTGTATTAATCTTATTTTTTATACTACTAGGTAATACATTATCTAATAATGACAATAATATTAGACCGTTTTTTGATAACGCTTGTAGATAAACACAATTATCTATTGCAGTAATACGTAACGCGCTATCTATGATTAGTAAACTTTTTAAATTTTGCTTGCTATCTATGTTAGCAGATTCAAGTAGTAAAGTTGCTGGTCTAGACCCACAAAGTTGATGAAATAATATTGCGGGATTATCGTGATAAGGAACATCAACATTTATTATTTTTACCATAGGCTTATCATTTAACATAATGATTTTCTCTAGAATTCTTTTTTAAAATCAGCTGATTATGATGTTTTAGAACAAAAATATTTTTTAATTAAAAGGCAAATAGATTATATAAAACATTGTATTGATCTATATGTTAATAGAATTGGAAAATGAAAATTTTTATTATTAACTTAATTTAATCATTTGATATTAAAATATTGGTTTAATTTTGCTGTATAAATAATATTTTATATTTAAGATAAACTACAAAACAATTACATAAAATCATAATATTGTAACTATTTAGGATATAATACTATTTATAAGTAAAAATAATCTATGGCTAGATAGAAATTATATATAAGGTAATATAATATCAATAACTAATTTTTAGTGAGATTGCACGAAAATTAACATTAATATGTAACTAAATAATTATAATAGGAAATTATTAAATGTATATCTAAAGTTAAGATCATGATTATATTCTATAATTCACTAGATAACAATTTTAAAACAATTTAGAATTTAATATTAAAAGTAAACATATATTTATTAAGTAATGAAACTTATATCATAAGTTTAATAAGCAATTTCAAAATTAAATATGTAAATGTATTATATTTAATTTAATAACAATACTTATTTACAATAATGTTTACTAACATTATTTAGAATTATATAGTTACTTGGTTACAAATTATTAAATTTTACAAATTATTAAATTTAAATATTTAATTAAAAATATTATTACTATAGTTTATTTAACCTTGTTAGCTATAAGGGAATAAAATACGTTCGATTTTTCTTTAATAGGATATAAAGATGAATTTTTTATCAAATTATGGACTTTTCTTAATAAAATTTATTACAGTAATCATTATGGTTTCTGCAATTATATTAATATTTATTAGTGGAACTTTGCGAAAAAAAAATCCAATTGGAAAATTTCGCTTTACAAATTTAAGTGAAGATTATGAACAAATGAAAATAGAACTTCAATTAGCTAAAATGCCCCTACAAGAAAAAAAAAATTGGTTAAAAAATTATAAAAAAGAAAAAAAGAAAAAATTAAAATTAGAAAAAATATCTATAAAAAATACTAAACCTACTCTATATGTTATTGATTTTAAAGGTAGCCTTGATGCTAAAGAAGTAGGTTCATTAAGACAAGAGATATCAGCAATATTATCTGTCCAACAAGCTAATGATGAAGTTTTAATTCGTCTTGAAAGTTGTGGAGGAATTGTTCAGGGTTATGGTTTAGCTGCTGCTCAGATAAAACGTATAAGAGATTCTGGATTACATATTACTATAACAGTAGATAAAGTAGCAGCTAGTGGTGGGTATATGATGGCATGTGTAGCTAATCATATCGTTGCAGCACCATTTTCTATTGTAGGTTCTATAGGAGTAATAGCACAAATACCTAATATTAATCGGTTACTTAAACAAAATAATATTGATGTAGAAATGCATACTGCTGGACAACATAAACGTACTTTAACTTTACTTGGAGAAAATACCGATAAAGGACGTAAAAAATTTCAAGAAGAATTAGATAGGACACATAAATTGTTTAAACATTTTGTTCATGAAATGCGCCCTAATGTAAATATTGATACTATATCTACAGGAGAGCATTGGTATGGTAATAATGCTTTAAAATTAGGGTTAGTTGATGAAATTGGTACCAGTGATGATTTTATTATCAAATGTATGAATAAATTTAATATAATAAGTGTACAATATATAAAAAACGGTCCCAAAATATTTAATTACTTAACGGATAGCACAAATAAAATAATAAGCTATTTTTTATCGAATTTAATGGATCATATGAAAAAATAAAGTAATAATTAATAAACATATTACTTTTAATTATTATTATAATATATATCAAATGTGTAAATTAACTAAAATTGTATTTATTATATTAAGCAAAATAAATGATATAAATTTTATTATCCTCTAATAATATCTTTAATTTATATGATATAAATAAGTGGTTTATTTAATCTATTGAATTTGTAGCTGTTTTATATATTGATTCTAAATCATATATAAACTATTTTTGTTGTTACGTATTCATAATAGAAAATTAAATTTTATTTAATATTTAATGTCAAAACAAATCCTAATAAGTAGGAATTTATTTTTTAAGTATAATATTTATAAATGTACACAAATGCAGATAATAATAGATAAAGTAATAGTTCTCTAACATATAGAAATTTTAGGTATTAGTAAATATGGGTAAGACACTTGTTATTGTTGAATCACCAGCCAAAGCTAAGACAATTAATCAATATCTTAATAATAATTATGTGGTCAAATCTAGTATTGGTCATATTAGAGATTTACCGAAAAGTAATCATTATATTTTAAAAAAACATAAAATGATGATACCTAATGAAAAAAATAACCAAACTAAAAAAATTGATAAACAATTATCATCTATTATAAAACGTATGGGTATTGATCCTTATAATAATTGGGAAGCAAATTATCAAATTATTCCTGGAAAGGAAAAAATAGCTAAGGAATTAAAAGTATTAGCTAAACAAGCAGATCATATTTATCTTGCTACTGATCTTGATCGTGAAGGTGAAGCTATTGCCTGGCATCTACAGAAAATTATTGGCGGAAATGACGATCGTTTTAGCCGTGTAATATTTAATGAAATTACAGAAAATAAAATTTTAAAAGCATTTAAAAATCCTATCAAATTAAATATTAATAGAGTTAATGCTCAACAAGCTCGTCGTTTTATGGATCGTATTGTCGGTTATATGGTATCTCCATTATTATGGAAAAAAGTAGCTAGAGGGTTATCTGCTGGCAGAGTACAATCAGTTGCTGTTAGATTAATAGCAGAAAGAGAACAAAAAATAAAAACGTTTATACCCAAAGAATACTGGAAATTACAAGCTAATTTTAAAACTTCAAGAAATAAAGAAATCAAAATGGATATTACTCATTTTAATAAAGAAATATTCCATCTTGAGAACCAAAATGATGTTTCCTATCACATAGAATTATTAAAGAAATTATCTTATAAAATTACTAATATTGAAATAAAAAAGATTAGTATAAAACCACCAGCTCCTTATATTACTTCAACTTTGCAACAAGCAGCTAATATATACTTAGGTTTTAGTGTTAAAAAAACTATGTTAATTGCACAACGTTTATATGAAGCTGGTTATATCACTTATATGCGTACAGATTCGACTAATATAAGTGAAGAAGCTCTAGAAAATGTTAGGAATTATATTCTAGAAAAATTTGGAAATAAATACATTAATAAATGTGCTATTATTTATAATAATAAAAATTCTCAAGAAGCTCACGAGGCAATTAGACCATCTAATATAAATTTATGCGCAGAAAAACTAATAAAAACAATTGAATTAGATGCAAGAAAGTTATATGAGCTGATTTGGTGTCAATTTATAGCATGTCAAATGACAGAAGCACAGTATGAATTAACTATCTTAACATCTACAGCTGATAAATATAAATTACAATCTAAAGAAAGAATATTAATATTTGACGGTTGGAATAGAATATTACCGAAAAAAAGACATGAACATAGTAAATTTTTTGATGTAAAAGATATTAAAGTTGGAGATAATATCTGTCTAAAAAAATTACTCCCAAATCAATATTTTACTAAACCGATTTCACGTTTTACTGAAGCATCACTGGTAAAAGAGCTTGAAAAAATGGGTATAGGTCGCCCTTCTACTTATTCTACAATTATTTCTACTATTCAAGACCGGGGATATATACGTATTGAAAATCACCGTTTTTATATTGAAAAAATAGGAGAAATTGTTACTAATTGCTTAAAGAAAAATTTTAGTGAATTAATTGATTATAATTTTACAGCCTATATGGAAAATAATCTTGATAAAATTGCTAATAACAAAGTTGAATGGAAGCAAGTTCTAAATAATTTTTTTGAGAATTTCATTAAGCAGTTAAATGAAGCTGAAAAAAAACCTCAAGAAGGCGGTATGCCAGTAAATAACATGGTATTAGTTTCTCTTGATTGTCCACTATGCAGTCGTAAAATGGGTATTCGCAATGCTAGCACAGGAGTTTTTTTAGGATGTTCAGGGTATGATTTAAAATCAAAAAATTGCTGTAAGAAAACTATTAATTTAATTTTAGAAAACAAAATAATTAATAATTTAAAAAATGAATTTGATGAAATTAGTTCTCTTGTTACACGTAAACGCTGTCAAAAATGCAATACCGTTATGGATATTTACATAACAACTGATAGTAAATATAAAGTTTATATATGTGGTAATAATCCTAGATGCGATGGATCTGAAATAGAAAAAGGTCGATTTAATCTGGAAGAAAATAATTATATCAATATAAAATGTGATAAATGTTATTCAAAAATGAATTTTAAAATAGGGCGTTTTGGTAAGTACTTAAGTTGTATAAATTGTAAAAACGCTCGGAAAATTTTAAAAGATGGTAATATTGCTCCACCTACTGAAGTTCCTGTTCCTTTTCCAGAGTTACTTTGTGAAAAATCAAATGATTATTTTGTATTACGTAATAGTTCAACTGGAATATTTTTTTCAGCTAGTACCTTTCCTAAATTACGCGAAACTAGAGCGCCTTTAGTAGAAGAATTAAAAAGATTTATCAACAGGTTACCTAATAACTTAAAATATCTTGCTGCTGCTCCATCTACCGATCCAGAAGGAAATAAAACTATAATAAGATATAATAGAGATAAAAAACAACAATATATAGTTTCTATAAAAAAAGGTAAAAAGACCAACTGGAGTGCTTTTTATACAAAAGGCAAATGGCAAGAAGCTAAAAATTAATTACTTAAAATACCAAAATAAACATTAATATTATTTTACATTGTAAAATATAGTTGGGTGCTTGCACGCAGAATTATATATTAATTTTAATATTATTTCTAACAAATATTGTTTTTAATTTATATCAGGTAATAATATGTCAATCATTAATGTGACTCTATTCTATAGATTATTAGGATAAACTAATTATGAAATTACAGCAGCTGAGATATATCGTCGAGGTAGTTAATCATAACCTTAATGTTTCTTCGACTGCAGAAGGACTATATACTTCACAACCTGGTATTAGTAAGCAAGTACGAATGTTGGAAGATGAATTGGGAGTTCAAATTTTTGCACGCAGTGGTAAACATTTAACTAAAGTTACTTTTGCTGGAGAAGAAATAATTCGTATAGCCCGTGAAATATTATCAAAGGTTGATGCAATTAAATCAGTTGCAGGTGAATATACTTGGCCAGATAAAGGATCTTTATATATTGCTACTACACATACTCAAGCACGCTATGCTTTACCTATGGTGATTAAAGGTTTCATCGAACGTTATCCTTTTGTCTCTTTACATATGCATCAGGGTTCCCCAACACAGATTGTAGAGGCAGTATCAAAAGGAACTGCTGATTTTGCTATTGCTACTGAAGCATTACATTTATATGAAGATCTAGTAATGTTACCGTGTTATCATTGGAATAGAGCTATCATAGTTACTTCAAAACATCCTTTAGCAGTAAAAAAAGAAATAACTGTAAATGATTTAGCTGAATTTCCATTGGTAACATATACATTTGGTTTCACTGGACGTTCGGAATTAGATATTGCATTTAAACGCATAGGATTAGTACCACGTATTGTTTTTACTGCTACTGATGCTGATGTTATTAAAACATATGTTAGATTAGGATTAGGAGTAGGTGTTATTGCAAGTATGGCTGTAGATCCAATCTCAGATTCAGATTTAATAAGGATAGAAGCTTCTAAAATCTTTACAAATAGTACTACAAAGATAGGATTTCGCCGAAGTACTTTTTTAAGAAGTTATATGTATGATTTTATACAGCGTTTTGCTCCTCACTTAACTAGAGATGTAGTAGATAATGCAGTATCTTTGCGGTCTAATGATGACATCGAAGTTATGCTAAGAGATAAAATATTGCCATTTAAATAATGTAAAATTTTATTAACTATTATTTGTGAGTATTACTAAAACGCATTATTTTAATAACATTAATTAAATTAGCATTTATAACTAGCTTTTTATATAAAAAGCTAGTTATATATTATATTTTCAAAAATTGGTAATTTCAAAAAAATCAAAAAGTATTGTTTTTATATTTAATTTTATATTGAATTAACATCTAATGTTTTCTTGGTTAAAATTTAAAGATTATATCTCTAATAATTGTATTTGTTATTTTTAATAAATATATAATTAATTTCAGTATAGGTTATTTTAATATTTATAATAATTAAATTTAAATTTTATAAGCGTCAAGGAGTAATCTATGTCATTAACCCTAAGAGAAAAAAGCCAAGAAACAATATATTTAGATAAAAAAAAAATTCGCATTTTTAGTTTATCTTTTGTTTCAAAAAATTTTGGTAGTATCAAAAACTTACCTAAGTCCTTAAAAATTATTTTAGAAAATATATTACGAAGAAAAGACAATGATATTACTAAATTAAAAGATATTAAAGCACTAATTCATTGGCAAAAATATGGTCATATTTTACATGAAATTGATTACTATCCAGTAAGAATATTAATGCAAGATTTTACTGGAGTTCCAGCTATAATCGACTTAGCAACTATGAGAGAAGTAGTTTTAAAATTAGGAGGAAATGCAAAACAGATTAATCCTTCTATTCCAGTTGATTTAATAATTGATCATTCAATTACAGTAGATTATTTTGGTACTAAAAATGCACTTAAAAAAAACACTGCACTAGAAATGTATCGGAATTATGAGCGCTATAAATTTTTACGTTGGGGTCAGAAAAATTTTAATAATTTTCGTGTAGTACCACCAGGAACGGGAATTTGTCACCAAGTAAATCTTGAATATTTAGGAAAAACAATTTGGGAAGAAAAAGTTGACAATGAAATTTTTGCATGGCCTGACACAGTAATAGGAACAGATTCTCATACTACCATGATTAACGCTCTTGGTATATTGGGGTGGGGAATGGGAGGTATTGAAGCAGAAGCAGCAATGTTAGGTCAACCAATATCAATGCTTATTCCTGATGTAGTGGGATTTAAGCTTAACGGAAAACTTTGTTCTGGTATTAATGCAACTGATTTAGTTTTAACTATAACACAAATGCTTAGAAAACATGGAGTAGTAAATAAATTTGTAGAATTTTATGGCGATGGCTTATCTAATTTATCGTTGTCTGATCGTAGCACTATAGCTAATATGGCACCAGAATATGGAGCTACATGTGGTTTTTTTCCAATAGATCAAGTAACGATTGATTATATGAAATTAACTGGGAGAGATAACAAACATATTATTTTAGTAGAAACATATGCTAAAAAACAAGGTATTTGGCGTAATGTAGGAGATGAGCCTATTTTTACTACTACATTAACGCTTGATATGGATCAAGTTCAATCAAGTATAGCTGGTCCAAAAAGACCACAAGATTGTATTCCAATAAAAAATGTTCCTACATTGTTTGATTACAAGACAAAATATAAAGGTAGCATATTAAATAAACATGATATTAATATAAAACATAAAGATAATTCGATTAAGTTAAATCAGGTTTTTCAAGATGGTGCAATAGTTATTGCTGCAATTACATCTTGTACAAATACTTCTAATCCTAATGTTTTGATAGCAGCAGCTTTGTTAGCAAAAAAAGCTATTAAATATGGATTAAAACAAAAATATTGGGTTAAAACTTCATTATCTCCAGGATCAAAAGTAGTTTCCATTTACCTAGATAAGCTAAATCTTTTAACTTATTTTGAGCAATTGGGTTTTAATATAGTAGGTTATGGATGTATGACATGTATAGGTAATTCAGGGCCATTAGACAAAAAAATTGAATCAGCAATTATAAATAATAATTTAACTGTAAATGCAGTTTTATCAGGAAATAGAAATTTTGAAGGAAGAATTCATCCTTTAGTAAAAGAAAATTGGATAGCATCACCACCACTAGTAATAGCTTATGCAATAGCAGGAACTATGAGAATTAATTTAGAAGTGGATCCTATTGGTAAAGATCATTATGGTAATAAAATATTTTTAAAAGATATTTGGCCATCTGATGAAGAAATTATTACTGAAGTGAAAAAAATAAAAAGTGAAATATTTTACAAAGGATATAAAAAAGTTTTTTTTGGAAATAAAGAATGGAAAGATATTAAGGTAGATAATAGTATTACTTATAAATGGAATAAAGATTCCACTTATATTAGACCATCTCCATTTTTTGAAAACATGGATATAAAAACAAAACACAATAATGATATTATAGATGCACAAATATTAGCAATTTTCGGAGATTCTATTACAACCGATCATATTTCTCCTGCTGGCAAGATAGATATCAATAGTCCCGCAGGACGTTATCTGATTTCTAATGGCGTGGAGAACGAAAATTTTAATTCTTATGGTTCACGTCGTGGCAATCACGAAGTTATGGTGAGAGGAACTTTTTCTAACATAAGAATCAAAAATGAAATGCTATTAGGAAAAGAGGGAGGATATACTAAATATCCTTCTGAAGGAAATCAACTGCCAATTTACGATGCTGCAATGAGATATAAACAAAATAATATTCCGTTAATATTAATCGCTGGTAAAGAATATGGATCAGGATCAAGTAGAGATTGGGCTGCTAAAGGGCCATATTTACAAGGAATAAAAGTAGTAATTGCAGAATCTTTTGAACGAATCCATCGTTCTAATTTAATTGGAATGGGAATTTTACCTTTGGTATTTGCAGAAGATTTAAATAGAAATGTATTAAACATAAAAGGAACAGAATTATTTGATATTAAAGACTTATCTCAATTAAAACCCAAATGTAAAGTTAAAGTAATAATAAAAAGAGAAAATACAAGAGAGGAAATATTTAATACATATTGTTGCATTTACACTAATACTGAACTTAGATATTATCATCATGGAGGAATTTTAAAATATATAATAAGAAAGATGATTGATTAATTTAAGAAAATATTAATGTTTGCTCTTTTAAGATTTAGGTAGTAAATGTCCCATTTTTTCTGCTTTCGTATCTAGATAACAGGCATTTTGGGGATTTCTACCAACAATTAGCGGTACTCTTTCGACGATTTTTATTCCTAAATTTGTCAAAATTTTCACTTTATTTGGATTATTGGTTAATAATTTAATTTCATGAATACCTAATAATTTAAACATATCTGCACAAACTGAAAAATCTCTTTCATCTGCATTGAAACCAAGATGATAATTTGCTTCTACAGTATCGTATCCTCTATCTTGTAATGCATATGCAAGAATTTTATTTAACAGACCAATATTTCGACCTTCTTGACGATGATATAATAAAACACCTCTACTTTCTGCAGCAATTGCAATTAACGCTGCTTTTAATTGAAATCCACAGTCACAACGTAGACTAAATAGTGCATCTCCAGTCAAACATTCTGAATGTACTCTAGCAAGCACAGGATTTTTATTATCAATAGTACCAAACACTAAAGCAATATGATTATTACCTGTTAATAATTCTTCAAAACCTACTATAAGAAAATTTCCCCATATTGTTGGTAATTTGGCTTCTGCTACTTTTTTCAGTTGCATGTGATTCTCCAAAACCTTATAGAAAATATACTACTAATATAATAATTGATATGATATCTTATTATATAATTTACTAATATAGATGAAATATATAAATATTACATAAAATTAAATTATTGCTTAATAATTGTAGTTAAACATATAATAAATAGTAAATAATTATTTTTTATCTTTTTAAAATTAATTAAATTGAATTTATTAATTATAAGGTAAACAGGTGTTTAAAATTTTATGTAATACTACTATAGCAATGTTATTATTGTTAATTTTACCAATAACATTTTGGTTATTAGGATGGCATTGGTCACCTTATAAAACAGATATAAAATTAATATTTTTGATAATGCAGACTGTTAATAATCCCTGGGTAATATTTACTAATACAGTATTAAATATCTGGATATTTAAATGTTTACATTGTAAGATTAAAATGACATTAGGATTTTTTTTAATATTAAATATTGCGATTTTTGTAGGTCAACCTATTAAAGATTTTATAAAATATAAAACTCAAGAAACTCGTCCTTATGTAACATGGTTAGAACACAAATATAGATTAAATATCAATAAATTTTATCAATTCACACCTAAAAAACGTGGTAAAATTATAGCAAATTTAATCTATAATCAAAATTTACCTTATTGGCTTAAAAAACATTGGATAGAAGAAACAGACTTTTCTTTTCCATCAGGACATACGGTATTTACTAATATTTGGGCAATTTTGATAGTTTATTTTCTATGGCCTTATCGATATTATAAAACAGTAATAACAATATTTTTTTGGAGTTTTATTATAACAGCCAGTAGACTACTATTCGGTATGCATTGGATACAAGATATAATAGCTGCTAACATATTAGCTTGGATTTTAGCTAATATCGCTATTATTTCAATACATTATTTTTTTACTGATAAAAATCATAAAATATCAGATAATAGATAAGAAATTTGTTTTTTATAATTAGATGTAATGTTATGTAGTAGTATGGTAAATATTTTAGAAAAATTTGTTTGCAATCATAAAATAATTCATGATTAAATATTTATTGCTAAATAATAATTATTTAATTAAACAATACAAATAAAAATTAATAAAATATGGTTATATATAAAAAAACATCTCAAAAATTGATTTTAGCTCTTAATTTCAGTAACTTAAAAGAAACATTTAACTTGATTGATCAAATAAATCCTAATAGTTGTCATCTAAAAATAGGGATAGAAATGTTTACATTATTCGGTCCCTCTTTGATTAAAGATATTCATAAACGAAATTTTTCTATTTTTCTAGATCTTAAATTTCATGATATTCCTAATACTACAGCATACGCTATATCTGCTGCAGCAGATCTTGGAATTTGGATGCTTAATGTACATGCTAGTGGTGGCATACGTATGATGTTAGCTGCAAAAAAAGCTCTATTACCTTTGGGAAAAGATGCACCTCTTTTAGTTGCTGTTACTGTTTTAACCAGTATGGATAGTAATGACTTAGAAAGTTTAGGTATTTTTTCTTCGCCAAATGAACAAGCTGAACTTTTACTAAAAAGAGCAATAGAATGTGACATGGATGGAGTAGTATGTTCTGCTCATGATACAACACATTTTAGAAAAATCACCAATAAAAACTTTATATTAGTAACACCTGGTATTCGCACTATAGACAGCAAAGCTGATGACCAACGTCGTATAATGACTTTACAACAAGCAAAAAAATCAGGCACTAACTATGTGGTAATAGGAAGACCAATTACAAAATCCAAAAACCCAATTAACACATTACAATATTTTTTAAATATTCTGGTGGAAGATAATGAATTTTGATTATTTAATAGTATTGTCCATTGGACGTGCTACTATGGTACGTTTATTAAGACAAACTTTAATGATAGTAACGTCGATAACATCACCAACACGATACAAAATTTTATCTCTTACTACTATGATTCCGTGTTCGTGATCACATATTAACTCATCACGTAATTCATGAATAAGAATAGATGGAATAAATGCAATAGCTCCATTATCTATCAATTTAACTTTCATACCGTTTTTAAAAACATAAAGAATTTCGGTAACAAATTTATGATCAGTACCGATAAATTTTGAAATATAGCAAGCATATAACCAATCTTCAATATCTCTTTCTGCTATTTTATTTAATCTTTTTCTTTCACTAATTTTGATTATTAGTGTGTTATCTGGACATGAAATTTTATTACCTAGAATGATTGCTTTTATTAATCTATGGTTCACCATATCACTAAATTTACGCATAGGTGAAGTCCAAGTTGCATAATTTTCAAGACCTAATCCGAAATGAGGGCCAGGTTTATTACTAATGGAAGCAAATGACTGGAAACGTCTTAATTTATTATTTAAAAATTGAGTAGGCTGAGTATCTAATTTTCGTCGTAATAATTTAAAACCATCTAAAGTAGCAATACTTTTAGCATCAAATATAATTCCATGAGTCGCTAAAATTGTAATAGCCTGTTCAATACTTTTTGAATCAAAACCTGAATGTATGTTATAAATTCCGAAACCTAATTTTTCATTTAAAATCTTACCTGCACATATATTGGCTAGAATCATAGATTCTTCTACAATGTGATTAGCAATACGACGATATTCAACAATAATTTTTAATACTTCTCCTTTATCTCCAATTAAAAATCGATAATCTGGTCGATTTTGAAATACTAATGCATAATTTTTTCTCCACCTATTACGTATCAAATATAAGCGGTGTAAAAGTCTCAGTTGTTTTGCAATTTTAAAATCACTAGGTTTCCATGTTCCACTATTTTCTAGCCAATCAGAAACATCATTGTAAGCTAACTTAGCTTTAGATTTTATCCACGCTGCAAAAAAATCAATATCTATTAAATTACCTTCACTAGTTATAGTAACACTACAAGCTAAAACTGGTCGGCGAATATTAGGACGTAAAGAACAGAGATTATCAGATAACTGACGAGGAAGCATGGGTACATTAAAACCTGGTAAATAATTTGTAAATCCACGATCAGAAGCTATAATATCCAATTGACTTCCAGCTTCAATATAAGAAGTAGGGTCAGCAATAGCAATAATCATATGTAAATTACTATTTGGTAGTTCTCTTATATAAAGGGCATCATCCATATCTTCAGTACTTATACTATCAATAGTAATAAAATCTAATTCAACTAAATTTTTACGATCTAAATTTTCATTGATCATTTTTCCCAAATTAATATTTGGCGCATCTCGTTCTAGATCATATCGAGATAATGTAACCCACCATGGAGCATATTGATCATCGTGTTTTACTATAAAATCAATTAATTCAGCATGAAAACCTCGATTATCTTTTAATGGATGAGAACACATTTTAGCTACAACCCAATCACCATTTTGTAATTCACATCTCAATTTTTTTATATTATCACAAGGAATTATATCCTTTAAAAAAGGATTATCTGGAATTATTGCAATAAAATTATTTTTTTTACATATACGGCCTACGAATCGATCTAAAAATGGTTCAATTAATCTTTTAGGAGTAGCCATTTCTCTATCTTTATTATTAATAATAGCAGCAATTATCTTGTCACCATGCATAACTTTTTTCATTTGATAAGGATGAATGAAATAACTTTTCTGTGAATTTACCTCCAAAATACCAAATCCTTTTTCTTTGCGTCTAACAATTCCTTCAACAAAACTATTATGTAATTTTAATTGCTTTTTAAGTTTTATGAGTATTGGATTATTCTGGAACATAACTTTAATTATCATAAAAAAACAAATTTTAAATTTTTGATTAGTTTATAAATATATTATCCGATATTTTATACATTTATAATTTTATTTAGATAATTTTAACTTAACTGGAACAGATTTAGAAGTTGGAGTATAACTATAATCACCATAACTATCCATAGGTATTAATACGTTAGTTTCTGGATAATAAGCGGCTAAATTCTTACTTGGAATATTATATGGAACTAATTTAAAATTCTTAACAGAACGAACGATACCATCGTTCCATATCGTTTCTATATCTACATACTGTCCCTGTTTAAATCCTAATTTATTCATGTCATCAATATTAATGAACAATACATTTCTTTGTCCATACACTCCACGGTAACGATCATCAAAACCATAAATTGTTGTATTATATTGATCATGAGCACGTAATGTCTGTAAAACAAAATATTTATTATTTTCTATATTATTGATAAAAATTGATTTAGGTAAAGATGCATTGCTAAATTTTGCTTTTTTTGATTTAGTATCAAAAATATGTTGTGATGCTAAATTATTCAAATAAAATCCTTTTAAAACATTACATTTATTAGTTAATTTTTCAAAACCTGGAATAACTGCAGATATTTGTTTACGAATCAAATTGTAATCACTTGCAAGATCATTCCATTTTACTTTATGATCACCTAATGTTTTGTAAGCTATACCAGATATAATTGCAATTTCTGAAAGTTGTTTATTAGATAAAGGTTTAGATATTCCTTGTGAAGCATGTATCATTCCAAATGTATCTTCTATGGTAATATATTGATTTCCATTAACAGTTTGATCTCTTTCAGTACGTCCAATAGTTGGTAATATTAAAGATTCATTTCCAGGTATTAAATGACTGCGATTTAATTTAGTGCTAATATAAACTGTTAGTCCACAACGAGAAAGAGCTTCTTTAGTACGCAAGGAATCTGGAGCTGCTACAGCTAAATTTCCTCCTAGTGAAATAAATACTTTAACATCACCATTTGTCATTGCATTTAAAGCTTGAATAGTATTATGTCCATTGAGCATTGGAGGTTCGAATTTAAAATATTTTTTTAATCTTTTCAGAAACATATTTTCAGGTTTTTCGTTAATACCCATTGTACGGTTACCTTGAACGTTACTATGACCACGTACAGGACATAATCCTGATCCTATTTTTCCTATATGATTAAATAAAAGTTGTAAGTTAACAATTTCTCTTACTGTATTGACAGAATGTTTATGTTGAGTAATACCCATACCCCATGTACAAATTACTCTTTTTGAATTTTGGTAAATGGAAGCTACTTCACAAATTTGTTTTTTTGTTAATCCTGATTGTTCTATAATATGATCCCAGCTAGTACTATCTACTGATTTGAAATATTCTAATACACCATCAGTTTTATCTTTAATGAATTTGCAATCGAAAATATCTCCTTTTCCTAAAGATTTATATAAACGATGTCGTTTTAATAAAAACTTTACCATCCCACGTACTATTGCCATATCCCCGCCTAAATTTGGTTGATAATATGCAGAATTTATAGTTTTTTCCATAGTGGTAATAATTTCGATAGGCTTTCTAGGATCTGAAAATCTTTCTAATCCGCGTTCTTTTAATGTATTAAAAACAATTACCTTAGCACCTCTATTTAATGCACGGCGTAAACTATGCAACATTCGAGGATGGTTAGTTCCAGGATTTTGTCCAAATACAAAAATGCTATCTGCATAATTAAAATCTTCTAAATGTATAGTACCTTTCACTACTCCAATACTTTTCTGAAGTCCTATACCACTAGCTTCATGACACATATTAGAACAATCTGGAAAATTGTTTGTACCTAACATGCGACCAAATAACTGATAAATCCAAGCTGCCTCGTTACTAGCACGTCCTGATGTATATAGTTCTATTTGATTAGAATGATCCATTTTTTTTATGTGTGTAGCAATAAGTTTAAATGCATTATCCCAACTAATAGGTTCATAATGATCATTTTTAGAATTATAATATACAGGTTCTGTCAATCTACCTTGATATTCTAAGAAATAATCACTTTGTTTATTTAAATAACTAACACTATTTTTTGCGAAAAATACTCTATCAACTTTACGGTTTGTAGATTCCCAAGATACTGCTTTTGCTCCATTTTCACAAAAATCAAAGATGCTTTTGTTATCATTACCCCATGCACATCCTGGGCAATCAAATCCATTATTTTTATTTATTTTTAACAAATTACGTACACTTTTAAAACTAGCTTTACTATCAAAAATAAAACGAGCTGTGGATTCTATAGAGTCCCATCCACCAGCTGCAGAATCATAAGGTTTAATTTTATTTTTAAATTTCATTATAGTAAAATTTTTATTATCTTAATAATTTAATTAAAAAATTATTAGTAATGTTAAACTCAATAAATTTAAATTAACATAAAAATATAAGAAAAATTAATACTTTTATATTATTAAAATATAATTATAGTTCATTCATGTTTGAAATATTAAAACCACCATCTACATAAATTATTTGTCCGGTAATTCCACTGGCCAAATCAGAACACAAAAAAGCAGCTGTGTTTCCTATTTCTTCAATTGTTACTGTTCTACGTATTGGAGAAACTTTTTTGTAATATTCTAAAATTTTACGAAAATTTTTAATTCCAGATGAAGCTAAAGTGCGTACAGGACCGGCAGAAATAGCATTCACACGGATTTCTCCTTCAGGCCCTAATGCATTTGCAATATATCGAACATTTGCTTCCAAAGAAGCTTTTGCAGGCCCCATGATATTATAATTAACTATTGCTCTTTTAGAACCTAAATAGGATAAAGTCAATAATGCTGCATTTGGATTTAACATCATTCTGCATTCTTTAACCATAGAAACAAAGCTATAGCTACTAATTTTGTGTGCAATTTTAAAACCTTCATAATTAACTGTATCAATGTAATTTCCGGATAACTGATTAGTTGGAGCAAATCCTATAGAATGCACTAAACCATCAAAATTTTTCCAATGTTTAGATAATGAAATGAATAATAATTTAATATTTTTATCATCAGAAACATCACATGGTAAAATTATTTTTGTATTAAAATTTTTTGCAAATTCTTCAATTCGATATTTAGATCTATCATCTTGATAAGTAAATGCTAATTCTGCATTTTGTTTATACATAGCTTGAGCAATACCGTAAGCTATAGATAATTTACTGATAATACCACTTATTAAAATACGTTTACCATTAAGAAAACCCATAATTTAACCTTGTAATTTTTCATTGGTTAATGAATTCTTAATATTTAGTTATATAAAATTAAGTAACATAATTTTTATATAACTAAATTATCAATAAGAATAGTATTTTATTTATTAATTTAGAATACTAATTTTCTAATTTAGGATATTTAATGAAAAATATTATTGTTAAATATAAACAAAAATAATAATCAATGTATAAAAAAATCAAATTTAAATCAATATTACCACAATCATAAGTATTTTATTTTTTAATTGCTCCTAATATATTATAATACAAATAAATTTAATTTATAGCTAAATATTTATAATATAAATATTAATGTCATTTCATGAATTATGATGAAATAATTAAACTTTAATAAGTTTAATATTAATATACAATCTAATAAAAGAAATATATTAATAAAAACAAATTATAAATATTTGGGTTTAGTAATTAGAATATTATTACTATAATGAACAATCCTTGTAGATAGTATCTAAAATTAAATAACTTATCTTTTATTTAAAAAAATCAAATGTTGGTAAAATAATTTGATCTTAATTTGTTTTTTTATTTAATAAATTTATTTTGAAATTATTTACTTAAATAATATTTATCTTAAAGGTGTTAACACACAATTTTAATGATTTAGAAATAAATTTTATATATTTTATAAAGGAACTTGTATGTTAATCGGGATACCTAAAGAAAAATTATTACATGAGTCCCGTGTAGCTGCTACACCGATGACTGTCAAAAAATTAATTAATTTAGGTTTTAGTGTTTATATTGAAAATAATGCAGGAAAAGCTGCTAATTTTGATAATTATGACTATGTAAAAGAAGGAGCACAAATTACAAATAGTCAAAAAATTTGGCAGGTTGATATTATAGTCAAGATTAATGCACCTAACGATGAAGAAATTATTTTAATACAACCAGGAAGTATATTAATAAGTTTTATTTGGCCTGCTCAAAATAAATCTTTAATCAAAAAACTAGCAGAAAAGAAAATAACAGTAGTTGCAATGGATGCTGTTCCACGTATTTCCCGTGCACAATCAATGGATGCGTTAAGTGCAATGTCTAATATTGCTGGTTATAGAGCTATAATTGAAGCAGCCTATGAATTTGATAGATTTTTAGGGGGACAGATTACTGCAGCCGGTAAAGTGTTTCCCGCTAAAGTATTAGTTATTGGTGCAGGAGTAGCGGGATTAGCTGCTATAAGTGCTGCAAAAAATATGGGAGCTATAGTAAAAGCTTTTGATACTCGTCCTGAAGTTAAAGAACAAATACAAAGCTTAGGTGCAGAATTTTTAGAATTGAATTTTTTAGAAAATAATACTTCTTCTGCAGATGATGGATATGCTTCAGTAATGTCTAAATCTTTTATAGAAGCTGAAATGAAGCTGTTATCTTCTCAATCCAAAGAAGCTGATATAATAGTTACAACTGCCTTAATTCCAGGTAAAAAAGCTCCTATTCTTCTTACAGAAGAAATGGTATTGAATATGAAAAAAGGAAGTATAATTGTTGATTTAGCTATACAAACAGGCGGTAATTGTTCATTAACTATTATAGATCAAGTTATAACTACAAATAATGGCGTAAAAATTATTGGTTATACTGATTTGACTAGTCGTTTAGCAAACCAGTCTTCTCAATTATATTCTACTAATGTGTTTAATTTGATAAAATTAATATCCAATGGTAACAATGGTGAAATAAAATTAAATTTTACTGACATAGTAGTTAGTAGCATTACTGTAATCAATAAAGGTGAAATAATTTGGCCATCTCCTCCTATTAAAGTTTCTGAAATTCAAGAAACCAAAAAAATTAACTATCAACAAGAAAAAAAAGTAGAAGTTAAAAGTTATAATAACTATAAATATATGTTTTTTATATTACTATCACTAATATTTATCTTATTATCTAGTAATGTTTCACCTGAATTCTTATCTCATTTCACTATCTTTATACTTTCTTGTATAGTTGGTTACTATATAGTATGGAATGTTAATCATGCATTACATACTCCGTTAATGTCAGTTACTAATGCTATTTCTGGTATTATTATCATTGGATCAATATTACAAATAGGTTCAAATAATTTGATTAATTGGATTTCTTGTTTCGCTATATTAATAGCTAGTATTAATATTTTTGGTGGCTTTAATGTTACTCATCGAATGCTAAAAATGTTTCGTAAGGAGTAAAGTATGTCTAGTGGATTAGTGATTTCAGCATACATCATTTCTGCAATACTTTTTATTTTTAGTTTAAAAGGTCTTTCAAAACATAATACTTCTAAACAAGGAAATTTTTTTGGTATAATAGGAATGGCAATTGCATTAATTACTACTATTTTAATTCAACAAATTATTCATAGTATTATATTGATTTTTATATCAATGTTTATAGGTGGATTAATTGGTATTTTTTTATCAAAAAAAATTGAAATGACTAAAATGCCTGAATTAATTGCTATTTTACATAGTTTTGTTGGTTTATCAGCCGTACTAGTAGGAATTAATAGTTATATTAATTATATATTAAATCCAGTAATGCTTACAGAAGGTAGTTTATATCTAATAGAGATTTTTATAGGAATATTTATCGGTACAATAACTTTTATCGGTTCTTTAATAGCATTCGGTAAACTTTCTGGAAAAATTAAGTCACAACTATCTTTTCCATATCATCACAAATTAAATGCTTTTATATTTGGTATTTGTTGTTTATTTTTGTACTTTTTTATTAGTAATGATATTGTTTTAATTCAAATAATTTTATTAACAACGATGGTTGTAATAGCACTTTTATTAGGAGCTAATTTAGTATTATCTATTAGCGGTGCTGATATGCCAGTAATAGTTTCTATGTTAAATTCATATTCTGGTTGGGCAGCAGCAGCAGCAGGATTTACATTACAAAATGATTTGTTAATTATAACTGGTTCTTTAGTAGGTTCTTCAGGAGCGATACTTTCTTACATTATGTGCAAAGCAATGAACCGTTCATTTATTAACGTAATATTTGGAGGATTAACACAAAATAAAATAGCAATTAAACAAGAAGATATAGGAAGGAAATATAATGAAATTTCAATAGAAAAATTAATTAAAATTTTAAAAAATTCTTCATCTATTGTTATTACTCCTGGTTACGGAATGGCAGTTGCACAAGCTCAACATTCAGTTGCAAAAATATCTCAAAAACTTCAACAATTAGGTGTTAAAGTTTTTTTTGGTATTCATCCTGTTGCTGGGCGTTTACCTGGTCACATGAATGTTTTACTTGCAGAAGCTAGAGTGCCTTATGATTTAGTATTAGAAATGGAAGAAATTAATGATGATTTTACTAATACAGATACAGTACTAGTCATTGGAGCTAATGATACTGTAAATCCAGCAGCACAAGAAGATCCTAATAGTCCAATATCTGGCATGCCAGTACTAGAAGTATGGAAAGCTAGACATGTTATAGTTTTTAAAAGATCTATGGGTTCTGGCTATTCTGGTATTAATAACCCATTATTTTTTAAACAAAATACTTATATGCTATTTGGTGATGCAAAAAATACTATGGATTCCATCCTAAAATTAATTTAATATGTTTTTATATAAAAAATATATTATGATATTACAAATGATTAATATTTAAAATCATATAATATTTCCAACCATTTTTTCTGGTTTTACTAAATTATCAAATTCTTTTTCTGTTAAATATCCTAGCTGTATTGCAGCTATTTTAAGTGTTATACTTTCTTTGTATGCTTTTTTAGCAATTTTTGCAGCTTTATCATATCCAATATGATTATTAAGTACAGTAACTAACATTAATGACTCATTTAAAAACTTATTAATACGTTCATATACTGGTTCAATGCCAGTAACACAATAACGATTGAAACTATCTATACCATCTGAAATAAGGCGAATAGATTGAAGAAAATTATATATTATCATTGGACGAAATACATTAAGTTCAAAGTTACCTAATGAACCACCTATGTTAATAGCAACATCATTTCCCATTACTTGACAAGAAATCATAGTAATTGCTTCACATTGTGTTGGGTTTATTTTTCCAGGCATTATTGAACTGCCCGGTTCATTTTCTGGGATGGTAATTTCTCCAATTCCACAACGTGGGCCTGATGATAACCATCTTATATCGTTAGCAATCTTCATTAAGGATACTGCTAAGTTTTTTAGTGTACCATGTGCATTTACTATAGCATTTGTGCTACTTAAAGATTCAAATTTATTAGGTGCAGTAACGAAAGGTTGTTGAGTTAGGTTAGCAATTACTTTAGCAACATTAACTGCATATTTAGGATGAGTATTTAATCCAGTACCAACTGCTGTACCACCTAAAGCAATTTCACATAAATCAGGAATACTTTGTTCTATATGTTTAAGATTATTTTCAAGCATAGTTACCCAACCAGAAATTTCCTGTCCTAAAGTTAAAGGGATAGCATCTTGTAAATGAGTTCTACCTATCTTTACTATATTTTTAAATTTTTCGGATTTTTTACTTAAAGTACTTATTAATGTAATGATATTAGGTATCATTTGTTCAGTAATAGAAATAACAGATGCTATATGCATAGCACTTGGGAATACATCATTAGAACTTTGGCTTTTATTTACATCGTCATTGGGATGTACTAATTTTGATACACCCTTATTACCCCCCATAATTTCACTTGCTCTGTTAGCTAGTACCTCATTCATATTCATGTTTGTTTGAGTTCCAGAACCAGTTTGCCATACTACTAGTGGAAATTCATCATTATGTTTTCCGTCCATTATTTCTTCAGCAGCTTTAATAATTGCATTAGCAATGTTTTGATTTAATATTCCTAAATCACAATTTACTTTTGCTGCGGCAAGTTTTATAAGTGCCAATGAATGTATAAATACAATGGGCATTTTTTCATTGGAAATATGAAAATGTTCTAATGAACGTTGAGTTTGCGCTCCCCATAGTCTATTATTAGGAACGTTTACAGATCCCATAGAATCTTTTTCAACACGACTAGGTATCATTATTATCTCCTTTTGAAAATGTGTTATATGAATAATAAATTAGTTTTTTCAGTTATAAATAATGTTTTATTTAAAATATTATAATATAATAAATTATTTGAAGATATTGCCATATATAATATGATATTAAAATTAAAAAATTCGTTAAAGTTTTATAAATGGGGAAGTATAGATTTTTTAGCTGATACTTACAATATTCATAATTCTAAAAAATTACCTATCGCAGAATTATGGATAGGTACACATTATCAAAATCCTTCAAAAGTGTATTATAATAATCAACTACGTTTGCTTAGTGAAATCATAAATATAGATCCTGATAAATTTTTAGGTAATGCAGTAGCTAAATATTTTGGCGAATTACCTTTCCTATTTAAAATATTATGTATTGATAACCCATTGTCAATTCAAGTGCATCCAAAAAAATCTTTTGCTAAAAGAGGATTTTTAAAAGAAAATAAATTATCGATCAAATTAGATATGAATAAACGTAATTATAAAGATAAAAATCATAAGCCTGAACTTATTTATGCCATTACTGATTTTCATGCTTTAATTGGTTTTAGAAATTGTTCTCAAATAATTCCATTACTAGATAAAATTATAGATATACATCCATTAATTTCAAAATTTCAAAATAGACCAAATAATAGCAATTTATTAAAATTATTAAAATATTTTTTATGTTTAAAAAACAATGAAAAAATTATAGCTTTAAAAATTCTAAAATCAAATATAAAATATTTAAAAACAGAACCATGGAAAACTATTAAAAATGTAATGATAAACTATCCTGAAGATAATGGTCTATTTTTACTAATATTTCTAAATATTTTTTCTCTTAAACCTGGTGAAGCATTATTTGTACCACCAGGAATTCCGCATACCTATTTAAAAGGTAATGCAATAGAAATTTCTGCTAATTCTGATAATGTTATACGTGCAGGTTTAACATCAAAACACATAGATATATCAGATTTTTTGATAAATATACAATTTAAAGAAACTTTTAAAAATCAAATTTTGATAAAAACTAAAAAATTAAAAAATGAAATACAATTTTTAATTCCAATTAAAGATTTTGCTTTTGCAGTACATTCATTGCAAAATATACATCAAACCATATATCAAAAAAGTATGGCAATATTATTTTGTATTTCAGGTGAATTTAGTATTATTAAAAATAATAAAAATATCTTATTTAAATCAGGAGAATCTTGTTTCGTTTCTGCAGATGAAATGCCAATTATTATTACAGGAAATGGTTGCATAGCAAGAGTATTTAACAAGGACATGAATTAGTTAATTAAAATATACATTCAAAATTATTTCTTAATTTGCAATAAAAATATTAATTTATTTTCAATTAGTGAAAATTACTTATAACGTAACAATATAATATCAGTAATGCGTTTATGCTCTATGAATCAGAATCAAAGTTTGGTTGATTAAAAATAATAAATAATGAATGTAGAATAATAGGTAAAATAAAAATGGAAATAAAAAAAATACTTAGCATGAAATCAAATATTTCTGAAATTAATTCAAAGAATATAGCTTTTATTGAAGAGAACAATTGTATAGGTTGTAATAAGTGTGCTCAAATATGTCCTGTGCAAGCTATTGTAGGATTTGTACGTACTACTCATACTGTCATAAGTAATCAATGTACTAATTGTAATTTATGTATTGACTACTGTCCTGTTAATTGTATAAAAATAATTTCTTCAAATATTTTAATGAATAATTTTGAATGGAATGTCAATAATACATTGGTTAAATTGAATGTAATATGTAATGAAATATAATTTTTATTTATTAAATAAATAATTACTGATTTCCAATTAAAAAAGTCAATTATTTTACATCATAAACATGATACTATATAAACATGATACTATATGTTAAATACCATATTTATAATAAAACAAATGAATGAAACAGGCAACACGTATAAAAATACTTGATCGTTTCGCAAAGGACAATCCTAAACCTATTATAGAACTTCATTTTTGTTCACCATTTGAACTTCTAATATCAACATTATTATCAGCTCAATCTACTGATATAATGGTCAATAAAGTTACTAAAAAACTTTATTCAAAAGCAAATGATCCTATAAGTTTTTTAGAGATTGGTTTAGATAATATAAAGAAATATATTCAACCTATAGGATTACATAACATTAAAGCATTGAATATAATAAAAATTTGCCATATTTTATTAAAAAAATATAACAGCCAAATACCAAACAATAGGATAGAATTAGAAAAATTACCAGGAATTGGACCTAAAACAGCAAGTATCATACTGAATATTATTTTTGATCAACCGACAATTGCTGTAGATACTCACGTTTTTCGTTTCTGCAACCGTACTGGTTTTGCATTAGGCAAAAATGTTAAACAAGTAGAAAATAAGTTATTACAAGTAGTTCCAGATGTTTTCAAAAAAAATTGTCATTTATGGATAGTTCTACATGGACGTCATGTTTGTAAATATCGTAAACCAAAATGTACTACTTGTAATATTAATGATTTATGTGATTACTATAGAATAACAAACATATAATATTATTAATCATGTTATTATTAGTATTTACAATACAAAACTAATTATTAAATAGTATTTCACAACCAAGAAATCAGATAATAATTTTTTTTCCCCCTACGTAATAAAGTATATTTATTGAATAAAATATCTTTTTTATCAAATTTATAACTTATATTAGATTCTTTTCTACCATTTACATAAATTGCATTGTTATTAATCATAGTACGAGCTTGAGTAAATGATGATGCTAGCTTTGTTTCTACTAATATTTTATGTAAATCTTTAAATGTATCTTTTTTTATAGTAATATTTGGCATACCATCAATAGCAAGTTGTTCAAAATCTAATTCACTCAAATCAGATATACTACTACAAAATAAACTACAAGTAATTCTCTTTGCAGAAATCAAACCAATTTCTCCATGAACTAAACGAGTTACATATTCTGCTAAGACGTACTGAGCTTGAGGGATTTTATTAACATTTTTATCTTCATATTCTAGTGCAGTTATCTTATCATTATCAATAGACGTAAAATATCTTAAAAAAAGATAAACATCACAATCAGAAATATTTATCCAAAACTGATAAAACTTATATGGAGTAGTTTTTAAAGGGTCTAACCATATAGTTTCTTTTTCCGTTTTTCCAAATTTACTTCCATCTGATTTTGTAATCAAAGGAACGGTTAGACCAAAAACTTGATCATTATTGAGTTTGTGTGTTAAATTAATTCCTGAAGTGATATTACCCCATTGATCAGAACCACCAATTTGTAAAAAAACACCATATTTCTTATTTAAATGAGCAAAATCATAACTTTGTAATAAATTATAAGAAAATTCAGTATAAGATATACCATGATCATTTCGTTTTAAACGTTGTTTAATAGCTTCTTTACTAATCATTTGATTTACAGAAAAGTGTTTTCCTATGTCTCTTAAAAAACTTAGCAAATCGATATTACTAAACCAATTATAATTATTTACAATAATAGCGCTGTTAAAACCACAATTGAAATCTAATAATCTTGTAAGTTGTTTTTTTATTTTTTCTGCAGATTGTACTATAGTTTCTTTATCTTGTAATTTACGTTCCTTCGCTTTAAAACTGGGATCTCCAATTAAAGCTGTAGCTCCTCCTAATAATAAAACAGGTTTATGACCTAAATTTTGAAAATGTTTTAAACATATTATAGGTATCAGGTGTCCTAAATGTAAACTTTCAGCTGTAGGATCAAAACCACAATAAACTGATATTGATCCTTGTTCCAATTTTTTTTCTAACAAGTCTTTATTTGTTAATTGGAATATCAGATTTCTACTATTTAAATATCCTATAATATTATTTTTTATCATGTATATGTCCAAATTAATTAAAAATTATTAATTAATTTGAATATAATATAAATTATATTCATGGTGCAAGACGATTTATTTCCCAAACCTTATTTTTTAATTGATATACAAATCTATCATGAAGACGATGTTTACCTCCTTGCCAAAATTCCATTGTCTCAATTTTAACTCTAAAACCACCCCAAAAGCTAGGTAATGGAACTTCACAATTTTTAAATTTATTTTTTAATTCTATGAATTTTTTTTCAAGAATTTCTCGAGATTTAATATGAGAAGATTGTTTGGATACCCAAGCACTTATTTGACTTTCTCGAGGACGTTTACTAAAATATCCTATTGTTTCTAAAATTGGTAATTTTTCTATTCTGCCTAAAATCATTAATTGACGATCAAAAAAATGCCATAGAAAATGTAATGAAACATTTGGGTTTTTATTCAAATGAAAAACTTTTCGGCTATTAAGATTTGTATAAAATACCAGTCCGTTAATATCATAATGTTTTAGCAATACAGTTCTTTGATAAGGTTTTCCATTTTCATCTACCGTTGCTAGTGTCATTGCTGTTGGATCTGGCAATGATGATGCACAAGCTTTTATTAACCAATTTTCAAATAATATTAGAGGATTTTCTGGTAAATCTTGACGATTTAATTGTCCTTTTGTATATTCCCGCCTTAAGCTAGATATATCAGGTAATTCTTTGAAAGAATTCATCTTCATTACTCATTATCTTATTAATAGGAATTTTATTAAAATATTAGCATTTGATAATATCATTACTTTAAATTAAATATTATTACCAATAACAAATTATTATTCAATAAATAAAATTAATTTCTTCTTAATAAGAAATTAATTATTTATAATATGACATTTAAATTTTATTATGAAATAAATATTTATACACAATAATATATTTTGAAATATTTATTATTAATATAATGATATGTAATTAAAATATATTGTTTGTCAATTAATATCAGATATTTAAAAAATAATTTGTTTAATTGTATCATTAAATAATGATTATATCGATAATTTAATATATACTTAGTCAAGTAAAATAGTAAGATTATTTTAATTGATATTATCCTCAAATAAAATAAATATAATATATCTAAACAATAAGATGAAGTTAATCTTTATATCAACAATAATTTTTATATTATAACAACTTTTAATATTAAAACATTACGAGAATAACATATTATTAATTATATTAAAGCAATCAACAAATATTTTTATTTTTTAATAAAAATAATGATTTAAAAATCTTATTTTAGTAATATTATTTAATTTTATTATAATAATAAAATTAATAGAAAAATAATTATCACTAACTTTTAATGAGAAAAAGAGATATTTATTTTGATTAGCAGTTCATGTTTGATAATGAGATTGTATGTCTGAACTAAATTATTTAAATTCTATTAATAAAAGATTCCGTGGTTTTTATCCTGTTGTAATTGACATAGAAACTGCTGGTTTTAACGAGCAAACAGATGCTTTACTAGAAATTGCCGCAGTTACTCTTAAAATGGATGAGGGTGGATGGATTCATCTTAATGAAAAAAAACATTTTAACATTAAACCATTTAAAGGATCTATATTAAATCCAGATTCACTAGCATTTACTGGAATAGATCCAAATAATCCCTTACGTAGTGCAGTTAGTGAATCTGAAGCACTAAATTCTATTTTTGATATGGTCCGTAAAGGAATAAAAGATACCGGTTGTAATTGTGCTATTATGGTAGCTCATAATGCAACTTTTGATTTTAAATTCATGATGGCAGCTGTTGAACGTGCTAGTTTAAAACACATTCCTTTTCATCCCTTTGCTACCTTTGATACTGCTACGTTAAGTGGAATAATTCTTGGTCAAACAGTATTAGCAAAAGCTTGTAAAGCTGCAGGAATCAGCTTTGATAATATTCAAGCTCATTCTGCCCTATATGATACAAAACAAACTGCAGTACTATTTTGTGAATTAGTCAATCGTTGGAAGAGATTAGGAGGTTGGCCTCCCAAATCTGCTAATAATATAGAAAATAATTCTAGTTGAATAATAATAATTCAATATTTAATTTCTTTTTGCTTATTTATTAATTCATATTTGTTTTTTACTTTTTTGATAATTGATTGTAACTCATTACATTGAAACATCTCTATTATAATATCACAACCGCCTATTAACTCACCATCAATCCACAACTGAGGAAAGGTAGGCCAATTAGAATATTTAGGCAGTTCTTCTCGAATATCAGGATTTTCTAATATATCTATATAAGCAAAATTTGTTTCACAAGCTGACAAAAATTTCACTGCTTGTGCAGAAAAGCCACAGCTGGGTTGATTAGGTGAACCTTTCATATATAATAAAATAGGATTTTCTGAAATCTGCTTCTTAATTTTTTCTAATGTAGTAATAACCATAATAATCATCCCCTAGTGGCATCAAGAACATATTTTATCTGTGGAACAATGAAATAATATAAATACTAATATTTATTAAATAATATCCTTAATTATTTTATATAAATATTATTATTGACAGTAATAATAATTTAATTGAAAAATATTTTTATATCTAATTTATATGATTATAATAATCATCTTTTTTTATAAATTATAAAAATATTTTAAAAAATAAAATAATGATTGTATACAAAATATTTAGAGTAACATTTTTTTTAATGATAATAGGCGTTCAACAGTATGAACTACTACCTGGGTATTTGAATCCACCTCAATATTTGTACAGTAACCTAAACTTTTCTGTCCAATAGTAGTGCGATTTAATGTTTCTGGTATAAGAAAAATACAAAAAAATCTTTCAAAAATATTTCCGACTGTTAAGCTAATCCCATCTATTCCAATAAAACCTTTATGGAAAATATACTTCATTTTATCAACATCTTTAATTTTTAGCCATAAAACATAACTATTATCTGATTTATTAATTTCGTGAATTTTAGCAGTTGTCATAACATGACCAGACATCAAATGACCTCCTACTTCGTTATTTATTTTAGCTGCACGCTCAATATTAACCATATCTCCCTGACATAAATTATTTAAATTACTAATTCTTAATGTTTCATTAATTACGTCAAAACTGACAAAAACATCATCAATACTAGCTACAGTTAAGCAGCAACCATTTACCATAATAGATGCTCCTAACGCTAAATCGTACGTTAATTTTTTTGGTAGTTTAACTATATAAATATACGGTATTTTTTTTTTTCTATATATACTACTTCGCCTATTCCTTGTACAATTCCAGTAAACATTTTATTTAACCTTATTTAATCTTATTATATTTAAAGTAAATGTATAAACTAATTTGAAATCAATAAATATTTATTTACAATTATTATAAATAAAAGATTGATAAAATTATGTTAAATTATGTATAATTTCTTATTTAGAATATTGCGTTCTTAGCTCAGTTGGTAGAGTACCACTTTGACATGGTGGGGGTCAATGGTTCAAGTCCATTAGAACGCACCAATTTATATTTAGTATAAAATTTCTATGTTGTTTTTATTATCATTTAAATTATTAAGATAAATTTTTATGTTACTGCGAATAGATTTAACTACCTCTTCTATTCCTTTTGATCGAGTTGGTGTAATATGTCTCATTAATGATAATTTATTAAACCAGTATTTTACATCTATGATCATTATCTCTGAAAATGTTATATTTTGAAAAAGAATAAATACTATGGCAATTAATCCTTTGACTATAACTGAATCGCTGTCTCCTTCAAACAAAATAGTATTATCAGGTTGTGGACTTATCTTAATCCATACTTGACTATGACAACCGTGTATCATATTTTCAGGAATATGTAGATTTTCAGATATAATTGGAATTTTTTTTCCTAATTCAATTATATAAAGGTATTTTTCTTCCCAATTATCACATCTATTAAAGTTGATAATTAACTTTTCTTTTTCTGGTAAAGTCACTGATCATTACTCCAATAAAATTTATTTTTTAAGATTTTTAAATAATAGTAAAAATTATAGTTAATCATTTAATAAATTATTAATATGTATCAAACTCGATACTAAACGGTCTATTTCTTGTTCAGTGTTATAGAAAGCTAACGAAGCTCGGCACATTGCTTTAACTTTATAATACTTCATTAATGGTATTGCACAATGATGACCTGTGCGAATAGCTATACCATATTGATCTAAAAAACTTCCAACATCATACGGATGATGTTCACCAAGATTAAATGAAATAATACCATTGTTATTAAACGGGCTATATAATTTAATATTTGGTATTAAAGATATTTTTTTATACGCATAATACATCAAAGCGGTTTCACGTTGATTAATTAAATCTAAACCTAATTTTTCTATATAATTTAAAGCAGCTCCTAATCCAACAATTCCAGCTATATTAGGTGTTCCTGCTTCAAAACGCCATGGAATAGTATTCCAAGTAGTGCTATTAGGCAATGCTACATTATTAATCATTGCACCTCCACCTTCCCATGGAGGCATATCATTTAGTAAACTTTTACGACCATATAATATACCAATTCCAGTTGGTCCATATATTTTATGTCCTGAAAACACATAAAAATCGCATCCGATATCCTGAACATCAACTCTATGATGCATAACAGCTTGAGCTCCATCTATAACTGTTATAATTCCAGAAGATTTAATGTGAGAGATAAAATTTTTTATTGGATTAGTTATACCTAAAACATTAGAAACATGAGTTATTGCTAATAAACGTGTATTTTTATCCATTATATTTGTAAGTTGTTTTAAACATAATTTACCTTCTTTAGTTAAAGGTAATACACGAATTTCTGCCCCTGTGCGGTTAGCTAAAAGCTGCCATGGAACTATATTAGAATGATGTTCCATTTCAGTAATAATTAAGTTATCATTTTTATTTATTATATTACTACCCCAACTATTAGCTATTAAATTTATACCTTCCGTAGTACCTTTAACAAATATAATTTCATCTTTTGAAGAAGCATTTAAAAAATGTGCAACCTGATTTCTAACATTTTCCATATGTATAGTTGCTTGTGCACTTAATGTATGAATACCTCTATGAACAGTTGCGTAATTATTTGTATAAAAATTTTTTTCAGCTTCAATTACTTTTAACGGTGTTTGAGAACTAGCTGCATTATCAAAATAAGCTAAGCAATGACCATTGATTTTTTGTTTTAGAATAGGAAAATCATTTCTAATTAGTTCAAAATTAAAATTTGTCACATATTTCCTCTATATAGTATTTTATCTATACGATTTAAAATAGCTTCAATTAATATATTATTTTTTAATACTTCGATTAGTTCTAAAGAAAATGCATTTACTAACATTCTTTGTGCATCAATTTCTTTTATTCCTCTTGATCTTAAATAATAAATTTGTTCATCATCAACACAGCCAATAGTTACTCCATGACTACATTTTACATCATCTGCATAAATTTCTAATTGAGGTTTAGTATTAACTTCAGCTTGTTCGCATAGTAATAAATTATTATTGATCATAGTTCCATCTGTTTTAATTGCATTAGAAGAAACTTTAATATGTCCATTAAATACTGCTCGACTTTTATCTAATACTATTGTTTTATGTTTTTGCCTACTTTTACAATGGCTATTATTATGTTCTAAATAAGTTCTAATATCAGTTAATTCCTTGTTTTTTGGTAATGATAAACTATTAACTGTAACTTTAGAATTCTTTCCATCTAATTTCGTACTAGTATTATGACGACATATATTTGATCCTGTTACAAATATATTACTAGAAACTTGTGAATTATAACCAACAATTATATCATTATGTGAAAAATGATAACTGTTAGTATCTTCGAATGCAAATTTAGTATGCTCTAAATTTGCATTATCAGCTACATGCAATGTTAAACGTGAACCAGTAAAATGTGAACCTGAATTTAAAGTTAAAAAATGTTCTATTACTTCAGCTTTAGTATTGTTTTCTACAATTAAATGATGACGATAATTAACAGTACTAATATTATTTTGCTGACTATCAGTTATATATTGCTGACCTTCAGTAATATGAAACAAATACAAAGGAACTAGGGGTGTTGTATTTTTTAAAACACGGATTATAGTAATTTCTTCAGCTAAACTTTCAGTTAAATGTAAAAAAAATTCTGGTTGAATTGGATTTGGTAACCTAATGTTTTCACCTTTAATTTTATTTTGTACTTCAAAGATATCTTTATCATAAGAACTTAATGATTGCATAAAATATCCATTTATAAAAATTAACCTACAGGCATTTAAATTTATTGATAGTTCATTAATTTTGTCTATGTCTAATACTATTTTATTAGGTAAAACAAAATTTTTTGATAACATTTTATCTAATGGAGTATATTTCCAATTTTCATTTTTAATAGTAGGCAAACCAATTTGTATTAATTGATCCCAATGTTTCTTAGATTGTTTTGAACGAATAACACCGTTTACAGTAAACAAACTACTATACCAATTATTTAAAATACTGTTGTAATTTTTTTTAGGTGAGCCAGCCATAACCGTGCTCCTCTAACTGTCTTACCAATGAAAAATCTCCAGATTTAACTATATTCCCTTGGTATAAAACATGTACTAAATCTGGTTTTATATAATTGAGAATACGCTGATAATGTGTAATAATAATAAAAGAACGAAATTTATTGCGTAAATTATTAACACCGTTTGATATAATTTTTAAAGCATCAATATCTAGTCCAGAATCAGTTTCATCTAAAATACACAAATCTGGCTCTAATAAAGACATTTGTAAAATATCATTTCTTTTTTTTTCTCCTCCAGAAAAACCTACATTTACATAACGTTTTAACAAATCTAAAGGCATATCTAAAAGGGTCATTTTATCTTTAATAAGATCTTGAAATTCAAACCGATCTAATTCTTTTTGTTTTCTATACTTACGTATTTCATTAACTGCTGTTTGGAGAAAAAATTGATTACTGACTCCAGGAATTTCTACTGGATATTGAAATGCCATGAATATTCCTTCACGAGCTCTTTCTTCAGGTTCTAATTTTAATAAATTTTTATTTTTAAAAACTATTAAGCCATTATTAACTATACATTCTTCTCGTCCAACTATAGTGGAAGAAAGAGTGCTTTTTCCCGATCCATTAGGACCCATGATAGCATGAATTTCTCCAGGTTTTATTTCAAGGTTCAGTCCATTTAAAATAGTTTTATTTTCAATACTTACATTTAATTCTTTTATCTTCAACATGATATCGTTGATTCCTTATCAAATTGCTTAACACTAACCTACACTATGTTCCAAACTAATAGATAGTAATTTTTGAGCTTCCACAGCAAATTCTAAAGGCAATTTAGAAAAAACATCTTTACAAAAACCATTAACTATCATCATAATAGCATTTTCTTCGCTTATGCCACGTTGTAAGAAATAAAACATTTGATCTTCACCTATCCGTGAGGTTTTAGCTTCATGTTCTAAATGTGCTGTATTAGTTGCATTTTCTATATACGGAAAAGTATGTGAACTACAATCACGTCCAATTAACATAGAATCACATTGTGTAAAATTTCGTGCATTTTTTGCATTAGGTAAAATTTTTACTAACCCCCTATAAGTATTTTTGCTTTTGCCAGCAGATATCCCTTTTGATATAATTGTAGATTTTGTATTCTTGCCAATATGAATCATTTTGGTACCACTATCAGCTTGTTGATACGCAGTAGTCAATGCTACTGAGTAAAATTTACCTACTGAATTATCTCCTTTTAAAATACAACTAGGATATTTCCAAGTAATAGAAGAACCGGTTTCAGACTGAGTCCAAGACATCTTACTATTTTTTCCTTCACATAATGCACGTTTAGTGACAAAATTTAGAATTCCTCCTTTTCCTTGATGACCTGGAAACCAATTTTGTACTGTAGAATATTTTACTTCAGCGTTATCATGAATAATAACTTCTACTACTGCTGCATGTAATTGATTAGATTTATGTATAGGTGCTGAACATCCTTCAATATAACTTACATAACTATCAGCTTCTGCTATTAAAATAGTTCTTTCGAACTGTCCTGTATTTGCTGCATTAATCCGAAAATATGTAGATAACTCCATAGGACAACGTATTCCTTTTGGAATATAAACAAAAGTACCATCTGATGCTACGGCAGAATTTAAAGATGCATAAAAATTATCATTTATTGGTACTACACTTCCTATATATTTTCTAACTAAATCTGGATGTTTATTAATAGCTTCATTAAATGAACAAAAAATAATTCCATATTTATTAAATAATTCATCTCTATATGTTGTTGCAACAGAAACTGAATCAAAAATAGCATCCATAGCAACTTGATTTCCTTCACGAATAGGTACACCTAATTTATTAAAAGTATTTTCTACTGCTTTAGTTAAATAATTTTTATTGTTTTTCTTTTCTGAATATTTTGATTTATCTTCAAAATTAGTATAATTTAGAGGAGTTTCACAATTATTACATGAAGGTGTAGAATAATAAATATAATTCTGGTAGTTAATTTTATTATAGTGTCCTTGTAACCAATGTGGTTCTTCCATCTTTAACCAAGTGTAAAAAGCTTCAAGACGAAAATCTAGCATCCATTTTGGTTCATTTCTTTTTTCAGAAATTTCATGCACTATATTTTCATTTATACCTTGCGTAATCACTTCTGTTTCTAGTTCTGTAAAAAAACCTTCTTTATAATTTATATTACTTTCCAAAAATGGAATATTTTTAGATGATTTTATATTTTGTGACATTTTCTTTACTCTATGCTAAAACTTTCACCACATCCACAAGAGTGTTGAGCTTTAGGGTTTTTAAATTTAAAATTTTGGTTTAATCCGTCATAAACATAATCTATTTCAGTACCATCAATAAAAGGCATAGCTTGAATAGGTACAAATAAATCAATACGTTCAAATGAAAACTTAAGACAATCAGCTGATGGTTTTTTTGTTAAATACATACTGTATTTAAATCCTGCACAACCAGATTTCTTTATATTTAAACATAACCATTTTATTTCAGGATTTTTGTTTATTAAAATAAATATTTGTTTTTCTGCGTTTTTTGTTAATTTAAATCCTTTCCAAATAAAATTATTGCGTGAAATATTGTCTATACTCATGATATTTACATTTATGCCTATAGTTTTAAATTTATCAAAATATTATTGGTTAGTATTTGATTTATTACAATATACATTAGTTATATTTTATTTATATGTTAATAAAATATAATATTCATTATGTACTCAATATCAATTAATATTTTTAATAAAATATTTAACTAAACTAAATTATTAATAACATAATAGGTTATTTCTGCTAATTTGAAACTATTGTCTGAAATTTATTTTAGATTTAATAATAAAAAATCAATATAACATGTTATTTAAATTAAAATATAAATATATTAAGTAAAATACAAAGATATGATATAAATAACAACTTGATATTATAATAATTTATACAAACTTTAGTACAAATAAATTTTAAAAAGATATGTTGTTAATGAATATTATTCATTCATAATTTAAAATTTGATTATTAAAATGGGAATTGAAATAAATAATTATAATATTTTTTAAGTAATTACAAAAAAAGTAGTAATGGAAGGTAAATAAAATTATGTTAAAACCAGCTAATAAATTTCATAAAAATATCCTATCTATAAGATGCTATATTTTATGATTATAAATTTTTTTAAACTTAACAAGTGATATTGTAAATTATTTATTAATAATTATTTCTAATGACTAAAAAATACATTTAAGATAAATTACTCAATTTTGCAATTTTTAACCAAGATTCTACAATATTATCAGGATTGAAAGATAAACTATCTATTCCTTGTTTAATTAACCAAATAGCAAAATTTGTATTATCTGAAATGCCTTGCCCACAAACACCTATATATTTGTTATGTTTTTTTGCTGCTTTAATAGCCATAGAAAACAGGATTTTTAATGAATCATCAAATTCATCAAATAAAGGAGCAAGTAAATCTGAATCACGATCTATTCCTAATGTTAATTGAGTCATATCATTAGACCCAATAGAAAACCCATCAAAATATTGTAAGAATTGCTCTGCTAATAAGGCATTAGAAGGTATTTCGCACATCATGTGTACTTTTAATCCATTATCACCACGATATAATCCTTGATTACCTAGTTCATAGATAATGTCTTGTGCTTGTTTTATAGTTCTTATAAAAGGAACCATTATTTCTATATTAATTAATCCTATTTCATTTCGTGCTCTTTTAATAGCTTCACATTCTAGAGCAAAACAATCACGAAAGCTATTATTTATATATCTTCCTGCTCCACGAAAACCTATCATAGGATTTTCTTCTTTAATTTCATATTTTATACCACCTATTAAATTAGCATATTCATTAGTTTTAAAATCGGAAAACCGTAATATTACTTTTTTAGGGAAAAAAGCAGAAGCTAATGTTGCAATACCTTCAGTTAAACGTGAAATATAAAATTCTACAGGATCATTAAATCCTTTTGTAAGGATATTAATTTGTTTTTTTATTTCTTCTGTTTGTTTATTAAATTCTAACAGAGCTTTTGGATGTATTCCTATCATACTATTTATAATAAATTCTATACGAGCAAGACCTATTCCTTTATTTGGTAATGATGAAAAATTAAAAGCTAAATCTGGATTACCTATATTCATCATAATATCTAAAGGTAATTTAGGCATATTATTAATTTTTGAACTATTGATAGTATATTTAAGTAATTTATTATATACATAACCAGTATCTCCTTCAGCACAAGACACTGTTACTTTAGATTCATTATTAAGGATTTCAGTTGCATTGCCACACCCTACTACTGCTGGAATACCCAATTCACGTGCAATAATTGCAGCATGACAGGTACGACCGCCTCTATTAGTAACAATAGCAGAAACTTTTTTCATAACTGGTTCCCAATCTGGTCCTGTTAAATCAGTTACTAAAACATCTCCTTGATCAATAAGATTTATATTATTAATATCTAATATAATTTTTACTTTTCCACATCCAATTTTATGTCCTATAGCTTTACCTTTAATTAAAATTTTACTTTTCTCTTCTAAAATATAGTGTTGCATAACATTATTATTTGCATATACTGTTTCTGGACGTGCTTGTAAAATAAATAATTTTCCTGTTATTCCATCTTTTGCCCATTCAATATCCATAGGATTTTTGTAATGTTTCTCAATTAATATTGCTTGGTGAGCTAATAATTGAATATCTTTATCATTCAAGCAAAAATTATTACGTTCAGATTCTGAAACAGATTTAATACATACTGATTGATTTTTTTCAGAGCTATTAGAATAAATCATTTTAACTTTTTTAGAACCCATATTTCGTCTTATTATTGATGATTTATTAGAAAGTAATGCTGGTTTATAAACGTAAAATTCATCTGGATTTACAGCTCCTTGAACTATCATTTCTCCTAATCCTAACGAAGCCGTAATAAACACTACTTTATCAAAACCAGATTCAGTATCAATGGTAAACATTACTCCAGAACATGCTAAATCAGAACGAACCATCTGTTGGATTCCAACTGACAAAGAAATATCTTTATGGTTATACCCTTTATGAATACGGTATGAAATTGCTCTTACATTAAATAAGGAAGCATATACTTTTTTAACTGCAATTAGTATCGAATTAATATTGTTTATATTTAAATATGTTTCTTGTTGTCCAGCAAAGGATGCATCTGCAAGATCTTCTGCAGTTGCTGAAGATCTTATTGCGAAAGAAACATTATTATTATTAATTGTTATCTCTTGATAAGCTTTATAAATTTCTGTTTCTAATTCTTGAGGAAGTGATTTATTTAGAATCCATTGTTGAATTTGTTTACTAACTTTATTTAAATTATCAATTTCATTAAGATTAGTTTTTTCTAAAAGATTATAAATATCATAATTCATTTTATCTTGGTTAAGAAACTGATTAAAAGCATAAGATGTAGTTACATATCCACTAGGAATGTTAATACCCAGTGGTGATAATTTATTTATCATTTCACCTATTGAGGCGTTCTTACCTCCAACTATTTTAATATCTTCAATGTTTATTTGATGATACCAAAGTATTAGTGGTTTATTTATTTTACTACGCATTTAGCTTATCCTTTTTTAGCCACAATAATTCTAATATTGAAGATAAAATATATAATTTAGAAATATACCTTAATAATACAAAATTAATAAAACATAATTACATTATTTTTAATTGTGATAAATATTCTTTATTTAAAGTAAGATATAAAAATATTGAAAAACATATTAATCATGATTAGTTGATAAAATTATTTTTTACCAATTAATATAGAATTTTTATTTACTTTATTTTTAATTTATATATCTATATATAAAATTATATAACTAAAAATTTCTTTACATATTCTTACATACATTCAAGTTACAAATTATATTTAAAGGTATTTTTTAAAGAGCAATAAATAAAAACATAACTATATTATGATATTATTATAAAATATAAAGTGTTAACTTTAATTGTTTAACAAACTCAATACAAACTCAACAATAGATATAAGTATAATATATTTTAAAAGATAATCATGTTTTGATATAACGAAATCAGAAAAGCCATAGATAAGGCTTTTCTGTAAATGTAGATATTAAATATTCTCTTTTAGGATAGTTTTTTCAACTCTATTTTTTAATTTTTGTCCTGGTCGAAACGTAACTACACGACGAGCAGTAATAGGAACATCTTCTCCAGTTTTAGGATTCCTACCTGGACGTTGTTTTTTATTACGCAAATCAAAATTACCAAATCCTGAAAGTTTTACTTGTTCTCCATTTTCTAAAGTACACCGAATTTCTTCAAAAAATATTTCTACTAATTCTTTTGAATCCCGTTTACTTAAATCGAGTTTTTCAAATAGATATTCTGACATTTCAGCTTTTGTAAGCGCCATAGATCTAATTCCTCAAGGTTACCTGGAATCGCTCTTTTAATGCTACAGTGTATTTATTTACTATCATAGCAATTTCTTCTTCTTTAAGTGTCCGTTTAGTATCTTGTAAAATTAAGCTAATTGTTATACTTTTATAACCTTTAGAAATACCTTTTCCACGGTATATATCTAATAAGTTTATCCCAACTAACTGATTTATGCTAATTTTTTTGCATAAATTAATTATATCTGCCACAGGAATATTTTCATCCACTATAACTGAAATATCTCTACGATTTGCAGGAAAATGTGAAATGTCTCTTACTTTGATAATAGATTTATGATCTATAATGTCATTGCAAATTAATTCAAAAACTAAAATTTCGTTTTTAATTTTTAATTTTTTTTGAATCATTGGATGAATTATACCAATAGATCCAATTTCTTTTTTATGGAAGTAAATACTGGCACTTTTTCCTGGATGTAGAGTTTCATTCAATTTTGGAGAGAAACTTATATCATTTATATTTTTAGATAATTCACATAAAGATTCTAAATCGCCTTTTAAATCATAAAAATCAACAAATTTACTCTTTTGATCCCAGTGATCTTCAAACATATTGCCACTTAATACTCCAGATAACATTAATTCTTGACGTATTCCAAAATCAGCGTCTTTATCTGGTATAAAACAATATCCAATTTCGAATAAACGTAATCTATTTTGTTGATAATTCTGATTATAATTTATTGTATTTATCAAACCAGTCCATAATGATAAACGCATAACTGACATATCTTTAGATATAGGATTTATAATTGGAACAGCATCATTATTTGGATGTAATATTTTTTGTGTTTTGGGGTTTACAAAACTATAAGTAATTACCTCTTGATATCCTTTATTGACCAAAAAATTTTTTATGCGTCTTAATGATAAAATATTATTGGAATTTGATTCAATTTTTAATTGAGTTTTAGCAGGTATCTTTGGAATTTTGTCATAACCAAATATACGTATTATTTCTTCGATTAAATCTTCTTCAACTAAAATATCAACTCGCCAATAAGGTATGATAACTTTCCAATTATTGTTTTTTTTGTATATATTAAAACCTAGTTTAGCAAGTATTTCGCTAACTTGATTATCACTAAATTTATAGCCAATTAAACTATCTAATTTTTTACGGTGTAAATTAATAATTAATTTTGGTTTAAATGATTTATTACCTGTTTGTTCAACAATTGGACCTGGTTTCACATTACAGAAAATATCTGTAAGTAATTTAGTGGCATATTCAAGTGCTTTATATTGCAATGTAAGATCAGAATCAATACCACGTTCATATCTATAAGACATATCACTATTTAAATTTGAAAAACGTATATTGTTAATTACAGATATTGGATTAAAATAAGCACATTCTAATAAAATATTTTTAGTCTTATTACTTACAATATAACGAGAATCGGCACATATACCTGCTATTGATATAACCTTACTTTTATCAGAAACAACTAATATTTTGTTGTTTAAATTTATTAATTTACCATTGTATGTTTTTAAAGCTTCGTTTTCTTTTGCTGTACGAACTATTATATATTCATCAATATAATCAAGATCAAAAGCAAATATTGGTTGTCCAATTTCCATTAAAATATAATTATTTATATCTATAACTACATTTATAGAAGATATGCCACAACGTCTCAATTTTTCTTTAATCCAAAAAGGAGTAGAAACATTTATATCAATATTTTTAATTATCCTAGATAAATAATGCGGACATGAATTTGATTCATTAATATAAATAGGTAAATTATCGTTTATTATTGGTGGAATTTTATTATTTATTAAATTTTTAAAAGGTAAATCATTTGTTGCTGCAACATCACGAGCTATACCCATAATACTTAAACAATCAGCTCTATTTGGAGTAATATTGGCGTCAATAATATTATCATATAATTTTAAATAATCGTAAATATCAAGTCCAATCATTACATCATTTGGTAATTCTATAATAAATTTATCTTCCTTATCTGATATTCCTAATTCAAAGAAAGAACAAATAATTCCTTGAGATATATGTTCCCGAAAATTTATTGGTTTAACTTCTTTTTGTCCCGGTAACATTGTTTTTATAGGAGCTACAACTACTTTTAAACCTAAACGACAGTTATAAGCATCGCAAATTATACTTAATATATTGCCATTTCCTATATTAACTTTAGTCAATTTAATATTATTACATCTTAATAATTCTTTACATTCAATAATTTCTCCACTTACTACACCATGAAAAAAATCTGCAACTAAACAAACATTATCTACTTCTATACCTAACATGGTAATTTGTTCACATAATTTTTTGGTATCAATGTCGGGATTAATCCATTCACGTAGCCATAATTCACTAAATTTCATTCATTATCCTACAATGATCTAAATTGTTTGAGGAAACGTAAATCGTTTTCAAAAAATGAGCGAATATCTTTTATTCCATAACGTAACATAGCTAAACGTTCTACTCCTAGTCCAAAAGCAAATCCAGAGTATATATCTGAATTAATATTCATATTATTCAATACATTAGGATGTACTAGTCCACATCCTAATACTTCTAACCATTTGTTTTTATTATTCATGATATCAAATTCTGCTGATGGTTCTGTAAATGGAAAGTATGATGGACGAAAACGAACTTTTATATCATCTCCAAAAAAATTATATAGAAAATCATACATAGTTTGCTTTAGGTTAGTAAAACTTATACCTATATCAATAATCAGACCTTCTACCTGATGAAACATTGGTGTATGTGATTGATCATAATCATTACGATATACTCGACCTGAAGATATTATACGAATTGGTAATTGTTGGTTTTTCATTACACGAATTTGTACTCCTGAAGTTTGAGTACGCAACAAGGTAAATTCATTTAACCAAAAAGTATCGTGGCTAGTCCGTGCTGGATGATGTTCCGGAATATTAAGTGCATCAAAATTGTGATAACTATCTTCTATTTCAAAACCATTAACTGTAGAAAAACCTAGAGAAGTAAAAAAATTTTCAATACAATCAATTGTTATAGTGATAGGATGTAGTCCACCATTTTCTAATCTTCTGCCTGGAAGTGATACATCTATTTGTTTTTGTAATAAATTCAAATTTAGCGTAACTGATTCTAATATTTTTTTACGAGCATGTATATAAGAAATTATTTTTTGTTGAGCTTTATTAAGCATTTTTCCTTCTTTAGAACGTTCCTCCTTAGGAATATAATTTAGCGAATTTATCATTTTTTTTATATATCCCTTTTTCCCAAGATATTTAATACGCACTAATTCTAGTGAATCAATATCTTGTGAATTATCTATAGTCATGATAGCTTCAGCTATCAGATCTGATAGTTTAGACATTTTTTTCTCTTTGATTTTTAAATTTGCTAATAATAAGATTAAAATAAATTAAATAACAGAAAAAAGATATATCCTCCAATAGAATCATTGGAGGTTTTTCATTAGTAGTTTATTTTATATTAAAATTTTTAATTATTATAAATAGTAATATATTTTGATGATCGGTAAAATATATTGTTTCTATTTTACATTAATTTATATTTGTAACAATTATTAAACACTTTATTAAAATTATATCGTTACTGCATTAACTTTTTCTATTAATTTAGAAAAAGCTACTTTATCTTGCACAGCTATTGCTGATAAAATTTTACGATCAATCTTAACAGCTGCTTTTTTTAGCATATTTATTAAATTACTATAAGATACGCCATATTGTCTTGCAGCAGCATTAATGCGTAAAATCCATAATCTACGAAACTGACGTTTACGTTGTCTGCGATCTCGATATGCATACTGACCGGCTCTTATAACAGCTTGAAAAGCAGCACGATATGTACGTGATCTCGCACCGTAGAAACCTTTAGCTTTTTTTAAAATTTTTTTATGACGTGAATGAGCAGTTACACCGTGTTTAACCCGAGTCATATAAGATCTCCTATTTTATAATTTATATTAAATATGAAGAATAATACTATACATAGGGTAAACATGTAGAAATTAAACTTAAATCTCCTTGAGAAACCATACTTTTAACACGAAGATGACGTTTTTGTTTAGTTGATTTCTTAGTTAAAATATGTCTTAAGTTAGCATGTTTATGTTTAAACCCTCCAGATGCAGTTTTTTTAAACCTTTTGGCTACACTTCTTATTGTTTTGATTTTTAACATCTTAACGCTGCCTAATTATTTTTAAATTTACTAATTTTATGGAAAAAATATAATAATTATAAATTAATGTTAATTAATTGCATTGTTATTAATAATTATTTTTTCCTAGGAACAAGCACCATAACGATTTGACGACCTTCAATCCTTACTGGAAAAGATTCCATTATCGCTATATCTGAATCTTCACATAGATCTTTTCTTATACGATTTAAAATTTCCATACCTATTTGTTGGTGAGCCATTTCACGACCACGAAAACGAAGAGTAACCTTTGTTTTATTGCCTTCTTCTAAAAAACGAATCAAATTTTTTAATTTTACTTGATAATCTCCTTCATCAGTTCCGGGACGAAATTTCACTTCTTTAATTTGAACAATTTTTTGTTTTTTCCTCTGTTCTTTAGAATATTTGCTTTTTTCATAAACAAATTTTCCATAATTCATAATACGGCAAACTGGTGGTTCAGCATTAGGACTAATCTCAACTAAATCTGCTCCTTGTTCTTCAGCTTTTCTTAATGCTTCTTGCAGACTAATAACACCAATCTGTTCACCATCAAATCCTGTTAAACGCACTTCAGGTGCATTAATTTCTTTATTAATACGATCTGAGCGAATCAACTGTGTTTTCTTTGAGCCTTTAATACCTTATCCCTCCAATTGTTTAACGCTTCTTGTATCAATTTCTTTCTTTAATTTTCTAATGAAAATATCAATATCTATTAATCCGAGATCTTGACCAAAACATGTACGCACAGATATCTTGTTTTGTTCAATTTCTTCATTTCCACATATTACTATGTAAGGAATACGATGTATTGTATGTTCACGAATTTTAAACGCTAATTTCTTGTTTCTTATATCAGATATAACTCGAAATCCTTCATTATATAACTTAGATGTTACATTTTCGACGAATTTTACATATTTATCAGTAATACTTGTTATCACAACCTGTATAGGTGCCAGCCAAGTAGGAAAAAAACCTGAATATTCCTCAATTAATATCCCTATAAAACGTTCTATTGATCCTAGAATAGCTCGATGAATCATTACAGGAAAGCGACGATTATTATTTTTATCTATATAAGTTGCATTAAGACGTTGAGGTAGAGAAAAGTCTAATTGAATTGTACCACATTGCCAAGCGCGATTAAGACAGTCAAATAAAGTGAATTCGATTTTAGGACCATAAAAAGCACCTTCACCATGTTTTATCAGAAATTTAATATCGTTTTCTTTTAAAACAGATTCTAAATTTTTTTCAGCATGATCCCAAATTTCATTTGCTCCTATGCGTTGTTGAGGTCTAGTAGCTAGATGAACAACTATTTTTTTAAAACCAAAAATATAATAAGTATCATAAACCATATTTATGCATTTATTAATCTCTTCCTTTAATTGTTCTTCTGTACAAAAAATATGAGCATCATCTTGAGTGAAATTACAAACACGCATTAACCCATGCAATGCACCTGAATGTTCATTTCTGTGACAACTACCAAATTCTGCCATACGCATTGGCAAATCACGATAAGATTTTACTCCTTGATTAAAAATCTGTAAGTGACCCGGGCAATTCATAGGCTTAATACAATATTCATTATTTTCAGAATTTACCATAAACATTAATTGTTTGTAGTTTTCCCAATGTCCCGTTTTTTCCCATATTTTACGATTCATAATTAGAGGACTTTTAACTTCTTCGTATTTATACTCTCTTAACTTACTAGAAATAAATATTGTTAGTTCATTAAAAATAACCCATCCATTATGATGCCAAAAAATCATACCAGGAGCTTCTTTTTGAATATGGTATAAATCGAGTTGTTTGCCAATTTTACGATGATCACGTTTAGCTGTTTCTGTTAATTTCTGGATATAATAAGATAATTGTTTTTTATTTGCCCAAGAAGTGCCATAAATTCTTTGCAACATTTTATTATTTTTATTTCCTTTCCAGTAAGCTCCTGAAACTTTTTGTAATTTGAAATAACGGCAAAAACTAATGTTAGGTACTTGTGGACCTTTACATATATCTATATAAGTTCCGTGTGTATATGTATTAATATATTTTTCATGATTTAAATATTCATCAAGAATTAATATTTTATATGTTTCATTTTTATTGGAAAATAAATTATGCGCTTCCTGGTAAGGAAATTTTTTACTCACTATTTTATAATTAGTATCAATTAGCTCATGCATGCGTTTTTCTATAAGATCTATATCTTTATGATTTAAATTATGATTAACATCAATATCATAATAAAAATCATTGCTAATTACTTTGCTAGTTGCCATCTTCGCTTCAGGCCATAACGTTTTTATAGCATAACCTAATAACTGTACACATGATTTACGAATGATCTCTAAACCTAAATCATCTTTTGTAGTAATAATATCTACTAATGCATCATGATTTATAAGATAAGAACAATCAACTAATTTAAGATTTACTTTACCTGCTATACAAAATTTTGCTAAGGTATTATCTATGCTTAAAGCAATATCCATAATACTAACTGTACTATCGTAATGACGTTTACTACCATCAGAAAAAGTAATTAAAGGCATTTTATATCCTTGATATCATAACTATATAAGTATATAAAAATTTGATGATAATTAAAACTTAAATGAAGTAAAACATACATTATATTTTACTTATAAATATCACAAAAATCCATTGTAAAACGTTTTATTTAAGGATTGTAATAATTAAACTATTCACTTATTTTAAATAATCATCAATATAATTTATTTTGTACTAAATATTAAAAATTTTTTATCTTTATATAGTTAACAATTTGTAATTTATATTAAACATTAACTATTAATTTAAATTACAAATAAAATTTAATAATATTCGGTTTTATATTATTGTAAGTAATATGTAAAATGTAACATGATAAGAAAACAAAGTGCTGCAAATTTTAAGCTAGTTGTTAGCTAAAATATCTTACTTGTAATTTTAATTATACACTTTAATAATTTTTTGTTTTAAATTTAAAATAATAATATTATGATTATTAATATAAAGAGAAAATATAATCAATCATTGTAAAATAAATTCAATATTTTATCAATCATCATTATATTATTAAGCTCAATTTATTGATTTAACAAATAATAAATTTTATAGTTTAAAATAATCATGATATTATTTTAATAACTATGTAAAAATATACCATTTATATTTAGGATAAGATGATTTAAATATCACAACGGAATCTTTCATGCATACTTTAGCAGTTTTTTTTGATATGGACGGAATTATTATAGATTCTGAACCACTATGGAGCCAAGCTCAAAATGAAGTTATATCTGAGTTAAATATAAAATTGCCTTATAATTATTCAAAACATCCAGATTCAGTAGGCTTACGTATAGATCAAACAGTAAATATGTGGTATAAACTATTACCACTAAACATTAACAAACCAAGTCAGCAAGATATCATGAATCTCATTATAACTCGTGCAATGGCGTTAATTAAATATAAAAAACCTTTATTTCCAGGAGTAGAGTCTGCACTAAAATTGTGTAAAGAATGTAATTTGAAAGTTGGACTTACTTCAGCTTCTCCTTTATGCATGTTGCAAATGGTATTGGAAATATTTAATTTGAATCATTATTTTGATGTAATCATATCTGGCGATTTTTTACCTTATAGTAAACCTCATCCACAAATTTATCTAGATGCAGCAATTAAACTTAATATTGATCCTCAGAAATGTATTGCTATAGAAGATTCCATTAATGGAATGATTGCCACTAAAGCAGCTCGCATGCATTCAATTGTAATTCCTGCTATTGAATATAAAAATGATCCTAGGTGGTGTTTATCAAATATAAAACTTGAAAATATTACACAGCTAACAATTTCACATTTAAATATTTAAGAATATAGAATAATAAATTGTTTTGTTAGAATTGCAACTAATGTTTTTTTACTTTAATTGCTAATTAAATTTTTTATTTATATTTTTACAATGAAATGTAACAATATTTTTAAAATTTAAGTATAAATCATGACAACTAATGGACATATTTTTTTTGCTGTAGCTTGTGCTATTTTTGCTAAGCGTTTTGAGCTGACTGAAATAATTAGACAATCAGATTGGTGGCATTTAATTCCTTCTGTTTTGATTACCTGTCTTATACCTGATATTGATCATCCTCATTCTTTAATTGGACAAAGATTACGTTGGATTTCTAAACCTATGTTTTTTACTTTTGGTCATAGAGGATTTACACACAGTTTATTAGCGTTAATAGTTTTATCAATTTTTAAAATTATTTTCTTAGATAATATCAAAATACCAGATGATGTATTTCAGGGTATGATAATTGGATACTGTAGTCATATTCTTGCTGATGTACTTACTCCTGCTGGAGTACCTTTATTTTGGCCATATCGTAAACGTTTTAGTCTACCTTTAATAAATATTAAAAAAAATAAAAAAATAGAGCAAAAAATATGTTTTACTTTAGTTGGTCTTTTAATATTATTTCCAGTTTTCATGCCTATGTTGCTTAAGTTTATTACACCATTAACTATTAATATTTTTTAATTTATACAATATAATTACGAGATAAATTTAATTATAATAATTATTTCAAGAATAAAAAGTTATAAACCTATAGCAGTTAATATTATATATTAACATGTCATTTTTAAAATCAATTTAGTCATACAATTACTATTTTAAAAAATGTTAAGGAAAAATTTAGATGTCATTACAAAATAAAATAATAAAAACTCTAGGTGTTAGATCAGCTATTAATACAAAAGAAGAAATTTGTAAAATCATTAATTTTTTAAAAAATTATTTATTACATCATAAAAAAATTAGATCATTAGTTCTTGGTATTAGCGGAGGACAAGATTCAACTCTTGCAGGCAAATTATGTCAATTAGCTATTTCTGAATTAAGAAATTATACAGGTAGAAATGACTATAAATTTATCGCTTTAAGGCTACCATATGGTAATCAAATTGATGAGCAAGATTGTCAAGATGCTTTGTCTTTTATACAGCCAGATAGTCATATATCAGTTAATATTAAAAATGCAGTATTAGCTAGTGAACAATCTTTAAAAGATGCTGGTATTTTTTTATCGGATTTTTTAAAAGGTAATGAAAAAGCAAGAGAAAGAATGAAAGTTCAGTATAGTATAGCAGGTATTAACAACGGAATTGTAGTTGGTACTGGTCATGCAGCAGAAGCGGTTACTGGTTTTTTTACTAAATATGGAGATTCTGGTACAGATATTAATCCATTGTTTCAATTAAATAAACGTCAGATCAAAAAAATATTGAAAAATATGCACTGTCCAAAACATCTATATTTAAAGAAACCTACAGCTGATTTAGAAGATAATTATCCATCTAAAGAAGATGAATTGGTTCTAGGAGTGAGCTATAATATGATAGACGATTATTTAGAAGGGAAACATATAGACATAAAATATACTGCTATTATAGAAAAACTATACTTAAAAACTAAGCATAAACGTCATTTACCTATTAATATTTTTGATGATTTCAAATCAATAATTGCTTAACTGAACCAAAATAATAAATTGAAATATTAGTTTTTAAAATAAAATTATAATAACTTAATTTTATTTAAAATATCTTATATGTGTAAAATATGATTTAGTTGTTATTTACTGATAAGCTTACATGCTTTTGCAAATCTTTCCATCCCAATATCAATTTCTTTTTTACTAATATTTAATGCTGGAGTGAACCGAATCACATTATTTCCAGCAACTAAAACCATTACTCCACATTCAGAAGCTAAAATATTAATTTTATTTGCTTGACCGGCCAATTTTTCATCTAAAACTGCACCAATAAGTAATCCTACTCCTCTTATTTCTTTAAATATATGTAAACCATTATTTATTTTGTTTAAATGTGAATTAATCCACATGTGACGTTCTTTTACACCATCAATAATTTTATCTTTTTTAATTAATTCTAATACTTCACTTGCTACTGCACCTGCTAATGGGTTTCCTCCATAAGTATTGCCATGAGTACCGACAGTCATCATTAATGCTAGTTCTTTTTTAGCTAACACTGCTCCTATTGGAAAACCACCACCTAAACCTTTAGCACTTGTTAAAATATCTGGTATTACTCCGTAATGCATGTATGCATATAGCAATCCTGTACGTCCTATTCCAGTTTGTACTTCATCAAAAATTAGTATAACACGATATTTATCACATAAATTTCTTAATTCTTTTAAAAAAGAAATATCTGCTGGAATAACACCACCTTCTCCTTGAATTGGTTCTATAATGACAGCACAAGTATTTTCATTTATTAATTTAGAAACAGAATTAATATCATTAAATAATGCGTGTTTAATTTTTTTGGGTAGTGGTCCAAAATGTTTTGAGTACTCAGATTTTCCTCCTGTAGCAACTGTAAATAAAGTGCGACCGTGAAAAGAATTTTTAAACGATAATATATTGTTTTTATGTTTGCCAAATTTATCTTTAGCCACTTTTCTAGCTAATTTTAATGCAGTTTCGTTTGCTTCTGCACCAGAATTACAAAAGAACACTCTGTCTGCAAAAGTTGAGTCAATTAGTTTTCTTGCTAATTTTAAAATTGGCTCATTTGTATAACCGTTACCAATATGCCATAAATTATCTAGTTGTTTTTCCAAAGCTTCTTTTAATAAAGGATGGGCATGACCTAGTACATTAACAGCAATTCCACCTGTAAAATCTATATAATCTTTACCATTTTGATCCCAAATAGTTGAACCTTCACCACGAATAGGGATAAATTTAGCAGGATTATAGACTGGTATCATCCATTTATCGAAATCTTTGCGTAAAAATTTCCTTAACATAACTATTTTCTCCACTATTTAATTGAAAAATACAATAAATAAAAAAATTATTTTGATAATACATAATCATTAAATTAAAATTTATTATAAATTCATTATTGTAAACATACAATTAGTTATGATTTGCAATCAATTATCTTATTAAAGATTGTGTTATTTTTTAAAACATTGATAAAATTAAAAGATAGTTTAGTTTATGTTATGATTATTTTAAATAAACAAGTAATCATAACATAATCATTTAATAATATGGTTTTTAGATATATTTTCATAAATCACAACATATTTATATTTTAACGATTTTTTTATTTAATTATTAATAATAAATTAAATAATATTTTTATGTTTTTCTAAATAAACTTATGTTGAATATTTTTTATATTTTATAAAAATTTAATGTAAAATGATTTTTTTTTGTTTGATTATATTTATCTGAAATTTTATCATTTCGCTAATTAAATCTTCTGGACAATGTTCAACAAAATAAATTAAATCATTAATTGCAATATGTTCGCAATCTAATTGAGTATAAATCAAGCCGCGATCTCTAATTTCGTAAGGATCATTAGGATTAATAAGCAATAAAATCTTATTAACATTGAGAGCTAACTCCATTTTTTTTTCTTCCATTAAAGCAACTTTTAGTGTAGTAAGCATCTTATATATCACACTAATATTTGTAGCTTCATCAAGATCATCTTCATGTAATTTAGCATTCAAGTCAATATTACCTTTTAACCATGATTCTAGAACAGAAATATTTAATGTGTCTCCAGTAAAAGGATCTATTAACCAATCATAACTATCGTTCCAATCTACACGTAGAATTAATTGAGTAGGAAAGATAATTGGCATTAAAGTTAATTTTAATTCACTAGCTATATGAATTAAAATTACACTTAAAGAAATTGCAGTACCTTGCTTTGTTTTTAACACTTTATCTAACCATAATACATCAGATAGGTTATAAGGACCTTTAGCTCCTCCAAATCCCCATTTGTTATAAAAAAGTTCAAATAATTTTTTAAGTTTTAATTCTAAATTCTGCTCTTCTTCTATGTGATCTTTTGCTTTATTAACTAATAATAGTAATTGATTTTGTACAAAAGATAATGGAAAATCAGAACGAATATTTACCATAACATCAATAACTGCTTCACATAACATCATTTGACTAAAATCTAATTTTTTGACCAAAGTTTAATATTCCTACTATAAGTTTTTAATTAAATTTTATTGAACATTTTATATTAAAAACATAAATCTGTTAGATTCTAAAATAAATTAAACATATTATGTATCTATATATCATGTATTTAATAAATATATTTTCATATAATATTATAACATTTATTTAAATTTAATAAATTTTATATAGCAATTAATTAATATGTTTTATTTTGGTGACATACCTAATGTAACACGTGGATTGCCTCCGTAATCCTTTATTGTATTGATATTTTTATAACCATATTTACTCATAATATAACGTACTGATTCACTTTGTTTCCATCCATGTTCTAACAAAAGCCAGCTTTCTTTTTTTAACCAATCTAAGGAATTTTTAATTATAATTTTTAAGTCAGCTAAACCATTTTCATTTGATACTAAGGCACTTATAGGCTCAAATCTTATATCTCTATAATTCAGATAGATACTATCTGATTCAATATATGGTGGATTGCTTACAATCAAATTAAATTTATTAGATGGTATATTATTAAACCAGTGACTTAAAAAAAAAGTAGCATTGTGAATATTTAGTTTTTTAGCATTATATTGTGCATTTTTAACTACGGTATCAATATAATCAACTCCGAAAATATTACATTTTGGTAATTCACTTGCTATCGCTAATGCAATAGCTCCTGTTCCTGTTCCAAGATCAAGTACTTTTAAATCTGATGAATTTGACAGATAATTCAATGATTCTAAAACTATAATTTCTGTATCAGGTCGTGGAATCATGGTATCAGGTATAACTTTTAAGGTAAGAGACCAGAATTCACATTCCCCTATTAAATAAGCTAATGGTTCTCCTTTCAAACGTCTCATTAACAGTTTATCTAAATATACTAGTTGTTTTTCTGTAATAATCGTTTCATTAAAAGCAAATATCCAAGTGCGTGATTTTTCTATAACAAAACTTAATATTGTTTGAACGTCAAGTTCTGGAGTGTCACTATTATATAAAGTTTTTTTAGCTTTTTTTAGCCAATCATGAACATTCATCAATTTTTTTCTGAAATAGTTATTAGTTGATCAGCTTTATATTCTTGAATTATAGGATTAATTAATGGTTCTAATTTTCCATTTAATATTTCATCTAAACGATAAATTGTTAAATTAATTCTATGATCAGTAACTCTTCCTTGTGGAAAATTATATGTTCTAATACGATCTGAACGATCTCCTGTTCCTAAAAGGTTACGTCGCATATTTGCTTCTACAGCTTGTTGTTTTGCTTTTTTCATAGCTTGAATACGAGATGATAATATGGATAAAGCTCTAGCTTTATTTTTATGTTGCGAACGTTCATGTTGACATTCAACTGAAATTCCTGTTGGTAAATGAGTAATACGAATTGCTGAATCAGTAGTGTTAACATGTTGACCTCCGGCTCCAGATGAACGAAAAGTGTCAATTTTTAAATCACAATTATTGATTTGTAATATTGATTCTTCTGTAATTTCAGGAATTACTGCTACAGTACAAGTTGATGTATGAACTCTTCCTTGTGATTCAGTATTGGGAATTCGTTGAACTCTATGACCTCCTGATTCAAATTTTAATTTTCCATAAGCATTGATGCTATTTATACGAATAATTATTTCTTTATATCCACCATATTCACTATCATTGGCACTAATAATCTCTGAATTCCAATTACAAATTTCAGCATAACGAATATACATGCGAGATAACTCTCCAGCAAAAATTGCAGCTTCATCTCCTCCAGTTGCAGCACGTATTTCTATAAAACAATTACGTTCATCATCAGGATCTTGGGGTATTAATAACAATTGTAATTTTTGTTCTAGTATTGCAATTATTTTGTATGATTCTTGTAATTCATTTTGAACTATATCTTGTAATTCAAAGTCTTTAGATAAATTTTTTAAATTTTCTATATTTTCATAAATATTTTGCCATTCTCTAAAACATTCAGTAATAGAAGTAATTTTAGAATATTCACGTGATAGATTACCTAAAAGTTTTTGATTTACAAATATATTAGGATCACTTAGTAAAACTTCTAGCTCTTCTTGACGATTTTGAAGTTCTTTTAACTTAGTGATAATAGAAGTTTTCATTTATTATCCCATTTTTGGCAAAATGTATTATAAAATAAGTTAATTTAAACCTAAACTATCACATAAAATTTTCAAACGTTTTTTATCTCCATTGCGAGCTGCTTGTTGAAGAGATTTTGTAGGAGCATGAATTAAACGATTGGTTAGTTTATATATTAGTTTTTGCATAACTTTTTGAGGATCAGCACCTTGTTGCAATGCATGTAATGCTTTTTTTTCCATTTCAACACGAATATCTTCAACCTGTTCACGATATTTGCGAATACTATAAGATGCTTTTTGTGATTTTAACCATAGCATAAATTTATTACTTTCCTGTATTACTATATTTTCAGCTTTTGTTATCGTAACTTTTCTGCTTAATAGATTATTATCTATGATTTCTTTTAGATCATCTACTCTATAAAGATAAGCATGAGGTAAATTATTTGCTTTTAATTCAATATCTGGAGGAACTGCTATATCAATTATAAACATTTCTTTATTACATCTCATTTTTATTGCTTGTTCTATCATAACTTTAGTTATTAAAGGAAATCTGCTAGAAGTAGAGGATATTATTAAATCAGCTTTATATAAATGATTAATCAATTTACTCTGATCTATCACTTCTGCATTAACTTGTGATGCTAATAATTTAGCACGTGATTTAGTACGGTTAGAAATAATTATTTTTTTTATTTTATACTTACTTAAATAATAAGCTATTAAGTTAATAGTTTTTCCTGCTCCTATTAATAATACCGTTATTTCAGATAAAGATTTAAATATTTGACGAGTTAAAGTACATGCAGCAAATGCTACAGAAACAGGATTTGATCCGATATCAGTTTCAGATCTAATACGTTTTACTGCATGAAAAGTTTTTTGAAACATTTGATGGATTTCACTATTTACCAAGTTATTTTTTTGTGAAGTAGCAAATGCTTCTTTAACTTGATTGAATATTTGAGATTCTCCTAATATCATAGAATCTAAACCACTAGCCACACGAATTAAATGACTGATTGTTTCTCTATCTCTATAGTAATATATACCATGTAATTCTTCTTTATTTAATTTATGGTATTGGCACAACCATTTTATTAGATATTCTTTTGAACTATCTTCTTGATCTACGCTAACATATATTTCTATTCTATTACATGTTGATAATAATATAGCACTTTGTATCATAGATAAAGATAATAAACTATCTAGGGCATCTTGTATTATTTCAGGCCCAAATGATAAACGTTCACGTAGACTAAAAGGAGCAGTTTTATGATTTACTCCAAGAACAAGTAATGTCATCAGTATTTAAAGGTTCAATTAAGTTAGGATAGTTTTCAATTTTAAAATTGTTATATTAAGAAATATTTCACAATATATTATATAAGGAAAACAAGACATATAAACATCAAATAAAAATCTTACGAAGTTTAATACCAAATTATTTCTTTCTGTTAAGTGTGATTAATCAATTGCTTACGTTTTACCAAAAATATTCAGATTAGAGTAAATAATATTTTTGATGATATTAACTATTTAATATATTGATATTATTTATATAATATTCACCATTTAATAATCAAATATATTATAGTTTAATAATGATAATAATTACATTAATATAATAAGTTTACAAATTAAAATATGATATGTTAATTTTATTAACCGAGTAACTCATTTATTATTATATATTTTTTAGAAATTTACTGAATCAATATCCATTATATAGTTATTCCATTTTAGAATATTACAAAATATAATAGATAAATACAATTGTTAATCAGTAATAATAGTCATTAATTATCATCATTGTTAAAATTTATAGTAAAAAAGTTACAATTTTGATTTTTAATTCAATTGATATTATTATAATACTAAGTAATATTTAAAATATAATTTAAATGATAAATATTTGGCCATCTCCAGCAAAATTAAATCTTTTTCTTCATATAAATAACCGCAGATCAGATGGTTATCATAATTTACAGACTATTTTTCAATTTCTAAATTATAGTGATTTGCTTGAAATAAAATTAAATAATAGTGGGTTAATCTATTTAACTACAAATTTTAACAATATACCTAAAGAAAACAATTTGATTATAAAAGCTGCAAATATATTAAAGGTAGCAGCAAAAAAAAAATATCATCTTTAAATTTAGGTGCAATTATTAATATAAAAAAAAAATTACCCATAGGAGCTGGATTAGGTGGAGGGTCATCTAATGCTGCTACTGTTTTAACAGCACTTAATTATTTATGGAAAACTAAATTTACAGTAGATGAATTAGCAAAAATTGGTTTGCAATTGGGAGCTGATGTTCCTATATTTATTTATGGGTTTTCCGCTTTTGCCGAAGGAATAGGTGAAAAAATACATCCTATTAATCTTCAAGAAAAATGGTATTTGGTTACGTATCCTAACATAAATATTAACACTGCTGATGTTTTTCAATACCAAAACTTAAAAAGAAATACAAAGTATTACAGTCTACAAGAACTTTTAAGATTGCCATTTACAAACGATTTTGAGAATGTAATTAGAAGTAATTTTGCTAAAGTTGATGAGATAATACATTTACTCTCAAAATATGCACCTACCAGATTGACTGGAACAGGATCTTGTGTTTTTTCTGAATTTGATAATAAAGAAAATGCCTATCAAGTAATGGATTTTATTCCTAACTATGCTACGGCATTTGTGGCTAAAAGTACTAATATATCCCCTCTGCGTCGTTTATTTATAATGAATAATTTATTAAATTAACAATCTCGTAAGTATATTATGACATGTTTCAATTAAGAAAATTGTTAAGGATCTTATATTATGTCAGACATGAAATTATTTACTGGTAATGCTAATCCAGAATTAGCAAAACTTATTGCTAACCGTTTATACACTAATTTAGGTAATGTTACTGTTGGTAGATTTAGTGATGGAGAAATAAGTGTTGAAATAAATGAAAATGTGCGAGGAGGTGATATTTTTATTATTCAATCTACATGTTATCCAACTAATGATAATTTAATGGAACTTTTTGTAATGGTAGATGCACTTCGTAGAGCTTCTGCTAGTAGAATTACTGCTGTAATCCCATACTTTGGTTATGCTCGACAAGATAGACGTGTACGTTCTGCAAGAGTTCCTATTACTGCTAAACTAATAGCAGATTTTCTTTCTAATGTAGGAGTTGATCGTATTTTAACTGTTGATTTACATGCAGAACAAATACAAGGTTTTTTTGATATTCCTGTTGATAATGTATTTGGTAGTCCAATTTTATTAGAAGATATGTTAAATATGGTATTAGTAAATCCTATAGTTGTTTCCCCTGATATTGGTGGTGTAATACGTGCTCGTGCTATAGCCAAATTATTAAATGATACTGATATGGCTATTATTGATAAACGTCGACCCCATTACAATATAGCCCAAGTTATGCATGTTATTGGTGAAGTTGCCGATAGAGATTGTGTGTTAATTGATGATATGATTGATACAGGTAGCACGTTATGCAAAGCAGCAGAAGCACTAAAGGAACGTGGAGCGAAAAGGGTTTTCTCATATGCTACACATCCTGTTTTTTCAGGTATTGCATATAAAAATTTACAAAATTCCGCTATAGATAAAGTAATAGTTTGTGATACAATTCCTTTGTGCCCAAAAATAAAATCTTTAACAAAAGTTAGACTGTTAACTTTATCTGGAATGTTAGCTGAAGCGATTAGACGCATTAACAACAATGAATCTATATCTGCTATGTTTGAACATTAATATTTTAAATATTTATAAGTAAATTTAAATATTAAATTAATCTTAAAAATAATAATTGCTTATTTTGATTGATGCAATATAACTTAAAAATTTTAGTATTACCGAAGGTAAAATAATTGATCATGAATAAAATTAAGTTGATAGTTGGTCTTTTAAATCCCGGAGCGAAATACTATCTTACAAGACATAATGCAGGAGCTTGGTATATAAATTTATTAGTTAAAAAATATAAAATTAATATAAAAAAAAATATTAATTTTTTTGGATCAATATCAAGTTTAAGAATTAATAATAATAATATTTACATATTATTACCAAATACGTTTATAAATTTAAGTGGTATGTCAGTAAAAAATGTATCAAATTTTTATAATATATTTCCTGAAGAAATTTTAATAGCCCATGATGATCTAGATTTACCCCCTGGAATAATAAAATTTAAACAGGGAGGTGGTCATGGTGGACATAATGGTTTAAAAGATATTATTGGCAAACTTAGAAATAATAAAAATTTCTATAGATTAAGGATTGGAATAGGTCATCCTGGTAATCGTGATAAAGTCAATCAATTTGTACTTAGTAAGCCTGATAATGACGAAAAAGAACTAATTAATCTTGCTCTTCATGAAGCAGTAATTTGTACAGAAATTTTATTTAAAATTGGATATGTTCATGCATTAAATAGACTTAATTCATTTAAAATAAAATAAAGTATTATAAATAAAAGGAATATTAAAATTTGGGATTTAAATGTGGTATAGTAGGACTACCTAACGTAGGTAAATCTACTATCTTTAATGCACTTGCCGGTCAAAATATAAAAGTAGCAAACTTTCCATTTTGCACAATTAAACCTAATATAGGGGTTGTTTCTGTACCAGATTTAAGATTATATCAATTAGTAAAAATTCTTAATTCAAAAAAGTTAGTACCGACAACTATGGAATTTGTTGATATTGCAGGACTAGTAAAAGGTGCTTCTAAAGGTGAAGGATTGGGAAATTTATTCCTGAATAATATTAAAACATCTGATGCTATATGTCATGTAGTACGTTGTTTTAAAGATGAAAAAATTATTCATGTTACAGGAAAAGTTGATCCCAAAACAGATGTTAATATCATTAATAGTGAACTAATTTTAGCTGATTTGGTTATGTGTGAAAACACTATTAAAAGATTAAGGAAGAAAACAGATATAAATGATCAAAATATTAATAAAGAATTAGGTATATTAGAAAAATGCTTGTTTCATCTTTTAGATTCACAATTGTTACGTACATTATATTTAACTATTGAAGAAAAAAATTTAATCAATTATTTAAATTTTTTATCAATAAAACCAACAATGTATATTGCAAATGTAAAAACACAAAACTCACAAAATAACTCTCTATTAGGTCAGTTATATGAAATTGCTAACAAGGAAAATTCTGTAGTGATTCCTTTATGTGCATTAACTGAATATGATCTTATCAAACAAGATATTAAAAACCGAAATAAGTTTATATTTAATGAAGAACTTTGCTTAAATCGCGTGATTCGTGCGGGTTATTCATTGCTAAAATTACATACTTATTTTACTGCTAGTATAAAAGAAGTACATGCTTGGACTATACCTGTTGGAACTAATGCACCTCAAGCTGCAGGCAAAATTCATAGCGATTTTCAAAAAGGTTTTATTTGTGCACAAACTATTGCTTTTCATGATTATATATTACATAAAGGGGAACAAGGTGCAAAACTTGCTGGTAAGATGAGATCAGAAGGTAAGAATTATATCATTCAAGATGGAGATATTGTTAAATTTCTATTTAATATTTAGTTAGTATGAGTACTTTGATAGATAATTAATAAAATATCATGCTATGTATTATTATATAGATATATAAAATAAGACATTAAAGTAATAAATTTTTGAGAATATTTTTTAGTTATTTCAATTCAGTTACATATAAATTGAAATAACTAAAAATATTTATTAAATAGTAAACAGTGATAATTAATTACATATTTTGAATAATAGCGTTACCGAATTCAGAACATTTTAATAATTTATAATCATTTGCTAATTTCTTAAGATCGTAAGTAACAGTTCTTTCATTAAGAGTACGTTGTATACCTTTGATAATAAAGTTAGCTGCTTCTTTCCATTCTAAATAACGCAACATCATTTCAGCAGATAAAATTATAGAACTAGGATTAACGTTATCATAACCTGCATATTTAGGTGCAGTACCATGAGTTGGTTCGAATATTGTACAATCATTTCCTACATTTGCTCCTGGAGACATTCCAATTCCTCCTATTTGAGCTGCAAGAGCATCAGAAATATAGTCACCATTCAAATTCATGCATGCTATTACGTTGAATTCTACTGGTTTTAGTAAAATTTGTTGCAAAAAAGCGTCAGCAAGTATATCTTTTATTACTATAATTTTTCCTGTTTTAGGATTTTTTATTTTCATCCAGCAACCATTGTCTAAAAGTTCAGCGCAAAATTCTTTTTTTAATAAATGATATGCCCAATTTCTAAAAGCTCCTTCAGTAAATTTCATGATATTACCTTTATGAACTAATGTGAGAGAACTGGCATCATTATCAATAGTATATTTAATTGCAGATCTTATTAAACGCTCAGTACCTTCTAGTGAACATAATTTAATCCCTATACCGCAATGTTGAGAGAAACGAATTTTTTCTTTCACATTCATCTCATCTATTAAAAATTTAATTATTTTATTAGCTTGATCGGAATCAGCTTGCCATTCAATACCAGTATATATATCTTCTGAATTTTCTCTGAAAATCACTACATTAACATTTTCTGGATATTTTACTGGACTAGGAGTATTTTTAAAATAGCGTATTGGACGTAAACAAGCATATAAATCCAATTTTTGGCGTAAAGCAACATTTAGAGAACTAATACCTTTCCCTATAGGAGTTGTAAGAGGTCCCTTGATAGCAACATGGTGATTTTTAATCAAATTTAATGTTTCTGTTGGTAAATATATTTCATTTCTATAATATTTTGTTGCTTTTTCACCGCAATAAACTTCCATCCAATGAATTTTTCTTTTTTCTCCATAAGCTTTCTTTACAGCTGCATTAACTACTTTAATCATCACAGGTGTTATGTCAACACCAATACCATCACCTTCTATATATGGAATAATCGGATTATCTGGAACAATTAATTTTCCATTTTTTATAGTTATTTTTGTACCTTTTATAGGAATGATTACTTTGTATTCCATTATATTAGATTCTCCAAGTTCATAAAATGATATCTTATAAATTGGCAACATAAACATATTAAGTTGCATATTTTATACATTATAATAAGATCTTTAATTAAATTTGTCTCTAAAATAGAATTTTTTCATTTAAAATTTAATGTTACAAAAATTATTTATTTAAAGTATATTCATATATCATTTATAATGAAATATTAAAAAATATCAATTAAAATGCATGTAATCCATTCATAATGGTACAATAGAGAAAAAATTTTCATAAAAATAATTTTATAAACTTTAATGACTAAAATCTTTAATAATAAAAATGTTTGTATTATAATAGATTAACATAATTATATATGATTAAAAATATTTATTACAATGATTATTCCAAAATAATTAATAGTCATATAGTTACGCATTTTTTAAAAAAATATAACAATTAAATATCAGATGATTATAAATAAAAAAAAAGTTATTGTTGGAATGTCTGGAGGCGTTGATTCTTCTGTATCTGCTTGGTTATTAAGAAATCAAAACTACCATGTTGAAGGATTATTTATGAAAAACTGGGAAGATGATGATGGAGAAGGATGTAACTCCATAAATGATTTATCAGATGCTCAATCGGTTTGTGATAAAATTGGTATTAATTTACATAAAATTAGTTTTGCTGAAGAATATTGGAATAACGTTTTTGAACCATTTCTTAACGGATATAAAATGGGATATACTCCTAACCCTGATATTATTTGTAATAAAGAAATAAAATTTAAATTGTTTCTTAAATTTGCTACTGAAGAACTTGGAGCTGATTTTATTTCTACTGGTCATTATGTTCGTACTCATTGTAATAACTCTAGTTGTAAATATTTATTACGTGCAGTAGATCTTACTAAAGATCAAAGTTATTTCCTCTATACATTAAATCAGAAACAACTTAATAAAGTTATTTTTCCACTTGGTGAAATAAAAAAAACACAAGTGCGAAATATTGCAAAAAAACTTAATTTTATTAATGCATTAAAAAAAGATTCGATGGGAATTTGTTTTATAGGAAAAAGAAAATTCACTGAATTTTTAAAAAATTATTTACCATATAAAGAAGGTGATATAGTAAGCGTTAATGGTCAAAAAATTGGTAAACATAAAGGAGTAATATATTACACATTAGGACAACGTAAAGGTTTAGGTATTGGTGGATTAAAAAAATATCATAATAATCCATGGTATGTTGTTGATAAAGAAATTTTTAGTAACCGTTTAATAGTAGCTCAAGGTAATAACAACCCCAGTTTATCTTCCATTGGCTTAATAGCTTCTAATTTACATTGGATAAATGATACGGTAATTAATAATATTTTAAATTGTAGTGTGAAAATCAGACATCAACAACCAGATATTGCTTGTATAATCACACCGTATACTAATAATTGCATAAAAGTAATATTTAAAACTCCTGTAATAGCTGTTACACCGGGTCAATCAGCTGTATTTTATCAAAATCAAATTTGTCTTGGCGGTGGTATAATTCAAGAGAGATTACCTCTATTATAACATATTATTTGATTAAATATATTAAAAAACTTATTTATGTAATGTATGATTTATTTATTCTCTAAAGTCTAAAGAAATTACATGTTAATTATTTATTAACATAACTATTTTAATAAATCATAAAAATTAACAGAGAAATAATTAAGGAATTTTAAAATGTTATTAACTGGATTAACAAATATATCACCTATAGATGGTCGTTATAGAGATGAATTGAGTGAATTGCGTAATATATTTACTGAATATAATTTATTGCAATATCGTGTAAAAATTGAAATACATTGGTTACAAAAACTTTCTGATACTACAGAAATTCAAGAAGTTCCATTGTTTTGTAAGGAAACGAAAGATTTTCTTAATAAAATTATTAATAATTTTAATATAGATGATGCAAATCGCATTAAGTCAATTGAAAGAGATATTAACCATGATGTGAAAGCTGTGGAGTACTTTATAAAAGAAAAAATAGCAAAATTTCCATCATTATATAAAATTTCTGAATTTGTCCATTTTGCTTGTACTTCTGAAGATATCAATAATTTATCTTATGCTATTCTTTTAAAGAAAGCTCGTCATGATATAATAATACCTTATTGGAAAAAATTGATTAAAGAAATAAAAATTTTAGCAAAAAAATATAGAGATATTACTGTAATATCTAGAACACATGGACAACCTGCTACTCCTTCTACAATAGGTAAGGAAATGGCAAATACTGTATTTCGTATGCAGCGTCAATTAAAAAAATTAGATAAGATTGAAATCTTAGGTAAGATGAATGGTGCTGTTGGAAATTATAATGCTCATGTTTTCTCATATCCTGAAGTAAATTGGCTTAAACTAACTAAAGAATTTGTAACTTCTTTTGATATAAAATGGAATCCTTATACTACTCAAATTGAACCACATGATTACATAGCTGAATTACTTAATTGTATAATCCTATTCAATAATATATTAATAGATTTTAATCGTGACATTTGGGGTTATATATCATTAAATTATTTTAAGCAAAAAATTAAAAATAAAGAAATTGGTTCTTCTACTATGCCTCATAAAATAAATCCAATTGACTTAGAAAATTCTGAAGGTAATTTAGGAATATCTAATGCTATGATGCAACATTTAGCAAACAAATTGCCTATATCTCGTTGGCAAAGAGATCTTACAGATTCTACTGTATTACGGAATATAGGAAGTAGTATGGGTTATTCTATTTTAGCTTATAAATCAGCATTGAAAGGAATTGCTAAATTAGAAATAAATAAACATCCTATAATTACTGAATTGAATAATAACTGGTCTATATTAGCTGAACCCATTCAAACTATAATGCGCCGATATGGTATTAATAAACCATATGAAAAACTAAAAAATCTAACACGTGGAAATTATATTACTGCATTAAACATATACGATTTTATAAATGAACTAGATATACCAGAAAAAGAAAAAATACGATTAAAACAGCTAACACCCAGTAATTATATTGGATATGCTGGCAAATTAGTTGATAATTTATTAGCAGATTAAACTAGTATGCTGTCTTATGTATATTTAATATATTAATTATTAATGATATATAAAAAACAAAATTAATTTTAAAATAGATATTTGTGATTAATATATTGTTCCTTTTTGGTTCTATTGTAAAACAATAGCAACGAATACCAAATTTATTATAATTAAAATGATTTTAAATAATATCTTATTTTACTGTTCTGTAAATAAATTATAGACATTAAAATAATATGTTGAATATTTTATAGTTATTATGATAACTAGTGATAGTTATATGAAAATATTATTGTTTAATTATTAATACAAATAATATTACTTATATATTTAATTAAAAACTCATTATTAAGTATTAATATATCTATTTAATTATTAGTACATTAATTAATAAATAATTTTAATTAACTAATTCACTATAATAATTTAAAAATCAATTAGTTATTATAAATAACAATAATATGAAACATATTATATATTTATTAAATAATAACAACAACTATTTCTAAGTTATTGTGATTATTAATATAATATATTTCTAATATGATAAATGTTTTAAAAAATATCTAATTTATAATTTTGAATATAATGAGACTGAAATGATCGAAAATACAAAAAAATCTTTAGTTAAGCTATCTGATATTAGTAAATCTTTTGATAATAAATTAATTATTGACAATTTCAGTTTAAACATTTATAACGGTGAGTTTCTCACTATCCTTGGTCCCTCAGGTTGTGGCAAAACTACTATTTTACGTTTAATTGCCGGATTAGAAATAGCTAATAAAGGTTATATTTTACTTAATGATAATAATATCACTGATACATCAGCCGAAAAGAGACACGTCAATACAGTATTTCAAAGCTATGCTCTTTTTCCACATATGTCCGTATTTGAAAATGTAGCATTTGGTTTACGAATGCAAAAAACTACTTCTAATGAAATTAATATACGAGTTAAAGATGCATTAGCAATGGTACAACTAGAACACTTTAGTCAACGACACCCACATCAGCTGTCTGGAGGACAACAACAACGTGTAGCTATTGCTAGAGCAGTAATAAATCGTCCAAAAGTCTTATTATTAGATGAACCTTTATCAGCATTAGATTATAAATTACGTAAACAAATGCAAAATGAACTTAAAGCACTACAACGTAAACTCGGTATTACTTTTATTTTCGTTACTCATGATCAAGAAGAAGCTCTAGTAATGTCTGATCGCATTGTAGTAATGCGTAATGGAAAAATTGAACAAGATGGGACTCCACGTGAAATATATGAAAAACCAAAAAATTTATTTGTAGCGCGTTTTATTGGGGAAATTAATGTTTTCGATACAACAGTAATAAAAAATTATAAAAATTCATATATTCGCGCATCCATTGAAGGTTACGAATGTGATATTTATTGTCCTTTTCCTGTTAAAGTAGGTGATAAGCTACATGTAATGTTACGTCCAGAAGATTTAAGAGTTAAAGAATTATACGATAATAATATAGATGGATTAATTGGTTACGTACGAGAATTAAATTATAAAGGTATGACACTAGAATCTACTATAGAACTAGAGAACGGTAAATTAATAACTGTAAGTGAATTTTTTAATGAAGATGATCCAGATGTTGATCATATTTTAGATCAAAAAATGGCTGTAAATTGGGTAAAAAGTTGGGAGGTAGTTTTACCATATGAAGTTGATGAACAATAAATTTCAAAAAATAGTCATTTTGTTAATAGTAGTATGGTTAATTACATTTGTGTTTTTACCAAATTTAATGATTATTATCACTAGTTTTTTGACGCAAGATGACAACAATTTAATAAAGTTAACATTTACATTTGAAAATTATGTAAGATTATTGGATCCTCTATATATAAAAGTTTTATTACATTCTTTAAATATAGCATTGGTAGCAACCGTATCTTGTTTATTACTAGGGTATCCCTTTGCTTGGTGTTTAACTAAATTACCTAAAAACATAAAAACATTAATGTTATTTTTATTAATAGTACCATTTTGGACTAATTCATTAGTTAGAATTTATTGTTTGAAAATTTTATTAAGTACTAGAGGTTGGTTAAATAATTTTTTAATATGGATTGGTTTAATTAATAAACCATTTCATATTATATATAAACCACAGGCAGTAATATTGGGATTAGTATATATTCTATTACCTTTTATGATTTTACCAATTTATTCTAATTTAGAAAAATTAGATAAAACTTGCTTAGAAGTTGCTTACGATCTAGGAGCTAATAAGATACAAACATTTTTTTATGTTATTTTACCTCTTAGTATGCCTGGAATTATTGCTGGATGTTTATTAGTAATGATTCCAGCTATGGGTATGTTTTATGTTTCTGATTTAATGGGAGGTGCAAAAAATCTACTTATAGGAAATATAATAAAAAATCAATTTCTTAATATTAGAGATTGGCCATTTGGTGCTTCTATAAGTATTGTATTAACATTTTTAATGTGGATAATGTTGTTCATTTATTGGCGTACTATGCGTTTATTAAAAGGTTAAGGTGATTATTAATAATGATTGGACCTTATTTACGTGGTAGTTTTATTTCTATCATTTATGGTTGGCTGTATATTCCTATATTAATTTTAATTATTAATTCATTTAACATATCTAAATTAGGTATTCATTGGCAAGGATTCAGTACATATTGGTATAGAATTTTAATAAATAATGATAGTTTAATTCAAGCTTCTCAGAATTCATTAATTATAGGATTTTGTTCTGCTAGTATAGCTACTATTATAGGTTCTTTAACTGCTATATCATTATATCGATATAATTTTCATGGAAAACAATTTGTTAATAGTATGTTATTTACAGTAATGATGTCACCAGATATAGTGATGGCAATTTCACTGTTAGCATTATTTATTCTATTAGGAATACCTTTAGGTTTTTGGTCTTTACTGATTGCTCATATTACTTTTTGTCTTCCTTTCGTAGTGGTAACTATTTATTCATGGTTAAAAGATTTTGACATGCGGATGTTCGAAGCTGCAAAAGATTTAGGTGCAAATGAAATTACTATTTTAAATAAAATAATTTTACCATTAGCAATTCCAGCAGTAGCTGCAGGATGGTTGCTTAGTTTTACTTTATCTATAGATGACGTTATAGTATCATCTTTTGTTTCAAGTCCTAACTTTGAAATTTTGCCTTTAAAAATTTATTCTATGGTTAAAGTTGGGGTTTCTCCTGAAGTAAATGCAATTACAGTGATTTTAGTATTAATATCCTTATTATTAGTTGTTTGTAGTCAGTTTTTACTTCTTAAGAAAATAAAATAAAGGAGGAGTAATAATGAATTATTGTATTAAATTATTCATTGGTTTATTAGTTTTAGTGTTAAATTTTGCTAAAGCAGATGTTAATAATACATTATATTTTTATAATTGGACTGAATATGTCCCATCAGGATTGTTAGAGCAATTTACTAAAGAAACAGGTATTAAAGTTATCTATTCAACTTATGAATCGAATGAACTGATGTATTCTAAACTAAAAACTTGGAAAAGCGGATCATATGATTTGATAGTTCCGTCAAGTTATTTTATAGCTAAAATGCGCAAAGAAGGAATGTTACAAAAAATTGATAAAGGTAAATTAACTAATTTTAAAAACTTAGATAAAAAGTTATTAAATAAACCATTTGATCCTAATAATAATTATTCTATTCCATATATTTGGGGTGCTACAATTATAGGAGTAAATTCTGCTGAAATTGATCCAAAAACTATAACTAGCTGGTCTGATCTATGGAAACCTCAATATAAAAAAAGTTTATTATTAATAGACGATGCTCGTGAAGTATTTCAAATAGCACTACTTAAACTTGGTTTATCAGGAAATACTAGAAATTTAAAAGAAATTAATGCTGCATATAGTGAATTGAAAAAACTAATGCCAAATGTAATAACATTTAATTCTGATAATCCTGGAAATACTTATATGGAAGGTGATGTATTACTAGGCATGGTTTGGAACGGTTCTGCTTATGTAGCTCGTAAATCAGGTGCTCCGTTAAAAACAATTTGGCCTAAAGAAGGTGGAATATTTTGGATGGATAATCTTGCAATTCCAGTAAATGCAAAAAATAAACAAGGTGCTTTAAAACTTATAAATTTTTTACTTCGCCCAGAAATAGCTGCTAAAGTTGCTATTGCAATTGGATATCCGACAGCAAATAGAGAAGCAAAAAAATTTTTACCTAAACAAATGATTAATGATAAATTGTTATATCCTTCTGATGAACTTTTAAAAAACGGTGAATGGCAAAATGATGTAGGAAATGCCAGTAGAGAGTACGAAACTTTATTTCAAAAACTTAAAGCTAATCATTAGGAAGATACCTAATTATTAATTAAATTAATTTGTTTTCATTATTTATATTTATTATTAGTTACAAAAAATAAATATGCATTGACCATTATAAAATTTAGATATTATTTCTGTATAAAAAATAATATATGTAGTTTTGAATTACAGAATATCCATGTGTTTTTTTAGAAAGATTACTTTAATGTATTATTTCACTATGTAATAAAAATACGATATTTTTCCTAAAATTTTAGATAAAGATGATGCAAATTTATTTAAAATAATTAATTATTAATAATATTTGTAATAACGATTTATGTATTCGTGTTCTAAATTTTAGATCATAATACATTAGATAAAAAATGGAAAATTTTGAATTTTTATGTTTAAAAAAAATAATTATCTTCTACCTAAAAAAGCTGGAGAAATTTACAATTTTGGTGAATTAGTTGGTACTTCATATGCAATAGAGTATGCTAATATAATAGAAAATTATTTTGGTTTTATATTAATAATTACATCAGATAAAAAAACTGCTACTCAACTTTTTAATGAAATAAAACAATTTACTAAAAGTCCTGTTTATTATTTTCCTGATTGGGAAATAGCACCTTATACAAGATCATCTCCTAATAAAAAAAACATATCAAATAGAATCTTTATACTTTCTCAATTATTAAATATAAAACATGGAATATTAATATTATCGGTAAAAACATTAATGCAACGTATTTGTCCATGTCCTTATATTTCTAGTAATAGTTTGCTAATAAAGGAAGGACAAAAATTATCCAAAGATTATTTTAAAAATAAATTAGAAAAAATTGGTTATAGATATGTTAATCAAATAGTAGAGCAAGGTGAATATAGAATCAAAAAAGATGTTTTTTTTGATTTATTCCCTATTGGATATAATCAAATTTATTCTATAAATTTGATTAAAAATATTGTAAATAACATTAGTAATATCAATTTACATAACCAAAAATTTGTTAATAAAGTAATAAAAATTCATTTATTGCCTACTCATGAATTTCCTGTTGATAAAGTTTCAATAGAGCTATTTTGTAAGAGATGGAAAAATTTTTTTGATATTTCTACTCATGAAGAATATTACATAAATAAAAATATGAATATAGGAATTATACCTGCTGGTATTGAATATTGGTATCCTCTATTTTTCGATCAACCATTATCAACTATATTTAGTTATCTTCCATCAAACACTACAATTATTAATCATAATAACATAGAAGATATAGCTATAGATTTTTGGGAAAATATAAACCGGTATTACAAAAATATCAGTAGTAGTTCTAGTGCATTATTAAACCCTAGTCATTTATGGATTACACCTCGTGACATGATACAACAATTAAATCATTGGCCTCAAATAAAAGTAACAGATAAAAAATTACCACAAAAACCAACCAATATTAATTTAGGTTATATACCACTTCCTTTATTAAATTTAAGAGAATTAAATAGATTTTCTCTCAAAAATTTAGATAAATTTATTAATCAATTTAATGGTAATGTAATATTTTGCGTTCAAAATAAGATACAACAGAAAAAATTTTACAATTTATTTGAACATTTAAATTTAAAACCAGTTTTGATAGATAATTTTAATGAATCAGTAAATCAAAAATTAAATTTAATGATTATTAACATCAGTAATGGATTTATAGATACTAATAACAATAGAGCTTTAATTTGTGATAATGATATAGTTCAAGATAATTTTAACGATTGTTATCCAAATATAAAAAAATGTAGTAATTTTAATAAAATTATTTTTAATGTAGAGGAAATACGTTATGGTCAACCAGTAGTTCATATAGAGCATGGTATCGGACGTTATATGGGTTTAATAACTATTGAAACAAATGGTATTAACTCTGAATATCTAATTCTATCCTATGCTGATAACACTAAACTATATGTTCCAGTTTCTTCGCTTCATTTAGTTAGTTACTATACAAGTCATTCTGATGATAAAGTACCGATTCATAAATTAGGAAGTGATGTTTGGCAAAAATCTCGACAAAAGGCTATAGAAAAAATTCGCGATGTTGCAGCAGAACTTTTAGATATTTATTGTCAACGTAAATCGAAAATTGGTTATGCTTTCAAATATAATAAAAATAGATACAAATCATTCTGCAACCATTTTCCATATAATGTTACAGTAGACCAACAGAAAGCTATAAATGAAATATTAAATGATATGTCTCTGCCTATAGCAATGGATAGATTAGTATGTGGTGATGTAGGTTTTGGTAAAACAGAAGTAGCCATGCATGCAGCATTTATTGCAATTGAAAATAATAAACAAGTTGCTATTCTTGTTCCAACTAATCTTTTAGCTCAGCAACATTATGAAAATTTTAAAAGTAGATTTAGACACTGGTCTGTCCATATTGATATGTTATCTAATTTTAGAAATATTAAACAGCAAAAACATCTACTAGAAAAAACAAAAGAAGGAAAAGTCAATATTGTAATAGGTACTCATAAACTATTAAATAAAAATATTAAATGGAAAAATTTAGGTTTATTAATTATTGATGAAGAACATCGTTTTGGAGTCTATCAAAAAGAGCTTATTAAAGCTATATACAATAATATTGACATACTGACATTAACTGCTACTCCGATTCCACGGACATTACATATGGCAATTACTGGCATGCGTGATGTTTCTATTATTCATACTCCTCCAGAACATCGTTTACCTATTAAGACTTTTATAAGCGAATTTAGTAATTCTATAATAAGAGAAACCATTTTGCGTGAAATTAAAAGAGGCGGTCAAGTATATTATTTACACAATAAAGTTAATGATATTGAAAAAACTGCTCATTATATAAGCAAATTAGTTCCAGAAGCTTGTATAACTATCGCTCATGGAAAAATGAAAGAACAAGATCTAGAAAGAGTAATGAACGATTTTTATCATCAACATTTTAATGTATTGGTATGTACTACTATAATTGAAACTGGCATTGATATCCCTAACGCTAATACAATTATTATCGAACGTGCTGACACTTTTGGTTTAGCAGAATTACATCAATTGCGAGGAAGAGTTGGTCGTTCACATCATCAAGCATACGCTTGGTTATTAACTCCAAATCAAGAAATTATTACTAACAAAGCAGTAAAAAGATTTGATGTCATTTCTTCTTTTAAAGAACTTGGTGCTGGTTTTACATTGGCTAATAGTGATTTAGAAATTAGAGGTGCAGGTGAATTATTAGGAGAAAAACAAAGTGGACAAATAGAAATGCTAGGTTTTTCACTTTATATGGAATTATTAGAAAATGCTATTAAAGATTTGAAAAATTTTGAACAACCTCAATTATTAGACAATTTATTATATAATAATATTGAAATAGAACTTCAAATTCCATCTCTTATTCCAGAATATTTCATAGAAAATGTTAACTTACGTTTATCATTATATAAAAAAATTGCTAGTGCTAAAAATAAATATGATATACAAAAATTAAAAAATGAAATGATTGGTAATTTTGGTTTATTGCCTAATGCAACAAACAATTTGTTTGATATAGCATTATTACGTCTTCAAGCTCGTGAGTTGGGTATATGCAAAATAAAAATTGGTTATAAAGGAGGATATTTTGATTTTTCTCCAAAAAACAACATTGATCCTGTAAAGCTAGTCAATTTAATTCAAAAAGAACCCACTAAATGGAAACTAACAGAAAATAAAAAATTGCGACTATATTGTAATGATATTATAATAGAAGACCAGAAATATCGTATAGAATGGATAAAAAAATTTTTTATCAGTTTAACAAATAAATAATATAACCTATAATATAGGACCCAATTTTTTCCCGCCTAAAAGGTGCATATGGATATGATGAACTTCTTGTCCTCCATGTTCATTACAGTTTATGATTAGACGATATCCTTTTTTATCAATTTTTTCTTGTTTTGCAATTCTCGCTGCGACTATAAACATTCTACCTAATATCATTTCATGTTCTTGTTTAACTTGATTTACATTTTGAATTAATATATTAGGTACAATTAATACATGAATAGGTGCTTTAGGTAAAATATCACGAAAAGCTGTTACTAATACATCTTGATATAAGATATCAGATTCAATTTCACGATTAATAATTTTACTAAAAATAGTTTCTTGGGCCATATATTGTTCCTGAATTAATTGATATTAAATTAAAATATTAATATATTATAAATAACAAAAAAATTGATTATATTATTGAAATAATAACTGAAATCATATTTCATGATGACATAGTTTAATATAATCATCCATATCAGTTTTAATATTACCAGATTTAGTCCCAAAAATCACTTGTATACCTGATCCAGAAATAACTATTCCTTGCGCACCAAGATCTTCTAGTTGTTCTCTGTTAACTTTTTTTATATCAACTACTTTTACCCTAAGACGAGTAATACAAGCATCAAGATTTGTAATATTTTCTTTACCACCAAAAGCTATTATTAACTTTTGTGCTATTTCATGAGTTGTTAAAGATAATGTATTTTTAATTGATTGTTCACGTCCAGGAGTTTTTAAGTTAAATTTAACAATCAGCAAACAAAACAGAGTATAATAGACTAAAGAATATAAAATTCCAATAGCTGGAAATAACCAAATTTTATTTCCGTGACCACTTAAAATAATAAAGTCTATTAATCCATGTGAAAAACTAATTCCGTTTCTCATATCAAGTAAAATACAAATAGGAAATGCTAAACCAGCTAAAATTGAATGTATAAAATATAGAATAGGACTAACAAACATAAAAGAAAATTCGATAGGCTCAGTAATACCTGTTAAAAAAGAAGTTAGCATTGCTGTAGCCATTATACCACCTATTCTAGAACGATTTTTAGAATTAGATGTATGCCAAATTGCAAGTGCTGCTGCTGGTAATCCATACATTTTAAAAAGAAATCCTCCTGACAATTTACCTGCAGTAGGATCTCCAGCCATATATCTTGGAATATCACCGTGAAATATCTGACCAGATGTAGTAATAAATTCACCAATTTGCATTTGAAAAGGGACATTCCAAATGTGATGTAAACCTAACGGCATTAAAATACGCTCGATGAACCCATAAATACTAAAAGCTATCATTGGATTTTGGTAAGCTGCCCATTCTGAAAAATTCCCAATTAAAAATCCTATAGGAGGCCAAATAACGGCTAGAAAAATACCAACAATAATTGCTGATAGACCAGATATAATTGGTACAAATCTTTTGCCAGCAAAAAAACCCAAATACTCTGGTAACTTGATACGATAAAATTTATTAAACATATAAGATACTAAAAAACCTATAATAATACCTCCTAAAATACCCGTATCAACAAGATGTTTTATTTCAATATTCTTAACTGTATCACATAACATTAATGATGATATAGTCATCATGGTCTTAATCATTATACTATAGGATATCACTGCTGCTAAAGCTGATACCCCATCATTATTAGTAAAACCTAGTGAAATACCTATTGCAAAAATTAATGGCATATTAGAAAATACAGATTCACCAGCTTCTGCCATTACATGTGACATTGTATCAGGTAGCAAGCTAAAATTAGCTGATCCTAATCCTAATAAAATGCCTGCAATTGGTAATACTGATATGGGTAACATAAGTGATTTACCCACTTTTTGTAAATTAGCAAAAGCATTTTTTAACATATTGTGGAACTCCTAATAAATCTATCAATATAAATCTATTTTTTATAGATCATTAAGGTTAAATTATGAATGAATTGTTATAAGTTTAAATTATTAATTAAATTGATTAATTAACATTAACATGAAATAATGTTTTAAAATTATTAGTAGTTGTTTCTGAAAGTTCTTCTATATCTATATTTTTTATAATGGAGATATATTCAGCAACATCTCTTGTGTAAGCAGGTTGATTTTCTTGACCACGATGTGGTACAGGAGAAAGATATGGTGAATCAGTTTCAACTAAAATTCTATCTAGTGGAACATAACGAATGATATTATCAAAATTTTTATTTTTATTGAATGTCACTATACCTGAAAAAGAAATATAAAACCCTAAATCTAATAACTTACTTGCAGCTAGTTGATTTTCACTAAAACAATGTAATACACCACCACAAATTTCGCTTTTTTCTTCTTTTAAAATATTTAAAGTATCTATAAAAGCATTTCTCATATGTACTATGATTGGTTTGTTTAAAGCTATTCCTAAACGGATATGATTACGAAAAGAGGTCTGTTGGTTTATTTTGTTATATTCATTGTAATGATAATCTAATCCTGTTTCTCCTAATGCAATTACTTTAGGATCATCTATAACTAGAGAATATATATCATCAACATTATATAGTTCTGGTTTATTAAGAGGGTGTATACCACAAGATAGTGCAATATTTTTATGTTGTCCAACCAATTTTTTCATATTATGAAAATCTGATAAATCGGTTGCTACTGCTAACATAAATTTTACATCACGTGCAAATGCTTTTGCTATGACATCATCAAGATTACAATGATTTTTTTTATAATCTAGTAAATTAAGATGACAATGCGAATCAACAATAAACATATATTTCTTTCTCAAATTTAAAATTTTCTAAATAATATTTTAACCTGATATACTATTTTCTACCCAAATTAATAATGAATTTATTAACAATAATTCTTTATTAACTTCTGTTACATTTATTAATGTATTTCTACATTTAATCCAATGATACATGCTATTATTTAATGTATCAAAAGAAAAAGAATTAGCCAATAAAGAAATAACATCTTTACGATCTATATTTATTAACTGTTCTGTTATATTGTTTTGTAGTTTCATGGCGTCTAATATTAAACTTATTAGCCAATCAATACATATCATTTCATTTTCACAAATAATAGGCAATAATTGTAAAATATCTTGTTTAAGTGAAAAACATAAAGTATCATATAATTTTTTTCTAAGAAGCAAACTAGTTGTAATAAGATTCAGTGCTTTAGTTGGCATGCCATTACTTAGACGTAAAGAAGATACAATGATTGATTCATCTTTCTGAAGACATTTTTGTTTTATCCACAATATACTATCTTCTTCACTTGGAGGAAACAAACGAAACATTACACAACGACTACGTATTGTTAAAGGTACTGTTGAAAAATTTTGAGTACTTAAAAAAAACAAACTGTTAGATGGTGGTTCTTCAATTATTTTCAATAAAGCATTACTCGAATATTTTGTCAAATGATCAACATCAAGTATACATGTAACTTTTCTATTTGATGTATGGGAACATGTATATAAGTTAGATATTAAATTTCTAACCATGTCTATGCTTGCATTTTTTGCATTAAAAAGGTAATAATCTGGATGAGTGTTGACTTTCATTAGACGACAGCTATTACAACTGCCACAAAAATCTAAATTAACAGGCATCTTACACAAAAGCCAATAACTTAATTTCCATAAAAGAGAATCTTTACCTATACCTTGATTTCCTTGAATCAATAATACAGGATGACTAAAACCTTCTCGATATTGATTAATAATTTTATAATAAGGTTTATTAAGCCACGGATACCATTCCATTTTTATTGTTTTTTTAACCAATCAATTAAAAAATTTTTTAAAATTATACTAATTTTATCCTTAGGTTGACTTGCATCAATAAATACGATATTATCATCGTTTTTTATTATTTTGAGATAATAATTACGAGTTCGTTCAAAAAAAGCTAGTGATTCTTGTTCAATGCGATCTAACTTACCTTTTTTTTGTAACCGTTTTAAACAAACATCAGGAGTTATATCTAAATAAAATGTGATATCTGGACAGAATGTACCTAACATCATATAATGTAGTTTATTAATCATGTTTATTCCTAGTTTTCTACCTCCTCCTTGATAAGCTTGAGAGGAAAGATCATAACGATCACTTATTACCCATTTTCCTAAACTTAATGCTGGTCTAATAACATTTTCTACTAATTGTACTCTAGCTGCATATATGATCAATAGTTCTGTTTTATATGATATATGTTCTTCATTATTATTATTTTTAATTATATTACGTAATTTTTCTGCTATAACGGTACCACCAGGTTCTCTAGTAAGAACAATATTTTTATCATTTATACCATATTCATGTAATATTTTGACTATAATACTACATGCAGTAGTTTTTCCAGCGCTTTCTAACCCTTCAACAGTAATAAATTTATTTTTCATTTTTTATAATATTAAATTAGAAAAATATATAATGTTCTATTAATTATTAGTTTTATTTAATGATAAACATAATATTTAAAATTATTATGTTTTATCTCTTTTGTTTTTTATATAAATTTTATTTTTTAAATATAATACTTATTTAAGTTTAAGTTCAGCAAATAAAAATACGCTTATTATATTATTAAAATATTGATAATTTATCAATATTTAATCTAAAAATATCAAATTAAACAACATAATTATATTAATGTTTGTTAATTAAAAATCCAGATAGTATAATAATACTATCTGGATATATTAATTATTATCTTATACTAGCTTTTATGGTCATTAATATAATCTATCGCTGCCTGAACGGTAGTGATTTTTTCAGCTTCTTCATCTGGAATTTCAGTGTCAAATTCTTCTTCTAAAGCCATTACCAGCTCAACGGTATCAAGAGAATCAGCACCTAGGTCATCTACAAAAGATGCAGAATTAGTGACTTCATCTTCTTTTACACCTAGTTGTTCACTGATGATTTTCTTAACTCGTTGTTCGATATCACTCATACTATTTGATTTCCTGTCAAAACTCGCTTATGCGATAATTTTCATAGTTTATAAAATATTGAAAAAGATGCAACAAAATATAGGTCAATGAAATCACAATTTTGTGGTTTTAGAATCGAATAATTTTTATAAAAAAGTTAAACCATATACATACCACCATTAACATTAATTATTTCACCAGTTATATATGATGCTTCTTCAGAAGCTAAAAATGCAACCACATTAGCTACTTCTTTAGGTTGACCTAAACGTTTCATAGATATTTTTGCTAAAATGTTAGCACGTTGATCTTTATTTAATATTCGTGTCATATCAGTTTCAATAAATCCAGGTGATACTATATTAACAGTAATTCCACGTGAAGCAATTTCAAGTGCTAAAGATTTGCTAAATCCAATTAATCCCGCTTTAGATGCTGCATAATTTGTTTGACCGATATTTCCATAAGTTCCGGAAATAGAACTAATAGTGATAATGCGTCCAATACGTCTTTTTATCATGAAAGGTATAACCGCTTTAGAAATTCTAAACACGGAAGTAAGATTTGTATCTAAAACATCTTGCCAATCGTTATTACTCATACGTATCAATAAATTATCTCTAGTTATACCTGCATTATTAACTAAAATATCAATATGACCATATTCAGATTTTATTTCTTCTAAAACACTAGAAATACATTCTGAATCATTAACATTTAGTATTATACCTTTACCTTGATTTTTTAAATAAGTATTAATGATTGAAACTCCCTTTTGACTTGTTGAAGTTCCAATAACATAAGTTCCAATAAATGATAACTTTTCTGCAATTGCAAGACCAATACCTCTACTAGCCCCAGTCACTAATGCAATTTTATCTTTTAAATTCATTTTATACCTATTATTTATTTTTATTCAATGCAATCACTAATGAACTAGTATCATTTATGGCTATAGAGTTCAGGTTTTTTGAAATACGTTTATTCAATTGACTTAATATTTTACCTGGACCAAATTCTAATAATCTTGTTATACCCGCTGTTTTAGTGATAAATTTAATTATCTCTAACCAACGAACTGCACTATACATTTGACGAATTAAAGCTTTACGAATAGCATATTCATTATATTCTATTTTAACATCAACGTTATTAATTATTGATATAGAAGGTTTAGCAAATTTTATTTCTTGCAGTCTAATTTCTAGTTTTTTTGCAGCAGATCTCATTAATATACAATGAGATGGTACACTAACCATCAAAGGTTTAACATATGCTCCTAATAATTTACATGCAATACTAGTACGACAGACAGCTTCCTTATCACCTGCAATTACAAATTGATCTTGTGAATTAAAGTTTGCTATTGAAACAACCTGATTCTTTTTATTTTCTTTACATATTCTTTTAATAGTTATTTCATCTAAACCTATAATAGCATGCATTGCACCTATTCTTGTTTTAACCAATTCTTGCATTATTTTACCACGAAATTCAACTAATTGAATGGCATCAGTAAATTTTATAACACCAGCACAAACCAAAGCAGAATACTCACCTAAACTATGTCCTGCCATTAGTATAGGTTTTTTACCGCCTTCTTGTTTCCATATACGATATATAGCTATAGAAGATGTTAAAATAGCTGGTTGTGTTTTCCAAGTACAATTTAAATGCTCATATGGTCCTTGGTTAACTAATCTTAACAAATCATAACCTAAAATATTTGATGCTTCTTGAAACGTTTGTCTAGCTATGGAATATTTTTCTATAAAATCACTTAGCATCCCAACATACTGCGATCCTTGACCTGGAAAAATAAAAGCTAGTTGAGTCATCTTTAACTCCTTTATGCTGCTTAAAAACGCATCAAGGCCGAACCCGAGGTGAATCCGCCGCCGAAGGCTTTGAGTAAAATCATATGTCCAGATTTAACACGACCATCACGCACTATTTCATCAAGTGCCAGTGGTATTGAAGCTGCAGATGTGTTACCATGACGATCTATTGTAATAACTACTTTCTTTATGTTTATCCCAAGTTTTTTTGTAATAGCAAGAATAATACGTATATTGGCTTGATGTGGTATAAACCAATCTATCATATCTATATTTAAATTATTATATTTCAATGTTTCCTGTACAGTATAAGTTAGTTCCTCTATTGCAATTTTAAAAACTTCATTTCCTGACATCTTTAAGTAAACTGGTTGTTTATTATGAATACCGCTATATTGATAAGGTAAAGTTAATAGATATGCGTAATGCGCATTAGAATGTAAATGGGTAGAGATAATTCCAGGTTGATTACTATTTGCTAAAACAACTGCACCTGCACCGTCTCCAAATAAAACAATACTATTACGATCATTAGGATTAACTGTTCGAGTTAACGTATCAGAACCAATGACTAATGCATATTTTATCTTACCACTTTTTATGAATTGATCTGCTACGCTTAAAGCATAAATAAAACCAGTACAAGCTGCCGCTAGATCGAATGCAGTACAATCTCTTATCTCTAACATTTTTTGAATCATACATGCAGAACTCGGGAAAGCGTGACTGGATGACGTAGTTGCTATAATAATTAATTCAATTTGATTATATTTTATGTTTGCCATTTTTAAAGCATTTTTTGCAGCATTAAACCCCATACTTGCCACATCTTCCTCGGGTTTAGAAATATGTCGTTCCTTTATTCCAGTTCTAGAAATAATCCATTCATCTGATGTATCTACCATCTTATTCAAATCAGCATTTGTACGAATATTTAAAGGTAAATAACTACCCGTGCCAATAATTCTGGTGAACATCGTAAATTCATTGCTCCTAATCAAACGTACTACAATATCTTAAATATTTGTTTGATTTAATTAATTTCGTTATTTTTTTATATTTATTTTACCTCAAAAAAACCAATTGATTTATTATTTTTTTATAGTAATTTCTATATACTTTTAATTAAAAGACCATTATTTTACTAATTTAAATTAATAAAAATAATATTTTATCTTAAATTATTCTAATCCTAAGTAACTAAATAATTTTAGCATATTATAGATATTAATATATTATAGTTAAAATAAAAACGCTTGACATTAACTATCTTTGTAACTACTAATTTGTTAATTTTAATAAGCAATAAGTTAAATTAAATTTTTTAAAATAAAATATGACAAAAACCAACTTTATATTGTATATTAATTGACTAAAATAAATTAATTTGATATAAACTTAAAGCCTCTATAGTATCCATCTAAAGTGATGTGGTGACGCAAGTGAGTTTCACCTGATTTTTTATCTACTGATATAGTTTTAGTTCTTAAAAAATCATGGGAACGACGCATGCCTCTTTTAGAACGACTAGGTTTGTTTTTTTGAACTGCCATAACATAATACTCCTATAATTGCAGTAATATTGATATTAAAAAAACAAATAAAAATGTAATTATATAGGTTAGTTTAACTACTATCTTTTATCTTTATATATAATATATAATTATTTCAAAATATATCAAAATTTAATTTTATTAAAAATAAAAATTATTTAAAGTAGTAATTCTAACAAATAATAAAAAATTAGAAAAGATTATTTTATATTAAATGATTATAAATCAATAATTTTAAATATTTATTTGATATAAAAAATCTCAAATGTAATGTATTGGACTTATTTATATTTTGATTTTATTTAAACTTAGATTAGTTAAACATTTTATAAGTATTGTGTCTAATGGTGCTTCTAGATAAGTCATTACACCTGTTTTTGGGTGAAGGAATGTTAGGGCATGAGCATGAAGAAATAATCTATTTAATCCTAAATCTATTTGATTGTCCAATGAATTTTTTCCGTAACGTCCATCAAATAAAATAGGATAACCAGCATGCATAGCATGAACACGAATTTGATGTGTATGACCTGTAATTGGACGAACTTTCAATAATGTAGTAGATCTAAAATATTCTTTTACTTGAAAATATGTTTCTGAAGGTTTTCCATTAATATCAACATATACCATTGATCTACTACTGCTATATAAAGATATTTGTTTTTTTAGAGGAGCATTTATTATTTTTAAATTTGATGGCCAAATTCCATGTACTAATGCTAAATAATCTTTTTTTATAAATCTATTACGCAACTGTTCGTGTAAACACTTTAATGCAGAACGTTTTTTAGCGATCAATAATAACCCAGATGTACTTCTATCTAATCTATGCACTAATTCTAAAAAAGAACAATTAGAACGTAATGATCTTAAGCCTTCTATGACACCAAAACTTAATCCACTACCTCCATGTACAGCTACTCCTGATGGTTTGTTAATTACTATTATGTAATCATCTTCATATAAGATTAATTTATTTAAAAAAGCTACTTTATTTTTTTTTATATTGGATATTGTTTTATGTTCATTATATAAATAAGAAGATATTATGCTTATTTCATCATTTATTTTCAATTTATATAAAGGTTTAACACGTTTTTTATTTACTTTTATTTTTCCTTTTCTCAGAATTTTGTATATAAAACTTTTAGGAATTTTTTTAAATTTTGAGTTTAAAAAATTATCAATTCTTTGATTTAAATTTCTATTAGTTATTATGATTGTATTTATATCAGAATGCTTGTTTTTCATCTTATTAGTTTTTTAATAAAAAAAATTGTATTAATAATTTGTAAAATTTTTTTATTAAATAACAGTATTTTATTTGTAATTTTTTATTAAAAACATCCAGTTATATTAATAAATCAATTTATAATATTTTTAGATTTATATTAATTTTATATTATACTAAATCCAATTTAATTAACAACAATAAAAATTTTAAAAATCGTTATTTTTGTATTGTTTAATAAAGATACAGCACAATATAAGACTAAGATAAATTGCTTATCATTATTTATTATTTTTTTTACAATTTATGGTCATTTATGTTGACCTAAACACTATATTTAGCACATAAAATAATTGTTAATTGAATATTAGTTATATATTTCCAAGCAAAACAAAATAGTACATTATAATGTTTTAATTAAATTTAAGAATAAATAACAAATAATAATTTAATTTAAACGAAGAATGTATGGTTAAATGCTCTAATGAATATAGATACTAATTTGTAACAATTAACTATGTGCTGGATATAATTATGTGCTGGATATAATTATTTACGAAATAACGAGCAATTCAAGATGAAAAGAATGTTAATTAACGCAACTCAAGAGGAAGAGTTACGTATTGCTTTAGTTGATGGTCAACATCTTTATGATCTGGATATTGAAAATTCCAGATATGAACAAAAAAAAGCTAATATTTACAAAGGTAAAATTACACGTATTGAACCTAGCCTAGAAGCTGTATTTATTGATTATGGAGCTAAACGCCATGGTTTCCTTCCCATAAAGGAAATCTCGCATGAATATTTTCAAAAATACCAATGCATAGATAATTATAACAATAATAAAAATATATTACAAGAAGGTCAAGAATTAATAGTTCAAGTTGCAAAAGAAGAAAGAGGTACTAAAGGAGCTGCTTTAACAACTTTTATATCTTTAGCGGGATGTTATTTAGTTTTAATGCCTAATAATCCCCGCACTGCTGGTATTTCCCGTCGTATCGAAGGAGATGATCGACTTGAGATAAAAGAAATTCTGTCATCACTGGAAATTCCTGAAGGTATGGGTATAATAATTCGTACAGCAGGTTTAGGTAAATCAGCAGAATTATTACAATGGGATCTAAGTGCTCGTATTAAGCACTGGCTTACAATTAAAAAAATATCAGATAATAAAAAAGCACCATTTTTAATTTATCAAGAAAGTAATGCTATAGTGAGAGCTTTTCGTGATTATTTACGTCACGATATAAGTGAAATATTAATTGATAATCTAACAGTTTTAAATTCAGCACGAAAACATATTAATAATATGGGTAGATCAGATTTTATCAGTAAAGTTAAATATTATAATAGTTATATTCCATTATTTAGTTATTATCAGATTGAATCACAAATAGAATCAGCTTTCCAGCGTAAAGTTTCTTTACCTTCAGGTGGATCTATTATTATCGACACTACTGAAGCATTAACTGCAATTGATATTAATTCCGCACGTTCTATTAAAGGTACAGATATTGAAACTACTGCTTTAAGTACTAATCTTGAAGCAGCTGAAGAAATTGCCAGACAGATTCGTTTACGAGATTTAGGTGGTTTAATTGTCATTGATTTTATTGATATGATTGCTATTGGCAATCAACAGATAGTAGAATACCGTTTACGAGAAGAAACAGGTAAAGATCGAGCACGTGTACAAATTGGTAATATTTCGTGCTTTGGGTTATTAGAGATGTCTAGGCAAAGATTAAGTCCCTCATTAGGAGAATCTAGTCACTATTCATGTCCACACTGTAATGGTACTGGAATAATTCGTGATAATGAGTCACTTTCTTTATCTATTTTACGACTAATTGAAGAAGAAGCCGGCAAGTATCATACTAAAGAAGTACATGCTATAGTTCCGGTACAAGTAGCTTCATATTTACTAAATGAAAAAAGAAATGCAGTTAATGCTATTGAGAAACGTCAAAATGGAGTTAAAATATCTATAATTCCTAGTCTTAGGTTAAAAAATCCAAATTATTCTATTTTGCGAGTAAAAAAAGGGGAGGAAACCAAAATATTAAGATATCACTTAGCTAAATTTAATGAAACACCTATATTTAAATCAAATAAAGAAAATGATGTTCCTAGCTATCGTTTAGACCAATATAGTTTAAAAAATTTTCCTATATATAATAATTCATCAATATCATCTATAGAAAAGATGTCAAATCAATCAACAGTTAAATCAAAGATAAAATCATTAATAAATGGATATGAATTAATAAATAACAATTTTTTTAGTCGAATGATACTCAACTTAAAAAAATTGTTTATTAATGAAACATCTTCATTAATAAAAGAAAATGTTGTTAATCAAACTAAAAATTATGATAGGTCTTCTAAAGATATAATTAATAATATTAAACAAAGAAAATATTATAAAAAAGAAATTAATCAAATTGATTTTAGCGTTAAACAGACAATATTAGAAGTTAAAGATAAGGAATTACAGATATTACCACCAGTTAACAAACAAAGAAAAAACAATAAAATTTCATACAATACTATTGAAAATAATTTAAAAAATAATAACCTTGATAGTAATATAAATTCAATTAAAAATTCACACAATATAAAGTATCCAATAAATTATGTAAATAAGAATAATAATTTTTCTGAATTTCAGAATATAGATAATTCTTTAATTCCTATTAAATTACGTTCTAATGAAATAAAATCATCATCTGATGATAGTGAAAGATTTGTTACAAATTATACTACTAGTGAATTTTATGTAACAAAAATATCTAAAAAAGAGTGGAATTATAAATCTAATAAATATTTATCACATAAAAAGATACAAAGTGATTCTAATACATTAAAAAAATTGTCTGACATAAAAAGTAAACCAAATAATGAAAAGAATAAGAAAATAAATAATTTTATTAACTCATCTTTTTCTATAGTAACTTCTCTTAAAATGAATCGTAATACTATAGAAAATAATTCATTAACATATACTAATAAAAGTAATATTTCAGTAAAAGCAATTTCAAAAAAAAGAAAACGTTGGAAATATTTTGCTTCAGCGCCAATGACTAAAGTTCCAATTCCTGTTTGGCAACCTGATCCAATTCGTCTTAGTAATTGGGTGAGACCTAGATTTAGATTTCATGGGAAAGGTTCAGCAGGAGGTCACAGTGCAACTCATAAAGTTACAGTTCCAGCCACTAAACATCAATAAATCAAATACCCATTTTTAAACACAATTTAATAATTAAAACGATTGTGTTTAAATAATTTTATATAGTATTTTTAAAAATTCATTGTGTTATTTTACTTAATTAAAATATTTTTATTAAACTGATAAGAAAAATCTTTTATTTTGAAACCAAAAATTTTTAATGCTAATGAATAAACAAATATTCCTATTCCACAAATAAATGATAATCTTAATATACGTTCTATCATTATTACCTCTTCCCATTTATTTATGTATTTTAGTATAATCAGCAAAACTATTGCCATTACTGATGTTGCTATTATAATTTGTACTAAATATTTCAACCATTCTTGATCTAATTTAAAAATTTGTTTTTTAACTAATTTATAGAAAAGTAAATATGCGTTTAAAATTCCAGATATACTGATAGATAAAGCTAAACAAATATGTTTTAGTGAATGGAAAAATAATAAATTAATTATTTGTGTTACAATTAAGGTAATAAAAGCAATTTTAACTGGGGTCTTCATATCATTACTAGCATAAAAACCAATAACTAAAACCTTTACACTCATTAACCCAATTAAACCGATAGAATATGTAATTAAAGCATATTGGGTCATGATAGTATCATAATGAGTAAATTTACCATATTCAAATAATGTAATAACTATTGGTTTAGATAAAATTATTAAACCTATAGTGCTAGGAATAGAGAGTAAAAAACATATTTTTAAACCCCAGTTTATTAAACGTGAATACTCATCATAATTGTTATCATTCAAACTTTTTGATAGTGAAGGCAAAATAATTGTACTTAATGCTACACTTAATACTCCAATAGGAAATTCTACTAATCTATTAGAAAAATATAACCAAGATAAAGATCCAAAAGTTAAAAATGAAGTAAAAATATTATTAATTATTGAAGAAATTTGACTAACCGACATTCCAATAACCGCAGGTCCCATCCTTCTTATTACTAATAAAACAGCAGGGTTATTAAAAATAAATTTTGGGAAAACTAATAAATTAATTTTCCATAAACAATGCAATTGAATACAAATTTGCATTACTCCACCAACAATTACACCCCAACCTAATACCAGGATATGTGGATTGAAATAACTATGAAAAAATAATATAAATAATATGATAGTAATATTAAATAGGATAGGAGTACAGGCAGGAATTAAAAAATAATCATAAGTATTTAATATGACGCCTACTAAAGATGCTAAAGAAATTAATAAAATATAAGGTAGCATAATACGTAATAAATGAGTGGAAACATTAAATAAATAAGTATTTCTGATGAATCCGGGAGCTACTATTAAAGTTAATTTAGGAGCTATTATAAGACCAAAAATTATAATACATGTTATTACTATTATTAGTAAACCAAATATATATGATATAAATAATTTTATATTTTCATTATTTATGTTTTTATTATCTATCTTTGTTTTTTTTATTTGTTCTATAAAAACTGGTATAAAAGCTTGAGAAAAAGCACCTTCAGCAAATATACGTCTTAAAAGATTAGGTAATTTAAAAGCCATAAAAAAAGCATCTGTAAACATTCCAGCACCAAAATATTGTGCAATAATCAAATCTCTTATAAAACCTAATATTCGAGATATTAATGTTAAAAAACTAACTGTAGTTAAAGATTTCAATAAATTCATATTTCAATAATCCTAAAAGCCATATACTTTCATAAAATAGCTTACTATACATACAGTAAGAAAATTATTTTATTAAAAGATAACACATATTATTAACTAAAATATAAATTAATGATATTATAATCAATTTAAATTATATATTTATCAATTGCATATAATAAATAATTTTGATATATCGTTTCAATATGTTAATATACTTTCGTGATATATTGAAAATATTTTATATTTAACATTAAAAATTATAACAATAGAGAATGAATAATAATGGTTAAACAGCTAGATAAAATTGTTATAAGACGTCCAGACGATTGGCATTTACATTTACGTGATGGCAACTTACTAAAGTTAGTCTTGCCTTATAGTAGTTCCATATATAACCGTGCTATAGTAATGCCAAATTTAATTTCACCAATAATAGATATAAAATCTGCAACACACTATCGTAATTTTATTTTATCAAATATACCACAAGGTCATATATTTACACCCTTAATGACATGCTATTTAACTGAATACTCAAATCCTAATGAAATAGAAGAAGGTTTTAATTCTGGTATATTCACCGCTGTTAAAATATACCCTGCATTTTCTACAACAAATTCTTTTTATGGTATTAATAATATAAAAAATATTAATAAAGTATTAGAACGTCTTCAAAAAATACAAATGCCTCTATCAATGCATTGTGAAGTAACTGATATTAATATTGATATATTTGATAGAGAAGCACGTTTTATAGAAGACATAATACATCCTTTACGCAATAAATTTCCAGAACTAAAAATAATTATGGAACACATATCCACCAAAGAAGCTGTAGAATACGTAGAGTCTTCTGATGATAAAGTTGGAGCTACAATTACACCTCACCATTTGATTTTAAATAGAAATGATCTACTAGTAAATGGAATTAAACCTCACTTTTATTGTTTTCCTATTATTAAAAGTAAAATACATCAAACAGCCTTACGTAAAGCTATCTCTAATGGTAGTTCAAAGTTTTTCTTAGGTACAGATAGTGCTCCACATTTTGCTTATAGAAAAGAAAGTAGTTGTGGATGTGCGGGAATATTTAATACTCCTACTGCTTTGTCAATATATGCTACTGTATTTGAAGAGTTAAATGCTATTAGATATTTTGAATCCTTTTGTTCTGAAAATGGACCACGTTTCTATAATTTACCTATAAATGAAGATAAAATCACTTTAATACGAAGACCTTGGAAAATAAAAAACATTATTAATTCTTCTACATATTCTTTAGTGACTTTCCTTGAAGGAAGAACTTTAAACTGGTTTGTTAAAAATTAATATTAATGATAATTTAAATATTTTTTAAGCTAGAGCAAATTATTTAATTAAATGATTTTGACACTTCAAACTACAACATTTACTAAATTTAGTTCTACAATACGCACACTGTATAAATAACTTATGACAACTATCATTGGCACAATTTACGTAAAAATCATTAGGTTCTTTACATTGATGACAATATGATAAAATATCTTTAGAAACTGTTTCACTCATACGTTGATCAAAAACAAAATTTTTACCTTTAAACATGATTGGTAAATTTTTTTTACGAGCATAATTAACATATTCAATAATTCCGCCTCTGATTTGATAAACTTGTTTGAATCCATTGTATATCATCCACGCACTAGCTTTTTCACATCTAATACCCCCAGTACAATATAAAACAATTTTTTCGTTTTTATAATTTTTTAAAATTTCTATAACTTTATGTAATTGCTCACGAAAAGTATTGTAAGGTATTTTAATAGCTGTTTCAAAATGTCCAATTTCGTATTCATAACTATTACGTATATCAACTATTGTAACTTCAGGATCATTTATCATTTCATTAACTTCTTCTACTTCTACATAAGTACCAACTTTACTAATATTAAAAATATTATCTTTTAGTCCGTCAGAAACAATACGATCTCTCACTTTAATACGAAGAGCCCAAAAAGATTTAGAATTGTTATCTAAAGATATATTCATATGTAAATTATTTAAACTAGTATCTAAATTATATATAAAAAACTTCATTTCTTTATATAGAAAATCAGGCACACTAACTTGAGCATTAATTCCTTCATGAGAAACATAAATGCGACCAAATACTTTTAAAGTATTAAGATGATAATATAATTTATCTCGAAAATTTTTTGGGTTATTAATAGAAAAGTACTTATAAAAAGACACGGTTATACGCGAGATATTTTCAGAAAATAGACGTAATCTTAGTTCTTTATTTGAAATGCGATTGTGAAGCACTGCCATAATATTGATGGTCCTAATTTTCATATATAAAACATATAATTATATTTTATATTTATCTTTATTCACAATTACAAATTAAACTTATAAAAATTATCCTGTTAACAAATTTAAAGAACAACGAAAAATATTGTTATAAATATAAATTTATATATTTAACAGAAAACTTTGCATCTTCTAATATCAATAAAAAAGATAAACTAGATAATAAATAATTATTGAAAATAAAATATAAAAATAAATATAGTAATCTATTTATTCATAATACATTATGAAATTTTCCACTAAAAATAAAAAATATTACTATATTAAATATTTAAAATAAATATAATATTAATTATGTAATTAAGTGCTGTAATAAAGAAAAATTGGTGCCCAGGGCGGGACTTGAACCCGCATAGCAATAAAGCCGAGGGATTTTAAGTCCCTTGTGTATACCAATTTCACCACCTGGGCCTGCGAAATGGAGGCGCGTCCCGGAATCGAACCGGGATTAGCGGATTTGCAGTCCGCTGCATGGCCATTCTGCTAACGCGCCTTAAATATACTAAATATTTTATTAATTTATTCAGTTATCTTTAGTTTGTATAAACAACCATAATACTACTTTAATATAAGTAGTCAATAGAACAAGAAATAAAATTATTTATTTCTTGTTCTATTGAAAATAATTATTTCTTGATAAATTACACTGGAATATCCTGATATATAATATCATTGACCACAATGTTAAAATTACCGCTATATATAATGCTATTATTCCTATGTTTATTACTATATCATTAGGATGCCATATAAGTGCAGTTAAAGAAAACATTTGCATGGCAGTTTTTGTCTTGCTTATCCATAATGTTTTACTGACGTTAATATTTCCCTTGATACTAAAAATTAACTGACGTAAAGCTGAAATAACTATTTCTCTTGATATTATTATTATACTAGGTATAGTTACCCAATAAACATGAAAATACTCACATACTAAAACTAAAGCTACTGCTACCATTACTTTATCTACTAATGGGTCTAAAAATTCACCAAAATTTGTAGTTTTATTCCAACGACGTGCTAAAAATCCATCCATGAAGTCAGTAACAGCAGCGAGTAAAAAAATTAGTAAACTTATAATGGATGAATAAATAAACGGTGCATAAAAAGATACTATAAAACAGGGAACAAGAAACAATCTAAATGTTGTTAGAATATTAGGCATATTAGAAAAATACATGTATTTGTAACTATAATTTTTTAATGACAACATAATAACTAAATTACTTACGGAGGAGGAGAGATTCGAACTCACGGATAGTTTTACCTATCGACGGTTTTCAAGACCGTTGCCTTAAACCACTCGGCCACTCCTCCATGTTATATAAAATGAAATTGATAATTATTGTAAATACTTTTATTAATAATGTAAAGTAAATATATCAATTATTTATTGATAGTTAATTAATTATTAAAAAATATTAATTTAAAATTATAAAAAATTTTTTCTCTTTAAAGGAGATATTTTCATAATATTGAAAATCGTATATAATAAAATATATATTTTAATTTTTTTATGTTAGTGTAATTTAATATAATTTTTTTATGTTAGTGTAATTTAATATAATTTTTTTAAAAAAAGGATAGGTTGTGATTTTAGATGATAAAATTGTTGAATTAAATTCTGATGGATATTTAAAGAATATTGATGATTGGAGTGAAGATATTGCTATAAAAATCGCAAAATATGAAAACATTTCTATGTCCATAGAACATTGGCATGTGATACGATTGATTCGTTCTTTTTATTTAAAATATAACATTTCTCCTACAATGCGTATGTTGATTAAGTATATTGCTGATCATCAAGATAAAAAATTACAACTAAATAGTAGCGCTTATTTATTTCGTCTATTTCCAAAAGGAATTTTAAAGCAAGCTACTAGGATAGCAGGTATTCCAAAACCAAATCAGTGTCTTTAGAAAAATTTATTATCTAAGAAAATACTTAATATATTATTTTTCTAATTATTAGTTAAAATCTAAATATATAACAAAAAATTAAATCTGTAGCTAATTATGCATTTATAAATATATTTATGCTATAATATGAATAAAACATTAAATTATATAACTGTTTATTATATCATAAAATTCTATATAAAGCTAGTTGATTAAAATAAGCTAGAAAAGTAATTTACAACAATATTTTTTACTGATCAAACACCTCAAAAATGTTATTTTTAATATTTTAAATTGAAATCATATAATTTAGTTAACTTCTTCATTTCTCATTTTGAAAAAGAAAGAGGTAAAAAATGAAAAAGATGGTTACTGCTGCTATTGCAGTTTTATTTACTGGATTTTCAATTGTAATACAAGCAGCACCCCAACAAAATACTTGGTATGTTGGTAGCAAGATGGGATGGTCTAGATATTATAAAACTGATGTACATGATTATACTTATGCTCCTAATGATGGTTCTACTTCTGTAGATTCATTTGCTAAGAATTTATTTCTTGGTTATCAAATAACCCCAAGATTAGCCACTGAACTTGGTTTAGATACGTTAGGGAATATAATATATTCAGGAAAGAAAGTTTCTGGTAATTTTAAAGCGTATGACTTACAGCTAAGTACTAAATTAAGTTATCCAATTATTAGTAATAAATTAGATGTATATACTAGGTTAGGAGGCTTAATATGGCATGCACGAGCAACACAATTTACAGAACAGAATAATAACCGTATGCATGATAATGATGGAGGAATCTCTCCATTTTTAGCTGCTGGAATTGAATATGCTGTAAATAAGGATATAGGAATAAGATTAGATTATCAATTTGTTAAAAAAGTAGGTGATAAAAATATTGTAGGTTCAGAACCTAGCAATGGTTTTTTAACTATTGGCTTATCTTATAAATTTGGTCAAGAACCTTATGATTCAACAACTATACCTGTCAGTAAAAATTTATCAATTAATAATGGTATTAAAGTGTTTAATCTAAAAAGTGATGTTTTATTTAACTTTGATAAATTTGCTTTAAAAAAAGAAGGTAAAGAAACTCTAGATACATTGTATAATAAGTTAAAATGTTCTAATCAAAAAAATGATATCATAGTTATAGGTTTCACAGATAGAATAGGTTCTATAAAATATAATTACAAACTCTCTAAAAAAAGAGCTCAATCTGTTGTAAATTATTTAGTTATGAAAGGAATTCCATCTAGTAGTATTTCTATAAATAATTTAGGTAAATCTAATCCAATTACCAAAAATACATGTGATAATATAGAAAAACGCAAAGACTTAATAGAATGTTTAGCTCCAGATCGTAGAGTAGAAATTCAAATCAATTCCGTAAAAAATATTACTAATCATTTTAAATCGTAATGATATTGAAAATGATACCTATCCCCTTCTTGCTTATAGAAAGGGGATAGTATTTTAAATTATATCATTAATAAATTTGATGATAAAAACAACATTTTGCTATATAAATCATAATAACCGTTAATTTGAAACTTAATATAAAGTGCTAATATTTTGAAATATAAAAAAATAACATGGGAAGATTTGCAGCCAGATATTTTACAATATAAGTCTGCTTTTTCTAAAATTAAAGAAAATTTAATTGATCCTATAGAAAAAGTACAACCTAGATTAATAAATGGAATTGCGCATTTACACCATCAAAAACAAGGTTTTCCCGTTCTATTAATATATGGTAAAGAAAACCTCGATTATCTTAAGTTAATTGCACAAGTATCCAAGAACTTTATTATTCCTTCATCTGAATTATTTGGAGGGGACTATCAAGTTGTTAATGATGCAGTTATTTTAAAACCTGCTTCAGATCTACAACATACATTTACTAGCGAAGGTAAAGTTTGTTTTGCTGATTGGGTGGAGAAAAAAATATTATTTGGATATGCATGTGTATATAAAAATCGTATTCATCTTGAACCTGGATTAATTCATCAGGCAAATGGTGGTACCTTAATACTTTCTTTAAAATCTATTGTACTTCAGCCAAAAATTTGGTTTGATTTAAAAAAATTTATTGAACAAGGATATAGCGAATTAGTTCCTAAAAACAAAAAAAATACTCTACCAACATCAATTCCCGTAATGCCATTAAAATTAAACTTAATTCTCTGTGGTAATGCAGATTCATTACATAATTTTAGAACAATTGATTCTGAATTATATAAAATAGCAATCTACACCGAATTTGAAGAAAACATAAAAATATCAAATGAAGATGATATGTTAGCATGGTGTAGGTGGGTAGTTTATTTAGCAGAACAAGCTTGTTTACCAGTACCAGAAGAAAATTTTTGGCCAGAACTTATAAAAGAAGGAATTCGTGCTACCAATGATAGAGAAAAATTACCTTTATGTCCAGTATGGTTAGTTCGTCAAATTAGAGAATCATTTTTAATAACCGATAATTTATTAGATGATAAAGCATTATGTAATGCTACACAAATACGTTTGTGGCGAGAAAACCATCTACAAGAAATTATAAATGATGATATACTCTTAAAAAGAAATCTAATTGATACTCAAGGTGAAGTTATAGGACAAATTAATGGGTTATCAATTATTGATTATCCTAGCCATCCTCGTGTTATAGGTTGTCCGTGTAGAATTACATGTGTAGTATATCCTGGACATAGTGAACTAATTGATATAGAAGGAAATTCTAAATTAGGTAGTAATATATATGTAAAAAGCACGATGATTATACAATCTTATTTAATGTCTGAACTAGAAATACAACTACCATTTATTGCTTCATTAGTATTTGAGCAATCTTATTGTGAAATTGATGGAGATAGTTCCTCACTGGCAGGCATTTGTGCAATCATTAGTTCGTTATCTCAACATCCTATTAATCAACAAATAGCAGTAACTGGTTCTATAGATCAGTTAGGAAATATACAGCCAGTTGGTGGATTAAATGAAAAAATTGAATCTTTTTTTGATATTTGCTATAGGAGAGGGCTTACTGGACAACAAGGTGTAATCATACCAGATCAAAATATACGTAATTTAGGTCTTAGTGAATATTTAATAAAAGCTGTTAAGCAGGATAATTTTCACATATGGACAGTGAAACATGTTAATGAAGCGATATACTTATTAACTGGAAAATTATGGAAAAATAAAGAAGATAAACAAAATTGTCTATATTATTTCATTAAAAAGCGAATTCATAAACAAAATACAAATTCAGAATTAAATTCACATCGTTGGTTTAAATGGTTTAAATAATTTCTTAGTTAATATTAAGATGGAATGATAAATATAATTTACAATAATTAATAATTATTATAACTTCAGTTTAAGTATTTCTTCAGATATTTGGTTGCATACTTTATGCCAACCTAATGATAAGGTAGATATAAGTCCATCATATCCATCTTTTTTTTGTGGTACAATAAAGCTAAAATGATGCATAATAAAATATTTTTTATATTCTAATATCCACTCACCACTAATAATAGCTTTACCATCATATCTTCCTTGAAATTTATGCAGTATTACATTTAATTTGTTTGTTGTTTTATTTTTTAACATTGGGATATCAGATATAAACCACCCAGGGAGATTTTTATTTAAGTTATAAATCATAGTTTCTTTCAGTTGCTGAACAATAGGATTTGCCCATAAGTTGTTATTAGTAATAATATACTCTACATCGTTAGTTTGATAAACTAATCCATTACCAGCTAAATGATCCGGTAATAGAATTTGTTGAACCCAAATAGCACATTTATCATTATAATGATATTTTTTTTTGTCAACTATTGCATTTGTTTCTAACGGCAAACGGTAATAAATTTTTTTTACGGCAGTACTACAACAAGCAGTAAGCAATATCGTAATTAATATTATGTATGATTTTTTCACCTTTTGATTATCCTTTTTGGTTGAGGATCTTGTTCTGGTGAAGCTTTATATATAAGAGCATTACTATTAATACTGAGATTTTTAAGTATTGAGTTAAGTTCACTTAATACTTCTGTCAATATTTGCATATTGATCATAATTCTATCATACATAATCGATCCAGGTTGCAGATTTTGAATACTCATATTAAGATCATTTATAGTTTTACAAATATTTTTTGGAAGATTATATATCATAGGATTTTTTAAAATATTATTAGCTGTTTTAATAATATTGTTAAAATCTTCTAATGTTTTTTCTCCTTTTTTTAAAGTTATACTAGATTCTTTCGCTATTTCTTTAATTGGCAATTTATTAATTTTATCAATTAATAATAAAATTTTTTCCTGTATATTATTGAAATTACTATTAATAGTAGGAATTGTTTTGTAACCTAAAATTGTTTTATCCTTGCTGATTGTAGATGTATTAGCGTGGAAATCTAAATCAATATAAGTAGAACCTGATAATAAATTGTTAGTTTTTATCATTGCATAAAGCATATTTTTTTTGTTACATAAATATTTGTCTATATTAAAATTTTTACCTAAAATTTTAATAAAACGTTTTGGTTCAATCTGAATCAATATCGGAATATTGTAATTATCACTTAATTGTTGTTTCTTAATAGCTTTGACAAAAGGTACTTGTGATACTGTTCCAATTCTAATACCACGCAATTCTACTGGTGAACCGACTTTTAAACCACGAATAGAACTAGAAAAAACTAATACATAATTTACATGGTTTTTATGCAGCATGTCTTGCATACTGTCTTGATTATCAAATAGATAATATAATTTTTTGTTTTTAATATATTTACCGGAGAAACAACCAGTTTTGTCATCAAAATTTACACTACTATTAAACAGGTTATTAAATGATCCAATTTCAATATTCATGCTTGAAGTAGATAAATTTGCATTAATACTACTATTCTTCCAAAAACAAATTTTATCATTTACTAAGTTAGCATAAGGCTCTTCAATAAATAATTGATATATCATTTTATGATTATTGATATTAAATGTACTATTTTCTACTATTCCAACACGATAATTACGAAAAAATACTGGATCGCCTGTAAATAATTTTTCAAAATTTTTACTTTCTAATAGAATACGGATTCCTTTAGCATCAGGTAGTACAGTAGGAGGTTCATTCATAAGTTTATAACTTTTAGCAGCTTTATTATTATCTGGAGATAATTTAATATTATTATTACCTGGAGATAATTCAATATAAGTTCCTGATAATAAATTAGTTAAGCCATTAATTCCTTCCTTTTTAACACGCGGTCTTACTATCCAAAACATAGTGTCTTTATGTAAAAGATAATTCATATCTGATTTTAGTCTAACTTTTACTTGTACATTATTTAAGTCTTTTGATATTGATATTTTTTTTACTAAACCTACGGTAACATTGTGACTTTTAATAACAGTACGTTCTTCTTCCAGTCCTTTAGCATCCTGAGTAATTAATATTACCTCAGGTCCTAAGTGAAATAACTGATATAGCATAATCCATGTAGTAATAAAAAGGGTAACAAAAGGAAAGATCCATATTGGAGACCAATTTTTTATCTTACTAAGTATGGCATAATTATAGTTTATTTCCATTAACTTATTAATTCCTCTATTTTGTGTTAATTCGATCCCAAATTAACCTAGAATCAAAGTTCATTTCAGCCATCATAGTCAAAATTACAACTAGTGCAAATAATACTAATCCTGGTGAAGGATAAATTTGTATTAATTTGCCTATTCTTAATAAAGAAGAAAAAATTAATATTATGAATACATCAATCATTGACCAACGACCTATAAATTTAACTATTTTATAAACTAAATGCATTATTTTGGTATTATTATTATTTATTTTTGTATTCCAACATAGCCAACTAATTGATGCTATTTTTAATAAAGGTACTATAATACTAAATATAAATATTAATATAGAAATAAAATAATAACTATCTGTCCATAATAAAATTATTCCTTCGATAATACTAGATGGATATCCTAAACCGAATATTTCTGTAATCATAACAGGCATAATATTAGCTGGAATATAACATATTAATGCAGTAAGCAATAAAGCTATTGTGCATTGTAAACTGTACTTATATCTTGCTTCAGATATAATGCCGCAACGTGTACACTTATTTTGCGTTAATGGCAAAATTGCATTGCAACAAGGGCAAGAACGTAAACCTTGACTTAAACCGCTTTGACCAATTATAGGCTTTACAGTTAAATTAGGCATAGGCTTTATACATTGCCATAACCATCGACGATCAATACACTGAAAAAATCTTATTTGTAAAAAACAGAATAAGCACAAAGGCCAGAAACTGGGTTGTAAATTAATGATGCCGTAGCTGGTTAATTTTGTTATACTTATTAGTATAGCTCCTATAAAAATTTCAACCATCATCCACTGGTGAAGCTGAAATAATATTCTACCTAATAATAATTTTATTTTAATAGGTATCTTAATAGGATTAATTAATAAAAAAATTATAATAATGCAACATATAGGAATAAATTGTACAACTAGTATGAAAAATGCGGCTAGTATAGTATAACCATCATTTACCATAGCACTAGGAATTTGATTTAGTAAAATTTGATTGTTTATCCCAGCAAAATTAATATTTATAAAGGGAAAAATATTAGATAGAACTAACAAAAAAAGTGTAGATAAAGCATAAATGTTATGTCTTTTATGTGGCTCACGCCAATTTGAAATTAATACAGAATAACAACGAGGACAAGATGCTTGTTTTCCATCCAATAAGGAAGATAATTCTACAAGCAAATCACATTTTGAACAAATTATATAATCAACATTTTTATTTGCTGACATCTATGTTACCTTAAATTTCTATATTTGCATAAAAAAGTAGATTAATTTTTTAATTAATCAAAAAATAACTTTTTATAACTATTATTTATAATAAAAGCATCTTATACTATATTAATAGTAGTCAAATAAGAAATCAAGATATTGTATTTTTATATCATGATATTTCCTTACGTTGATGAATATATAATAACTGATTATTGTTTCTCTAAAATGATATTTACTTATAATTTACAAAGTTATAGCCTGTAAGTAAGTTTATTTAAAAATTATTAAAATAATTAACATAACAATTTTTAAATATAATTAACAATATCTTGAATTAACTTTGGTCCCTTATAGATAAGACCAGAATAAATTTGTATCAATGATGTACCAAGATTAATTTTTTCTCTAGCAGCAATTAAAGAATCGATACCACCCACTCCAATAATTGGAATACGTCCTTTAAGTTCTTTTGCTAAACATTTTATAACAAAACTACTACTTGATTGCAAAGGACGTCCGCTTAGTCCACCAATTTCTTCACAATTTTTCAATCCTTTAACTAAGGAACGATTAATAGTAGTATTAGTTGCAATAACACCATCAATCTGATATTTAATCAAACTATCTGCAATTTTAACTATTTCTTCTTCTAAAAGGTCAGGAGAAATTTTTATAACTACTGGAACATATCTTAAAGTAAATTTTTCTAATGTTTTTTGTTTTATTTTTATAGCAGCTAAAAGATCATCAAGAACTTCTCCATATTGTAACATTCTTAAAAAAGGTGTATTAGGAGATGAAATATTAATAGTAATATAGTCAGCATAGCAATAAACTTTTTCCATACAAATAAGATAATCATCTTTACTATTTTCAATTGGTGTACTTTCATTTTTACCAATATTTATGCCAATAATACCTTCAAAATTGGATTTTTTTATATTGTTAACTAGATTGTCTACACCTAAATTATTCAATCCCATTCTATTAATAATACCTTCGGATTCTATTAAACGGAATAACCTAGGTTTTTTATTACCAAGTTGAGCAATTGGTGTTACAGTGCCAACTTCAATAAATCCAAAACCCATAGCTCCAAATAGATCAATACATTCTGCATTTTTATCCATGCCAGCTGCAAGACCTAATGCATTTTTAAAAGTAATTCCCATACAATTAACTGGACGTGATAATATTTTAAATTTAAAAATATTTTGCAGTAAAGTACCACTAATAATACTAAATTGCTTAATTGTAAATTTGTGTGTCAATTCAGGATCAAATTTGAATAATATTGATTTTATAATATGATAAATCATAATGTCTCCAAAATTATTAATTAACAAAATATGATTTATTTACACATAATAATTTCACCAAAAATTATTAAAAAATATTATAATATCTTTATTAAGATCATCTATAATAATTATTATAGATTTGAATCTTCGTAAAAAAATTATTTCCATATTTTAATAGCAGCTTAAATATATATATAATCATTAAATATGTAACAATAAAATTATTGTAATATAAAATACAAAGTAGAAATTATATAAATATTAAAGCATATAAACTATATAATATATAAAATTAAAATATACTTTAAGGTAGTTAATTAACATTATTAATTTTAATTAAATATTAAAAACTTTATGTTTTTTTGTGGTAAGATACAATAAATTTTGTCTAACTCTGTTATTTAGTCTAATTTGTTACTTATATATGATTTATTTTCAAAAAAATAATGTACTAAAGATTTAATACACTTAAAGATTAAAGTAATTTGTTTGTAAATAAATAAAAAGAGATATTTTTATGAAATTGGTATCTGCATCAGATATATTGCATGGTCGTGTTAGTGTTAATGATATAGTAACTATACGCGGTTGGGTACGTACTAGAAGAGATTCAAAAATTGGTTGTTCTTTTATTTCTATTTATGACGGTTCCTGTTTTAACAGTGTGCAAGTTGTTGTTAACAATTCTTTAGATGATTATAAAAATAAAATACTAAATTTAACTACAGGATGTTCAGTGATAGTTACTGGAATGATAATAAATTCTCCAGGTTATTGTCAGGATCTTGAAATTCAAGTAACTAAATTAGAAATAATTGGATGGGTAACAGATTCTAGTAGTTATCCCATGGCAGCAAAAAGCCATAGTATGGAACATTTACGGGAAATGGCACATTTACGTCCCAGAACAAACATAATAGGTGCTATATCTCGTATAAGACATACGTTAGCTCAATATTTACATCGTTTTTTTGACAATCATGGTTTTTTTTGGATACCAACTCCAATTATTACTTCATCTGATACTGAAGGGGCTGGTGAACTGTTTCGGGTATCTACTTTAGATTTAGAAAATCTACCTTATAATGATCTAGGTAAAGTTGATTTTAATAAAGACTTTTTTGGCAAAGAAACATTTTTGACTGTTTCTGGACAATTAAATGCTGAAGCTTATGCTAGTGCATTATCAAAAATATATACTTTTGGTCCTACTTTTAGAGCAGAAAATTCTAATACTAGTAGACATTTAGCTGAATTTTGGATGCTAGAACCTGAATATGCATTTGCATCTTTAGAAGATGTTATTATCTTATCTGAATTAATGCTTAAATATATATTTGATATAATTCTTAAAGAGCGTAAGGATGATATGGAATTTTTTGCTAAACGAATTGATAGCAAAATCATAGAACGTTTAGAAAAATTTTCATCTATCGATTTTATAAAAATAAATTATAATGAATCTATTGATATTTTAATAAAATCTAAAAGATCATTTGAAAATAAAGTTTATTGGGGTATAGATCTTTCCTCTGAACATGAGAGATTTTTGGTAGAAGAATATTTTAAAATACCGGTAATAATAAAAAATTATCCAAAAGAAGTAAAAGCTTTTTACATGCGTCTTAATGAGGACAATAAAACAGTTGCTTCAATGGATATTTTAGTACCAGGAATTGGAGAACTAATTGGTGGATCACAACGTGAAGAACGTATTGAAATATTAAATATGCGTCTTAAAGAATCAGGATTAAATAAAGAAGATTATTGGTGGTATTGCGATCTTAGACGTTATGGTACTGTTCCTCATTCTGGTTTTGGATTAGGATTTGAACGTTTAATTTCTTTTATTACTGGAGTGCAAAATATTAGAGATGTAGTACCATTTCCTCGTACATCACGTAACGCAAATTTTTAAAAAGATATAGCAATAAAAAAATAAGTTGGAAATTTGATTTTTGTATAGAATCAAAGTGATTACTATATAATAAATCATTTTTATTAAAATTAATTAAGATAAATAAGGAGGGATAAATTCTTTCAGAAAAATTAATTATTAAAATTATTAATTTTAGTAAATTATTGATATTAATAAAAATAACAATAATAATTATGCTGAATGACCCTAATGAGGCTAATAAATAATGGTTAGGCAAAAAATTCTTATAGCAGCTATGCTGACTATTTTGATTAATGGTGTAACAAACGCAGTAGAAATTTATAATAAAAACAATACAAAATTAGATTTATATGGTGAGATAAATGGATCACATCATTTTGATTTAAATGCTTCAAATAATACTTCTTTTGATTACTGTATTGATGATTTTATTTTTAATTTTCCGAAAGGTGAAGATAGTACAGGAATAGATAAAAGTCGAGCTGATTTTGGATTTAAAGGTGAAACATTACTAAATGATAAAATTATTGGTTACGGACAATTACAATATGATGTTCCTTTAGATGCAGCTGAAGGAACTGTAGAATCAGGTAGCAAAGCAACTTTAGGTTTTTTAGGTATTAAGTTTCCTTTAGGCTCTTTTGATTATGGACGTAATTATGGTGTCATTCATGATGTAAGTAAGTGGACTAATGTTCTTTCAGAATTTGGTGGTAACTCCGAATATTCAGATAATTTTTTATACGGAAGAACTGGTGGATTATTTACATATCGTAATGAAAATTTTTTCGGACTTGTAAAAAATTTAAATTTTGCTGCTCAATATCAAAGTCAACGTCTTCCTTATTTAGATACTTATTATTTTAGTGGAAATTCGCTAGGAATGTCAGCTTCATATGTTTCTCCATATGGTTTAGGAATAGCTGCAGCGTATGGAAATGGTGCGCTGGTAAGTAGAAAAAATAGGATGTTCAGTATTATTGATAATTCAACAATAATAAATATTGACAATAAAGATATCAAAGATAACAAAGATAACAAAGATAACAAAGATAACAAAGATAACAAAGATAACAAAGATAACAAAGATAACAAAGATAACAAAGATAACAAAGATAACAAAAACAACAAAGATAAAACAGATGACATTGCTGCACATGTTAATCCTAATGATAGTATAAATCAGTGGTCTGCAGCGATTAAATATGAAAGAGATAAAGTATATGTTGCTGCAATGTATGGAGAAACAGTATCTAAAATTTATTTAGAAAAATCAGGTAACAGTTACCTTGATGGTTTTGTAGGTAGAATGCGTAATATTGAATTAGTTGCTAAATATAAATTTGATTTTGGTCTTAGCCCTTCTATTGGATATATAGAATCAATAGCTAAAAATACAAAAAACAATAAGTCAGCATGTATATATAGATATATTGATATAGGTGCAACTTACGATATCAATGAGAATATTTCAACATATGTTGATTATCGTATTAATCAAAAAAACCCTAAAAAGCTATTTGACTTTAATGGTCCAGATAATGTCTTAGCAATAGGTTTAGTTTATAAATTTTAGAAAAATTTTTTACAAATAAAAAACGGAGCGTTAGTTCCGTTTTTTATTTTAATGATAAATTAATAATTGATAACGCCTACTATATTGGAATTAAATTATGTTTGAATCTATTTTATCTGCACCAAACGATCCCATTTTAGGACTAGCTGATTTATTTTATATGGATGATCGATCTAATAAAATTAACTTAGGTATAGGTGTTTATAAAGATGACTTTGGAAATACTCCTATTCTTACTAGTGTAAAGAAAGCTGAAAATATTTTATTACAAAAAGAAAACACAAAAAATTATCTAAATATTGAAGGATTAATTGATTTTGCTCATTGTACCCAAAATTTACTATTTGGAAAAAACCATGAAGTTATTAAAACAAATCGTATATGTACAGCTCAAACTTTAGGTGGAACCGGAGCACTAAAAATTGCAGCAGATTTTTTGTCAAGTAAAACATCAACAAAACGTATTTGGATAAGTAATCCAAGTTGGCCAAATCATGTAAATATCTTTAGTACTGTTGGTTTTGAAATTTGTTATTATCAGTATTATGATGAAGCAAAACATATATTACTATTTGATCGTATGATAGATTCATTAAAAAATGCTAAATCAGGAGACGTGATATTACTTCATGGGTGCTGTCATAATCCAACAGGAGTAGATTTAAATTACGAACAGTGGAATTTTTTAGCTAAAATGTCTCAAAGAAAGGGTTGGCTACCTTTATTTGATTTTGCTTACCAAGGATTTTCAAAAAATACTAGTGCAGATGCTGAAGGATTGCAAATATTTTTAAACTCACATGAGGAAATGATCGTAGCAAGTTCTTATTCAAAAAATTTTAGTTTATATAATGAAAGGGTTGGAGCACTAACTTTAGTAGCATCGAATTATAAAACAATTACTAATATCTTTAGTCAAATAAAATCTATAATTCGTTCTAATTATTCAAATCCACCAGCACATGGAGCGGCAATTGTAACAACTATTTTTAAAAACAAAGATTTATACAATATTTGGCAAGATGAACTATCAGGTATGAATTTACGAATTAAACTTATGCGTAATTTATTTATCAACACTTTAATTAAAAAAAACGTACAAATAGATTTAAGTTTTCTCTTAGAACAACATGGTATGTTTTCTTTTATTGGATTAAACAAAGAACAAGTTTTAAAACTATATAAAGAATTTGCTATTTATATAGTAAATTCTGGTCGTATAAATTTCGCCGCTATCACTCCCAATAATGTATCTTTGTTATGTGATGCTATCAAAACAGTTATTAAATAATATTTTAATTTACGATTTAATTTAAAAAAGGATTATTAATTCGTTCATATCCTAAAGTAGATACAGAACCATGACCGGGAATAAAAGTTATATCATCTCCTAATGGTAACAATTTAATTTTGATAGAATTAATTAAATCTTGGTAATTACTTCTAGGAAAATCAGTTCTACCTATACTACCATTGAAAATGACATCACCAGATATCAATATTCGGCCTTTACGGTAAAAATATACAATATGTCCTGGTGTATGACCAGGGCAATGTATAACTTCAAAAGTTAATGATCCTACTTCTAGTTTATCATTATCTTCAAGCCAATTATAAGGAATACAATTTGAAAATTTAAAATCATGTAAATCTTCTTTTTTACTTACAATAGGTTTTAATAAAAATTTATCAAACCTTTGTGGACCAAATATTGGTATTTTATAAAATTTACTTATATCTATAGCAGCACCTGTATGATCTAAATGACCATGTGTTATTAAAATTTTGCTAGGTTTAAGATTAAGATCATCTAGTTTTTTTTTTATTTTCTCACTATTACCACCTGGATCCACCACTACTGATTCACGAGTTAATTTACAACATATGACACAACAATTTTGCATAAGAGAAGTAACAGGAATAATAAAGTAATTCATAATCCACCATAATATTTATAAATCTACTAAATAAAATAATTTATAGTAATAATCAATGAATATATTAATATTATATAATATAATTGATTATTATGCTGATAGCAGTTATTCCTTGTGATCTGTAAGTATTTTTCTAGCTTTTGTATCTATTAATATTGGTATACCATTTTTAACTGGATATGCTAAAAAATCTATGTTACAAATAAGTTCTTTTAAATTACTATCATAATTTAATTTATTATTACATATAGGACAAGTTATAGTTTTAAGTAGGTAATTGTCCATAATATATTTTCCAGCAGCAAATAATGGATGCTGCGGTTAAAATGCAGCATCAAAAATAAAAAATTAAAATAATATTTTCCATAATATTAAAAATCAATTATACATATTTGCACGATCGCGTAGTTCTTTTCCTGGTTTAAAATGTGGAACAAATTTACCTTCTAAATTTACTTTATCACCGGTCTTAGGGTTTCTGCCTATACGAGGAGCACGATAATGTAATGAAAAACTACCGAAACCTCTAATTTCAATACGTTGACCTTGTGATAAGGTATTAGCCATGTATTCTATTATCTCTTTAACAGCATTTTCAATAGTTTTTATTGATAGATGAGAATTTTGTTTGGCTAATTTGTCAATAAGTTCTGATTTTGTCATATCATATCCTATTAATTATTACTAATAATGATATATTAATATACTAATTAATAATTTTTCTATAAGTTAATCATTCATTTTTAGCAGCTTTAAATGCTTCAGCCATAACATTAGAAAAGTTTTTTTCTTCATTGTCAATATTGTCTACAATAAGATCATCTTTTTCTTCACATTGTTCTTTTGTTTTAATAGACAAATTCACAAGACGATTTTTACGATCAACACCAATAATTTTTACATCTATTTTATCACCAATTACCATATCATTAGGTACAATTTCTATAGAATCTCTGTTATTATCAGAAATTTTTAAACATCCTTCAATTCCTTTAGATAATTTCACAATGATATTTTTAGAATCAATTGAATTTATTATTCCAACAACAATCGTGCCCTTTTTATTCAGGGTTACATAATGGTGAAATGGATCTTCTTCAAGTTGTTTGATACCTAAAGATATCCGCTCACGTTCTGTATCAACCTGTAATACAACAGCAGATATTTCTTCTCCTTTCTTATAATTTTTTGCTATTTCCATATCTTCATTATTTAAATTCCATGAAATATCTGATAAATGAACTAAACCATCAATTCCGCCATCTAAACCAATAAAAATTCCAAAATCTGTGATTGATTTTATTTTACCTTCAACTCGATCACCTTTACTGTATTTTTCAGAAAATTGTTGCCATGGATTAGGTTTACATTGTTTTAAACCAAGAGAAATACGACGTCTTTCTTCATCTATATCTAATACTATAATTTCAACTACATCATTTACATTAACAACTTTTGAAGGATGTATATTTTTATTGGTCCAATCCATTTCAGAAACGTGTACTAAACCTTCTACTCCTTCTTCTATTTCTACAAAACAACCATAATCAGTTAAGTTAGTTACTCTGCCATGGAGTTTAGTTCCTTCAGGATACCTATTAGAAATTTCTACCCAAGGATCCGCACCTAATTGTTTTAAACCCAGAGATACACGTGTTTTTTCACGATCAAATTTCAATACTTTAACTTTAATTTCATCTCCTACATTCACTATCTCACTTGGATGTTTTACTCTTTTCCAAGCCATATCAGTAATATGTAATAAACCATCAACTCCACCTAAATCCACAAATGCACCATAATCTGTTAGATTCTTTACAACACCTCTGATTTCTATACCTTCTGCAAGGTTTTCTAGTAATTGATTACGTTCAGCACTATTTTCAGATTCAATAACAGCTCGACGCGAAACTACGACATTATTACGTTTTTGATCTAATTTTATTACTTTAAATTCAAGGTCTTTGCCTTCAAGATGAAACATATCCCTTACTGGACGAATATCTACTAATGAACCTGGTAGAAATGCACGAATACCATTTAACTCAACGGTGAATCCACCCTTAACTTTACCATTGATTACTCCAGTAACAATTTTAGAACTTTCATATGCATTTTCTAACATTATCCAAGCTTCGTAACGCTTAGCTTTTTCACGAGATAAAAGTGTTTCACCAAAACCATCTTCCACAGCATCTAAAGCAACGTCTATTTCATCACCTACTTGAATTTTTACTTCTCCTGTAATAGTTTTAAACTGATCTATAGGAATTCCAGATTCTGATTTTAATCCAGCATCCACCATAACTATATCATTATCTATAGATATTACTACACCACGAACGATAGAACCCGGTTTTGTTTGTATTTCATTTAGAGATTCTTTAAATAATTGAGAAAAAGATTCAGCCATATTGATAATTTTTATAACTCTTAAGTTTATTAACTGCCATGCGACTTCATGTCATATGGTGTTGTTTAACATAACTTATACCTAATCCCTGGTATAAGTTTATTTCATTAAATTATTGAATATTTTTTCTTAGCATGTTTTAATGCTATACTAACTACTTGATTAAAAGGAACATTTTCTGAATTAATAATTAATGCATCCTTAGCAGGTAACAAAGGTGAAATTTTACGATTGCAGTCAGTTTCATCCCTTTTTTTTATTTGATATAATAATTTTTCAAAATTAACATCAAAACCTTTTTTTTTCAACTGTAACTTTCTTCTCCGAGCACGTTCTTCTAAACTAGCATTTAAAAAAATTTTTGCTCTTGCATTTGGGAAAATAACAGATCCCATATCACGTCCATCAGCAATTAAACCTGGTTCTTTAAGAAAATCATATTGTTTTTTTAATAAAGCTTTACGAACTATAGGTATTTTTGCAATATTAGAGGATAAATCACTTATTTCTTGTTCATTAATTCTATCAGTTACATCTATATTGTCTAGAAATACTGCAAATTCATTATTTTTGTAAACAAATTTTAAATTAAAATTTAACAATATGTATCTTATTGATCTTTCTATTTGTAAAATATTTATTTTATTTTTTATACAAGAAAGAGCTAAAGAACGATATATAGCACCTGAATGCAATATATTCCATTTTAGTAATTTTCCTAATGTTTTACATAATGTACTTTTTCCTACTCCACTAGGACCATCTATAGTTATTACTGGAATCACTAACATGATTATTCCATTTTTATATAAATTTTATAGTGATTATTATATTATTGTATTTTAAATTAATTATTAATTAAATGATTTATCATTAAATATTTATAATAAATTATTTAATTATAGTGACTAATTTTAGCAAATTCTTCAAAATAATTAGGAAATGTTTTTGAAGTACAAGTAGGATCAATAATAGTAACTGGCTTATCTGATAAAGCTACAAGAGAAAAACACATTGCTATACGATGGTCCTTATATGTATTAATACAAACAGCTTGAGTAATTTTTTTTGATGGTTTGATAATTATATAATCATGACCTTCTTTGACTTCTGCACCTAATTTTCGTAATTCAGTAGACATTGCTAATATACGATCAGTTTCTTTAACACGCCAATTGTATATATTTCTTATTATTGTTGTACCTTCCGTGAATAAAGACATAACAGCAATGGTCATTGCTGCATCAGGAATATCATTCATATCCATGTTAACAGCTATTAATTTACTCTTTGATGCTGAACAAGATATATAATCTTTGCTTCTATGTATAATAGCACCCATATTTTCTATGATATCTACAAATTTTATATCTCCTTGTATGCTTGTAGAACCAATACCGTGCACGCTTACAGTACCTCCTTTAATTGCAGCAGCAGCAAGAAAATAAGTAGCAGAAGATGCATCTCCTTCTATGAAATATTCTTTTGGTGAATAATATTGTTGTTGTCCTTTTATAAAAAAATCTCTATAATTGTTGTTTTTTACTTCAATACCAAAATCATTCATCATTTTTAGAGTAATATCAATATAAGGTTTTGAAACCAAATCATTTTTGATCACAATTTTGGTATCTCGTTTAGCTAAAGGCGATGCTATCAATAAAGATGTTAAAAATTGGCTAGATAAACTGCTATCTATTATGAAGTCTCCTCCTTGAAATCCACCGTATATTCTGACAGGTGGATAATTAATTTTTTCTAAATAATCAATTTTAGCACCACCTAAACGTAACATATCTACTAAATGACTTATTGGACGTTCTTTCATTCTTTGGTCACCAGTTAATATAATATCTTGTGTTGTTCCTAAACATAAAACAGCTGTTAGTGGTCTAATCACGGTGCCTGCATTACCTAAGAATAACTGTAATGATTTTGATGATTTTAAAGGTCCAGCATTACCAATTATTTTGCATGTAGTATTATCATCATATATTTCATAATTTATCTCTAATTTTTTTAACGCCTTAATCATATATTTAACATCATCACTGTTTAACAAATTTCTTAGATAAATTGTACCTTTTGCTATAGATGCAAGTAATAAAGCACGATTAGATATGCTCTTAGAACCTGGTAGATTGACTTTACCATTAACTCGAGAAATTGGTTTTAAAATTATAGAGTTTTTCATAATATATCCAGACAATTATAAAAATTAGTTAATATAATTAAATCTTATAAAAATAAATAATTTGTTGGTAATTATAATTTTTTAACCATATTTACTTTCGAAATGACGCATAAAATCATTTAAAACATTAACTCCATTTACAGGCATGGAATTATATATTGAAGCCCGTATACCTCCTATATCACGGTGACCTTTTAATGCAATTAGACCTGCTTCAATTGATTTATCTAAAAACATACTTTCTAATGAACGATCTGCTAATGTAAAAGTTATATTAGTAATTGACCGATTTTTTTGTGAAATATTGTTTTTATAAAAATCACTTTGATCAATAGTATTATAAATAATATTTGCTTTTATTTGATTAATTTTATTAATTTCAATTATACCTCCTTTTGCTTTTAACCAGCTAAATATCAATCCTGATAAATACCATGCAAAAGTAGGTGGAGTATTAAACATAGAGTTATTTTCCGAAATAACTTTATAATTTAGTATTGAAGGGATATATGGATTTACTTGCTTATTTAATAAACTTTCTTTTATAATAACTATTGTCAGTCCAGCTATTCCTATATTTTTTTGAGCACTTGCATAAATTACTCCATAATTATTAACATCTATAGGGTATGCAAGTATTGAAGATGAGAAATCAGCAACTATTATTTTATTACCAAAACTCGGTTTCTCATAAATAGCTATACCATTAATTGTTTCGTTTGGACAATAATGTAAATATGCTGTATTATCATTAATATTCCAATCTCGCATTGGAATAATTTCCTCTTTGAAATTACATATTTTTTTTACATCTATTATATTTGGTATACAATATTTTTTGGCTTCTTGAATAGATTTACTTGCCCAATATCCTCCATTAATATAATCAGCTCTTGTGTATGAACCTAAGATATTAGCTGGTATTGCAGCAAAATGAGCCCTTGCTCCACCATGACAGAATAGTACTTTATAATTACTTGGAATTTCTAATAGTTCACGGAGATCTTGAATAGTTTTTTCAGCCATTTGAATAAATTCCTTGCTACGATGACTGATTTCCATTACAGAAACCCCTAAATTTTGCCAATTTATAAGTTCTTGATTAACTATATCAAGTACTTCTGTTGGTAACATTGCAGGACCTGCGCTAAAATTATATACTTTTGTCATTATTTCTTTCTACATTTTTTATGAAAATTATTTATTTTTTTATTTTCTAATTAATAATTGTTTATATAACACCCAAATAAAAATAATTAATTATTTTTATTTGGGTGTGAGATATGTTAATGATTTTAAATTTTTTAGATATTAAATATATTCTTAATAAAAATTTATCTTATTATTTTATATGCTATACATTAAATGTTATTTGCAAATGTTATTTAATATATTGATTGTATGTTATTCATATATGGTTTTAAAAGATTTGGTATTATGATACTACCATCTTTCTGCTGATAGTTTTCCATAATTGCCGCTAATGTTCTTCCTACTGCTAAAGCTGAACCATTTAAAGTATGCGTTAATACAATTTTTTTATTTTTTTCTGTACTACGGTAACGAGACTTAATTCTACGAGATTGAAAATCACTCATATTTGAACAAGATGAAATTTCTCTATATGCATTTTGTGCGGGGAACCATACTTCTAAATCATATGTTTTTGTTGCTCCAAAACTCATATCTCCAGCACATAGTAATACTTTACGGTATGGTAAATTTAATAGTTGTAATACTTTTTCTGCATGTCCAGTTAATTCTTCTAAAGCATACATTGAATTTTCTGGTTTAACTATTTGAATTAATTCTACTTTATCAAATTGATGCATGCGAATTAAACCACGTACATCACGTCCATAAGAACCTGCTTCAGATCTGAAACATGGAGTGTGAGCAGTTAGTTTAATAGGTAAATCATCCTCTACAAAAATCTTGTTTCTTGCAAAATTAACTAAAGGAACTTCAGAAGTGGGTATAAGTGAATAACGTTTAATTATTGTTTTATCTTTTTTATCTCTAATTATGTTTATATGAAATATATCTTCACTAAATTTTGGTAATTGTCCTGTACCAAATAAACTGTCTTGATTAACTAAATATGGAACATATGTTTCTAAATATTTATGTTGATTAATATGTAAATCAATCATGAATTGTCCCAAAGCACGATGTAAATATGCAATTTTCCCTTGCATTACAACAAATCTAGTACCAGTGATTTTTGCAGCAGATGAAAAATCCAATCCTTTATTAATTTTGCCTAATTCCACGTGGTCTTTGATACTAAAGTCAAAATCAGGTAAGGTACCCCAATAATTCACTATTACATTTTCGGTATAATCTTTACCACATGGCACTTCTTCTGAAGGTAAATTAGGTAAGCTTAAAGAAAAATCTAGTATTTGTTTTTCTAAATCATTTAACTGGGATTTTATATGATCTGATTTAGATTTTAATAGTTTTATTTCTTGACGTAATTCCTCTATATTTTTACCAATTTTTTTTATTTGACCAATATGTTTAGATTTTATTTTGTATTGTATATTTAATTTTTCATTTTCTATTTGTAAAATTTTTCGATTTTTTTCAAGAGAAACAATTTTATCTAAATCTAAAACAAATCCTCGTTTAATTAATTTTTTTGCAACAATATAAGGTTCCTTACGTAATAGATGCGGATCTAACATAACTATCCTACATATTAAAATTAAATTGATAAACGTAATTAGAAAGAAATCTAATTTTATCATATATTAAAATCATATTCTATTCTTAACTAAAAGTAATTACCATTTATTATGTATTGAGTTAAATTATTTTTACTGTAATATTAATTTTATATATTTTTAAAATTAATTTAATAGTAAATTTTCATCTTTCATAATGGTTAATTAAATACATGTAAATAAAAAAATTTTATTTAAATTTAACATTTTTCAATATTAGATTCTATTAACCAAAGACATTTATCTAAATCACGAGTTAAAGATATCAAGATATCATTTGTTACTACATCCTTTATATCATCAATTTCTTTTGTATTATTTGTTATTACAATATTATAGCGTCTAATTAATTCTTGTAAATGATTTTGTATTTTATCAATATTTAGTGGATAATTTTTTAATGAAGTTTTACCATAAATTACTTGTATAGTACCTAGAGCAATGCCATTTAATTGTACAATTCGTTCTGCAATAATATCCTGATGTTTAATAATTGTATAATAGCAATCATCTAACATTTTATGTATTGCTATAAAATTATTTCCCCTTATATTCCAATGTGCTTGTTTTGTAATTAACGATAAATCAATTAAGTTTGCTAAGATACAATTCAGTTTATCAATCATATTGATTTTTTCATTGTTATCAATGTTACTACAACTATAAATTAAATTAGAAGATAAAAAATCATCATTATTTTTAGATGTAATATTATTCATTTTTCCTCACAATTTCAAATTGTTATAGTTTTGCATGAATATCTTAATAAATATTAATTTTATAAATAATTTAAACTAATTAATATTAATTATTAAATAATAATCAATAAAAATTTATAGAAAATTAATATATATTATATCATTTTTTATAATTATATTTTGTAAATGTATCTTTAAATAAACATTATTAATTGTTTATAACAATATATTAAATTATATAACATATAATTATAATCTTAATAAAAAATGTTAATTTTTTATTCACTGTCTATTCTTTAATATAAATATAGTGTTTAACTACTAATTATTAGCTATCATATAGGAAATTACTAATAATTTAGATACGTATAAAATATAACATTAAGTGTATTATTCTTAAATCAATCTAAAAAATGCCTATAAATATTAGTAAATTAAAATAGATATATTTTTATAATATTTAGGTTAATAGAAGTATATTTTTATTTTTTTTGAGGTTAATTATGAAAAAATTTGCATATTATTTTGTATTAGCTTGTATTATCTCCTTATATACGCATACGGCAAGCGCGCATATTGCAATAAGTGGTGGTGTAGCACATGGTAATTCTAAGAAAATGCCTATTGATTCAAATGGTATTAATTTAAAATATCGTTATGAAAATGATTCTTATTCTGTTAGTTGGATAAATTCTTTTTTATATACAGATACTAATGAATTAAAAGATAAATTTTATATGAAAAGTCAGTATTATGGAATTTGTACTGGTGCTGCTTATAGATTTAATGACTGGTCTAGCATTTACGGAGGTACAGGGATTGGTTATAGTAAATTTCAGAGTAGACATACTGTTGTAATAAAAAATAAATTTTTATTTGCTGATTTTGGTCCTTCATTTATTTTAGGAATTCAATTTAATCCTATAAAAAATTTCGTAATTGATTTAAGTTATGAAACAAACATGATGAGAGACAGTAATACTAGTACCTTTACTGCTGGAATAGGTTACAATTTCTAATTTTATCTTTATTTTTTATATAAAGACGGTTATTTACAAACCGTCTTTAATATAAGGAGAAATTAAATTAATTTAACATTGTTATTGTAATTTATATGTTATTAATTTTTAATCAGTTATTATAATTATATTAATAAAAAAATCAATTTGTTGATTATGTTTTAATATTAAATAAATTTTTAATTTGAATCCTAAATAATTACTTGATTATATTATTTTTTGTTTAATGTATTCAATAATATTTCAATATTTATTGATAATTACAAACAAAATAATAGATCATAATGATAAAAAATTTATTATTAAGGTGATAATAACAGATTTTAAATTATGTTATTTGAATTAATATGTTCTTATTAAAGAACAATATTAATTTAATCCATTATTAAAAGTAGTAATTGTGATATTTGATAGATAAACCATTCATATAAATAATATTTATCATATCTCCACTTATTAATATGTTATTTATAAAAAGATTATTAATTATTAAAATATCTATAAATTAACAAAACTGATTAAAAAAATAAAGATATACAATATATTTTATATAAAGAAAAAGTGAAATTTATTATACAATAAATTATCTGCTAAAATATTTAGAAACAATTTAATGAAAATATTTTAATAATAGTAAAATGTTAACATTTAGTATAAATAATTTTCTTATTAACTATTTTGATTTGAAATTATTTTAAAAGTTAATGTTTTAAAACATATAAAATATTTAATACTTTTTTATTTCTTTAAAAATTAAATTTAAGATATGTATCTTATGATATTTAATATCATAAAAAAATAATAATATTTACTTACTGTTAAAATATATTAATAAAAAATAAATATAATTTTTATAGAATAAAATTTATTTGTAATCTAAATTAAATTAGTATTATTAATAAATAATTATTACACTCCTAATTTATAATTTAAGGATATTATTATGAGTGATCCCTTTAAAACTTTAAATAACATTCGTACATTGCGAGTTCAAACCCGTGAGCTTCCATTAGCTGATTTAGAAGAAATTTTAGAAAAATTAACAGTAGTAGTTACTGAACGTCGTGAAGAAGCAGAAACAGAAGAAATACAGAATCGGGAAAAAGAAGAAAAATTATCTAAATATCGTAAAATGTTATTGGAAGATGGAATTGATCCTAATGAACTTTTAGGATTAATAGAAGTAGATAAAAAAAGAAACAAACGTATCCCAAGACCAGCAAAATATTTTTATACAGATGAAAACGGAACTCAAAAATCATGGACTGGTCAAGGAAGAACACCACTAGCCATTAAAAAAGCTATAGAAGCGGGGAAAAATTTAGAAAGTTTTCTTATTATTAGTTAATAATCAAATAAAAACATAACTGAATTGTAGTAGCTGAGAACCCTATGATGGGACTCGGCTTCTTTTTTTAGAAAATAAATTTATTATATAAACTAAATTTTATTAAAATAATTTACTACAAATGAATATATGATTTATTATTAAACATGATTATATAATCAATTACATATTTTACAACAAGAATTTTTATTTATTTTTATATGATTAAATTCTAGATAAAATCCGTCATAAATTAATAAAGTTGATGTAAGTGGAACTCCATAATTAGTCAATAATTTAATTGCTTCTAATGACTGCATAGCACCAATTACAGAAACAATGGGTGACATTATTCCCTGTTGTAAACAATTATCATTATTACTATTGAAAAAACTACTTATACATTGGTAACAAGGACTATTAACTTGCCAATTAAACGTACTTAGACACCCTTCCATTCGACTAGCAGCACCAACAATTAATGGAATTTTATAATTAAAACATAAACTATTAATTTGTTCACGTGTTTTTATATTATCACTGCAATCAATAATTACTTTTTGTCGTTTAATAATTTCTAATATGTTATTTTTTTCCAGCTTATCATTTACTATATTTATTATGCAATATGGATTTATTTTATATAAATCTTGCGCAGCAGAATAAACTTTAGGTGTATTGATGTCAATATCATGATGTAAAATCTGACGTGATAAGTTAGATAATATAACATAATCAAAATCTATTAATGTGATTTCTCCTATACCTGCTGCTACAATATACAATGCTGCTGTACAGCCTAATCCACCTAACCCAACTATAGCAATTTTTCCAGATCTTATTTTCTTTTGCCCTTCAAAACCAAATTTATTTAATTTGATTTGTTCAATGTAACGTGATATTTCATTTTTTCGATTTGTAATTTTATATTTACTCCTCAAGTAATTTATCGAAAGGTTCTACTATCACCCATTCCCCTGCTTTAACATTACTTCTTTCACTTTCTAATATAATAAAACAATTAGCTTTTGTAAGAGAACCATAAAAATATGAGTCTTGTGTACCTGTGCTATATACTTGCATTTCATTTTTATTGTTTTTAACTAAATATCCTCTCTGGAATTCAATAACACCTGGAGATTTTTTTAAATTTGTAGCAACACGTACTTTATATTTATGTTTGAATATAGAACAATATGTTTTTCCCTGACATTTAGAAATGAAATGTTGTGCTAACTGATAAAAAGTTACAACAGCTGAAACAGGATTGCCAGGTAATCCAATAAACCAACTTGTATTTAAACGAGCAAATGTAAATGGTTTGCCAGGTTTCATTGCTACTTTACAAAAAATAACTTCACCTAACTCTCTTAAAATCATTCTAACAAAATCGGTTTTACCAACTGATATACCGCCTGTAGTAATTACTATATCAGATAATCTATCTGCTTGTTTAATAGCATAACTTATATCACTAATATTATCTCTAATAATACCAAGATCTATAACTTCACATCCCAATCTATTTAACATGAGTGAAATGGTAAAACGATTAATATCATATAATTCGTTATGGAAATCTATTTTCTTACTAATATTTTTTAACTCATCTCCGGTAGAAAAAATTGCAACACGAAGTTTACGTAATACTTTTAATTTAAAAATACCTAGTGATGCAATTAAAGGCAAATGTTTGATGTCAAGTTTTACACCTGAATTAATTACCACATCACCAATTTTAATGTTTTCACCAGTTAATCTAATATTCTGTCCTAAAGTAATAGAATTATTAACAACTATATTACTATCACTTATTTTTGTATCTTCTTGTTTTACTACTGCTTCACAAGATTGTGGTATTTTTGCTCCAGTCATAATACGTATTGTGCTACCAAGAGCCCAAGATCCAGCAAATGGTTTACCTGCTAATGAATCTCCACTAATTTTTAATATATGATTAGTCTTAATATCATCAAATCTGATTGCATATCCATCCATAGCAGCACTATCAAATGAAGGTAAATTAACAGGTGATATTAATGATTCTGCTGTAATATATCCTAAAGCATCTATTATTGGTATATGAATATAATCTTTTATTGGTTTAGCTTGTAATAACATTATATTTCTAGCATTTTGAAATGAAGTTAACTTTCCAAGAGAAATGTTCATTATAACTTAGCATGATAAGTATCAAAATAATTTTATATTTATTATAATAAAATTATTTTCTGATAAAATATACTTTTTTAATATATAATAAATTTTTTAATTATTGACATTTACAATATAATAAAAATTTTTATATTAAAATATAATGAATTATTGTCAATTAACACATATTTTAAAATTTAATCTATTTCAAAATATATATTTATCAATAATTACATAAATCTATAATTCTTTATTATTATAACATCATAATTTATGTAAATTGATATTACAGCAATGTAATTAATTAAACTATACTTAATACATTAAAGTAAGTTATAAATCAATTTTTATTTCATTACTATACAATTGATTATTATATTACCAAATAATATCTAGGGTAATTATTAATGAATAAAAATTTAAATATATCAAATTGAAATTAAATAAATTATTGTTTTTAAATTTTATCAATTGTAAAATTTACTATTATAACTTATAAAAATAATTATCAAGTTAATAAAATTAACTAACATTAAAAAATAAATAACATGAAGTAAATTTTAAATTTACTTAAAATTAATTTTGTAAAATCTTTCAATCAAAGATTAGATAAAAATTTGAAAAACATATATGATAAATATTAGAACTTTTTTCCTCATAATATCACTTATTATAAAATCCTCTTTTTTACTTATGTTTTCTCTGAATATATATGCGAATGAAGAAATACCTTCAGCTCCTAAAATTAATGCTAAAGCTTGGATTCTTATAGATTATTCTAATGGTAAAGTATTATCAGAATTTAATTCTGATAAAAAACTTAATCCAGCTAGCCTGACTAAAATGATGACTAGCTACGTCATAGGACAAAAGATTAAAGAAGGCAAAATAAAATACGAAGATATAGTAACAGTTGGTCAGAATGCGTGGGCACCTGGTAACCAATTATTGCAAGGTTCTTCATTAATGTTTCTTAAACCAGGTGATCAAGTATCTGTATATAATTTAAATAAAGGCATTGCAATTCAATCTGGTAATGATGCTTGTATAGCTTTAGCAGAATATATAGAAGGCAGCCAAGATTCTTTTGTTGATTTAATGAATTATTATGTAAAAATATTAGGATTAAAGAATACTCATTTCATGACAGTGCATGGTCTAGATTCCGAAGGACAATATAGTACTGCTCACGATATGGCTATAATTGGGCAAGCATTAATTCGTGATGTTCCTAAAGAGTACGAATTGAATAAAGAAAAAGAATTTACTTATAATAATATCACGCAAATGAATAGAAATAAATTATTATGGAGTAATGTTTTAAAAGTAGATGGAATTAAAACTGGACATACAGTAGGAGCTGGAAATAACCTAGTAGCTTCTGCAGTAGACAATAATACTCGTTTAATTTCAGTAGTATTAGGTGCTCCTAATGATCCTATTCGTTTTAGAGATAGTGAAAGATTATTAATGTGGGGTTTTAATTTTTTTGAGACTGTGATCCCTATTAAAGCTAATATACCTTTTACACAACAAAGAGTATGGTTTGGTAATATTAAAAAAGTTAACATTGGTGTAAATAGAGATATATCATTAACGATATTAAAAGGTCAAAACAAAGATATCAAAATACATTTTAATATCAATACAAATCGTTTAGATGCTCCCTTGAAAAGGGATCAAGTAATTGGAATGGTTGATTTCAAAATTGATGGTAAATATGTAGAACATTGTCCATTAGTAGCACTTGATGAGGTAAAAAAAGGAAATTTTTTTAGCAGATTTATTGATTTTGTAATAGTAAAAATTACTTATTGGCTTGGTATTTCACTTTAGTAATTGTTTTTATTAAATAACTATGTATTAGTTTTATATATTTTTTCATAAGATATTAATTAATATCTTTAATAATATGTTAAGGATTGTTAATTGATCAAGTAAGTAAATTTTATGTAATTTATATATATGGACAAACACAAAATATTTTAAATATTGTGATTTTATGGAGATTAGATGAACTCAATTATTAATTTAATTTGTAATCATCGTTCTATTCGTAGTTTTACTGATAAAAGTATTAGCAAGCAACAGATTAATGAAATAATCTCTTCAGCTCAGTCAGCTTCTACTTCTAGTTTTTTACAATGTTCTTCTATTATAAGAATTACAGAAAAATCATTACGTTCTGAAATTGCAAGTATATCTGGAAATCAAAGATGGATAATAGAATCTACTGAATTTTGGATATTTTGTGCTGATTTTAATAAACATTTACAAATTTGTAATAATGCTAAACTCGGTTATATTGAGCAACTTATTATTGGTTGTATTGACACAGCGATGATGGCACAAAATGCAATAATAGCTGCAGAATCAATGAATTTAGGTGGAGTTTTTATCGGAGGTATTCGTAATGATATCAATAAACTTATAAAGTTATTACATTTACCAAAATTTGTATTACCGTTATTTGGATTTTGTCTAGGTTATCCAAAATATTTACCTGAAATCAAACCTCGCATACCAATAGAAATGATTATTCATGAAAATTATTATAGTACTTCTTTAGATCAAATGGCTCTTAAAAAATATAATACAAAAATTAAAAATTATTATCAAGATCGCAAAATGAATAAACGCAAAGATGAAACTTGGAATAAATTGGTACAGAGATTAATTATTCAAGAAATGAGACCATTTATGCTTAAATACCTAAGAGAACAAGGTTGGGCAATATATTAAAAAAATAATTTAGGGAATTAAGCTATGAAAATAGCAATTTTATCTAGAGATAGATCTCTATATTCGTGTCGTCGTTTAATTAAAATTGGTGAACACCGAGGACATAATGTACAAATTATTGATCCATTATTATGTTATATAAAAATTCATCACCTTTCTCCTTCTATTTATTATAATGGTAAATTATTGGGTCATTTTGATGCTGTTATTCCTCGGTTAGGAATATCTAATGCTTTTCACTGCCTAAATTTATTACGTCAATTTGAAATTTGCGGTAGTTATTCCTTAAATAAATCTATATCAATATCTAGAGCACGTGATAAAATATGTTCATTACAATTATTGTCAGAAGCAGGTATAGATACTCCAGTAACTAGTTTTGTTTCTTGGTATCAAAAAACTACAAACTTAATAAATTTAGTTGGTGGTGTGCCATTAATAATAAAATTAGTAGAAGGATCTCAAGGAATTGGAGTAGTAATAGCTGAAACATATAGAGCAGCAGAAAGTATAATAGATGCATTTCGTGTTATGAATGCCAACATTTTAGTACAAGAATTCATTAAAGAAGCGGAATGTTGTGATATTCGTTGCTTAGTTATTAATAATCAGGTAGTAGCTGCTATAGAACGAAAATCTAAGATAGGTGATTTTCGTTCTAATTTACATAGAGGAGGAAAAGCTTATCCAGTTGATATCACAGAAAAAGAACGTATGATAGCAGTCAAAGCAGCTAATATATTAAATTTAGAAGTAATAGGAGTTGATATTATAAGATCTAATAGAGGACCTTTAATTACAGAAATTAATATTTCTCCTGGTTTAGAGGGAATAGAGACAATAAGTAAGCTAGATATTGCTAGCAAAATAATTGATCTAATTGAAAAAAGGAATAAAAATACAATAATGTAATAAAAATTTTTATTATTTCATTTATTATATAATCACTAACGACTACGAAATGTGATTCTTCCTTTACTCAAATCATATGGAGTTAGTTCGACAGTTACCTTATCTCCTGTTAATATTCTAATATAATTCTTTCTCATTTTACCAGAAATATGAGCAGTTATTATGTGTCCATTCTCCAGTTCTACTCGAAACATTGTATTAGGTAAAGTGTCTAATACAGTACCTTGCATTTCAATATTATCTTCTTTTACCATTATGTCTCCTAAATTTAGTATTATTAATTTTTTATTACCTGTAATATAAATTAATACAATTAAATTATTAAATAATAATGTTTATTATTTTGATAAACAATCTAAATATTTTTCAACATCAAGTGCAGCCATACATCCAGTACTAGCTGAAGTTATTGCTTGGCGGTAAATACTATCTGTAACATCTCCAGCAGCAAATACTCCTGCAATACTAGTCTTAGTTGAATTACCGTGTCTTCCTGATTGGACTTTTATATATCCATTTTCTAATTCTAACTGATTATTTAAAAAACTAGTATTTGGAAAATTACCAATTGCAATAAAAACTCCTTGTACATCTAAAATTTTATCTTTTTTTATAGCATCTAAATTAGAAACCAATCGTAATCCAGTAACTTCTGTTTTATTACCTGTAATTTCTTCTACTATATGATTCATATGTAGAAAAATCTTACCTTCCTTTATTTTTATCATTAACCGATCAATTAAGATTTTTTCGGCATTAAACGTATTGCGGCGATGAATTAAATGTACTTCAGCAACTATATTAGATAAATATAACGATTCTTCTACAGCAGTATTTCCACCCCCAATTACTGCTACTTTTTGATTTTTATAAAAAAATCCGTCACATGTTGCACAATATGATACGCCTTTCCCTTTGAATTTTTCTTCTGATTTTAAACCAATTTGCTTAACAGATGCTCCAGTTGCAATTATCAAAGCATCACATGTGTAATCGTTATTTCCTATTAAATAAAAAGGTTTTTTATGTAAATCTACATTGTCAATATGATCGAAAATAATTTCTGTATTAAATTTTTTAGCATGCTGGTACATACGTTCCATTAATAGTGGACCTGTCAAGTCAGAGTGATCACCAGGCCAATTTTCTACCTCTTTAGTATTCAGTAATTGTCCTCCTCTATTAATGCCAGTAATTACTACTGGATTGAGATTAGCACGTGCAGCATATATAGCTGCTGTATATCCAGCAGGACCGGATCCTAAAATTATTAGTTTGCAATGTTTTTTTATCTTCATGAAATACTCTATAAAATATAGTACAACGAATTCCTAACAAAATTAATAATATGATAACACGATATGTATTGTTTGTTATATATAAATATTCATATATTAATCACATTAATAGAAAGTGAAATCTTATTTTTTAATGATTACTAAACAATATTTAGATCTTTAAAAAAATCATATTCCTATTACAGATAATTATCTAAAATTATTTTATTTTTTATTAATGATTAATAAATCAAATAATTATTTGATTTAACAAAATAAATTTATTAAAAAAATCTCATTTTAACCTTCAACTAATAAAATTTGTATTAACCTAGATTAATTATCTTAATAAAACATATGTTTTTAAATTTAAAACATAATATAACAAATATACGATAATTAATTATCTATAATTGCATGTTTTGCACAACTGTTTATAATTATAAATAAAAAATGATACTAAAATATCTTTTTTTGATATTTATATTTTTAAAATTAAAAATAGCTATTAAAGAGAATAATATTATGTAAATACGCAAAATATCTTAGTTAGGTGATTTAATGGTAGTTAAAATAAATTGTAAAAAATTATCAATGTAAATGTTTTACAAAAATAACATTATTATCATTGGTACATTACAATAATCTATTTTTTGGTGAATAATTTATTCTGATTTGAATAAGAATAATGAAGTTAATATTCTTATTAAGTGAAGATATTTATTTACAAAATAATCTATTATATCGAAAATTACATTTTCACTAATTAAATAGTAAACCCATCTTATTAAATAAAAAAATAATATGTAATCTGCATATAGTATGAATTACTTGCCCAAATAATTTTTTGCTAAAGGAGAAGTCTGGTTTTGCACTTGAATATTAGCGAATTAATAAGTCAATATGGATACTTAGCACTTTTTATTGGGTCCATTGCAGAAGGAGAAACTTTTACATTAATTGGTGGAATAACAATACATGAGGGATTATTGAATTTTACTGGAGTTATATTAGCAACTATGGCTGGCGGTATACTAGGAGATCAATTACTTTATTGGATAGGACGTAAATATGGAACAAAGATATTACAAAAATTTAAAAGATATAAAAATAAAGTAATTAAAGCTAGGAGATTAATTAAAAACCAACCTATTTTATTTGTTATAGGTGTTAGATTTATGTATGGTTTTCGGCTTATAGGTCCTATTATCATAGGTGCTAGTAGATTAAATTCAATGAAGTTTTTTGTTTTAAATGTAGTAGGAGCAGCTATATGGTCATTTATTTTTGTAACTATAGGATTTTATGCTGGCAGTGTTGTTATTCCTTGGTTATATAAAATTCATTATCATATAAAGCTAATATTATGGTTATTCATTATTATAGTATTGATATCATTAATAAGTTATACTACTTATTTTATTTTTTATAAAAAAAATAAAAAATGAAAAGCAATCCAGCATATATAAAATAATAAATATAACATACTGAATTTTTTAATTAATTTTGAGATATTTAATTTTTCTTGATATAATATTATCTCCCTCTCTCCATTATTTTAATAAAGGAGATAAAGGAGATAAGGAGTGAAAATCATTATTTATTGCGATCACCGCCAATTCTAAGTAATAAAGTAAATAGATTAATAAAATCTAAATACAAAATAAAAGCTCCTAGTATTGAAGCACGACGTAAATTGTTATCATCATTAATATCTATTTTGTTACTAATCATTTTTAGTTTTTGAGTATCTGACGCTGTTAAGAAAACAAATAATAAGATGCTTATATATGTTAAAAACCACATTAACAATGAACTTTTTAATATAAAATTTATTATTGAAGATATTAAGACACCAATTAAACCCATAATTAATATATTATTAAAATGACTTAAGTCTCGCTTTGTAGTATAACCATAAATACTCATACAGCCGAACATTATAGATGTTATGCAAAAAGTAGTAGCAATAGAAGAATTAGTAAAGATCAAAAAAATATGTGACATTACTAATCCAGTTAACATAGAATAAAACATGAACATTCCAGTAGTTATTAAACTACTAAAGATATTAAAAAAACTAGAAATAAAAATTGATAAAAACAACTGTATAGTAATTAATGAAAAAAAAACATTTCTATTATTAAATATACAATCTGTTAATACAGGATTTAGAGAAGCTAACCAAGCTACAAAAGATGTTAGTATTAAACCACAAGTCATCCAACCATATACTTGAGTAATATAATAATTATGTAGTTCTCTTGACGCATGCTGTGCAATTGAATCACTTTGTGAATATCGATTCATGATTCATACCTCTTTCAATAAAACCAAAACCATAAATGTTAAGCAGAATTTACTTTTCATAAAAAATTATTTTTACAACAATAACTAATAATAACAATTAGTTATTAAAATTATATTTTTTATTAATAGATAAAATAATTTATTAACTAAAACATCATGTTATTTAACTCCTGTTTATAAAATACTAAGATCAATCATATTACTTTATATTCATATAATTTTATTTTTATATAAAAAGAGTAATTATTACAATAAAATTTGATGTAAAATAAAATTTTATTATAAAATAATAACTATTTATTATATTAAAATCAAGAACAACACTACCCATAGTAAAATAGGCATACTAATTTTTTATATTTTTATTTTATAGTATATCTAATTCCAACGAATTAATGCATCATAATCACTGTTACGTACATTAACCCAACGATTACCAAAAATAGTTGTTTCATTTTTCCAAAATAATGCACGAGTTTTTATATGATCTATAATAAATTCTGCAGCAGTAAAAGCTTCACTACGGTGAATACTATTAATGCCAATTAAAACAATTTCATTACCAGGAATTAATTTGCCAAAACGATGAATAATTCTAATACGTTGTAAAAACCAGCGATTACGTGCTTCAGTAACAATACTGTGCAAAACTTTTTCAGTCATACCTGGGTAATGTTCTAAATTTAATTCTTTTACTTTATCACCAAAATTATGATTTCGCACTTTTCCAACAAAAATTATTATCGCACCTTCTTCTGAAGAATTAGTTAACCAATAATATTCTTCTGATATATTGAAAGGTTGCTTATTAATATTAATTTTAGTTTCCATTTTAACCTCCAGTAACAGGTGGAAAAAATGCTACTTCATCTCCTTCAGTAAGTTGATGATTTATAGAAACCAATGTGTAGTTCACTGCTACTAATACTTTATTAGAATCAAGAGCTATTTTCCAATAACTACCTTTTTGCGATAGTGCTGAAATTAAAGAACGCACATTTTTATGTTCTTCTAATACATTAAAGGAACTAATTCCTATTAGTTCACGTATTTGAGCAAAAAAAAATACTTTAATCATGAATTTAATCCGATCATTTTTAATTTATTAAAATAATTTTATTAAATTACTTATTAATGCATTATTAAATCTTGTTACAAAATTTAATAATAAAAAACAGCTATAAATATAGTTTTTTATAAATTTAGGCTACAATATCGCATAGCACATTAAATTTTAAATAGTAAATTATATTCTTCTGATATTTATAATTTTTAAAAATAAATTTGCTAAATTATAAGAATTATATTGATATTTGACTTATTTAAAATGATTAATTAACATTATATAAAAATATTATAAGTTGTTTATTATTAATTACAATTTATGTAGAAATTTTAGAAAACATAAATATTTATTTTGAATTGAATAATTTATAGCATTTTTTATTTAAAAAAATAAAATTATAAGTGCAGTTTCATTTTAACATACATTAAATATTAATTTAATTAAATCTTTACTAAGATGATTTAAATTATTAGTAACATTTTATTAAATTTCTGGAAATGTTAAATAATCATTACAATTTATAACATATTCATTTACTGATTTAAGAAAAGGTATTGTACCTAAAAAAGGTTTTGGTAACATTTTTTTTAAAATACTAAGGTAATCATCATAATATTTATATGAAGGAATTAAAGTATTAGCTATCCAACCTGCAAATTTTAATTTTCGGTATTTTATTGCATCAATAGTAAGCATTGCATGATTAATGCAACCTAATTTTATTCCAACTACTAATATTACTGGAATTTTTTCCAAATATACCCAATCTGCATATGTTTGATTGTTGGAGATAGGAGTATACCAACCACCTGCACCTTCTATAAATATCCAATCAGCTATTTTTTTTAATTCACATAATCCATTAGATAAAGTAGAAAATAATATTGGATTGTTTTCTCTAATACTCACTATATGTGGTGAAGTTTCTTCAATAAAAGTTAAAGGATTTATTTGTGAATAATTTAAGGATAAACTACTATATTTTTGTAATATTAAAGCATCATTATTACGAATTCCTTCTGGTGTAATCTTACAACCACAAGCAATTGGTTTATATCCAGCCGTTCGATATCCATAAGAATTAGCCAGCTGAAGTAGCAAGCTAGTAGATATAGTTTTCCCTACTTCAGCATCAGTACCAGTAACAAATAAACATTTCATAAATCAGTTGCTCCATAAATTAAATGATAACTAAGACGAAAACCATATTTATCCCGTGGCCAATATTTTTCTAATTTATATAGATTATTACGAGTTAATACAATACTATTACGACCTTTATGTAAATGTGTAGCGCCAATCCCTTTAAGGGATCGCATAGCAGTTAATACATTAGGAAAATGCATAATTACGATTTGTGATTGACATGTTATATTTTGCATATGACAAATTTTAAAAATTTCTTTTTTGCTAAGAAATTGATTAACATGATCATACTCATCTAAATATGACCAAGCTATATTCAGTTCTTTTAAAGAACCATCACTAATAGTAGAAAATAATATACATCCATATGGCTTTAATGCTTGATTAAATCTATTAAGCACTTTGCTTAAACTATTACTCCATTGTACAGCTAGATTACTCCAAATTATATCTACAGTATTATTTGCTATTGGTAAATGATCTATATCACCTGATATATAGTAATCTGCAGTATTATTCTTTCTAGCTTGCTTTAACATTTCAATAGATAGATCTAAAGCTATTACATACTTACCACGATCACGCCAAACACGGCTATACCATCCAGTTCCACATCCTGCATCAAGCAATAATTTACCTGAATAAGAAGGTGCTAATTTTAATAATAAATTTCCACTTAGGCGTTGTAGTGATGCATAACTATCATACTGGCTTGCCGCTCTGTCAAAAGCTTTTGCTACAGCTTGTTTATTAACGATTTGCGTCATATAAAGCCTCCAGCAATATATCTATATCTTCAAATTTATGAATAGCTGATAAAGTAATGCGTATACGAGTAGTACCTACCAGTACAGTTGGAGGTTTTATTACATTTACCCAACAGCCAGCATGAGCCAATTTTATGGCTAAAACTTTAGCATCATCATTATTACCTATAATCAATGGTTGAATGGCAGTATTTGATTCTATTAATTTCCATGAAGTAGATTTTATACCTAGTTGAAAATACTTTATATTTTCATTAAGACGATAACGTAAATATTCAGCTCCTTTAACTAAATTTAAAGAAGTTTGTAAAGCAAATGCCTGAGCTGGTGGCATAAAAGTTGAATAAATCAAATGTTTTGAAAACTGTAAAAAATAATCAGCAATATCATCTTCACATAATAAAGCACCTCCACTAATACCAAATGCTTTACTAAAAGATATTATTAATAATTCAGGTTTAATACCTGCAGACCAACAGCTGCCACGTCCTTCATCACCTATAATTCCAATCCCATGAGCATCATCTACTAATAACCAACCGTTACTCTTTTGTACTTGATTGTAAATATTTTTTAATGGAGCTTTATCGCCATCCATGCTAAAAACCCCTTCAGTTAATATTAGTTTTTCACCATTACAATAACGATTTAAATAAAAAATCAAACTTTCTATTTTATTATGATTAAAACGATATAGCTTAGCAGGACTATTAATTACAGCATCAATTAATGAGGCATGAATTAGTTTATCTGCTATGATATAATCATTTTTTTTACCTAACAAACTAATTGCAGCTTGATTGGCATCAAAACCAGAAATAAATAATAGAGCACGTGGATAACCCAACCACTCAGCCAGTTGCATTTCCAGATCTGCATGAAAACTACTAAAACCAGTCATATGACTAGAAGATCCGGCGCCAACTCCTGCTAAAGACATTCCTGTATTCCAACTTTCAATTATTACAGGATGATGATTTAATCCAAGGTAATCGTTGCTAGAAAAATCAATGTAAAATTTTTTGCCTTTTCTAAGTAAACGAGTACTACTTTTATCTATAATACAACGGTTACGCCATTTATCTGTAAGACGTTGTGTAGATAAATATTTATTGATTCTTTGTTTCCAGCTCATTAAAAGTCCACATTACAAAAATTTTTATTAGATAATGAAATATTTTCACATTTGTATTATTTTATTTATGTAAATTATGTTCTGTTTTAAGACCTAATTTACGAAATAAGATAATATCTTTATCTTCTTTAGAATTAGGTGTTGTAAGTAGTTTACAACCATAAAAAATTGAATTAGCCCCTGCCATAAAGCACATAGCTTGAGTTTGTTCACTCATTTGATTACGACCAGCTGATAGACGAATATGCGATTTTGGTAGCATAATTCTAGTTATGGCAATAGTTTTTATAAATTCAAAGGAATCAATCTCATCATTATTTTCTAGTGGGGTACCTTTTATTTTTACTAGCATATTAATAGGTACACTTTCAGGTGGTTTTGGTAAATTTGCTAATTGAACCAGTAAACTAGCTCGATCTTTGATTGTTTCTCCTAATCCAAATATACCTCCACAACAAATCTTAATTCCTGCTTTACTAACTTTATTTAAAGTATTTAATCTTTGTTGATAATTTCGAGTAGTAGTTATATTTTTATAAAATTCTGGTGAAGTGTCTAAATTATGATTATAAAAATCAAGACCTGCTTTAGCTAGAGATTTTGCTTGTGAACTACTTAAATTACCTAAAGTCATACAAGTTTCCATGCCAATAGCTTTTACCTCCCTGATTATTTCTTCTAAGTAAGGCATATCACGATCATGAGGATTTCTCCAAGCAGCTCCCATACAAAAACGATTGGAACCAGCTGCTTTAGCTTTAGAAGCATTTGCTAATACTTCTTTTATCATCATCAAACCTTGAGATTTTAAGCCTGTTTTATATCTTGCGCTTTGAGCACAATATTTACAATCTTCTGGGCAATTGCCAGTTTTGATTGATAATAAAGTGCTGATTTGTATTATCAGAGGATTAAAGTGTCTTCGATGTATTTGTTGTGCTTTGAATATTAATTCAATAAATGGTTTATTAAAAAGAACTTCTACTTGTTTAAGATTCCAACGTTGTATCATATTTTACTCCGATAGTTAAAAACTATAATCTATTAGTCAATGCAGTTATAATAAAACAATTATTCTTTTATTATGGTTTTTAAAAAAATGTTAATAAAAAAAGATAGTGATTTTGATCGTATTCATATTTGGCATCCTTATTCTTCAATCAAACAACCTTTGCCATGTTACCAAGTAGTAAAAGCCGAAGGCTGTAAATTAAAATTAAATAATGGTAAAATGCTTATTGATGGAATGTCATCTTGGCTAGCAGCAATTCATGGATATAATAATCCACGTATTAATCTAGCAATAAAAAAGCAAATAAAAAAAATGTCACATATAATGTTCGGTGGAATTACTCATCCTTCAGCTATTTTACTATGTCGTAAACTTGTAGATATAACTCCGTTACCATTAGAATGTATATTTTTGTGTGATTCTGGTTCAGTATCAGTAGAAGTTTCTATTAAAATGGCATTACAGTATTGGTTAGGACGTAATGAAAATAGGAAAAAATTTTTAGCACTCCAGTACAGTTATCATGGAGATACTTTTGCTGCAATGTCTGTATGCGATCCAAATAATTCAATGCATAAATTATGGAAAGGATATTTAACTAAACATTATTTTGCTAAAGCACCAAAATGTGGTTTTTATGAAAGATGGATGATAAAAGACTTTAATAATTTTTATTATCTTATAAAAACACATCATAAAAAATTAGCAGCAGTTATTGTTGAACCTATAGTACAAGGAGCTGGAGGAATGCGCATTTATAATCCTAGATATTTAAAATTAGTTCGGGAATACTGTAATTTATATGGAGTTTTATTAATTATTGATGAAATTGCTACTGGGTTTGGTAGAACAGGAAAATTTTTTGCTTTTGAGTATGCTGATATTGAACCTGATATTCTGTGTATAGGGAAAGCACTTACGGGCGGTACTATGACACTTGCTGCTACTATTACTACACGTGAAATAGCTAATACTATTAGTAACAGTTCCGCTAATTGTTTTATGCATGGTCCTACGTTCATGGGTAATCCAATAGCTTGTGCTGCAGCTATAGAAAACTTAAATATATTACAAGATAATTACTGGATTAATCAGGTTAAAAATATTGAAAAACAATTTTTTAAATATTTACTTCCTCTTAAAAATTTACAACAAGTAGCAGATATTCGCATATTAGGAGCGATTGGAGTTATTGAAACTTATAAAGCAATAAATATTGCAACAATGCAAAAATTTTTTGTAGAACAAGGTGTATGGATTCGTCCCTTTGGCAAGTTAATTTATTTAGTACCACCATATATTATCAAACAGAATGAGTTAAAAAAACTTATTGAATCAGTTATTTTAGCAATTGAGTATCCTTTAAATTTCATATAGTTCTATTAGTTAAATAATTATATTAACGATCATGTATAAATTACAATAATTAAATATTATTCTAAATTTAGATAATTTTATTTTTTTAATACTAAAAATGCTATTTTGTTTTGAAATAAAAATATAATTTAAGGAAAATGATATGAAATCAACTAAATTAGTTTTGCTCAGACATGGAGAAAGTCAATGGAATCAAGAAAATCGTTTTACCGGATGGATAGATATAGATCTATCATATCAAGGTCGTATAGAAGCTAAAGAAGCAGCTAATATTTTAAAAAATCAGGGTTTTTTATTTGATTTTGCTTATACTTCTATGTTGAAAAGAGCTATTCATACTCTCTGGTATATTATGGATGAACTAGATCAAACTTGGCTTCCCGTAGAAAAATCTTGGTATCTTAATGAACGTCATTATGGTGCTTTACAAGGATTAAATAAAATAGAAACAGCTAAAAAATATGGAGAAGAACAAGTTAAACAATGGAGACGCAGTTTTACCATATTTCCACCAAAAATAAAAAACTATGATTGCAAATTTTCTGGATATGACCGAAAATATTCTTTTTTAAAACCTGAACAATTACCTTTAAGTGAAAGTCTACAAACAACTGTTAATAGAGTTGTTCCTTATTGGGAAAAAAATATTTTACCTTTAATAAGAAAAGGCAGTAAAGTTATTATTGTTGCGCATGGTAATTCTTTAAGAGCACTAATAAAATATTTAGATAATATAAACGAAAAAGATATTTTAAATATTAATATTCCAACAGCTAAACCATTAATATATGAATTTGGAAATAATGATAGCATTATAAATAAATATTATATAAATTAAGATATTTTTTATTATAATATAAAATTAATGTTTATTTTTTTATTAAGTCAAATATTATTCTTCAAGTGACATTTTATCTTTTTTGCGAAATTTAACATACGATTTAGTGGTAATAATGCTGCTGTTCTTAATTTATGATCAATGTTAATTTCGTGTTTAGAACCGCCAAATTCAAGGCTGTCAGAAATATTTTTAAGATTATTCATTTCCATCCATGGACAATGTGCACAACTTCGGCAAGTTGCACCTTCACCTGCAGTAGGTGCTTCTAATAATTCTTTATTTGGTACAACTTGTTGCATCTTATAAAAAATAGCACGATCAGTAGCAACAATTACTTGTTTATGAGGTAAAATCTTTACTGCATTAATTAACTGAGTGGTAGATCCAACAACATCAGCTAATTCAATTATTGATTGAGGAGATTCTGGATGTACTACAATAGCAGCATGAGGATATAAAACCTTTAACCGTTTTAGTGCTTTAACTTTAAATTCATTGTGAACAATACAAGTACCTTGCCAATTTATTATATCAGCATTAGATTTTTGTTTAATATAATTGCCTAAATTACGATCTGGTGCCCAAATAATTTTTTTTCCTAAAAAATTAAGATACTCAATTAATTTAATAGCAATGCTTGAAGTTACTACCCAATCAGCACGAGCTTTTACTGCTGCTGAAGTATTAGCATAAACTACTACAGTACGATCTGGATTGTCATCACAAAAAGCACTGAATTTTTCAATAGGGCAACTAAGATCTAAAGAACATTCTGCTTTTAAAGTAGGCATTAATACATTTTTCTCTGGACTAAGAATTTTAGCTGTTTCTCCCATAAACCTTACACCAGCTACTAATAGAGTGGTAGCTGGATACATTCTGCCAAATCTAGCCATTTCAAGAGAATCAGAAACACATCCGCCTGTAATTTCTGCTAATTTTTGAATTTCAGGGTTAGTATAATAATGTGCTATTATAACAGCGTTACGAGACTTAAGAAGACTTTTAATTTTATTTAAATAAAACTCCTTTTCTTCACTATTTAATTTATCTGATTTACTTGATAAAGGATACGATACAGTTTCAGTGTTAGATAAAGTATTTTTCATATTTCGCTCATTTTATTAATTAAAATATTTTTTAATTAATAAACTAAAGTATTCAAAAATTATATTAGGCAAAATATTACATTATTGAAATAATAATACTACAATAAATCAATATATTATACAGTAAAAATACTATACATATATTAAAAATTGTAGAAATGTATTACTATAATATCAAGATAAAACAGATTTTACTGCTAAGCCTATATCTGTTAATTTTAATACAATATTAACTCCAGCGCATTTAAGTAAATCTATTTTCTTATCTGCAGTACCTTTACCACCTGAGATAATAGCACCGGCATGTCCCATGCGTTTTCCTTTTGGAGCTGTTACTCCAGCTATATATCCTATAACAGGTTTTGTAACATATTTTTTGATAAAAATAGCTGCTTTTTCTTCAGATACTCCGCCAATTTCTCCAATCATTACTATTGCTTTTGTTTGTGAGTCATCTTGAAACATTTTTAATATATCCACAAAATCAGAACCAACAATAGGATCTCCTCCAATGCCAACACAAGTAGACTGACCATATCCAATATCACTAATCTGTTTAACTGCTTCGTAAGTTAGAGTACCAGAACGTGATACTACACCAACATTACCTGATTTATGAATATAATCTGGCATAATTCCAATTTTGCATTCATTTGGAGTAATGACTCCAGGACAGTTAGGGCCAATCATACAGATTCCTGATTCATCTAGTTTTTTTTTGATTATTAACATATCTAAAGTTGGGATTCCTTCAGTAATTGTAATAATCAACTTTATACCGGAATCTATTGCTTCAAGGATACTATCTTTACAAAATTGTACAGGAACATATATTACAGTAGCGGTAGCACCCGTATGTTCAACGGCTTCATACACTGTGTTAAATACAGGTAATCCCAGATGTATAGTTCCACCTTTTCCTGGGGTTACTCCACCAACCAGTTTAGTACCATACTTGAGTGCTTGTTTAGAATGGAAAGTTCCTTGTTTTCCAGTAAAACCTTGACAGATTACTCTAGTAGATTTATTAATCAGAATAGACATTTTGGTTCTCCGCAGAATAACTAATAGAAGATTTAACTGCCTGTACTAAATCTTTTATAACAATGATTTTTAATCCACTATTAATTAACTTTTTATGAGCTAATTCAGCGTTATTTCCTTCTAATCGTACAATAATAGGTAATTCTATATTTAAAATATTTATTGCATCTATTATACCATCAGCTATTAAATCACAACGTACTATCCCACCAAAAATGTTAATAAGAATAGATTTAATGTTCATATCTGATATTATTATTTTAAAAGCTTCAATTACACGTTCTTTAGTCACGCTACCGCCAACATCAAGAAAATTAGCTGGATTACCGCCATAATATTTAATTATATCCATTGTGCCCATAGCTAATCCTGCACCGTTTACGATACAACCGATATTGCCTTCAAGTGAGATATAATTTAATTCAAACTTACTTGCGTATGCTTCTCTTTGATCTTGTTGAGTAATATCATATAGTTCAATCAATTCTGAATGACGAAATAAAGCATTATCATCAATTATTAATTTACTATCTAGACAAATTAAATCCCCTTTATTATTGATTATTAAAGGATTAATTTCAATTAACATAAGATCTAAAGAAACAAATATATTTGATAATTTTAGAAATATATTAGTAAACTGTGATATTTGTTTACCTGTCAAACCTAATTTAAAAGCTAATAATCTACCTTGATAGTTCTGTGGTCCAGTTAAAGGGTCTATTAACACTTTATGAATTATATTGGGCATCTTTTTTGCTATTTTTTCTATTTCAACACCTCCTTGAATAGAAGCTATAAAAACTATGCGGCAAGTTTCACGGTCAATAGTAGCACTTAAATAAAGTTCTTTATCAATGATTGTGTGTTCTTCAATTAAAAATTTATTAACTAATTGTCCTTTTTTGTCTGTCTGATAAGTTATAAGATATTTACCATGCCATTGTTCAAAAAATTTCTCAATTTTTTTAATGTTATTTAATGTTTTTACAGCACCGACTTTACCTCGACCACCAGAATGTACTTGACATTTTATCACCCATGAGTTATTGCTAATTTTACAGCATGCTTCTTTTATTTCGGGTAAATTAGTACATACGAAACCTTTTGGTATAGGTATATCATATTTTGCCAGTAAATTTTTTGATTGATATTCATGTAAGTTCATGGTTATTACATCCATTTATATCAGATTATGATATGTTTTTTTCTAAAAAATTAACATTATACGTCTAATAGTAAACGCATTGGATCTTCTAATCCTTCTTTTACCTTAATTAAGTAACCAATGGATTCACGACCATCAATTAAACGATGATCATATGATAAAGCTATATACATCATTGGCAATATCATAATTTTTCCATGTATCGCCATTGGTCTATCTTTAATAGCATGTATACCAAGAATTGCACTCTGTGGTGGATTAACTATAGGAGTGGACATTAACGATCCAAAAACTCCTCCGTTGGTAATGGTAAAATTACCACCAGTCAAATCTTCTACCTTTAGTGTCGCATCTCTACCTTTAGTGGCTAATTCTATTATTTTTTTCTCTATATCAGCCATGTTCATGCAATCTGCATCTTTAATAACTGGAGTTACTAATCCTCTTGGTGTTGATATAGCAATATTAATATCAAAATAATTGTGATAAACAATATCATCATTATCAATAAAAGAATTAATTTCAGGATATTTTTTTAATGCCTCTATAACAGCTTTAACATAAAAAGACATATAACCTAATCTAACTCCATGATTTTTTTCAAAAATATCTCCATACTTTTTACGAATATTTATTATTTCATACATGTTTACTTCATTAAAAGTTGTTAACATTGCAGTATTATTTTTAGCATCTACCAGTCTTTCTGCAATACGTTTACGCAATCTTGTCATTGGAACACGTTTTTCAATTCGGTTAACAATTGAATTATCTTGAATTGTTACATTATTTTTTTCTTTATCATTTAAGTAATTCTTTACATCTTCAATTTTTATTTGTTTGTTATTATCGCAAAAAGATTTTATTTCTGTAATGTCTACATCATGTTCCGCTATAAATCTACGAACCGATGGACTTAATGTATTGTTTTTTTCCTTTTGTAATTTTAATTTATTATCTTTAATATCTTTATTTTTTCCCTGATTATTAAATTTATCAATATTATTGTTAGAATCAGTAGCTTTTTTTAAAAAACCAATAATTTGATGCGCTTTTACAATTGAACCTGTATCTTCTAAAATATTATCTAATATACCGTCAGCAATTGCCGGAATTTCTATTATTACTTTATCGGTTTCAATTTCTACTAATACTTCGTCGATATTAACTTTATCTCCTGGTTTTTTATGCCACGTTGCTATTGAAGCATCAATAACTGATTCAGGTAAATCCGGAACTATAATTTCTAAAACACTCATCATTTTTCCCTTTAATTCAAGTCAATGCGTTATTAACCAGATCTTGTTGTTGTTTATAATGTACTAACATACTACCTACTGCTGGTGAAGCAGAAGCTGGACGACTAGCATAACGCAATGTAGCATTATAAGGTAATACTTCATTAAAATAATGCTGTATAAAATACCATGCACCTTGATTCAGAGGTTCTTCTTGGCACCAAATAAAATCTTTTACATGAGAATAAGATATTAACATTTCCTTGATTTCATCATATGGAAATGGATATAGTTGTTCAATACGTACTATAGCTATTTCTTTTTGTTGATTTTTATTTCGTTGTTCAAGTAAATCAAAATAAATTTTTCCAGAACAAATTATCACACGTTTGATATTTTTTGCATGTATGTTGAATTGTTCACCAATTACCAATTTAAATTTTCCAGTAGCCATTTCTTCTAATGTTGATCTAACTAAAGGATGTCTTAGTAAAGACTTAGGAGACATAACAATCAGTGGGCGACGTATCTTTCTGATAATTTGACGAAGTAACATATGATACATCTGTGCTGGTGTAGAAGGAATACAAACTTGTATATTATGCTCTGCACAAAGTTGTAAATAACGTTCAAGACGAGCAGAAGAATGTTCAGGACCTTGACCTTCATAACCATGCGGTAACAGCATAACCAGTCCACATAAGCGTCCCCATTTTTGTTCTCCTGAACTTATAAACTGGTCAATAACTACTTGTGCTCCATTTGCAAAGTCGCCAAATTGAGCTTCCCAAATGTTTAAAACTCTTGGTTCTGTTATAGAATATCCATATTCAAATGCAAGAACAGCTTCTTCTGATAAAACAGAATCCCAAATTTCAAATTTTCCTTTTTCACTCGATATGTAATTTAAAGGAATATAAGTTGATCCGTCAGTTTGACTATGTAAAATTGCATGACGATGAAAAAAAGTTCCTCTACTACAGTCTTCTCCTGAAATACGTATTGAAATCCCTTGATTTATCAAATAAGCATAAGCAAGATTTTCTGCTGCACCCCAATCAAATCCTTTCTTACCTTCTGCCATTTCTTTTCGATCATTATATATTTTAGATACTCTTTCTTGTAATTTAATTTCTTTGGGAATATAGCTAATAATACGTGCCAATTTTTGAAGATTTTGCACATTATTAAAATATTTATAATTATCATTAAAGCTTAAGTTATCAATATAATTTGACCATACTGAATTACATAAATTAGTATTTCCTATATTAGGTACAACACATTCACCTATTTCAAGTTCATTACGATAAGAGGTAATCATATCTTTTAGGTCTATTTCAGAAATAACCTTATTTTTTACTAAAAAATCTGCATAAATTTTACGTACAGTTGGATGTTTTTTTATTTTATCATACATCACAGGCTGAGTAACTGTAGGTTCATCAGATTCGTTATGTCCATGACGTCTATAGCATATTAAGTCTATAAATACATCTCGTGCAAATTTATTTCTATATTCTAAAGCTAATCTAGTAACAAATATTACAGATTCTATATCATCTGCATTAACATGAAAAATAGGAGCTGATATAATTTTACCAATATCAGTACAATATTTGGTTGAGCGTGCATCTTTAACATTTGAAGTAGTAAAACCTATCTGGTTGTTAATTACAATACGAACCGTACCACCTACTTCATATCCTCGAGTTTGAGACATATTTAATGTTTCTTGAACTACACCTTGAGCACTTACAGAAGCATCACCATGAATTGTAATAGGTAATATTTTGTTTTTATTATTTTTCATTAAAAATCTATTTAATCTTGCGCGTACTGAACCCATGATGACTGGACTAATAATTTCAAGATGAGATGGATTAAAGGCTAATACTAAGTGTAATAAACTATTTTTTATTTGAATATCAGAGGAAAACCCCATGTGATATTTAACATCACCCGAACCTATATTTTTTTTATATTTACCAGTAAATTCATCAAACAAATCTTTAGGTTTTTTACCAAATACATTTACTAAAACATTTAGACGCCCTCTATGTGCCATACCTAAAACTATTTCTTGTGTTCCATTTTTAGCTGAATAGCGAATTATTTCACGCAACATAGGAATCAAAACATCACCACCTTCTAAAGAGAACCTTTTGGTACCTGGAAATTTCGCACCTAGATATTTTTCTAATCCTTCTGATGCAACTAAATCTTTCAAAAATTCTCTTTTTTCTGTTATACTAAACAACTCGTTGTTGTGATGAGTTTTTTCAATATATTTCTGAATCCAAAGTTTTTCTTCTAAACTACTAACTTGCATGTATTCTACACCGATAGAACGACAATATGTGTTTCTTAATTTTGCAATTAAATTAGATAATTTTATGTGTTCTAATGATCCGCCATAATGTACATTAAAACTATCCTTAAAATTATCTTCAGTTAATTCATGAAAATAAGGATTAAGATCATTTATTACATCTTTCTCCCATAATTCTAATGGATCTAAATTCGCATGTTTATGACCATACATGCGAAAAGCATTAATTAATCCCATTACTTTTAAGTATTGATAATTATTCCTTTTAGGAACGACAGAAATAAAACGACTTTTATCGGTTGATACATAACGAAAATATTCACGTACATTAGAATGGAATTGTTCTGATTCATTCTCTAAATTTACTAATTTTTGAAATATTGATTTCCATTCTATATCAATAGAACTAGGATTTTTTAAAAAATCTTCATAAAGTTTTTCAAGGTAGTAATGATCCATACCTAATAACCATGAAGATTCTAGCCAAGATTTTACCGCTCTATTTTGCATTATAATCTCTTAAATTTTAATTATGATGTTAATAAAAGCATTTGAGTATTGTAGCTTTTTTAATATCATTATTTTGGAGGTCATTTATAATAATTTTAAAGAAGAAATTAAATTATACAAAAAATAATAAAATTATTTACAATAAATATTACTAATTTTTATTTTTTTAATAACATTAATTTAATTTTATTAATAGCTCTTGTTGGATTTAGTCCTTTTGGGCAAACGCTGACACAATTCATTATATTATGGCAACGAAAAACACTAAAAGAATTACATAAATTTTTAAGACGACTATTTGTTTCAGTATCTCTGTTATCAGCTAAAAAACGATAAAGTGTTAATAATCCGGCTGGACCAATAAATTTATCTGGATTCCACCAGAAAGAAGGACATGCAGTAGAACAACAACCACAAAGAATGCATTCATACAATCCATCTAATAATTCACGTTGAGCTGGTGACTGAATATATTCGTTTACAGGATTATCTTCTTTATTATGTAATAAGAAAGGCTTAATTTTTTCATACTGAAAATAAAACTGATCCATATCTACAACTAAATCACGTATAACTGGTAATCCTGGCAAGGGACGTATAATTATTTTTTGTTTTTTATTTTTTAATTTTGATATTGGAGTTATGCAAGCTAGTCCATTTTTACCGTTCATGTTCATACCATCAGAACCACAAACTCCTTCTCTACATGAACGACGAAATGATAATGTTGGATCCTTTTCTTCTTTTAAAGAAATTAAAGCATCCAATACCATTATGTCTTGATTCTCTTCGATATCAAGAAAATAATCTTGCATATATGGTTTATCATTAATTTCTCTATTATATCGATAAATTGAAAACCAAAGTTTCATGGGTATCTTTACTCAATTTAATAAGTACGTGCCTTTGGAGGGAAAAAATCACGAAATTTAGGTGACATATTAACTTTACGAGTAGTCATACTTTCGGTATTTGGTAAGTAAATACTGTGACATAACCAATTTTTATCATCTCTTTTGGGAAAATCAAAACGATTATGTGCTCCTCTACTTTCAGTCCGGTAATATGCTGCTAATGCTGTTGCATATGCTGTCTCCATTAAGTTATCTAGTTCAAAACACTCTATACGTTGTGTATTGAATTCCTTAGAACGATCATCTAATTTAACAGACTTTAATTTTTCTCTAATAATTTTTAACTCATGGATGCCTTTTTTCATCGATTTTCCCTCTCTGAAAACAGAAAAGTTATTTTGCATACAATGTTGTAATTCTTTACGAATATTAGTTGGATTTTCTCCTTCTGTATTTTTTTCCCAATAATTCAAACGCATCATTGCAAAGTTAATATCTTCCCTAGAAGGATTTCGCAGTTCTCCTTGTTCCTCTATACTTTTAGTTAAGCATAAACCAACTGCTCGTCCGAATACTACTAAATCTAGTAATGAATTACCTCCAAGACGATTAGCTCCGTGTACAGATACACAGGCAACTTCACCAACTGCAAATAAACCCGGAACAACTATATCCTCACCATTTTCGTCAATTCTTATAACTTGACCAGTTATTTTAGTAGGAATGCCGCCCATCATATAATGACATGTGGGTATTACAGGAATTGGAGTTTTTGTAGGATCAATATTAGCAAAAGTACGAGATAATTCAAGAATACCTGGTAACTGAGAACCAAGAATTTTTTCCCCTAAATGATCAAGCTTCAATTGAACATGAGGACCAAGAGGTCCATTGAAACCACGACCTTCACGAATTTCTATCATAATTGACCTTGAAACTACGTCACGACTAGCTAAATCTTTAGCATTTGGAGCATAACGTTCCATAAAGCGTTCATTATGCTTGTTTAGTAGATATCCACCTTCTCCACGACACCCTTCTGTTACTAAAACTCCAGATCCTGCTATTCCAGTCGGATGAAATTGCCACATTTCCATATCTTGTACAGGAAATCCTAGACGTAATACCATACCAATACCGTCTCCGGTGTTAATATGCGCATTTGTTGTAGATTGAAATATTCTTCCAGCACCACCAGTGGCTAATATAGTTGCTTTAGCTTGAAAATAAACAGTCTCACCGGTTTCAATTTTAATGGCAATACACCCAACAATAGCATTATCTATATTTTTTACTAAATCTATTACGTACCATTCCGAAAAAATATTTGTTTTATTTTTCAAATTTTGTTGATATAAAGTATGTAATAAAGCATGACCAGTACGATCGGCAGCAGAAGCTGTACGAGATGCTTGTTCTTCTCCAAAATTTTTTGATTGTCCACCGAAAGGACGTTGGTAAATGCGACCACTTTCCAGGCGAGAAAACGGCAAACCCATATGCTCTAATTCTAAAATTGCTTGTGGACCATTTTTACACATATATTCAATTGCATGCTGATCTCCTATATAGTCAGAACCTTTTACTGTATCATACATATGCCATTCCCAATTATCTTTATGTATGTTACCTAAACTTACAGTAATACCACCTTGTGCAGATACCGTATGAGATCTTGTAGGAAAAACTTTCGATAATAAAGCACAATTTTTCCCTGATTTAGTAATTTGAAGTGCAGCTCTCATTCCCGCACCTCCTGCACCTATCACAATAGCATCAAATTTTTTAACTGGTAAATTCATTTATCCTCCACAAACAATAGCAAATCCATAAATAGCATATGATGCTAATATTACTATAATAATTGTTTGTAATATAATACGCATAACCACATACTTAACATAATCTGTTAATACTTGCCATATTCCAATCCATGCATGCAATATAACTGAAAATAACAATAACATGGTAAAAATTTTAGTTGAAATATATTCAAAAAATTTATGCCAATTATAGTAATTAAATTGATTTACATAAGTAAAAAAAATAAGAAGATAAATTATATACAAGAATATGATAATTGCTGCTATACGTAATATTAACCAATCTCGAATACCGTTATTACGGCCTAGAGCCGATGTGTCATTTACCATATGAAAACTCCGGCCAATAATATGGAAAATAAAATACTAATGACAAATACTATATAAGATGAAAAAATACCAGTTTTTAATGTTTCAGATAACCATCGGAAATCCATTAAAATATGACGAATTCCATTAACTATATGATATATAAAAACAGTTAAAATACTCCATATAGTAAGTCTGAAATAAAAATTATCAAAAAGTATTTCAACATAATGAAAATTTTCTTGAGAAGAAAGAGATAAATCTAATAACCATAAAAAAATGCCAAAAAGAAATAGCATTATTACACCAGAAATGCGATGCAATATAGACGATATGGCTGTAATAGGAAAGTAAATCGTCGATAATTTTAAGTTGATAGGTCTTGACTTGTTCATTATTGGCGTTAATTTTAATATAAATTAATTTAATTGTTTGTCATATTGATTAAAATAATTACTCTAAGTATAAATGGATCATAATATTGATTACAATTCTTAAAGTAAGAATATTTTACTATTTTTAAATAAAAATTGATAATTATCAATTTTTATTTTTATATTTTAATATATTGGTAATGATAAGTGAAATATTTTATTTTATAACTTGTTAATAATTATCTAATAAAACTTACGGTGTATGTTAATTTCAAAATTAAATTATTTGTTAAATTAATTTCTGTTAGAACATTAAATAATTTAATTATTGTTTCTAATATATGTAAATTTTAGAATTTAATTCTACAGTTTTTTATAATTTTTGACAACTTAATCGTATAATTCTTATTCATAAGAATTTAATTATTATAAAATAAAACAATACTGGCAATTAATTGTTATTTAATCTAAATTAAATATTACGATAAAATTAATATGGATTTTATAGTACATGACCGATGAAACAATAACACTCACTTTACAAAATAATACAACAATTAAATTAAGTATATTAAAAGATACTTCAGGTCAAAAAGTAATTGATATAAGAAATATAAACTCTAAAGGATTACTAACATTTGATCCTGGATTTACTTCTACTGCATCTTGTGAATCTAAAATTACTTTTATTGATGGAAATAGGGGTATTTTACTACATAGGGGTTTTCCTATCAATCAATTAGCTACACAATCTAACTACTTAGAGGTTTGTTATATTCTCCTAAATGGTGAAGCTCCTACAAAACAACAGTTCGAAAAATTTCGTAAAATCGTGATACGTCATACAATGATTCATGAACAAATTACTAGATTATTAAATGGCTTCCGTAGAGATTCTCATCCAATGGCTGTCATGTGTGGTGTTACAGGGGCATTAGCAGCATTTTATCACGATTCACTTAATGTAAACATAGAACGACATCGAGAAATTGCAGCTTTTCGTTTATTATCTAAAATGCCAACAGTAGCAGCTATGTGTTATAAATATTCTATTGGTCAACCATTTATTTATCCACGTAATGATATTTCTTATGCTGGTAATTTTTTACATATGATGTTTGCTACTCCATGTGAAGTTTATGAGATAAATCCTATTTTAGAAAGAGCTATGGATCGCATACTAATATTACATGCTGATCATGAACAAAATGCATCTACCTCTACTGTTCGTACTGCAGGATCTTCTGGAGCTAATCCTTTTGCTTGTATAGCCGCAGGTATAGCTTCTCTTTGGGGTCCTGCACATGGTGGAGCTAATGAAGCTTGTTTAAATATGCTAGAGGAAATTAATAAAGTTGATTCTATAACAAAATTTATAAAACGTGCAAAAGATAAAAAAGATTCTTTTCGTCTTATGGGTTTTGGTCATCGTGTATATAAAAACTATGATCCTCGTGCAAAAGTTATGCGTGAAACCTGTCATGAAGTTCTAAATGAACTAGGTATGAAAAATGATCTTTTAGAAGTTGCTATGGAACTAGAGAAAATTGCATTAAACGATTCATATTTTATAGAACGAAAGCTATATCCGAATGTAGATTTTTATTCTGGTATTATATTAAAAGCAATGGGTATTCCTTCATCAATGTTTACAGTAATATTTGCTGTGTCTCGTACTGTAGGCTGGATTGCACATTGGAAAGAAATGCATGATAATAACATGAAAATTGCTAGACCTCGTCAATTGTATACTGGATATGTTGAGCGTAAATTCATTTCTAGATTATCTGATTAAACATTATTTTTTAATGTAGCAATAATAGCTCAATTATTGTATAGTATAATCACTTAATTATCGTTAATTAAACATTTTATTTTTTAAAAACATAAACTTTGGTTATTTTTTGAAATAATTTCAATATTTTTGAATTTTTTCAATTTATTTACAAATTAATACTAAAATTATTTTAATAATCACTAGTAAATTGTTATTATTTGTAATACAAATTTTGCAATTATGATAACATAACCAATAACTTACATTGTTTAAATGATATTTAAAAATTAATATGCTTAAAATAATTAATTTTCTTAATGATAAGATAATTTTAATATGAAAGTGTTTCTATATTTATATACATTAATAATTTAGTATTTTTAACAAAGGATTTTCTATTTATGGCTGATATAGGAATTTTTTTTGGTAGTGATACCGGTAATACTGAAAATATTGCCAAAATGATACAAAAAAAAATAGGTAATAATATATCAAAAATTTTTGATATAGCTAAAAGTAGTAAAGAAGACATAGAAATGTTTGATATTATTTTAATAGGAAGTCCTACTTGGTATTATGGAGAAGTTCAATGTGATTGGGATGATTTTATTCCGACATTAAAAGAGATAAATTTTAAAAATAAAATGGTAGGATTATTTGGTTGTGGAGATCAGGAAGATTATACAGAATATTTTTGTGATGCTATAGGAATTATACATAATATTGTATCATCTAATAATGCAAAAATTATAGGACATTGGTCCAATGAAGGTTATCAATTTGAAGCTTCAAAAGCTCTCTTAAATGAAAAAATCTTTTTAGGATTAACAATTGACGAAGATCGCCAACCAGATCTTACTAAAGAACGAGTACATAAATGGGTCACACAAATTTTAAATGAATGTAAAATTAAAAAAATATAAATTTTTATTAAAAATTTATAACATTTAGATATTAATAACTTAAAGATATGTTAAATGACAAATTTTAATCTTTTAATTCTGTATAATTATCACGTAAACTAACAATGCGATTAAATACTAAATGCTCTTTATTAGAGTGAGTGTGGTCCACACAAAAATATCCTTCTCTTTCAAATTGATATGGTTTGGTAGATGGTGCATTTTGAAGGCTTTTTTCTACGTATCCATATTTGATCTGTAATGATTCATGATTTATTTTATCAAGAAAATTCTCTTCTATCTCTGGATTTTTTATATTAAATAAATTGTTATATAAATGGAATTCTGCAGGTATGGAATGTAATATTGATATCCAATGAATTATACCAATTCCTTTGGTTTTACAATTAGTTATGTTTAATTCATTTAGACTATTTAAGTCACAAGTACAATATATGCAAGTAATTTCTCCTTTTTTGTTTTTAGTTACAAAATTTGATTTAATAACACATGCATTACGTAAACGTACTTCTTTCCCAAGAACTAAACGTTTATAATTTTTGTCAGGTTTTTCACGGAAATCAGCTCTATCTATCCAAATTTGATTACTAAATTTTACTATACGAGTATTCATGTCTATATTACTAGGATGATTTTTCATCACAATATCTTTTTCAAAAGATGATGGTAAATTCTGGATAATTAATTTTATTGGGTTCAATACTGCCATAGCACGAGGTGCATTTTTATTAAGATCATCACGAATACATGATTCTAATAAATTTATTTCAATAAGATTTTGTTGTTTTGTTACTCCTACTCGACAACAAAATTCACGAATTGCAGATGGAGTGTAACCGCGACGACGTAATCCAGAAATAGTTGGCATGCGAGGATCGTCCCAACCTTCAACATATTTTTTAATTACTAATTGACTTAATTTTCGCTTTGATAGCACTGAATATTCCAAATTTAACCTAGAATATTCATATTGGTTAGGACGTGTTGCAATGGAAATATTGCTTAATATCCAATCATAAAGCCTACGATTATCTAAAAATTCTAACGTACATAAAGAATGTGTAATACCTTCTAAAGCATCAGATATACAATGAGCAAAGTCATACATAGGATAAATACACCAATTATTTTTAGTCTGATGATGTTCAAAAAATTTAATTCTATATAATACTGGATCTCGCATTACTATAAAATTAGAAGACATATCAATTTTAGCACGCAAACACGCCTTACCTTCTTTAAAATAACCTTTACGCATATTATCGAATAACAATAAATTTTCTTCTACTGTTCTATAACGATAAGGACTATTTTTTCCTGGTTTGTTCCATATTCCCCGATAATCTTTTATTTCTTGTGTTGTTAATTCATCTACATATGCTAATCCTTTTTTGATAAGTTCAATTGCATATTCATATATTACATTAAAATAATCTGATGTATAGCAAACATTTTTATTCCAATTAAAACCCAACCATAGTATATCTTTCTTTATGGATTCAATAAAATAATTACTTTCATTTACTGGATTAGTATCATCAAAACGTAAATTGCAAGTACCATTATAATCTTTTGCTATCCCAAAATTTAAACATATAGCTTTTGCATGACCAATATGAAGATAACCATTTGGTTCTGGTGGAAAACGAGTACATATATTGTCATATTTACCTAGTGATAAATCCTTATCTATAATTTGACGAATGAAATTAGTGTATTTGTGTTTCTGTTTTTTCATTTTAATTACTTCTTGTCCTTAAAAAAATGAAATCTTAATTATAAATTTAGCTTGATAAAAATTTGTTATAATAATTAATTTCATATGTAAGATAAATTATTGTATAATGAAATTTATTAACTAAATTAGTTAGAATAATATAAATAATTTTTAATTTTTTAATATATAGGTAAAGTATTATATAAATTAAAAAAATATAATTTTTATATATTATTGTGTAATATCTAAAAAATAATGTGTATAAAATATATTACTTATTAACAATAACATATTTTAATGTAAAAAATCAGAAATAATTTATATTTTCAATATCTAGAATATTGGATTATAAAAAAATTTAAATGAAATGCGCAATAAAACAATGAAATATTTTGATCCAAAATAATTTTAGTACAAAACCGTTTATCAATAATTGAAAATATGGCAATGAACCTATATAAATTATAATAAAATTAATATATTATCTGTAAATGGTGAAATTTATAATCATCATAAATTAAGTAATAATATTGAAAATAATTACTAATTTCACGACAATTCTGATTGTTGGTTAGCTATTTTTGTTCTTTATCAAGATTAAAAAATAAATTTACTACTTAATTGATTTATTTAATATTAAAAATAAGATATGTCTTTATTTTACACCTATTCGTGTCAAATAAGAAAATGTTAAAAATAATATAACTAATTTTTAATAAATTAATGTGATGATGTACCATAGAATATTATAATATAATTTAATTCTATTTATAATAACTATTATTATAAATAGAATTAAACAAAAATATATATTGAAAAATATTAAACTTTCTTGTTGTTTAAAATTAAAAGTTATCTATATTTAGAAATTTGATTTTTATCATCTCGTAAACATATGGTGTTAAATGTTAATACAGTAATGACTTAAAATACCGATGTATTTGATATCGCATAAAATTAGATTTATAGTAATCAAAATGATATTCATCAGGTTGATGATGAAATATTTTGTGTTTATCTTCTCTTCAATAAAACTCCTATTACTAAATAATTTTATGAAGCAAATATTCGTAATTTATTACCTTTGAATATATTCAATTGTTTGTGTGTTAATAAAGCTATGTTATACTAGAAAAGGGAGTAAATGTTTTTTTAGATGTAATATTCCTTGATATTAGAAACTAACGTTAATCTAGCAAATAAAATATATGACTATGATCTTAGAATAGAAAAATACATATTAAATGTAAATAATTCTTAATTAAGAAACATATAGAAAAATATTTTAAGAAAAAAACTAGTTGACGGAATATAATTAAATTATCATAATACAATTGTCTCGTAGATCCAATACCGTAGCTACGTAGCTTAGTCGGTCAGAGCACAGCACTCATAACGCTGGGGTCACGGGTTCGATTCCCGTCGTAGCTACCATTCATTGCGGAAGTGGCGAAATAGGTAGACGCACCAGATTTAGGTTCTGGCACTTTTGGGTATGCGAGTTCAAGTCTCGCCTTCCGCATTACGTTATGTATGTGATTGATTAATGTAATTGGGGTATAGCCAAGTGGTAAGGCACCGGTTTTTGATACCGGCATTCCCTGGTTCAAATCCAGGTACCCCAGCTTTCTTTAATATTTTTAAATTTATTAATAATATCTAGCTATTTAAAATAGATAATTATTACATTGAAATATTATGTTATTTAATATTATTAAATAACATTTAAAAAACATTAATAAAATGAATTTTTCATGTAAAAAATTATAATGTATATTTTAAATCATTGCCTTGTTATATATGACATAATCTCTTCCTTAAGAAAGAATTATATTGAGCGAAACATCATATATTATAAAAATATCTTATTGTGTTTATCATATTAAAATAATAATATAATTTTTAAAGAATTAAATATAGAATGAAAAAAGTATATATTAAAACTTGGGGTTGTCAGATGAATGAGTACGATTCATCTAAAATAGTAGATTTACTTCAGAAAAATCAAAATTGTATTATAACAAAAGAATCTAGTAATGCTGATATCTTACTATTAAATACATGTTCTATTAGAGAAAAAGCTCAAGAAAAAGTTTTTCATCAACTAGGTAGATGGAAACATTTAAAAAAAAATAACAACAATTTAATTATTGGAGTTGGTGGTTGTGTTGCTTCACAAGAAGGTGAATATATTATAGAGCGTGCACCTTACGTGGATATTGTTTTTGGACCACAAACTTTTCATCGTTTACCAGAAATGCTTAACAAATTTTATAAAACTAAAAATGCAATTGTTGATGTTAGTTTTCCAAAACTAGAAAAGTTTAAATCGTTTCCTAAAACTATATCGCACTCTCCTAGTGCTTATATTTCTATTATGGAAGGTTGTAACAAGTATTGTGCATTTTGTATAGTTCCATATACTAGAGGAGAAGAAGTAAGTCGTCCAAGCATTGATATATTACTAGAAATTTCTGAATTAGCAGCGCAAGGAGTAAGGGAAATAACTTTATTAGGACAAAATGTAAACGCTTATCGTTGGTTTGATGAAAAAAGTGGGAAAATTTATACTTTTGCTAATTTATTACGCTTAGTAGCATCAATTACAGGTATTGATAGGATCCGTTTTATTACAAGTCATCCAATTGAATTTAAAGATGATTTAATTGAGGTATACAAAGATACACCAAAACTAGCAAGTTTTCTACACTTACCTGTACAAAGTGGTTCTGATCGTATATTAAATTTAATGAAAAGATCTCATACTATATCATATTATAAATCTATAATTGAAAAATTAACGAAAGCTAGACCTAATATTCAAATCAGCTCTGATTTTATTGTAGGATTTCCTGGAGAAACTAAATATGATTTCGATCAGACTATTAATTTTATATCAGAAATAAATTTTGATATGAGTTTTAGTTTTTTATATTCTCCTAGGCCAGGAACGCCAGCAACTTATTTACCAGATAAAGTGAAAGAGGAAGAAAAAAAATATAGATTATATATATTGCAAAATATTATAAATAAACAAGCAAAACAATGGAGTGAAAAAATGCTCGGAACGATACAACGTGTCCTAGTTGATAAAATTTTACATGATAATGAATCAATATCAGGCAAAACTGAAAATAATCGTGTAGTTGTATTCAATGGTTCATCAAATAATATAGGAAAATTTGTTGATGTAAAAATTACAGATAGTAACATTCATTTTTTAAAAGGAAAATTAATAAATGTGGAAAATGATATTAATTTATAATACAATACCAGCTTTACATTAAATGTATACCAATAATTAAAATATTAATGATTATTATATTTATTTTATTTTTAAATTAAAATAAAGTAAAATATTACTTTACATAATAAAATTATATGTTAGCAAATAAAAAATTAATTTATAATAACAGTATTATTGATTTACAGATTATTTATAAAAGTAACGATATACCTAATAAATTAAAATTTCAAAAATGGGTAAAAACAATATTATTTTATTTTCAAATACAAGCACAGATAACTATACGTTTAGTGGATAAAAAAGAAAGTTATAATCTTAATTTAAAATATAGAGGAAAAAGAAGACCAACTAATATTCTGTCATTTTCTTTTGAAAAACCTCTTTGGATCAATTTATCTTTATTAGGCGACCTAGTGATTTGTTTTCCAATTATACAAAAAGAAGCCGCAGAACAAGGAAAAAGTATTGAATGTCATTTAGCACATATGGTAGTGCATGGCACATTACATTTGCTTGGTTATGATCATTATAAAGTATATCAAGCTAAAAAAATGGAATCTATTGAAATTAAAATAATGTCTCTTCTAGGATATCCTAATCCTTATTATTTAGATTATTAAATAACAGTATTCATGTAATCATATATTATCTTGTTTGGTTTTTTCTATTTTCCATAGTAATATATTTAATGAAAAATGATTAACTGAATATATTATTTTATTAGCAAACAAAACAATGTGTTAAAATTTTTATAATATTATATATTTATTAACCGTAATTAAAACATGTTATAATTGATATTACTTAAATTAATTTATTGTAATATTAATATTTAATCACTATATATACACATTTAATTTTTTATTTGTTTCTTAATATTAAGAAAGTTTTATAAATATTGAATATCCAATAATAAAATTCAAAATATCATTTCAATTTATATATGATATCCTCATTCCTAAATATAGGATTTATTAAACAGTAGCTCTGAATGAATTTGAAATATAATAGATTGCACGATCGTAAATCTATTATTATATTTGAAACTATTATTACTTTTTACCTATATTTTATAATATTTATAGATTAAGATACAATAATAAATGTTATTAAAAAATTGTTTTGATAATAATTTTAATTATATTATGATATTCAATAATTAAATTAAGGATTACATTTATACATGCAAAAAGAATATGTTCCTAAAGATATCGAAATTAAAGTTCAAAATCTTTGGGATAAAAATAAAACTTTTAATGTAACTGAACAAAAGAAAAAAGAAAAATATTATTGTCTATCTATGTTGCCCTATCCTTCTGGTAACATACATATGGGTCATGTAAGAAATTATACTATCGGAGACGTAATTTCTAGATATCAGCGTTTGCTTGGTAAAAATGTATTACAGCCAATTGGTTGGGATGCATTTGGATTACCAGCAGAAAATGCTGCAATTAAAAATAACACAATTCCTTCAGTTTGGACTTATAAAAATATTTTCTATATGAGAAAACAATTAAAATCTTTGGGATTTGGTTATGATTGGAATAGAGAATTAACTACTTGTAAACCAGATTACTATTATTGGGAACAATTGTTTTTTATAAAACTTTATAAAAAAGGTCTTGTGTATAAAAAAATAGCAAAGGTTAATTGGTGTGACAAAGACCAAACTGTATTAGCTAATGAACAAGTAATCGATGGTTGTTGCTGGCGTTGTGATAATAAAGTACAAATTAAAGAAATATCGCAGTGGTTTATGAAAATAACTGATTATGCAGAAGAGTTGCTAAATGATTTAGAAAATTTAAAAGGATGGCCTGAAAAAGTTAAAGTTATGCAACGTAATTGGATTGGTAGATCTGAAGGTATTGAAATTACTTTTGAAATATTTGATAGTAAAGAAAAAGTAACAATATATACTACACGTCCGGATACTATTATTGGAGTAACTTATATTAATTTATCAATAAATCATTGTTTAGTTTTAAAAAATTCAAAAAATAATATTAATCTTTTCAATTTTATCGAAAAATGTCGTAATACCAAACTAGCAGAAGCTGATATTTCAAAAATCCAGAAAAAGGGAATAATGACAGATTTGTTAGCAATTCATCCTTTAACTGGTCAAATAATTCCAGTTTGGGTATCTAATTTTGTTTTAGAAGATTATGGTACAGGCGCTATAATGTCAGTTCCAGCCCATAATCAAATAGATTGGGAATTTGCTACTAAATATAATTTACCTATAAAACCAGTTATTTTAAATATTGATGGTAGTAAACCAAATGTAAGTAAATCAGCCATGATAAAAAAAGGTGTATTATTTAATTCAGGTAAATTTGATGGATTGAATCATACAAATGCAGTTAGGATTATTTCTGAAACATTAATAGGAAAGAAGATCGGTAAAAGAAAAGTTCATTACCGTATTCGTGATTGGAATATTTCGCGTCAACGTTATTGGGGCACACCCATTCCTATGGTAACATTAGAAGATGGAACTCTAAAACCTGTACCACATGAATGCCTACCTGTTGTATTGCCTGAAAATGTTATTATGGATGGAATAAAAAATCCGCTTAAGACTGATTTAAAATGGAATAGAATAAAATTAGATAATCAAATTGCTTTTAGAGAAACTGATACTTTTGATACTTTTATAGAATCATCATGGTATTATGTTCGTTATACATGTCCTAATTACAAGAAAGGAATGGTAGATTATTCAGCAGCAAATTATTGGCTACCAGTAGATCAATATATAGGCGGCATAGAACATGCAATAATGCATTTGATGTATTTTCGTTTCTATCATAAATTATTACGAGATGCTGGTTTTTTAAACTGTGATGAGCCTGTAAAAAGACTTCTTTGTCAAGGTATGGTATTATCTGATTCTTTTTATTATATTAAAAAAAATGGTGAACGTGAATGGATATCTCCACAAAATGTTAATATTAAAAGGAATAAATTAGGTCAAATTATAGAAGCAATTGATAATAAAGGTAATATACTAGTTTATGACGGCATGAATAAAATGTCTAAATCTAAAAACAATGGAATTGATCCACAAAATATAATTAATAGATATGGAGCCGACACTTTACGTTTGTTTATTATGTTTGCAGCACCAGTAGAAATGACATTACAATGGAAAGAATCTGGTATAATTGGAGCAAATCGTTTTCTAAAACGTTTTTGGACTTTAGTATTTAAACATATACAAAAGGGGAACAATTATTCTTTAATATTATCTGATCTTAATAATAATCAAAATGTATTATTAAAAAAATTAAATAATACTATCATCAAAGTAACTGATGATATCGACCGTCGTAGATCTTTCAATACAGCTATTTCTGCGATTATGCAATTAGTCAATACATTAATACATAATTTTAAATATGAAGATAGTAAGGAAGATAGAGCTTTAATGCAAGAAATATTATTGGTAGTGACACGTCTTCTTTACCCATTTACTCCTCATATTTGTTATGTATTGTGGAAACATTTAGGAGGACATGGAAATATAGATGAATCATCTTGGCCAATTCCTTATAAACTTGTAACCATTAATAATTCTTTTTTAATATTGGTGCAAATAAATGGAAAACTAAGAGATAAGATTTTAATTACAGATAAAAATATTACACAAGAAGCAATACAAAACATGGCTATTAAAAGCAGTAAGATTATAAAATATATTGATGGATTGGTTATTCGCAAAGTTATATATATACCAGATAAACTAATTAACTTTGTTACTAATTAAAATTTTATTACTCATTAAAATAGGGAAATAAAATGAGGAAAATAATTAATAAAATATTCATATCACTAATGATATTGATGGTAACTAGTTGTAGTATGGAATCGTTTCGTATTTATCATGCACCACTAGGATTTAGGGAAATAATTATCGAAAATCAGCAAAAACATAATCCAATTTTAAGTGATCTATATGAAGGATTATTATATAATCGTGTTAAAATAATGGAAGATACGTTGCAAAATCGTAAAAAATTTCCTGTTTTGATATTTAATTATCCTTTATTAGAACACTACGGTACTGCTATTCATCTTGGAGATGACGGATTTCCATTAAATTGTCAATTTGTATTTAAGGTAAAGGCCAGTTTTAAATTACCTGGAGATGGTATTTTTCATCCAATATTTGTTAATAGTAATAATTCTCTCTGTCATTATTTTGGTAGTTTTAAAAAAAATTATCCTTTGATCATTAAAGAGATAAATAAACATACTGCTCATGTGCTTATGAATAAATTATTTTATACATATAAATCAAAAGTTAAAGTTAAGAGAGTAGTATTAAATTCGACAATCAGCAAGTTTTTACATTTTATAAGGCATGGTTTCAGCAGCAAGTTATCGAAAACTCCTATAGTTCATAAAGCTACGAATCCTATAGTTCATAAAGCTACGAATCCTATAGTTCATAAA
>NZ_SZZT01000011.1 GCF_009829945.1 Pantoea sp. SoEX
CTAGCGCTTATACTTCAAAGCCTCCCACCTATCCTACACATAAATATTCAATATTCAGTGCCAAGCTATAGTAAAGGTTCACGGGGTCTTTCCGTCTTGCCGCGGGTATACTGCATCTTCACAGCAAATTCAATTTCACTGAGTCTCGGGTGGAGACAGCCTAGCCATCATTACGCCATTCGTGCAGGTCGGAACTTACCCGACAAGGAATTTCGCTACCTTAGGACCGTTATAGTTACGGCCGCCGTTTACCGGGGCTTCGATCAAGAGCTTTTCCAATATTTGGATAACCCCATCAATTAACCTTCCGGCACCGGGCAGGCGTCACACCGTATACTTCCATTTTCATGTTTGCACAGTGCTGTGTTTTTAATAAACAGTTGCAGCTAGCTGGTATCTTCGACTAACTTAGGCTTGAAGAGTAAATCTCTTCACCTATATGTTAGTGTGCCTTCTCCCTAAGTTACGGCACCATTTTGCCTAGTTCCTTCACCCGAGTTCTCTCAAACGCCTTAGTATTCTCTACCTGACCACCTGTGTCGGTTTATAGTACGATTCAATATTACCTAGAGCTTAGAGGCTTTTCTTGGAAGCGTAGCATTTATCACTTTAGTACTGTTACGTACCTAGTCATCACGCCTTGATGTTAATGATGATCCGGATTTGCCTAGAACATCCATCTACACGTTTAAACCGAGATAACCATCACTCGGATGATATAGCTTTCTTCGTCCCCCCTTCGCAGTAATATTAAGTACAGGAATATTAACCTGTTTCCCATCGATTACGCCTTTCGGCCTCACCTTAGGGATCGACTTACCCTGCCCCGATTAACGTTGGACAGGAAACCTTAGTCTTTCGGCGAGCGGGTTTTTCACCCGCTTTATCGTTACTTATGTCAGCATTCGCACTTCTGATATCTCCAGCATATTTTACAATATGCCTTCAGCGATTTACAGAACGCTCCTCTACCCAATAATATAAAATATTATTGCCGCAGCTTCGGTATATGATTTAGCCCCGTTACATCTTCCGCGCAGGCTGACTCGACCAGTGAGCTATTACGCTTTCTTTAAATGATGGCTGCTTCTAAGCCAACATCCTGGCTGTTTAAGCCTTCCCACATCGTTTTCCACTTAATCATAATTTAGGGACCTTAGCTGGCGGTCTGGGTTGTTTCCCTTTCCACGACGGACGTTAGCACCCGCCGTGTGTCTCCCGTGATAACATTCATCGGTATTCGTAGTTTGCATCGGATTAGTAAGCTTGGATAGCCCCCTAGCCGAAACAGTGCTCTACCCCCAAAGATTAATTCACGAGGCGCTACCTAAATAGCTTTCGAGGAGAACCAGCTATCTCCCGGTTTGATTGGCCTTTCACCCCTAGCCACAAGTCATCCGCTAATTTTTCAACATTAGTCGGTTCGGTCCTCCAATTAGTGTTACCCAATCTTCAACCTGCTCATGGCTAGATCACCGGGTTTCGGGTCTATATTCTGCAACTAAAGCGCCCAGTTAAGACTCGGTTTCCCTACGGCTCCCTTAGATACAGTTAACCTTGCTACAGAATATAAGTCGCTGACCCATTATACAAAAGGTACGCAGTCACATCTATTATATAGATGCTCCTACTGCTTGTACGTACACGGTTTCAGGTACTATTTCATCCCCCTAACTGGGGTACTTTTCACCTTTCCCTCACGGTACTAGTTCACTATCGGTCAGTCAGGAGTATTTAGCCTTGGAGGATGGTCCCCCCATATTCAGACAAGATATCACGTGTCTCGTCTTACTCTTTGAGCATATAAATTTACATATTTTCATATACGGGACTATCACCCTGTATCGTTGGACTTTCCAGACCATTCTATTAACATGTATATTTATTTATAGCTCTGGGCTATTCCCCTTTCGCTCGCCACTACTAAGGGAATCTCGGTTGATTTCTTTTCCTCGGGGTACTTAGATGTTTCAGTTCTCCCGGTTTGCTTCGTTAAGCTATGAATTTACTTAACGATGATACACTAGAGTATCGGGTTTCCCCATTCGGATATCGCCGGTTATAATGGTTCATATCACCTTGCCGACGCTTTTCGCAGATTTGCACGTCCTTCATCGCCTCTGACTGCCAAGGCATCCACCGTATACGCTTAATTACTTAACCTCACAACCCACAGGCATCTTAATAAAAATTGTAAGTTATTATAATAATCATTATACATAATTTTAGATTAAAAAATAATGTATATGTACTATCTTATAGATAAATTAAGTTAATTTTAACTTGCTCCAGATTGTTAAAGAACTGAAAAACATATT
>NZ_SZZT01000012.1 GCF_009829945.1 Pantoea sp. SoEX
AATTAAATCTTGACTAACAAGTATAAGACAGTTAGAATGTTCATTGTTGTTGCTCTTTAACAATTTATCAGACAATCTATGTAGGTATTAGTAGATACTAGCATAAAAATATTTTAAATACAGGTTATAAATATCTATCAAAATAGATTTGTGAGTTTATTACACAATTTAATTTGTAGAAACAATTTTAATAAAAGTTCAAATTGAAGAGTTTGATCATGGCTCAGATTGAACGCTGGCGGCAAGCTTAACACATGCAAGTCGAACGGTAACAATAAAGAGCTTTTTGCTCTTTAGGTGACAAGTGGCGAACGGGTGAGTAATATCTGGGGATCTGCCCGGCGGAGGGGGACAACCATTGGAAACGATGGCTAATACCGCATAAAGTTGAAAAACCAAAGTGGGGGACTTTGTTATTAATAATAAAGCCTCATGCCACCGGATGAACCCAGACGGGATTAGCTAGTAGGTGAGGTAACTGCTCACCTAGGCTACGATCCCTAGCTGGTCTGAGAGGATGACCAGCCACACTGGAACTGAGATACGGTCCAGACTCCTACGGGAGGCAGCAGTGGGGAATATTGCACAATGGGCGCAAGCCTGATGCAGCTATGCCGCGTGTATGAAGAAGGCCTTAGGGTTGTAAAGTACTTTCAGTAGGGAAGAAGGCATTGTGCCTAAAAATCACAATGATTGACGTTACTTACAGAAGAAGCACCGGCTAACTCCGTGCCAGCAGCCGCGGTAATACGGAGGGTGCAAGCGTTAATCGGAATTACTGGGCGTAAAGCGCGCGTAGGCGGTTTGTTAAGTCAGATGTGAAATCCCTGGGCTCAACCTAGGAACTGCATTTGAAACTGGCAGACTCGAGTTTCATAGAGGAGAGCAGAATTCCAGGTGTAGCGGTGAAATGCGTAGAGATCTGGAGGAATATCAGTGGCGAAGGCGGCTCTCTGGATGAATACTGACGCTCAGGTGCGAAAGCATGGGGAGCAAACAGGATTAGATACCCTGGTAGTCCATGCCGTAAACGATGTCGACTTGGAAGTTGTATCCTTGAGATGTAACTTCCGTAGCTAACGCGTTAAGTCGACCGCCTGGGGAGTACGACCGCAAGGTTAAAACTCAAATGAATTGACGGGGGCCCGCACAAGCGGTGGAGCATGTGGTTTAATTCGATGCAACGCGAAAAACCTTACCTACTCTTGACATCCAGCAAACTTGGCAGAAATGCCTTGGTGCCTTCGGGAATGCTGAGACAGGTGCTGCATGGCTGTCGTCAGCTCGTGTTGTGAAATGTTGGGTTAAGTCCCGCAACGAGCGTAACCCTTATCCTTTGTTACCAGCGAATTAGTCGGGGACTCAAAGGAGACTGCCGGTGATAAGCCGGAGGAAGGTGAGGACGACGTCAAGTCATCATGGCCCTTATGAGTAGGGCTACACACGTGCTACAATGGTATATACAAAGAGAAGCGAGCTCGCAAGGGTAAGCAAATCTCGTAAAATATATCTTAGTCCGGATTGGAGTCTGCAACTCGACTCCATGAAGTCGGAATCGCTAGTAATCGTAGATCAGAATGCTACGGTGAATACGTTCCCGGGCCTTGTACACACCGCCCGTCACACCATGGAAGTGGATTGCAAAAGAAGTAGGTAGCTTAACCTTTCCAAAGGAGGGCGCTTACCACTTTGTGGTTCATGACTGGGGTGAAGTCGTAACAAGGTAACCGTAGGGGAACCTGCGGTTGGATCACCTCCTTACTTATATAATTTATAATGCTTTTCTACAAAATACCTACATAAATTGTCTG
>NZ_SZZT01000002.1 GCF_009829945.1 Pantoea sp. SoEX
ATACAATTGTTATTATCTAGTAAATTGAATAGAATTTTCTTGTAATATTTTTTTAAATTTAAATTGGAGCGGTAGTTCAGTTGGTTAGAATACCTGCCTGTCACGCAGGGGGTCGCGGGTTCGAGTCCCGTCCGTTCCGCCATTTAACTAAAACTTATTCATTTATTCATATTGTTTTTTAATGGGATCATTAATTTAATCTTGTACTGATTGATTATTGTTTCTATTATTTTTTAAATCTAATTACTAAGAAATATTTTATGCCAGTTAAAGTTGCAGATCGTTTACCAGCAGTAAAATTATTGCGAAATGAAAATATTTTTGTACTTACTTCATCTCATAACACTAATATTCAAGAAATTCGTCCGTTAAAGTTGTTAATACTTAATTTAATGCCTAAAAAAATTGAAACTGAAAATCAATTGTTACGTATACTTTCTAATTATCCATTACAAATCGATATTCAATTATTACGTATTAATAGTCATAAGTCTCGCAATACACCTAGTGATCATCTTAATAATTTTTATTGTGATTTAGAACACATTTATAATAATACGTTTGATGGTTTAATAGTTACTGGTGCACCTTTAGGTCTAATAGATTTTAGAGATGTGTCATATTGGTCTCAAATTAAAAAAATATTTTTCTGGGCGAAAGACCATGTTACTTCAACACTTTTTATATGTTGGGCAGCACAAGCTGCACTGAATATCATATACGGAATTCCTAAAAGAGTCAGAAACAGTAAACTATTTGGTGTTTTTACTCACAAAATTTTAAAATCTTCTTTACTAACACGTGGTTTTGACAATAATTTTCTTGTCCCTCACTCACGTTATGCAGATTTTTCCGTTCAGTTAATAAAAAATTATACTGATTTAGAATTACATGCTACATTAGATTTTTCTTCTGATGCATATATTATGTCTAGTATGGATAAACGTTTAGTTTTCGTTACTGGTCATCCTGAATATGATTTACTTACGTTGTCAAATGAATACCAAAGAGATTGTAAATTAGGATTATCTCCTATAGTTCCTTATAACTATTTTCCAAATGATGATCCTACCTTGATACCCAGTATTTCTTGGTGCAGCCACGGATATTTATTGTTTTTTAATTGGTTAAATTATTATGTATATCAAATAACACCATTTAACTTATTATATATGAAATCTATGTAATAATTATTTATATTAATTTGTAATCATTATATTTATAATAGATTATTACTAAATTTGTTATTTTATATAATTATTAAATAAATGCTAAAAAGAAAAATATTATTAGTTTTAATTATTGCCATTTTTTATAGTAATTAATTAATGAATTAGTAGAATCATCATATTTTTTCGTTTGATTTTTAATTTTTAGTTCTATTAAGATTTTATTTGCTAATTTTTTTCCTAATTCCACTCCCCATTGATCAAAACTAAAAATATTTAATATAGATCCTTGAGTAAAAATTTTATGTTCATAAAGCGCAATTAAAGATCCAAGATTAAAAGGATTAATTTTTCGTATTAGTATAGAATTAGTAGGGCGATTACCTTCAAATAATTCAAATGATGTTATATTTTTTTTAATTTTATTTTTTATGTTTAATATATTTTCTTGATCTATTTGATCACAAGATGTACCAAAAGCCAATGCTTTTGTTTGTGCAAAAAAATGTGATAAAAGCTTTAAGTGATGATCATCTAATGAGTTATGATGTATTACTGGAGCAATGAAATCACATGGAATTAATTTGGTACCTTGATGTAATAACTGATAAAACGAATGTTGCCCATCAGTTCCACACTCTCCCCAAATTATAGTACCTGTTTGATAATTAACACGATTTCCTTCTCTATCTACTTGTTTACCATTAGATTCCATACTTAATTGTTGTAAATATGTAGCAAAGCAATGCAGATTACGACTGTAAGGTAAAACTGCCTCAGTTTCTGAACCAAAAAAATTGTTATACCAAATACTAATTAATGCGAGTATTACTGGTATATTTTTTTCTAATGGTGTTTCAGAGAAATGTTTATCCATTTCGTATGCACCACTAAGAAGTTGTTTAAAATTATCAAATCCTATAGAGAGAACAATTGATAATCCAATTGATGACCATAAAGAATACCGTCCTCCTACCCAATCCCACAATTCAAAAATATTATCAATTTTTATACCAAATTTTTGTACTTCCTTTATATTATTAGACATTGCAATAAAGTGTTTTGACATGTTATGTTTATCTTTTGTTTTTTCTAGAAACCACTTACGTGCGCTATAAGCATTAGTTAATGTTTCCTGAGTATTAAATGTTTTAGATGCTACTAAGAATAATGTTGTTTCTGAGTTTAAATTTTTTAGTGTATTAGTTAAGTGTGCACTATCAATATTAGAAACAAAATGTATATTAAGATGATTTTTATAAGGACTGAGTGCCTCAGTTACCATTAAAGGACCAAGATGTGAACCACCTATACCAATATTTACTATATCTTTTATTGGTTTGCCAGTATAACCTAACCAATCGCCATTAATAATTTTTTCTGAAAAATTTTTCATTTTGTTTAATACTTTATTTATTTTAGGCATTATATCTTGTTCATTTAATATTATAGGTTTATTACTACAATTTCTTAGAGCAGTATGTAGTACTGCTCTGTTTTCAGTAAAATTAATTTTTTTTCCAGAAAACATTAAATCAATATTTTTTTTAAGATTAGTTTCTCTTGCTAATGATTGTAATATTTTTACTGTTTCTTCAGTGAGAATATTTTTTGAAAAATCTACCAAAATTTGATCATTGAAAATAGCAGAAAATTTATGAAATCTATAAGGATCTTCAGCAAATAAGTTTACAATTTGTGATGATTTCATTTGTTTAAAATGTTTTTGTAATTTCTTCCAAGATATAGTATGAATTGGATTGATTTTTTCCATAAAAAGCTCTTGTTTTTTTTGTATAATTTTTTATTCTATTTTAAATCACAAACATTAATATTAACATGATTTAAAAATATATTTTGTGATTAATTAAATAAACACTAACTTATAAATTATTTAATAGATTGAAAATTATCAATATTTATTTGATATGAATTTATATTATTTTTATCTAAATTAGAAAAAATTTTTATGATTTTCATTTAAAAATATTTTCATTTATTTGGTAAATTTATTAAAAGATTGGTTTTTAATTCATCTATAAATTTTTAAAACGATAGTATTTATAACCATAACTAATTCAACATAAAATTTTTTAATTAAAAAATATATTTATAATATATATTATTTTAAGGGGTTCTAATAATGGTTAAAAAATTGATAGTAGCTAAATTTGGAGGCACTAGTGTTGCAAATTTTAATGCAATGAACCGTAGTGCTGATTTAATAGTTAACAATTCTAATATTCGTTTAATTGTCCTCTCTGCTTCGGCTACTATAACTAATATACTTATAGCTCTTTCTGTAGTAAATACTAATAAAATTTACAGATCTTCTTTAATTGGTAAAATTAGTGATATTCAAAATTCAATACTTAATCATTTTGATAAGCAAAATAAATTGCATAAATCAATCGATCATATGATAGCGAATATTGCAATATTAGCTGAAAATGCTTCTAAAGTTAGTTCTGTAGAATTAAAAGATGAAATTGTTAGTTACGGTGAATTAATGTCATCTATGATTTTCGTTGAAATATTACGTCAAAAAAGAGCAAATGTTGATTGGTTTGACGTACGCAATGTAATGAAAACAAATAATAATTTTGGTTGCGCTAAACCCAATATTAATATTATATCCGAAAAAGTTAAAAAGTATCTAGAACCACTATTGTTAAAAAAAATTATAGTTACACAAGGATTTATTGGTAGAGAAGATCAAGGACGTACTACTACTTTAGGTCGTGGAGGAAGTGATTATACAGCTGCGTTATTAGGTGAAGCATTAAAAGCTAAATGTATAGAAATTTGGACTGACGTACCTGGTATTTATACAACTGATCCTAGGTTAGTGCCCACAGCTAAAAGAATAGATGAAATAACATTTAAGGAAGCTGCAGAAATGGCAAGTTTTGGTGCCAAAATACTCCATCCTTCTACTCTATTACCTGCAGTACGAAGCGATATTCCAGTTTTCGTCAGCTCTAGTCAAAAACCAGAAGCAGGTGGAACATATATCTCCAATAAAACCAAAATTATACCATTACTTCGGGCATTATCTTTACTTAAAAAACAAACTTTATTAACTTTTAACGATTTAAAATATAATAAAACAAAATTTTTAGCAAATGTTTTTAATATACTATCTAATTACAATCTACCAGTAGATATTATAATAAGTGACAAATCTAATATATCATTAATTATTAATAATAGTGATACAAGCATAAATGAACCTATTAATAATAGTTTATTAGTTAAACTTGAAACATTTTGTAACGTTACAATAAGAGAAAATTTATCTCTGATTGCTGTCATTGGAAATAATTTAACAAAAGTTAATGGCATTACTAAAATGTTATTTGCAACATTAGAGCCATTTAACTTAAATATGATTTGTTATGGTGCTAGTGATCACAATATTAGTTTTTTAGTACAAAGTATTGATGCAGAAAATATTATACGTATTCTGCACAAAAATTTCTTTGAATAAAAAAATTATTTTTTAATTACGTTAAATTAAACTCATTTAATAATTCAATTAAAATTATTTTTATATCATATAATATAAAAATAATAAATTACTATATTATCTTAAGTATTATTCTTTCCTATTAAATATAAAAATTTAAACTTTAGTTTTATTATTTAATATTTTGTACAAGACATTATATGTAGATAAGGTTTTTTCTTTATTTACATTACCATTTATATATATATATTTTTGATTACGTAAAGTTGATAATATAGATCTAAAAAAACATTGATCAAAAAATTCTGGTATGTAAATATTTTTATTTGATAAAAAACTTTGAGATAATATAATACTTTCTGTCTCTATTAATTTATTATTTACGATTTGATTAATTTTAAGAATATGAAATATTATGATATAACGTTGCAACATTTCTCTAGCATTATAGGATAATAATCTCAAAATATCTGACCTATCATGTTGTAAAAATAATTTTTCTTTTTTGGAAGAAATTAATTTCTGATATTCTAGTTGATTGCAAATTTTTGTTATTAATGATGGAATTTCACTGCATTCCCAACATAAAAACAAATCTCTTTTCACTATAGGATATAAATTTTTAACATAATTGATAAGTTCATGTATATTGATTTCTTCAAAGTTTATAATAATAGTTGCAATTAACGAGGGCATTATCAACATATGTTGAATATTATTACGGTAGTAAAGAATTGTTTTTACTTCATCTTGCAATGTGAATATAATTTCAGTATTATCTTTTTTTTTAATTTTGAATTTATTACATTTTATAATATAAGCAATTATTTCATTAGTATTCATAGGAATTGTAATTCCAGAAGAATAAGGCACTTTATTTAATAATTCTATATAGAAATTCAATTGATCAGTAAGTTCTTTTTGAGTCAAAGAATATGTGGTAGAAGAAATAATAGCTGTAACACATAAATTTACTGCACCAGCTACACTAGCTTCATTAATACGTGTCATAAGTTTAATAGCAAGATTATTTACTAATGGTGTTAACCATATTGGACGAGATTTATTAATATTATTTCTTGATTTATACCATTCAGGAACATATTTATTTAAATAACTATTTAAGGTTAAAGGTTCTCCAAAATTAACATAAATATGACCAAGATTTCTTAATCTACATAATGTAAATAAATTACGTAGTTTTTGTATTATTTTATCTTTTTTTGTTTTTCCACTTAATTCATTGCTATAATAATTTATTTCTAATATATTGTCATAACCTATGTATATAGGAACTAAAGTAACTAAATTTCTACCGTTATTTTTTATAATTGATTGCAAAGTCATTGTCAATAGACCAGTTCTAGGTTTAAGTAAAAATCCAGTACGAGATCTTTGTCCTTCTATAAAATATTCTATTGAACATCCATAATTAAATAATTTATCTAAATATTTACGAAAAATGATACAGTAAAGCTTATTGTTTTTGAATTTTCTCCTAATAAAAAAAGCTCCTAAACTACGTAGTATGCCACCTATAGGCCAAAAATTAAGATTCTGACCTGCAGCTATATAAGGTATTGAAAATCCCTTATTGTATAACACATAAGAAATCAATAAATAATCTATATGACTACGGTGACATGGTATATAAACAATTTTATGACCGTTTGAAACTAATTTGTATATTTTTTCGTATCCGTTAATATTAATTTTTTCATAAAATATGTTCCAAAACTGTTTCATTAAATAATCAGTCAAGTAGATAGCTTCATAAGAAATATTTGAAGCAATTTCGTTGATAATTTTTATAGCATTATTTTTAGATATTTTATAAGTAATATGTTTTTGTTTTGCTTCTTGTTTTATTATTTTTTTAAGTGTTTTAGATTTTAAAAAAACTAGTAATAAATCTTTATATTTAATAATATTAGGTCCTATTGTATTAATTTTCTGTCTTATAAAATAAATATGTGCTATTCTCACGAGTTTTTTAATAATATTTCTGTCTGAGTTATTTTTTAGTAATATTTTGTTCAGAGAAATCATTGATGAAGAATAAATTAAAACATTTCTACCATGCCATATAATTATAAACATCTTCTTTAAGATATTTATTACTTTCGATTTTTTCTTTTGTTTAACATCGATATTGCTATTAAAATTAGGTGACCTGCTAATCACTACTGATATAAGTAATATTTTTATCTCATGTTTATTTACTAATCTAATATAACGTCTTAGTATTTTAATTGATTTGATTAATTTCCAATACGGAATTAAATATGAGTGCAAATATCTGTTATCATTAATAAAAAGATGACATGGTAAGGTCATGCCATTTATTTCTATAATAGATAAAGGGTCAGGTAGTTTATATTTAATACATTGTTTTCGCAAAATTAATAAATTAAGCATTGATTTATCAGGCAGGATATATATAAGAGGTGTTTTTTTATTGATATTCTTATTGCAAATATCATCTATAGTAACTATTTTACTTCTTATTGCTATAGATACTATTATATCAACTAAATTTAAATAAATTTTATACCAGTTAAATTTAAACAAGACATCTCCTAAATTTTAATAATATATATAAAGTTAATTATATTTCAATAATATTTTAAACAGTTTAAATAAAAAATTTTAGTATTATTTAAATTATTAAAATAAATTCTATGTTTAGGTTATATCATTATAATTACTTTAAATAATTTATTGATACTTAAATTTCTATTCTAGAATGAAGCAAACATGATTATTTTAAATAATTGATTAATCTTTTAAAAAAATAATATAGATAATACTCAGTATTGTGTACAATTATCTACTACAATTAATATTAAATAACACACAACTAATAATTAAATTTATAATTATTATATAATAAGGTATTATGTTAAACCTAAGGTTGATGTGGAGGTTTAAAATGAATAAAGATAAAATTGACGGTAATTGGAAACAATTCAAGGGAAAAATGAAAGAGAAATGGGGTAAATTAACAGATGATGACTTTCAATGCATGGAAGGCAAAAGAGAGCAATTGATAGGTAAAATCCAAGAACGTTATGGTTATGCTAGAGATCAAGCAGAAAAAGAAGTAAGAGCTTGGGAAAGTCATAATAAAGATTGTCATTGGTGCAATCATTATTAAAATATAAAACAAATTTTAAATTTAGGCACAAGGAAGTGCCGTCGGATGAGTTTTTGTTTAAAAAATAAAATTTAAATACGGTAAACAATTATGTTAGATCACAAACTTATTCTTTAATAATGAATAATTACTATAGGCGTTTTGCTGTAGCACCAATGCTTGGTTGGACTGATCGGCATTGCCGCTATTTTCACCGACAGTTGAGTAGTTGCGCGATTTTATATACAGAAATGATCAATACAAATGAAATCATAAACAGCAAGTATAATTTTAACATAGAATATAATGATGATAAAGAAAATTTGGTTGCACTGCAATTAAGTGGAAATAATTCAACCCAATTAGCTTATTGTTCTAAATTAGCAGAAAATTATGGTTATAATGAAATTAATCTTAATATTGGTTGTCCATCATATCGAGCGCAAAAAGGTTATTTTGGTGTAAGTTTGATGAATAATGCACATCTAGTTGCCGATAATATCAAGGCCATTCATGATGTTGTAAATATTCCAGTAACAGTGAAAACTCGTATAGGGATAAATGAACAAGATCATTATAATTTTTTAAGGGATTTTATAGGTACTGTATCACAGTATAGTGGTTGTAAAATTTTTATTTTCCATGCAAGAAAAGCATTACTTTCCATGTATAATACTCGTAAAAATCTTACAATTCCTCCTCTTAATTATTCTCATGTATATCATCTTAAAAAAGATTTTCCTTCTTTTTTAGTAATAATTAATGGTGGTATAGAGACATTAGAAGAGGCGCAAATACACTTACAATATCTTGATGGTGTAATGTTAGGACGTGGGGTTTATAAAAATCCTTTTATTTTATCTGAAGTTGACAATAATATCTTTGGTTTAAAAAAAAAATTGATTCTGTATCATTAGTAAAAAGTATGTATCCTTATATTGAAAAGGAAATAAAAAAACATATTAGAATTAATAGAATAATACGACATATGTTGAGTTTATTTAGAGGTGTTCCTGGTTCTAATCAGTGGCGTCGTTATATTAGCGATAATATCCATAAATCTAATGCAGGTATTTGGGTAATTGAAAATGCATTAAAAATGTTAAAATTTAATAATTAAAATAATTCATGTAAGTATTTTTTGTTAATGTAATATTTATGCTTTGTTTCAATATTTATTATAACTATTTACAATATCTTATTGAATTACCAATATTTTATTTTTTAATTAAAATCCATTCATTATAATAAAAATTTTTAAATGCTTATTAAAAATCATTTTATTATTTTTTATATTCCTGAAATTAATTCAATTATAAGGCAAAGCATTAATACTGAATCAAGTAAAATTTCTGAATTTCTTCTCAAAAACAGTAGGTAATATACTTAGTTATGTTAGGAAAAAAAAATACTAATAACAAAAAAAAGAAAGATTATCAATTAGAAGATATAAAAGTTCCTCCACATTCTATAGAAGCTGAACAATCTATTTTAGGCGGATTAATGCTAGATAATGAATGTTGGTTTAGTATCATTGATTATATTATGGCTAACGATTTTTTTAATTTTGCTCATAAAATTATTTTTTTAGAAATGCAGTTTTTATTAGAAAATAAAAAACCAATTGATTTAATTACTTTATCTGAATCATTAGAAAGTAACGGCAAACTAGAAATAGTAGGAGGTTTTGCATATTTAGCTGAATTATCTAAAAATACGCCAAGTGTTGCAAATATTAATGCTTATGCAGATATTGTTCGTGAACGTGCAATATTACGAGAAATCATATCAGTAGCTAATAAAATTGCTAATGTTGGATATAATCCTCAGGGAAGAAGTAGTGAAGAACTACTAGATTATGCAGAATCTAATGTTTTTAAAATTTCAGAAAATAGATGTAATCAAAATCATGGTCCTAAAAATATAAGTGAAATTCTTGAAAATACGATTTCACGTATTGAATCATTAATTCAAAAACCTCAAGATGGTATTACTGGTATAAATACAGGATATCAAGACTTAAATAAAAAAACAGCTGGATTACAACCTTCTGACCTTATAATTATTGCAGCACGACCTTCCATGGGTAAAACCACTTTTGCCATGAATATATGTGAAAATGTTGCAATGTTGCATGACAAACCTATACTAATTTTTAGCTTAGAAATGCCTAGCGAACAAATAATATTACGTATGTTAGCATCTTTATCTCGTGTTGACCAAACTCGTATTAGAACCGGACAACTTGATAATGAAGATTGGAGTAGAATTTCTAGTACAATAAATATATTACTGAAAAAGAAAAATATTTACATAGATGACTCATCAAGTTTAACACCTAATGAAATTAGAGCAAGAGCAAGACGTATTTACCGAGAAAATGATGGATTAAATATAATAATGGTAGATTATCTGCAACTAATGCGTATACCATCTTTTTCAGATAATCGTAACTTAGAAATAGCTGAAATTTCTAGATCATTAAAATCACTTGCTAAAGAACTTAATGTTCCAATTATTGCTCTTTCACAACTTAACCGTTCTTTAGAACAACGTTCTAATAAACGTCCAATGAACTCTGATTTACGTGAATCTGGTTCAATAGAGCAAGATGCTGATTTGATAATGTTTATTTATCGTGATGAAATATATAATGATAACAGTGACTTAAAAGGAGTAGCAGAAATAATTGTAGGTAAACAACGTAATGGTCCTGTTGGTACTATATACTTAACATTTAATGGTAAGTGGTCACGTTTCGATAATTATGTAGGTAATTATTACGAGAATTAATTATTTATTGTAAATAATAATTACATTAATACAGCAACTTATTAAATAATAAATTGATTATTATGTTATATTTTATTTTGCTATAATAAAATAAAACTAATGTTGATTATTTTATTCCATAAACATACAACTTACAAATCATCACTGTAGTAATATTATATATTGTTTGATTTTTAGTTTTTAAATTTATATGTAGTAAAATATAAATTATTATATAATAAATTATGTTTTACTATAATTTCTATAAATTTAAGCTATATTACTTGTTAATATAGCTTAAATTAATTATATATTAAACAACCAATATGTTTCATGATTAATTTGATAATTAATTATAAATTAAAAATTTTAATATAAAATAATCATTTAAATATTTTAGTAAACACAATAATTCTTATAATTAATAATAAGAGTTATTTTTTATAATTTAAATTATTTTTATCACAGTCTTTTCTTGATATTTAATTTTTTTATATTAAAATATCAAATTTAGATTCATTTAAATAAATATACTAATTATTATCTATAATGATTGATGTTAAAAAAAATAAGAGAAAAAATATGGCTAGAGGCATTAATAAAGTAATTTTAATAGGTAATTTAGGGCAAGATCCGGAAGTACGCTATATGCCTAATGGTAATGCTGTAACCAATATTACACTAGCTACTTCAGAAAGTTGGCGAGATAAAAATACAGGTGAAAATAAAGAGATAACTGAATGGCATAGAGTAGTGATTTTTGGAAAGCTAGCAGAAGTAGCTAGTGAATATTTGCGTAAAGGCTCACAGATATATGTAGAAGGTCAATTACGTACTAGAAAATGGCAAGATCAAAGTGGTCAAGAAAGATATACTACAGAAGTGGTTGTAAACATGGGAGGAACTATGCAAATGTTGGGTAGTCGTCAACAGAATAATACTTCTAATATTTCAGTGAGTAATCAAAATAATACTAGTTGGAATCCATCTCAACAAATTAATAATAATATGGATAACGATTCTTGTTTACAAAAAACTCAATCAGAACCTAAAATAAATGAACCAGTAATAAATTTTGATGATGATATTCCTTTTTAAAAAAGATAATGATGTGATTTTCAAATAATTTATAACCATACAGTAGATTTATAAATACATGGGTTGTGTATTATATAGAAGATAGTACATGTGTTGTTTTAAACATAATATCTATTTTAACTTTATAAAATAATTATGTATAAATATAATAAATGATATCAACAATGATGTTATTCATAAAATAAAAATAATTTTTTTATTTTATGAATAAATCAATTATTTATGTTACAATGTCAACAGAGTATTACATAACATTAACAAATAAAATAATCTACATAATATCTGACAATTGACAAGTGATATTACTTTTTAAATTTGATCATCTATGAAAAATTATAATATTATATTATTAATGATTATTTTTTGTAGTTATATTTATAATTTTATGTCTTTACTCTAATGAGATTAATTTCATCAATAAGTCAATTGTTATTTCGAGGAATAAAATTATGTTAAAGAGGTTTATTACTGGAAGTACACTGAGTTTGATTTTATTAAGTAGTCTCACACAAATAGTACATGCAGCCGAAGGTAGTATTTTTTTAGGTAGATATGGTACTATGTTATCCATCGGATCTAGTACTAAAAATACTGGATCATTCTTCAATGGTCGTTTCTTATATAATAATATTAAAAGTAATGTCTTTGATATTGGGGTTGGCTATAATATAAATATAAATTCATTTCAAATATCTCCATCGATTAAAACTATTTTTAATAAATATGAAGAATCATTGGCAGAAACTACAATGTCTTTAGGATTAGGTGCTAAAGCACGTTATAAGTTTAATTCACATTGGAGTATTTATGGTCAGTATAATTATGCGAAGGAATGTTGTGCTCTGAAAACAATACGTAATTCTTATCAAGAAATTAATAGTGGTATAAGTTATACACCTATTTCTGTTTTAAGTTTAGAACTGGGTTACAGATACATAAGATTAAATAACAATTCTCCTTCTAAATCTTATAGATCAACTGAATATTTAACTAAAACTCCATATTTAGGTGTATCAATGGTTTTCTAATTATTTAAAGAGTTATTAATAATATACAAAATTTTGCTCTAATCGGTAAAGCTCGATTCCGATTGCTATTTGATATTATAAATTTATTTAACATAACATTTATAATGTATACTAATAAAGTAGTATGTAGTATTATGTAATTCGGTGTTTGAGCTTACCTAACCTAAATTAAATAAGATTTTTTGTGCCCAGAGGCGGAATTGAACCACCGACACAGGGATTTTCAGTCCCCTGCTCTACCTACTGAGCTATCTGGGCAACATATCACTAATTCATCATCAGATATTATATTAGACCTTAAAGATTTAGATTAGTCAACTTCTATTTTTATATTTTTTATTAAAATATACATTTCAACTATTAAGATTTAAATCTCTAATTTAAATTAATTTTATATAAAAGATGATTTTAACCAGTTATGATATTCTTTATTTACATAAATAGTTGGTAATATTATTATTTCTGGAATTTCATAAGGATGAATATTCTTTATTAAATTTACTAATAGTTGTTGATGTATTTTATCAGATTTAATAAAAAACTGAACTTCTTTATCCATTTTAATTTTATTTTCCCAAGTATAATATGATATTATTCCTGGAACTATGTTAACACAGGGTGTTAATTTAGATTGTAATAATTTTTTAGCAATATCTTTATAATCTTGTTCTGGTACAGTACAAATAATAATGATAATGTCCATTCCATTTTTCCATATATCATATTAACTTTAACTATTATTAAATCATCAAAAACTTTTATTATTAAATATTTCCAATAACTATACATATTAAAACTGATAAACTATTATCATTAATGTAAGTACTATTTATATTATTAATCAATATAATTTTTACCTAATATTATAATTTAATCAATATAATTTTTACCTAATATTATAATTTAAAGTATATTAATAATGATATTGATCAGTAAGTGGATTTTTTGTTACGGTTAATTGTAGAAAGATACAATCTATTTTATAATATCGATAAATTAAAATTTATTCATTATATTTTTAATATTTATAGACGATAAATATTTTTATATTTTGTTGCAAATATTTTATAAAATATAAAAATATGAATCTTAGGAGAATTTAGTGGGTTGGCTATTATTAATCATGTTTTTTATACTATCATGGATAGAAATTTTCTTATTTATTCATGTATCTAACCTATTTGGTATTCCACTTACCATTTTATTGGTATTATTTACTTCTAGTATTGGTGTATTAATAGTTAAAAATCAAAGTATAAAAAATTTCATATTAATTAAAGAAAAATTAATATATAATGAAATGCCAACATTGGAAATAATTAAAATTATTTCTTTGATAATTAGTGGTTTTTTGTTATTATTACCAGGGTTTTTTACCGACTTATGTGGTTTACTATTATTAATACCGCCAATACAAAATTACATAATTTTAAGAATTATGAAACACTTAATTATTTGGATTAAATTTAATAATAACAAATGCACCATAGATGGGGAATTTGAAAGGAAAAACAATAAATATATTGATCATTGTGATGACTTTAAAAATAATTGATTTATATTAATTAGATATAATTTATAATATATTGTATAATTTACATAAATATTGAAATATAGACTATAATTACATGAAACTAACTAGTTATTATATTTTCATAAAAATTTTATTGTTGCTCCCCTTGAAAGCATTAACACATGTCCCTATTTATTTCACCAGCAAGGCTGTAAACCATTTGGTCGGTATTCACCAAACAAAATAAAACGATTAGATTTCTTACTTGAAGGAGAACTATCAAATGAAAATTCGTCCATTGCACGATCGTGTTATCGTCAAGCGTGAGGAAGTTGAAGCTAAATCGGCCGGTGGTATTATGTTAACTGGTTCAGCGGCATCTAAATCCACTCGTGGTAAAGTAATAGCTGTTGGTAAAGGTCGTATTCTTGAGAGTGGTCAAGTAAAACCTTTGGACGTAAAAGTTGGTGATTTAGTAATATTCAATGAAAGTTACGGTGCTAAAACTGAAAAAATTAATGAAGAAGAAGTATTAATCATAAATGAAAGTGATATTTTAGCAATAGTAGAAACTTATTAAAAGTTAAATTTTAAAATTTTATGCATAGTTCACTGAATATAACGAAGTTTAAGGAATATTTGAAATGGCAGCTAAAGACGTAAAATTCAGTAATGACGCACGTGTAAAAATGTTGCGTGGCGTAAATGTACTGGCAGATGCAGTAAAAGTAACTTTAGGTCCAAAAGGTCGTAATGTAATTTTAGATAAATCTTTTGGCGCTCCAGCTATTACTAAAGACGGAGTTTCTGTTGCTCGCGAGATTGAATTAGAAGATAAATTTGAAAATATGGGCGCTCAAATGGTAAAAGAAGTAGCGTCTAAAGCAAATGATGCAGCTGGAGATGGTACTACCACTGCTACTGTTCTAGCTCAATCTATTGTAAATGAAGGCTTAAAAGCTGTAGCAGCAGGCATGAATCCTATGGATTTAAAAAGGGGTATTGATAGAGCAGTAATTGCAGCAGTGGAGAAATTGAAAGAACTTTCTGTTCCTTGCTCAGATCCTAAAGCAATAGCACAAGTTGGTACTATATCTGCTAACTCCGATGAAAGTGTTGGTACCTTAATAGCTCAAGCAATGGAAAAAGTTGGTAAGGAAGGTGTAATTACTGTAGAAGAAGGCAATGGATTACAAGATGAATTAGATGTAGTTGAAGGTATGCAATTTGATCGCGGATATTTATCTCCTTATTTTATAAATAAAGCGGAAACTGGAGCTGTTGAACTAGAAAATCCATTTATTTTGTTAGCAGATAAAAAAATTTCTAATATTCGTGAGATGTTACCTATATTAGAGGCTGTTGCAAAATCTGGTAAATCATTATTAATTATTGCAGAAGATGTAGAAGGTGAAGCACTAGCTACTTTAGTGGTCAATACTATGCGTGGCATTGTTAAAGTAGCTGCAGTTAAAGCTCCTGGTTTTGGTGATCGTCGCAAAGCAATGTTACAAGATATTGCTATTTTAACTGGTGGAACAGTTATATCAGAAGAAATTGGCTTAGAACTTGAAAAGACTGTTTTAGAAGATCTTGGACAAGCTAAACGTGTTGTTATTAATAAAGATACCACAACTATTATTGATGGTATGGGAAAAGAAAAAGAAATTCAAGGACGCGTAGCTCAAATACGTCAACAAATTGAAGAAGCTACATCCGATTATGATAAAGAAAAATTACAAGAAAGAGTAGCAAAATTAGCAGGTGGAGTTGCTGTGTTAAAAGTTGGTGCAGCAACTGAAGTAGAAATGAAAGAGAAAAAAGCTCGCGTTGAAGACGCACTGCATGCAACTCGTGCAGCAGTTGAAGAAGGTGTTGTTTCTGGAGGTGGTGTAGCTTTAGTTCGTGTTGCAGTTCAATTAGTTGACTTGACCGGTCAAAATGAAGACCAAAACGTTGGAATTAAAGTTGCATTACGTGCAATGGAAGCACCATTGCGCCAAATAGTTGCTAATGCTGGTGAAGAGCCATCTGTAGTTACAAATAATGTAAAAGCTGGTGATGGTAACTACGGTTATAATGCACAAACTGAAGAGTATGGCAATATGATCGATTTCGGTATATTAGATCCAACAAAAGTAACTCGTTCTGCACTACAATATGCGGCATCTGTTGCTGGTTTAATGATTACCACTGAATGCATGGTTACTGATATGCCAAAAAGCAATACTCCTGATTTAAGTGGCGGTGCTGGTAGTGCTGCTGGTATGGGTGGTATGGGCGGCATGGGTGGTATGATGTAATTTTTGTTTTATTATCCTATGACTACTTCTATTTAAACAAATTTAATTTTTTATAATCCCCCTCTAATCAAGAATATTTGATTAGAGGGAACGGTACTATTATAGTTACCTATTTAAAATTAATTTCGGTTGTTAAGTGTTATTTTGATATTTTGACTATTTTCTATTAGCTTTGGTACTATATAACCAGATACTCTACTTGATAGTTGTTTTAATAATTTTATAGCTTTATATTTTGTCACGTAAAAATGAGATGTACCTTGTACTTTATCTAGCATATGTAAATAATAAGGAAATATTCCAATATCAAATAAAGTATTGTTTAGTTTCATTAATGATTCTAAATCATCATTTATCCCTTTTAACAAAACACTTTGATTAAATAAAGTAACTCCTATTCTTTTGAGCTTAGATATTGCATCAAATAATTCTTCATTTATTTCCTGAGAGTGATTAATATGTGTAACTAATATTATCTTTAATCTTGTTTTTTTTAATATTTGGCATAATTTATTTGTTACACGTGAGGGTATAACAACTGGAAAACGGCTATGGATTCTTAATTTTTTTAAATTCGATATATTTTCTAATTGACTTATAATCCACTCTAATTCATGATCTTTTGCTATTAAAGGATCTCCTCCTGAAAAAATTATTTCGTTTATTTCATTATTAGAACTGATATAATTTAGTGCTTTTTTCCAATTGTTTTTATTGCCTTGATTATTTTGGTAAGGAAAATAACGTCTGAAACAATATCTACAATGGATAGCACAACCACCTTTTAAGAGTAATATGATTCTATTTCTATACCTATGTAATAAACAAGGTATTTTATTTTGTTGTTCATTTAATGGGTCTTTAGTATATCCTGAAATTTTCAGAAACTCTTGATGTTGAATGAGAACTTGTAAAAGTAATGGGTCTTTTATTTTATTTTTTTCCATTCTATTAATAAATGATTGTGGTACGCGTAAAGGAAAAATATTATTTAATTTGGCAGATTTTTTAGTTATATATTTATCTTCTATCTCTAATATTTTTAATAATTTTTTTGGCTCAGTGATAACATTAGCAAGCTGTTTGAGCCACTCTACTTCTTTTTTTTCGTAAGAGTAGTGATTTACAGTTATAATATTTGCCACTTTTCATGTTCTCTATTATTAATTTTGATAAGGAGTTAAAATGGTAAATTACGTTAGTAATGATTTACGTGCTGGTTTAAAGATTATTTTTGATAACGAACCATATACTATAGAATATAGTGAATTTGTTAAACCTGGAAAAGGACAGGCCTTTGTTCGTGTTAAAATGCGAAGATTACTAACAGATACTAGAGTTGAAAAAACTTTTAAATCTACGGATTATTTTCAATCAGCAGATATTTCAGATACTAATTTAATATATTTGTATAATGATAATGAATTTTATTATTTTATGCATCCTGAAAATTTTGAACATTTTCAAGTAAATAAAAAAACCATGGGTGATACCACTAAATGGATGCAAACAAACATTTGTTATATTATTACTTTGTGGAATAATATACCCATTAATATTCAACCTCCAAACTTTATAGAAGCAAAAATTATTAAAACTGATCCAGGTTTGAAAGGAGATTCTATTGGTACTACTAGTAAATTTGCTACTTTATCTACAGGTGCAGTAATTAAAGTGCCCTTGTTTTTAAAAATAGGTGAAACAATTAAAGTTGACACTCGTTCTGGAGAATATGTATCTCGTATTAAATAATTAATGTTTTTATTATAAATAATAAAATAAGATAATTTTTGTACTTATTTATAATAAAGTTAAATTATTCTTGATAAATAAAATTTCAGAACAATTTAATTGATTCTTTTTTAAAAGAGATACTACATATGACTGAACAATTAAATTGGCAACCTAGTATATCAATAAATAATTTGTTTAGAAGAGCTAAAATTATAGAGAAAATTAGAAAATTTTTTTCTATAAATGGTGTACTTGAAGTTGAAACACCTATAATTAGCAAACGAACAACTACTGATGTTTATATTGTACCATTTAAAACTAAATTTATTGATTATACCTTGAATGAAATGGATCTTTGGCTAATAACTAGCCCTGAATATCATATGAAAAGATTACTAGCATCAGGAAGTGGGCCAATCTACCAAATCGGAAGAAGTTTCCGTAATAGAGAAATTGGACGTTATCATAACCCAGAATTTACTATGTTAGAATGGTATCGTCCTAAATGTGATATGTTTTGTTTAATGAATGAAGTAAATGATTTTTTACAATTTATTTTAGGTTGTAGTAGTGCAGATTTTATTTCTTATCAAGATATTTTTATTGAATATCTTGATGTAGATCCTCTTTCTGCTAATTTAACACAACTCAATGAAATTGCAAATAAGTTAGATAATAAAAATTTAATAACTGCCGAAAAAGATATAAGTACAATACTAATGATAATTTTTATGATTATTATTGAACCAAATATTGGAAAAAAAAATCCTTGTTTCATTTATAATTTTCCGTCTAATCAAGCAATATTATCAAAAATAAATAGTAGCGATAATCGTATAGCAGAGCGTTTTGAAGTTTATTATAAAGGAATTGAATTAGCAAATGGATGTGTTGAATTAACTGATCCTAAAGAACATATTATACGTTTTGAAAAAGATAATGACATACGTATAAATAATAAATTACCAGTAAATACCATGGATGATAGGTTACTAGAAGCAATTAAACAAGGTATTTCTGATTGTTCTGGTGTAGCAATGGGCTTGGATAGGATAGTAATGTTAGCATTGAATATAAATTCCATAGATGAGGTAATGACTTTTCCTATGGATCGTTGTTAATATTTAATTCTAGCATTAGAATTAAATATTTTTATTAAAAAATATTTATCAAAGTGATAAATATAAATAAAACAATTAAAAACTGAATTAAAGCGGATACGTAAATATAATAAATAGGTATCCGCTAATTATTATTTTAATAATAAATATATACTTTCATTGTTTCTTATTATATTTAGTGTTAACATAGATGGATCACTTGTTATTACTTTATGCATATCTTCTATTGTAAAAGTACGTTTACGATTGACACTAATGATTATATCATTTTTTCTTAATCCTAATGTGTCTGATACTATTCCCTGTTCAATATTTTTAATTAGTATACCTTGATCACCTTTTTTTGTCTCACTATTTTCAAGAATTACACCTGGTAGCATAGGAAATACAATTTTTTCATCAACTGGTGCTACTATATCTTTTTCAATATTTACATCCATAGAAAATATTTTTCCATCGCGAAGCAAAATTAATTTGATATTTTTTCCAGGTACTGTAATTCCAATCCTAACACGTAATTCATTAAAGCTGTTAACAGGTTTATTGTTCATTAACATAACTACATCACCGGCTTTAATTCCCGATCTTTGTGCAGCTGAATTTGGAATAACCTCTGAAATAAATACACCATTTTGACCTTTTAAATCAAATATATGTGCCATATCAATACTAATTTCAGTACCTTTAATGCCTAATCTAGCTTGTTGTATTTTTCCGTATTTTATTAATTGTTGTGCTAAAGTTAAAGCTATATCACTAGGTATTGCAAACCCAATTCCTACACTTCCACTATTTGATGCTAATATAGCGGTATTAATCCCAATTAATTCACCACTTAAATTTACTAGCGCTCCACCAGAACTACCTTTATTGATAGCAGCATCTGTCTGAATAAAATTTTCTAATCCTTGTATATTTAAACCATTTCTTCCTAAAGCTGAAATAATTCCAGCAGTTGCAGTCTGACCTAAACCAAAAGGATTACCAACAGCTATAACAAAATCACCTACTTTAGTAATATCTAAATTTGCTATTTTTACTTGAGTAAGATTTTTTGCACCATTAATTTTAATTAGTGCAATATCTGTATTTTTATCACATCCAATTAATTTAGCATTATATTCTCTATTATCTATTAATTTAACATAAATTTTTTGAGCTCCACTTATAACATGGTTATTAGTTAATACATAACCTTTATTTGCATCTATAATTATGCCAGAACCTAGTCCTTCAAATGGTTGTAATCTATCTTGTGGTTCTTGTTTATCAAAATTTTTTAATGTTTCAGAAAAATCTATTTTTTGTTGTTCTAATGTATCTCCTTCAACATATATACTAACTACAGCAGGTAATACTTTTTCTAACACGGGTGCTAGACTAGGTATATTGTTTCTAATACTTATTGGTACAGTTGCTACTACATCTAGAACAATAACAAAATTAATCCATATACTTAAAAATAGTAAATGAAACAATCTCACTTGTTTTTTCATTTCTACAATGCTCTCTTGCTTTAACAAAAAGTGTTAAAATAAAATTTAATGTTTTAATGTGATAATTTGTTTTTAACTTAATTTAATATATAAAAAATTATTAATTTAGATTATTACTTGTCATACTATAGTAATGTTTAAAATAGTTGTTAAGCTGAAATAAATCAAAATATATTTATTTTTTATTTAACAAATAAAAATAAAATAATTTTCATTTATTACTTTATTTATTAATAAGTTACTACTTACTACAAACATAATTATTTTTATGATATAATAAGTTGTATATTTATAGTTTGCTGGTGATATTGATATATATTTTTAATATTTTTTTATCAAAAATTACTTTTATTAAATATCAATTAAAAAATAAGTTTTTTATTGTAATTAATAGTATTGTTTTTAAAAATTGCTATTTATAACTAAATATTTTAATAATTTAAAAAAATAATGCAAAATTTTCCTCTAGGTCTCATATACAAAAAATCTATATTGATAAATCAATTTGTATTTAATGAAGTACAGTATAAAACTATAAGTTTATTAAATGAATTATACAACAATTCATTTAATAATCATCAATTTAAGTATTATAATTTAAAAAAATGGTTGAGATTAATAATTAAATATATTAAAAAAAATAAAATAGAAATAACAACAAAAGGAGCTTACTTATGGGGTAATCCTGGATGTGGAAAAACTTGGATAATAAATTTATTTTTTCAATCAATTTCTAGCAAAAGAAAAATGTATTTTCATTTTTATAGTTTTATATTATTTATTCGTCAAAAATTAAAAATATTGCAAGGTCATAGTAATCCTTTATTAATGATTTGTAATCAATTAAAAAAAGAAACAGATATTTTGTTTATAGATGAATTTTATATATCTGATGCTAATGATTCTATACTTATTGGTACTATAATTAATGAATTATTAAAAAGTAAAGTAATCTTAATATTAACTTCTAATATACATCCCGAAGGATTAAATCATAAATATTCAGAAAATAATAGTTTGTTGTTGATAATTAAAAACATAAAAAAATATTTTAAAATAATTAATATGAACTGTGGAATCGATTATAGGAATAGATATTTAAAATCTATTTGTTTATGGAAATTTCCACTTAATAGTGATGCATATGATTATATGGAAAAAATGTTCTACTATTTATCAGGAAATAAACTTAAAACATCTATATTAAATATTAATTACCGTGATATAATAGTACTTGGCAACAGTAATAATGTATTATCAGTAGATTTTAATGTAATTTGTGGAGAAGGTCGTAATCAACACGATTATGTAAGACTATGCAGTATTTTTCATAGTATATTAGTACATAATATTCCAATTATGATGTATAATCATGAAAATGAAGCAAAAAGATTTTTGTTGTTAGTAGATGAATTATATGCTAATAACATTAGATTAATAATTTCTGCAGAAACCGATAGATTCAATATTTATCAGGGTAAAAAACTAAAATTTGAATATAAACGTTGTGTATCACGTTTAGAAGAAATGCAAAGTGACAACTATTTTAAATCACAACATCAATATTTTGCTACCTACAAAAAATAAAATTCGATTTTTATGGTTTAATTATTTATAATATGTTGGTACAATATTTTTATGATATAGTTGATATGGTAAGTTGTCTAATTATAGATAAAATTAATATCTGACTTTTCATAAGTGATAATTATAATTTTATCCATATCAAATTTATATTTTGGGTAAACTTTTAATGAAAACTTTTACAGCTAAAAAAGAGACCACTAAACATGGCATCTATTTTATTGACGCTTCTGGTAAGATTTTAGGTCGTTTAGCAAGTGAGATAGCACGTAGATTAAGCGGTAAACATAAGGTTGAATATACCGCTCATGTTGATACAGGTGATTATATTATTGTTTTAAATGCTGACAAAATTTTAGTAACTGGTAATAAGCGTTCCAATAAAATTTACTATCATCATAGTGGTTATCCAGGTGGTATTAAAAAATCTAATTTTGAAGAAATGATTATTCGTTCTCCTGAACGTATAATTAAAATAGCAGTTAAGGGAATGTTGCCAAAAAATAAAATAGGAAATGCTATGTATCGTAAACTAAAAGTTTATTCAGGTAATAAGCATAAACATCTAGCACAAAAACCTCAATTCCTTAACATTTAAAATATACAATAATTTTTTAGTATTTAAAATATAATAGAGAAAAGTAATGGTTGAAGTTCAGGACTATAATTATGGAACTGGTCGTAGGAAAAGTTCATCTGCACGTATATTTATTAAACCGGGTAGCGGTAACATTACAATTAATAACCGTACTTTAGAAGGATATTTTAGTAGGAAAAATGCTTGCATGATTGTACTACAACCTTTGGATTTAGTTAATTTAAATAACAAGTTGGATTTATATATTACTGTTAAAGGTGGTGGTGTATCTGGTCAAGCTGGAGCAATTCGTCATGGAATTACTCGGGCTTTAATAAAATATAATAAATATCTACATAATGATTTTCGTAAAGCAGGTCTCCTTACTCGTGATGCACGCCAGGTGGAACGTAAAAAAGTAGGTTTACGTAAAGCTAGACGTAGTCCACAATTTTCAAAACGCTAATAAATTTATTATCTTATGAAATAACATTAACAAAAGACCTGCTGGGCAGGTTTTTTGTTTTTTACGAAACTAAACTTTTATGAAAGAACTGATTTATTAAAAATATGCAAGGAGGTTTTAATGGCAGTTACTGCTAATAAACGCTCTGTAATGACATTATTTTCTGGTCCTTCTGACGTTTTTAGTCACCAAGTACGTATTGTATTAGCCGAAAAAGGAATAAATGTAGAAATTGAGCATATTAAAATAGATAATCCACCTAAAGAATTAATTAAACTAAATCCTTATGGTACTGTTCCTACACTTATAGATCGTGAATTAACATTATATGAATCACGTATTATAATGGAATATCTAGATGAAAGATTTCCGCATCCACCCTTAATGCCAGTTTATCCAATAGCACGAGGAGAAAGTCGTTTAATGATGCATAGAATTAATCGGGACTGGTATAGTATAATGAATATTATAGAAAATACCGTTGGTAACGAATCCGAAATAGCCTCTAAAAAATTACAAAAAGAATTATTAGAAGTGTCTCCATTATTCAGTCATTCACCATTTTTTGTGAGTGAAGAATTTAGCTTAGTAGATTGCTATTTAGCTCCATTATTATGGCGATTACCTTTACTTGGCATCAATGTAGATGAAATGTATTGTGATGCTTTTCATGAATATATGAAACGAATTTTTAGTAGAGACTCTTTTCTTACTTCTTTGACTGATGTTGAACGTGAAATGCGTTCACAATTTAGGAGTTAATATGATGGAAAACATAAAAATGACTAATGTTCGTCCTTATTTATTACGTGCTTTTTATAATTGGTTAATAGACAATCAATTGACACCTTATTTACTAGTAGATATTAATATAGCTGAAGTAAAAGTACCTCTTACATATGCTGCTGATGGTCAAATTCTATTAAATATTGAACCAAATGCTGTAAAAAATTTAAATTTAGGCAATAATAATATTTCTTTTAATGCACGTTTTAGCGGAATTGTGCATAATATCAATATTCCCATAGAATCAGTTTTGGCTATATATGCAAGCGAAAATGGAATAGGTACTATATTTGAATCTAATAATGAATTAATATCTAAAAATAATTTAAATGTTCATAATAATATTCAAATGTCATTAATAGACAATAAGAAAAATGTTAAAGATAAATTTAACGGAAATAATAAAAAACATGACGAAGATATCACTAAAAATAATCGAGATAAAAAACATCCTTACCTTCGCATTATAAAGTAACTTTATTAATAACTTTAACTAACAAAAAAGAAATTTGACTTGATGTTTTTGATTACATTGATTATTTTTATGTATAAATAATTTATTCTTTGTTATTAAAAATTATTAATAACGGTTACTAGATATTAGTAACCAAAATTAACACATGAATTAAATTATTAACTAATCAAAATGCATAATAATTTTTCCTTTGTTTAATACATAGGCACGTTTACAAATTTTTAGTGTTTCGATAGCATTTTGTTCAATAATTAATACTCCTATTCCTATTTTTATTAAATAGTTTATAGCTGTTTCTAAAATTTTTCTTGAATTGTTATCTATATTACTAAATGGTTCATCCATTATAATAAATTTAGGGTTAGCAGCTAAAGTGCGTGCAATTTCTACAATTTTTCTATTACTTCCTAGCAGATCACTCCCCATATTATCTTTTAGGTGTTCTATATGTAGTTCTTTCATTAAATTATCGACATAAATATGATGTTCTCTTTCATTTATATCATTTCTGATTTGAACTATAGATATAATATTATTATATACACTTAAATTACGGAAAATAGATGGTTTTTGAGGGATATATCCTATACCAAATGCATTACGATTAGATATAGAAAAATCTCTTATATCTTTCTCATTTATAGTTATTTTACCTTCACTTATAGGTGATATTCCCATCAACATATAACCTATAGTAGTTTTTCCCGAATTTTGAGGACCAAATAATCCTATAATTTCTCCAGATTTTATATATAAACTTACATTGTCTACTATATTACAACTTTCATATATTTTAACTAAATTTTTTGCGATTAATATTGACATGTTAGTGTTATTAAAAATAATAAATAAAAGTTTTACTAATTAATTATTTATAATATCTTTTTTTGTTAATATTTAAATAATGTGTTTATTATACTTTTAGATTAAATATTTACCTGATCATTTATATAAACCACAAATAATAGTATAATTTATGAAATATTTCAATAAATTATAACTATTTAATATAGAAGTAAATATTCACTACAATGTAGCAATAAACTTAATTTATCTTTTAAATTTAATAAAATAATATTTTTTTAACGTCATTGATTATTTGATATTTTATTTTTTTTAAAGTAAAATTTTCTTTAAGATTACTGTAATTAGTTAAATTCAAGAATAGTTTAGATTAATAAATTAATTACAAGGGAAAATACTATTTATTTACTAGAATTTAATTAAAGTTAATTACTTATTATTTTTATAAATTTTCTATTGTTTTAATAAAAGTATTAATAATATGAATATCATATATATTTAAAAATCTAACGTTATAGTGAAATATAAAAATGAAAGAAAATGATATTAAAACTTTATTAACAACATCATTAAATTTAGATAAAGTTTATGTAACGAGTGAAAATGAAAATTATTTCAAAATAATAGCAATTGGAAAAATATTTAGCAAACTGAATTATGTACAAAAACAACAATTAATTTATAAACCACTAGCTAAATATATTTCAGATAAAACAATCCATGCTGTTTCCATAAAAACTTATACTCCTCAAGAATGGTCTAATAATAAAAAATTTATTAACTTTTAATTCTTAATGTATCTATATTATTAATGATAATAATTTATTAGGTATCTTGTTAATGGAAAAATTTTATGTGCAAGGTCCTACATGCTTAAATGGTAGGGTATCTATTTCTGGAGCAAAAAATGCAGCATTACCTATTTTATTTTCCACTTTACTTACTGAAGAACCAATTGAGCTTCAAAATATTCCGCGTTTACATGACATTGATATTGCTATACAAATTCTTAGAAAATTAGGGGCAACTATTAAATGTAATAATTCTTCTATATATGTTGATACAAGTAAAGTTAATACTTATAAAGCTCTTTATAGTATAGTTAAAACTATGCGAGCTTCTATTTGGGCATTAGGTCCGTTATTAACAAGATTTGGTTGCGGACAGATTTTACTGCCTGGAGGTTGCGCTATCGGTAATAGACCAATTGATTTGCATGTACATGGTTTGAGTAAATTAGGTGCTATAGTGAATTTAGAAGAAGGTTATATTCAAGCTAAAATACATACACAGCTAAAAGGTGCCTATATATCGATGGAATCAATCAGTGTTGGAGCTACTATTACAGTCATGATTACAGCCACATTAGCATCAGGAATAACAACAATTAAAAATGCTGCCAAAGAACCGGAAATTATTGATACAGCAAATTTTCTTAATACTCTAGGTGCAAAAATTAATGGCGCAGGTAGTAATGAAATTATTATAGAAGGAGTAAAAAAATTATATGGGGGTGTATACCGCATTTTACCTGATAGAATAGAAACTGGTACATTTCTTGTAGCAGCTGCTATTTCAGGTGGTAATGTTATTTGTCTTAATACATTACCTAATTTACTAAATATTGTATTATCTAAACTATATGCAGCAGGTGCTGATATTAACATTGGTGTAGACTGGATTAGTCTTAAGATGAAAGGAAAACGACCAAAAGCTGTAAACATTTATACCTCTCCATACCCTGGATTTCCTACTGATATGCAAGCCCAATTTAGTTTACTAAATATGATAGCAGAAGGTAGAAGCATTATTAAAGAGACTATATTTGAAAATAGATTTATGCACCTTCCAGAACTTATACGTATGGGAGCAAATGTAACAATAAGATCTAATACTGCTATTTTTCAAGGAGTCAATAGTTTAAAAGGAACAAGAGTAACAGCTACTGATTTAAGATCAGCAGCTAGTTTAGTATTAGCAGGATGTATAGCAAAGGGAACTACGATAATAGATCATATTTACCACATAGATCGTGGTTATGAAAATATAGAAAATAAGTTAGCTTCTATAGGAGCTATAGTAAAAAGAATTAAGTAATTGTTATTTTTTATTATAATATTTATAATCACATTATAAAGTTATTTAATGTTTTCTATTTATTGAAATGTTAGCAATTAATTTTAAAGCATCACTCCATTGATTTTTTGGTAAAAAGTTTAGTGCATCAATGGCTTTGTTTATTTCATGTTCTGCTATTATCCTGGTCCAATCTAATGATCCGTATTGATTCATAATATCTAATATTGGCTGCATTAACTTGATATCATTTCCTTCTTTAACCGATTTATAAATAATTTTCTTCTCTTGTGGAGTACTATTTCTAATTGCATGTAACAATGGTAAAGTAATTTTACCTTCTTTTAAATCTTTTCCTGTATTTTTTCCTATTTTTTTATTATTGGAACAATAATCTAAAATATCATCAATTAGTTGAAAAGCCATACCTATATGCATTCCATATTTTTTTAGTGCTTTTTCTTGTATTACATTTGCGTTTGAAATAATAGCTGCACTTTGTGCAGCAACTTCAAATAAACAAGCAGTTTTTTTATAAATTACATTCATATAATCTTTTTCAGAAATATCTAAATTTTTACAATTTATTAACTGCAATACTTCTCCTTCTATTATTATATTTATCGCTTTTGATATTAAAGAAACAATTCTAATTGATCCTATACTAGCCATCATTTGGAATGCTTTAGTATAAATATAATCTCCTGACAGAACACTAAAAGAATTTCCAAATTCTATATTAGCTGTAACTTTTCCCCTTCTTATACTAGATTCATCTACTACATCATCGTGTAATAATGTAGCAGTATGTATGAATTCTATCAATGCTGCATTAGTTATGTGTAATTTACCATGATAATCAACAGAACGTGCAGATAATATTGCTATTATCGGACGTATACGTTTTCCTCCGCTATTTATTATATGTAATCCCAGATTATTTATGAGTGAAACTTTAGAATCTAAATTACTCATGATACTCTGGTTGACATCATTCATGTCTCTTTCTATAAGTTTGTTGATTTGTTCTAAATTCATTATTTTTTATTTAGTTCTATTAATTAATTGAATAATATATCAATTAGTATATTATATCAAAATTATATACAATTGTATTAATTTTAAATTGGTTTTTTTTTGGATTATTGTTTTGTAATGTTGTTTTAATTTGATGATTTGTGTAAAATTTGATTTTTTAATAAAAAGTAATAATCTAAATATAACTAAACAATAGTTTAAAGGTGAACTTTATATGTATGCTGTTTTTCAGAGTGGTGGTAAACAATATAAGGCAATTGAAGGTCAAATTATTCAGTTGGAAAAATTAAATTTAAAAATTGGAGATAAAATTCAATTTAAAGATATTTTAATGATTTCAAAGGGTGAATATTTTAAAATTGGTACACCATTTGTCTTAAACAGTACCATTAATGGAGAAATAATCTATCATGGAAGGAATAAGAAAATTAAAGTGATTAAATTCCGTCGCCGTAAACATTATAGAAAACAACAAGGACATCGTCAGTGGTTTACTAAAGTAAAAATTATTAATATTAATACTTAGAGGGTTTAGAAATTGGCACATAAAAAAGCTGGTGGTTCATCTAGAAATGGAAGAGATTCTCATTCCAAGAGATTAGGTGTAAAACGTTTTGGAGGAGAATGTGTTATGGCAGGTAATATTATTGTTAGACAAAGGGGCACAAAATTTCACGCTGGTAGCAATGTAGGATGTGGTCGTGATCATACTTTATTTGCACTAACGAGTGGAAACATTAAATTTGAGTTAAAAGGACCAAAAAAACGTAGATATATAAGTATTATTCATGCATAAAATTGAATTAATTATATATTTAACATCACATTTTATCGTACTTGATTCTATTACTTTACTTTATGGTAGAAATAAATAATGAAATTTGTTGATGAAGCAACCATTTTAGTAGTGGCAGGTAATGGTGGTAATGGTTGTGTAAGTTTTCGTCGTGAAAAATATATACCTAAAGGAGGACCTGATGGTGGTGATGGTGGAGATGGTGGTAATGTTTATTTGATAGCTGATGAAAATTTAAATACTCTAATTGATTTTTATTTTAAGAAAGTTTTTTATGCTCAACATGGTAAAAATGGTGGTAGCAAGAATTGTCGAGGAAAAAGTGGAGAAGATATTTTTGTTAAAGTGCCATTAGGTACTCGTGTTATTGATTATGATAACAATGAAATATTAGGAGACATGATAGATCATAATCAAAAATTAAAAGTTAGTAATGGAGGTTGGCATGGTTTAGGAAATTACCGCTTCAAATCTTCCACTAATCGTAGTCCATATCAAAAAACATCAGGTACTAAAGGGGAAAAACGCACTTTATATCTTAAGTTAATGCTATTAGCAGATGTAGGAGTTCTTGGTTTACCAAATGCTGGAAAATCGACTTTTGTTCGTAGTATTTCTGCTGCAAAACCAAAAGTAGCTAATTATCCTTTTACTACTTTAATACCGACTTTAGGAGTGGTAAATATAGATAATAAGAAATTTACAATAGCTGATATTCCAGGATTAATAGAAGGTGCTGCTCATGGAGTGGGTTTAGGAATACGTTTCTTAAAGCATTTAGAACGTTGTAAATTATTACTACATTTGGTAGATATTTCAAATATTAATAATGAAACCGATTTAATTAAAGATATCAATGTTGTAATCATAGAACTTAAAAAGTATAATGACGATTTATTTAATAAGCCAAGATGGTTAGTATTTAATAAGATCGATTTAATAAATGAAAAAAAAATTCAGTTACGTATTGAAGAAATTATTAATTATTTAAACTGGAAAGATAGATTCTACTTGATTTCCAGTTTTACTAAGAAAGGTGTTAAAAATTTATGTGGTGATTTAATTAGTTACATTAAATTACAAGGTGAACAAGAACAAAATTAATAATTTATCCTAGTAAAAATTAATACAATCTAAATTCTTTCCTTTCTCTTAAAGATATAAATATTATTACTTAACATGAAATATATATACTAAAAAACGCGATATATTTGTATTATAATTAGTAAAATAAATTAAGATTTTACAAATTTATTATTATATATATAAATAGCAAATACATAAATTTAATGATTAATTGTTTTCATAATTAATCTTAATTATATGATATAATTAGAAAAAGGTTATGTAATAAAAAAATATAAGATATTACTTACGATACTTAAAGAATTTCATGCTCTTTAATATAAAAATCGTTTCATAAAAACGGTTAAATGTTCATTTTGAATAAACATTAAATTCTGATATGTGACAAAATTAACTATCACAGTTAGTTATGCAATAGTTGTTTATGTTTATAATATAAACGATAAAATTATAAAAAGTATTTTAGAATAATTTTATGTATCAAGAAAATATATAGTAGCTAAATATATTTATTAAATTTTAATTTATATGAGTAGTAGCTCTTTAAAATTTCGCATTTTTATTGATTAAATAAAATTTAATAAAAATCGAATTACTCTTGAAAACCATTTCAATAATCACTGATCAGGAGAAATTATTTAGGATAGATAAAAAAATGAGGAAATTACTAAATGAACCCAATTCCAATGACTTTAAAAGGTGTTGAACAATTAAGAAAAGAATTAAATGAACTAAAAAACGTGAAACGTCCACGCATAATTGCTTCTATAGCTGAAGCACGTGAGTACGGAGATTTAAAAGAAAATGCAGAATATCATGCTGCTCGTGAAGAGCAAGAATTTTGTGAAAGTCGTATTAAAGAGATTCAAATAAAACTCTCTAATGCTCAAATAATTGATATAACTCAGTTACCAAAAACAGGACGGGTGATTTTTGGTTCAACGGTAAGTGTACTTAATATTAGCACAGATGAAAAATTTACTTATAGAATTGTAGGTGATGATGAAGCTGATTGCAAAAAACATTTGATATCTATAAATTCACCTATGGCTCGTGGATTAATCAGCAAAAAATCTAATGATATTGCAATGATAAAAACTCCTGGTGGTGATGTAAAATACAAAATTTTGAATGTTGAATACCTTTAAACATTAATCTTGTAAAGAAATAAAAAATTAATGTAGAATTATACAAAAGGCTGCGCTAATGCAGCCTTTTTGAGTAATCAGTTGATTTTATTCCCTATTAACGATAATTTTATTAGCTATTTTTTTAAAACGGATGATATTAAAATTATTCGATAATAAATTCAATACTTAACTAACATTTAGATTCATCTCAATTTTTTCTATACTAGGGGATTGAAAATAACTATTTTTATCGCCATCTCGATTTAAATGCTTGTGATATATAATAATGATAATTATTACAAATAAAAAAGTAAATTAATTTAAATTTTTAAGAAAAAATAGATATAATGATCTATTAAGGAAACTAAATATTCCATACGAAATAAAAATTATCTTAAATTTTATCTATCATCATCTTTAAGTAAGAATTTTTATTACGGAAATAATTATGAATAAAAAATTAATGTATTACTAATAATATAAATACAAAATTGTTGAGTTTTTTCTTAATATTCACAATGAAATTATTCAATATATTATAACAATTAACTATTTATAAATACAACATATACTGTTAAATTTGATAAAATCAATTTATTAAGATAAAAAACAACAAAATTTTATTAATAGTATTTAATTGCAGTTGATCCAAAATTTATAATTAAAATTTATGCATAAGTAGGTAATATTCGTTACAATCATATAAGTAATGACTATCAGGATAAATAGTAACCTACTATATTTATTAACATTGTTGTAATATGAGGTTAATCCTTTGAGTGATATGGTGAAAAACCTAGTTCTTTGGTTAGTCATCGCGATTGTGTTGATGTCTTTATTTCAAAGTTTTGGTCCCAATCAACTAACTAGTCATAAAATTGATTATTCAAATTTTTTATCTGAAATCAATCAAGATAAAGTACGTGAAGTACGAATCAATGGGCGGGAAATTACTGTTATCAAAAAAGATAATCGCAAATATATAACTTATATTCCTATTAATGATTCTAAACTTCTTGATACCTTACTGACCAAAAACATTAAAGTTGTCGGTGCACCTCCAGATGAACCTAGTTTATTAGCTTCGATATTTATATCTTGGTTTCCAATGATGTTACTGATTGGTATTTGGATTTTTTTTATGCGCCAAATACAAGGAGGTGGTAAAGGTGCAATGTCATTTGGTAAAAGTAAAGCTCGTATGTTGACAGAAAATCAAGTTACCACTACTTTTGCTGATGTTGCTGGTTGTGATGAAGCTAAAGAAGAAGTAAGCGAATTAGTTGAATATTTACGTGAACCTGATCGCTTTCAAAAATTAGGTGGAAAAATTCCAAAAGGTATATTGATGGTTGGACCTCCTGGTACTGGTAAAACTTTACTGGCTAAAGCAATAGCTGGTGAAGCAAAAGTACCATTTTTTGCTATTTCAGGTTCAGATTTTGTTGAAATGTTTGTAGGAGTAGGAGCATCTCGTGTTAGAGATATGTTTGAACAAGCTAAGAAAACAGCACCTTGCATTATATTTATTGACGAAATTGATGCTGTAGGACGTCAAAGAGGAGCAGGTTTAGGAGGAGGACATGATGAACGTGAACAAACACTAAATCAAATGTTGGTTGAAATGGATGGTTTTGAAGGAAATGAAGGAATAATAGTTATTGCAGCAACAAATCGTCCTGATGTTCTAGATCCTGCATTACTTCGTCCTGGTAGATTTGATAGACAAGTTGTAGTTGGATTACCTGATGTTCGTGGAAGGGAACAAATTTTAAAAGTACATATGCGTCGCATACCGCTTTCTGCTGATGTTAAACCTATTATTATAGCCCGTGGTACCCCAGGTTTTTCTGGTGCTGATTTGGCAAATCTTGTTAATGAAGCAGCTTTATTTGCTGCTAGATTAAATAAAAGAGTTGTGTCAATGTCTGAATTTGAAAGAGCAAAAGATAAAATTATGATGGGAGCAGAACGAAGATCTCTAGTGATGACAGAATCTCAAAAAGAATCAACTGCATATCATGAAGCAGGGCATGCTATTATTGGTCGTTTAGTGCCAGAACATGATCCGGTTCACAAAGTAACAATAATTCCTCGAGGTAGAGCATTAGGTGTTACTTTTTTCCTTCCTAAAGATGATGAAATTAGTATAAGTAAAAAGAAATTAGAAAGTCAGATTTCTACACTTTATGGAGGTAGACTAGCTGAAGAAGTAATATATGGTATAGATTATGTTTCTACTGGTGCTTCAAATGATATCAAAATTGCTACTAATCTAGCTAGAAATATGGTAACTCAATGGGGTTTTTCTGAAAAATTAGGTCCTTTACTATATGCAGAAGAAGAAAGTGAAATATTCTTAGGACGTTCTGTAGCGAAATCTAAAAATATATCGGATGAAACAGCTCGTATTATTGATCAAGAGATTAGGAAGCTAATAGATATCAATTATCAACGTGCTAGGTGTATATTATATGAAAACATGGATATACTTCATGCCATGAAAGATGCTTTAATGAAATATGAAACAATTGATGCATTACAAATAGATGATTTAATGGCACGGCGTAAGGTTCGTCATCCAGCTAGTTGGGAAGGTTCTAATGATATGAAAAATCAAAACTCAATAAATAATATAACTCACACAACTTAATAAAGAAAGTTAGTATAAATTTAACGTAATGACCTTTTAAAATTTAAGTATCATTAAGAACTAGGATTTAATGTTGTGAAATTATTTTCCAGAAATTCTTGTTTACTTTTATCTCAACCAAATATCATGGGAATTCTGAATATCACGCCTGATTCCTTTTCTGATGGTGGCAAATATAACACATTATCACAAGCTTTACTACATGTTGAATATATGATTAAAGCGGGAGCTAATATCATTGATGTAGGCGGTGAATCAACTCGTCCTGGTGCTGATAGTGTATCAGTTAATGAAGAATTAGAACGTGTTATTCCTATAATAGAAGCTATTAAAAAAAATTTTGAGATATGGATTTCAGTAAACACATCTAAACCTGAATTAATTTATGAATCTTTTAAAGCAGGGGTTCATATGATCAATGATGTCCGTTCACTGTATGAAAATGGAGCTTTAAAAGCTGCAGTGTATACTAATTTACCTGTTTGTATCATGCATGGACCATCAGGAATATTATGTCATAATAAATATAAGTATGAAAACGTTATAGAAGAAGTTAATAAATATTTTCATAAACAAATTACTCGATGTGAAGAATCAGGAATAAAGAAAAGTAATATAATTTTAGATCCGGGTTTTGGTTTTGGTAAGAACATCAGTCATAATTATCAGTTATTAGCTAATCTAAATAAATTTCATCATTTTGGATTACCCATATTAATAGGCATATCCCGTAAATCAATGATTGGTAATGTATTAAAGGCTAATCCATCAAACTGTTTAATAGGCAGCGTTACTTGTGCAGTTATTGCTTTACTACAGAATATTCAAATTATTCGTGTACACGACGTTAAAGAAACTGCAGAGGCAATGAACATAGTAAAAATTATACAAGATATAAAGGAACGTAATTATGGGTGATCTTAAATATTTTGGTACTGATGGTATTAGAGGAAAAGTAGGAGAATTACCAATTACACCAGATTTTGTTTTAAAGTTAGGTTGGGCAGCTGGGAAAGTGTTTACAAGACAGGGATCAAAAAAAATAATTATAGGTAAAGATACTCGTATTTCTGGTTATATGCTAGAATCAGCATTAGAAGCAGGTTTATCTGCAGCAGGTTTATCAGTTGCTTTTACAGGACCCATGCCAACACCAGCAATTGCTTATTTAACTCGTACTTTTAGAGCAGAAGCTGGAATTGTTATTTCTGCTTCTCATAATCCTTATGACGATAATGGTATTAAATTTTTTTCTTCTAAAGGCACTAAATTACCTAATCATATAGAAAAATCTATTGAATTAGAAATGGAAAAAAAAATAACTTGTGTGGAACCATCACAATTAGGACGTGCTAGCCGCATTGTTGATGCGTCAGGTCGTTATATCGAGTTTTGTAAGGGAACTTTTCCTAGTAATTTAAATCTTAACGGAATAAAAATTGTTGTTGATTGTGCAAACGGATCTACTTATCATATTGCACCTAATGTACTTCGCGAACTTGGAGCAGAAGTAGTGCCTATTGCTGTAAAACCAAATGGCGTAAATATTAATAAAGAATGCGGTACATCTCATGGCTATATGTTGCAACGTGTTTTATCAGAAAAAGCTGATATAGGTTTATCGTATGATGGTGATGGTGATCGTATCATGATGATTGATCATTTAGGATCTAAAGTAGATGGTGATCAAATTATTTATATTATTGCAAAAGAAGGTTTGCGTCATGGTAATTTACATGGTGGAGTGGTAGGTACTTTAATGAGTAACATGGGTTTAGAAATTGCACTTAACCAATTGGGTGTTGCATTTGAACGCACAAAAGTAGGTGATCGTTACGTAATAGAAAAAATGAACAAGAAAGGTTGGAGATTAGGAGCTGAAAATTCTGGTCACATAATTATATTAGATAAAACAACTACTTGCGATGGTATTGTTGCTAGTTTACAAGTGCTTTCTGCAATGATTAGTAATCAAATGAGTTTACATGATTTATGTACTGGAATAAATATGTTGCCACAGATATTAGTCAATATTCATCTACCTGATAATAAAAATTTGTTAGAAAAAAACAAAAACCCATTAGAAAATAATGAAGTAATAAAATTATTTCAAAAAATTGAAAAAGAATTGTCTGGTTGTGGTCGTGTACTATTAAGAAAATCAGGTACTGAACCCTTTATTCGTGTCATGGTAGAAGGTAAAGATAAAGAACAAATTAAAAAATTATCTGATCTTCTAGTAAATCAAATTAAATTAACTATTAATATAATATAATTATATACTCATCGTATTTTCAAAAAAATATTGCAGAAAAACAGTATGTTTGTTAAAATTCTTAACATATATCATGTAAATCATAAAAAATAATTTTTTTGGATAATTAAGTTAATTATGTACTTAGCTATTTTAATATTTTTCTTTGCTGTATGTATTGCTTTTATATTCTTTGTTATGCTTCAACAAAATAAAGGTGCTGGGATAGAAACTTCTTTTAATTCAAATGCATCAAATGTGATTTTTGATTCTATAAACTCTGATAGTATTTTAAATAAAACTATCGCTATTTTAGCTATATTGTTTTTTTTAATTAGTTTAATGTTAAACAATTTAAATAGTAATAAAATACTAGACAAAAATGAATGGGAAAATCTTTCTGCCCCTTTAAAAAAATCAGGCAAAAAAAGTTATCAGTCTATTAAGCAATAATTACAATACGTTGAATGAACAAATTTAACTAATAATACCGAGGTGGTGGAATTGGTAGACACGCTACTTTGAGGTGGTAGTGCCTATTTTGGTATGCGGGTTCAAATCCCGTCCTCGGTACCATTTTTATAATCATAATATTATAAATTAAATTCATGAAACTGTTATTTATACTATTATTCTTGATAAATATGATATTATAAAGAGATGTTTAATATTGTGTTATAATTTATTTGTATATATTATTATATAATATAGCTTACTGATTATTTTTTATTAATTTTTAAAACTTTTTGTTTATTTATGTTAGGTTTTGTTTATTTAGGTTAGGTATATTAAGGATCTTTTAGGGGGTAGGTTATTTGTTATTCTAGAGCATTTAATATTTAGTGAACTGATAACAAAAACCCCGAACTCGGGGTTTTTTGTTATCAGTTGATTACATAAAATAGTAGGAAATAACCCTTTTATTACTATGCTGAGGAATAGTTTTGCCGAAATTAAGAAAAAACTTACTAAAGTTAATATCAACACAAATAGAAAATCTAGGATACAAATTAATAGGGATTGATTTTATTAAAAACAATCGTGTATCAACTTTCCGTATTTATATTGATAATAAAAATGGTGTCAATATAGAAGATTGTGCAAATGTTAGCTATAAAATAGATACAATAATGGAACTAGATAATTCAATTAATGTACCATATAATCTTGAAATATCATCACCAGGATTATACCGTCCTTTATTTAATTCAGAAGATTATTTGAAATTTTTAGGTAAAAAAGTAAGTTTATTATTGTATGTAGCGAATAAAAATCGTCGAAAGTGGGAGGGAGTTATCAAATCTGTAAAAGGAGATTTAATTACGGTAAATGTTGAGGGACATGATGAAGTTTTCTCTTTAAATAGTATTAAAAAAGCTAGCTTAATTCCCTACTTCCAAAATCCGGCTTGAGAAAAACCAAAATGAACAAAGAGATATTAGCTGTTGTAGAAGCCGTTTCTAATGAAAAAGCTTTACCACGTGAAAAAATCTTTGAAGCACTGGAACGTGCATTAGCTACAGCAACTAAAAAAAAATATGAACATGAAATAGACGTACGTGTCAGTATAGATCGTAAAAGTGGTGATTTTAATACTTTTCGTCGATGGGAAATAGTACAAGAAGTAATACAACCAACACGTGAGATTACTTTAGATGCAGCTAGATTTGAAAATCATAAGTTAAATATAGGTGATTATGTTGAAGATAAAATAGAATCAGTAACTTTTGATAGGATTACTACTCAAACTGCTAAACAAGTAATAGTACAAAAAGTACGTGAAGCTGAACGAGCTATGATCATTGATAAATTCAGTGAACAAAAGGGCGAAATGCTCACATGTATGGTAAAGAAAGTTAATCGTGATAGTATATCTCTGGATTTAGGTAATAATGCTGAAGCTATAATTTTACGAGAAGATTATCTACCTCGGGAAAATTTTAGGCCAGGTGATAGATTACGTGGAGTTTTATATTCAATACGTCCTGAAGCAAGAGGTATTCAACTTTTTATAACTCGTTCTAAACCAGAAATGTTGATAGAATTATTTCGTATTGAAGTTCCAGAAATTAATGAAGAGATTATTGAAATTAAAGCAGCTACTAGAGATCCTGGTTCTAGAGCTAAAATTGCAGTAAAAACTAACGACAAAAGGATTGATCCTATAGGTGCTTGTGTTGGTATGCGAGGCGCACGAGTTCAAGCTGTATCTAATGAGTTGGGAGGAGAGCGTATTGATATTGTGTTGTGGGATGATAATCCAGCTCAATTTGTTATTAATGCAATGGCACCAGCAGATGTAACATCTATTGTGGTAGATGAAGATAAACACACTATGGATATTGCGGTTGAACCTAATAATCTTGCTCAAGCTATTGGTCGTAATGGACAAAATGTTAGATTAGCTTCACAACTTAGTGGTTGGGAATTGAATGTAATGACCATTGAAGATTTACAAGCAAAATATCAATCTGAAGCACATGCAGCAATCCATAATTTTACTAAACATCTTGATATCACTAGTGATTTTGCTTCTATTTTAGTTGAAAAAGGTATTTCTTCTTTGGAAGAACTAGCATACGTACCAGTTCATGAACTCTTAGAAATTGGAGGACTTAAAGAAGAAGTTATTAAAACTTTACGAAAGAAAGCCAAGAATGCACTGACTACTATAGCATTAGCTAAAGAAGAAAGTATAGTTAGACATAAACCTAATAAGGATCTTTTAAATTTAAAAGGCTTAAATCGTACTTTGGCTTTTCGCCTAGCATCAAAAGGTATTTCAACAATAGAAAATTTAGCTGAGCAAAGTATTGACGATCTAATCGATATTGAAGAACTAACTGAAAAACAAGCTGGTGCATTAATTATGGCTGCACGTAATGTATGTTGGTTTAGTAATAAAGCGTAATAACGGGAAGGAATATAATGATAGATGTAACCGTACAATCGCTGGCCTCAGAAATTCAGATTTCAGTAAATCGGTTAATTCAACAATTTGCTAATGCAGGAATATCCAAATCTGAAAATGATGTAGTAACTCAGCATGAGAAAGAAATTTTATTATCTTATTTAAATCATAAACATGGAAATAAAAATTATTCTGATAAATTAATTTTACAACGTAAAATTCGCAGTACATTAAATATACCAAGTATTGGAGGAAAAGCTAAGTCGGTAAAAATTGAAGTTCGCAAAAAACATACTTATACTAAAGATATCTTAGAAGTTGGAAAATTTAATATAGAAAAAGATTTAGAAATAAAAAATAAGTTATCTACTGAAAATGAAATAAAATCAAAAATAACAAATTTACCTAAAGCACAAATTAATCATTTAAAAGTTAATAAAAATATAAACAATAAAATTACCGAAGAAATGACAATAAATCAGCAAAGCAAAAAAAATCTCCTTGAATCTGAATTGCCTAAATTAAAACGTAAAGCTGAAGAAACAGCTCGTAGTAGAATTGAAAAACAAGCACGTCTTGCAGTAGAAAAAGCTCGAATTTTATCTGAAAAAAGAGCAGATGAATGGGGAAAAAAAGAAAAGAATCATTACAACTCTCGTACATCAGGTTATGATGCTCGTAATGTTGAAGAAGATAAATATAGGAAAATTGAACCCAGTCATAAATATATACGTAATAATAAAATGTTACGATCCCAGAAAAAAGGCTATAAACGTACAGAACTAAAAAACGAAAATGAAGAAATAAGAAATTTTAATAAATTAGGTAAAAACAATAGAAATCGTCATAAACAACAAAATACAATACAACAATCATTTAATAAACCAATACAGGCAGTAAGTCGTAATATAGTTATTGGCGAAACTATTACTGTTGCAGAATTAGCAAATAAAATGGCTATAAAAGGTTCTTTGGTAATCAAAGCAATCATAAAAATGGGTGCAATGGCAACAATTAATCAAGTTCTTGATCAGGAAACAGCTCAATTAGTTGCAGAAGAAATGGGACATAAAGTAATCTTGCGTAAAGATAATGAGCTGGAAGAATCTTTAATAAAAGATCGTAACATTAATAATGCTATTAAGGAAAATAGAGCACCGATTGTTACTATTATGGGTCATGTTGATCATGGTAAAACTTCATTATTAGATTATATCCGTTCTACTAAAGTAGCTCCTGGTGAAGCAGGTGGTATTACTCAACATATTGGTGCCTATCATGTTGAAACTAGCAATGGAATGATAACATTTCTTGATACACCTGGACATGCAGCATTTACTGCAATGCGCGCACGTGGTACAAAGATAACTGATATTGTAGTTTTAGTTGTTGCTATAGACGATGGTGTGATGCCGCAAACCATTGAAGCAATACAGCATGCGCAAGCAGCTAAAGTACCAATTATAATTGCAGTCAATAAAATTGATAAGCAAGGTCATGATCAGGAACGTATTAAAAAAGAACTAACTCAATATGGTATTGTTCCAGAAGAATGGGGTGGTGAAAATATGTTTATTAATGTTTCTGCAAAAAACGGTACTGGCATAGATGATTTACTAAGTGCAATTTTATTGCAAGCAGAAATAATGGAACTAACAGCTATACGTTCAGGCATGGCAAAAGGAATAGTAATAGAATCATTTCTAGATAAAGGCAGAGGACCTGTTGCTACTGTATTGGTTAAAGAAGGACAACTCAACCAAAATGATATCGTATTATGTGGTTTTGAATATGGTCGTATTAGAGCTATGCGTAATGAAAGAGGACAAAAAGTAATAAAAGCAAATCCTTCTATTCCAGTTGAAATTTTAGGTTTATCTGGAGTTCCATCTGCAGGTGATGATATAACAGTTGTTCAAGATGAAAAAAAAGCGCGAGAAGTTGCTCTGCATCGACAAGGAAAATTAAGAGAAATCAAATTAGCTCGTCAACAACAATCTAAATTAGACAATATATTGTTTAGTCGAGATAAAAAAGAAAAGTCAGAACTAAATATACTTTTAAAAGCAGATATGCAAGGTTCTGTAGAAGCAATTTGTGATTCTTTAAATAAATTATCAACTAAAGAAATAAAAGTAAATATTATATATTGTTCTGTAGGAGGTATAACAGAAACAGACGTAACATTAGCATCTGCTTCCAATGCTATTATAATAGGTTTTAATGTAAGAGCTGATGCATCAGCTCGCTATATAGTTGATACTGAAGGTTTAAATTTACGTTATTATTCTGTAATATATAATTTATTAGATGATATAAAAGCAATAGTGCATGGTATGTTAAAACCAGAATACAGAAAACAGATTACTGGTTTAGCTAAAGTTCGCGATGTATTTAAATCTATAAAATTTGGTTCTGTTGCAGGTTGTATGGTTATAGAAGGTATTATAAAACGTAATGATCCTATTCGTATTTTACGTAATAATATAGTAGTTTATGAAGGTGAAGTTGGTTCTTTAAGACGTTTTAAAGATGACGTAAGTGAAGTACGTAACGGTATGGAATGCGGAATAGCAATTAAAAATTATAATAACATTAATGTTGATGATATAATTGAGGTATTTAAAAATATAGAAATAAAACGTATCAATTAATATGATTCGATAGGTTTTTGTTTCTGTAAACCTATCAAATTAGCAGGATAAGCTACTAATGGTAAAAGAATTTGATCGTTCCTTACGTATAGCACAAGAAATCAAAAAAAAAATAACAATAATATTACAAAGAAAAATAGATGATCCTCGTTTAAAAATGATTACTACTGTGTCTAGTGTAGAAGTTTCCCGAGATTTATCTTATGCAAAAGTATTTGTTACTTTTTTTAAAGCAAAGCATGATTTGTATACTATAAAGAATGGAATGAAAGCATTAAAAGCATCTAGCAAATATATTCGTGTTTTACTGAAGCAAAATATGAAATTGCGAATTATTCCTATAATAAGTTTTTCTTATGATAGTTCTCTTAAAAAAGGAGAATATATTTGTAATATTATTAATCAATTATATGACAAAAAGGAAAATTAATGCATTTTGCTGGTATATTACTATTAGACAAACCCAAGGGTATTTCTTCTAATTACGCATTACAGGAAGTAAAACGTATACTCTTTGCTAATAAAGCTGGATATACTGGTACTCTAGATCCTTTAGCAACTGGTATGTTGCCTATTTGTTTTGGAGAAGCTACTAAATTTTCTCAATACTTGACAGATGCGAATAAACGTTATTTAGTCATAGCTAAATTAGGTAAAAAAACTGATACTGCAGATTCGTATGGTATGGTAATTAAAGAAAAACCTATTATGTTCAATGAAAAATATCTACATGAGGTATTAGATACTTTTAGAGGTAATATATTACAAATTCCATCTATATTTTCAGCAATAAAATATCAGGGACGTCCTTTGTATAAATATGCTCGTAAGGGTATAATAATCGAGCGTAAAGCTCGGCCTATTTTCATAAATGAGCTAAAACTAATTAGATACAATAAAGATGAACTTGAATTGGAAATAAATTGTTCTAAAGGCACTTACATTCGTACTCTTATTGACGATATAGGTGAAAAACTAGGTTGCAGTGCTCATGTTATTAAACTACATAGATTACAAGTTGCAAATTGTTCTTTAGATAAGATGATCACTTTAGATCTATTAAACAAATTATTTTCTATTTTTATTAAAACTGGTATTTCTTTAAAAGAATTTATTAATCAATTATTATTGCCAATAGATAGCCAATTATCTCATTTGCCTATGGTAAATTTACCTTCTTTTATAGCAGAAAAGTTCAAAAAAGGACAATTAACATTTATTAATAACTTACCACCAAAAGGTTTCATACGTGTAACAGAAGGTGAATTACATAAATTTATAGGTATTGCAAAAATCAATAATGATAAATGTCTCATACTACATCGTTTGTTAAATAGTTTATGATAATTTTCATTAGTTTTGTGAATATTTTTATTTTAATAATTAAGTTAATTAATGAAATATCTTAAGTAGATATAAAGTAAATAATAATTTTATATTCATTCAATGGAGTATTACATTATGTCTCTAGGAATAGAACTAAAAGAAACAATAATTTCTAAATACAGGAATAATCCTAATGATAAAGGTACTACTGAAGTACAAGTTGCTTTATTAAGTGCTCGTATCAGTGATCTGCAACTACATTTTTCTAAACATAATAAAGATCACCATAGTCGAATTGGACTATTACGCATAGTATCTAAGCGTCGCAAACTATTAGATTATTTAAAACGTCAAGATGCAATAAGATATAATAATTTAATTGAAAGTCTTAATATACGTCGTTAAATAATTTAATTTTTTAACTAAAAATAATATAAATAAGTATAAAATAATTCTATATACTTAATAAAATAATATTTTATATTACTAAATCAATTAGCAATAATTCATAACATGGATTATTGTTACTTAACATGGTCTTTATTTCATAAAATGAAAATTTTGTATTAATAATTTTAAATATGAAATTATAGATTAAAAATAAACGGCAGGCTGAAAATAGCGTTGCCCTCAAAACTGAGGACTGTGATTTTGTTGAATCCGATATTAAGAAAATTCCAATACGGTCAACATACTATTACTTTAGAAACTGGTATGATAGCACGACAAGCTACTTCAGCCGTAATGGTAAGTATGGATGATACTGCAGTATTTGTGACTGTTGTGGGTCAGAAAAAAATCAAGTGCGAACAAGATTTTTTTTCTTTAAATATTACCTACCAGGAAAGAAGTTATGCAGCTGGTCGTATTCCTGGTGGTTTTTTCCGTCGTGAAGGCCGCCCAAGTGAAAGTGAAGTTTTAATTGCACGTTTAATTGATCGCCCTATTAGACCTTTATTCCCTGAAAGTTTTAATGATGAAATTCAAATAATAGCTACTGTACTTTCTGTCAATCCTCAAATTCATCCAGATATAGTAGCAATGATAGGCGCATCTACGGCTTTATCTCTATCAGGACTTCCATTTAATGGACCTATTGGTGCTGCACGAGTAGGATATATTAATAATCAATATGTGCTAAACCCAACTATCAATGAACTTAAAGAATCTCGGTTAGACTTAATTGTATCTAGTAGCAAAAACGCTGTATTAATGGTGGAATCAGAAGCTAAAATTCTAACAGAAGAACAAATGTTAAGTGCTGTAATTTTTGGTCATGATCAACAACAAATTGTCATAGATAATATACAAGAATTAGTCAATGAAGCAGGTAGAACTAGTTGGGATTGGAAACCAGAAATAATTAATGATATATCAAAATTACGTATTGAGCAATTATCTAAAGATAAATTGAGTAATGCTTATTGTATCACTGAAAAACAAGAACGATATGAACAGATTAAATTAATAAAAAATGATGTTATTGCTACTATGCAAATTGAAGATGAATCTTTATCAGAAACGCAAATTAATAAGGTATTACATTATATAGAAAAAAATATTGTTAGAAATAATATAATGAATGGTGAACTACGTATTGATGGTAGAGAGAAAGATATGATTCGTAGTCTAGATATTAGAACAGGTGTATTGCCTCGGACGCATGGTTCTGCTTTATTTACTCGCGGAGAAACACAGGCATTAGTTACTACTACTTTAGGTACTACTAGAGACGCTCAAAATTTAGATGAATTAATGGGAGAAAGAACAGATAATTTTCTATTTCACTATAATTTCCCTCCGTATTCTGTAGGAGAAATAGGAATTGTAGGTTCTCCTAAACGTCGAGAAATAGGTCATGGCAGATTAGCAAAACGTGGCATAATAGCGGTTATGCCGAAAGAAGAAGATTTCCCTTATACCATTCGTATTGTAGCTGAAATTACGGAATCTAATGGTTCCTCTTCTATGGCATCTGTGTGTGGAGCATCTTTAGCACTTATGGATGCTGGAGTACCGATTAAATCTGCTGTTGCAGGTATTGCAATGGGGTTAGTGAAGGAAAACGAAAAATTTGTTGTTTTATCAGATATTTTAGGCGATGAAGATCATCTAGGAGATATGGATTTTAAAGTAGCAGGTAGTAAAGAAGGTATCACTGCTCTTCAAATGGATATTAAGATAGAAGGGATTACTCGTGAAATTATGCAGATTGCTTTAAATCAAGCAAAAGGTGCTAGATTACATATTCTTAGTGTTATGGAACAAGCAATTAGTATTCCAAGAAATGAAATTTCTGAATTCGCTCCGCGTATATATACTATTTATGTAAGTCCATTAAAAATTAAGGATATCATAGGCAAAGGTGGTTCAGTGATTCGTAGTCTTACAGAAGAAACAGGAACTAATATTGAACTTAAAGACGATGGTACTATAAAAATAGCAGCCACTGATAATTTAAAAGCTGCAGCAGCAATTCAGAGAATTAAAGAAATAACTTCAGAAATAGAAATAGGTAATATTTATACCGGTAAAGTTACTCGTATTGTTGATTTCGGTGCTTTTGTTTCTATTAATACCACAAAAGAAGGTTTAGTTCATATATCTCAAATCGTGGATAAACGTGTTGACAAAGTATCCGATTATTTACATATAGGACAAGAAATATTAGTTAAAGTAATAGATATTGATCGCCAAGGACGTATTAGATTAAGTATAAAAGATGTTGTAGAACAAAATTTAAAACCTAAGAAAATTATATTAAAAAAGTAATATATAATAATCAGTGTGGATAATATTTTTTCAAATATTATACTATATTATTTGATGATAAAAATGTTATTTTTTATAGCGAAATTGTTATGAATTATTTTTTATGAAAATAAAGGAGAAAATATTATCAGATTTTTTATCATTTTATCTATTAACAATATTTAATAAAGCACAATTTATTACATTAAAGAAGCATTATCTCTTATGACGGTATACTTTTTTTTGTCAATACTTTTCCATTCAAAATAACCTAAAGTTATAAACTAAATTAGTTTCTAAATTAAGAGGAACATACATTGCATGACTGACAATAAAATAACTTTTAATGATTTTGGCTTAAAATCTGAAATACTTAAATCATTAAAAAAGATGGGCTATATAAAACCTTCTCCGATTCAGATTGGTTGTATTCCTTACTTATTATCTGGTAATGATGTTTTGGGTATGGCACAAACCGGAAGTGGTAAAACAGCAGCTTTTGCTTTACCTTTGTTGAATAATATTAATGTTGATCAAAAAATACCACAAATTTTAGTATTATCAATAACTAGAGAACTGGCAATTCAAGTTACTGAAGCTATTACTAAATTTTCTCAATACTTGCGTGGATTAAATATAATCGCTCTTTATGGCGGTCAGCGTTATGATATACAATTACGTGCATTGCGTCAGGGACCACAAGTTGTAGTAGGTACTCCCGGGCGTCTTCTAGATCATTTAAAACGTGGGACCTTAAATTTATCCAATTTAACAGGCTTAGTGATAGATGAAGCCGATGAAATGTTACGAATGGGTTTTATTGAAGATGTAGAAAATATTGTATCATGCATTCCTGCAAATCGTCAAACTGCCTTGTTTTCTGCAACAATGCCAGATGAAATTCGTCGTATAACAAAGCGTTTTATGAAAGATCCTAAAGAAGTACGTATTAAATCAAGTATAAAAACTCAACCTGATATTAGTCAAAGTTACTGGACAGCATACGGTCGTAAGATTGATGCATTAGTTAGATTTTTAGAAGCCGAAGATTTTGATGCTGCAATTATCTTTGTACGTACTAAAAATACCACTTTAGAATTAGCTAGTGCTCTAGAAAAACATGGTTATAATAGTGCTGCATTAAATAGTGATATTAACCAATCAGTAAGAGAACAAACTTTAGAACGTCTTAAGAATTGTAGAATTGATGTATTAATAGCAACTGATGTTGCTGCACGAGGTTTAGATGTAGAACGTGTTAGTTTAGTAATAAACTATGATATTCCACTAGATGTAGAATCTTATGTTCATCGTATCGGCAGAACTGGACGTGCTGGTCGTTCAGGTAGAGCACTTTTATTTGTTGAAAACCGTGAACGTCGTTTATTACGTAATATTGAAAAAAGTATTAATACAACAATCACCGAAGTTAAATTACCCAATTCTGAATTATTAGGTAAACGTCGTTTAGCTAAGTTTACCGAAAAAGTAAAAAAACAACTCAAAAATAATGATCTCGATCAGTATAGAAGATTGCTTTCTAAAATGCATCCCGAAGAAAATTTAGATATGGAAACTTTAGCAGCAGTGTTATTAAAGATAGCTCAAGGAGAACGTCCATTGGTGTTACCTAAAGATATCAACCCATGTAATAATAATTTTACTCGCAATAAATTATATAGTCGTACTGAAAATCGCCATGCACGAAATAAATTAGAAAAAAATAATTATCAAAATACTCAAATGAATAGTATTAAAATGAATGAGATGAGATTATATCGTATTGAAGTAGGACGTGATGATGGAGTGGAAGTACGTCATATTGTAGGTGCTATTGCAAATGAAGGTTCTATTAGTAGTAGTTGTATAGGGAATATTAAATTATTTAATAATCACTCAATAATAGAGTTATCAAAAAATATCAAATGTAATGTAATGCAGTGCTTTAATAGGACTCGTATTTTAAATAAACCTATTAATATGCAATTAATAGGTGATTCGCAGCTAAATAAAGGACAGGTAAATCGTCAATATAATAGACATCATAATCGCAATAATTTTAATGCTGAACGTCGTGGTATTAAATCTTAAATGATTTCAATGTAGTTATTATAACTATCTAAATTATAATTTAACAAATATATTAAAATAACTTAAATTATAATTGAAAAAGGAACTTCATAAATATTTTAGTTCCTTTTTACCTATATGAACAACTCATTAATATTATAATTTTAAAACTTTATTTTATATATCTGATTTATTTTTGAGCAAATCAATTTTTTGGATAGACAGTGCATAAATTTTCTTGTATTTCAGATTTCTTAAAGAAACAACACATACTATCATTGTGTTGTATTAATAATGATCAGTTATGGTGTGCTAATTGTTTTTATGTATTTAAGGATGATAAAAGTATGTCATTATATTTGATGACTTCACCAAATACTAGACATGGATCATATTTAATGCAAAATTCTAATATTGCTGGAACTATTAACAATGGTGAAAAAAATGTATTATTAATACAAGGAATACAGTATAAAGGATATATTTCAATATTAGAAGAGGAAACAAATAAAAAGAAAGCATTGGTTACTTATCATAAACGTTTTCCGATGTCACGTTTTATTTCTGCTCCTATTTGGTTAATCACGTTAGAAGAAATAAAAATGACTGATAATAAGACTAAATTTGGAACAAAAATCATATGGCATAGGAATACGTTTTGATAAAAAATGAATTAATATATTATAATTTTCCTTTCTAAGGTCATTATAAAAGAAAAAATTTTTATATTCATTATTGACGAATAGCAATAGCTTCTATCTCAATTTTTACATTTTTCGGTAATTTTGAAACTTCAATACAAGAACGAGCTGGAAAATTTGATTGATTTTCTATAAAAAACAGTTCATAAGTTGAATTTATTAATTCAATATCATTGAGATTTATCAAAAAAATTGTAGTCTTAACAATATTTTTTACATCTAATTGTGCTGCTTTAATAATTGCCTTTATATTTTCTAATGTTTGACGTGTTTGTTTACATATTTCGTTATCAATTGTACCATTAATTGGATTTATAGGTATTTGTCCGGAAGTAATAATTATATTTCCTAAATCTACACCTTGAACATAAGGACCAATGGGACATGGAGCTTGTTTTGTGTTTATTTCGTAAAACATTTTAATTCCTAATAAAATGTGTTTATTTAATTATTTTATTAACATTATATGGTTTGTAAATTCTCTTTCACAATATATACATTTTAACTGCTGATTATTTTTATTTTTTTCAATAATAAAGCTAGAAAATATTAATTCACTACGGCTAATACAGTTATTGTTAGGACATATTATGACATCTTTAATAAAATCTGGTAGTGAAGGAGTTATTTTTGATACTACTTTATATTTTTTAATTTGTTTTATTGTAGAATTCGGTGCATATATAGCTAATTGATTTATCTGTTCCTGATCAAGAAAAGTGTTTTCCATTTTAATTAAATCTTTACAACCAATTAAACTAGACGGTAAATTTAAACATATAGTAATTCTTTGATTAATAATGTTTAAATTAAATAATGATAGTAATTTAACTCCTATTTTTATCGGAATATGATCTATAATAGTACCTTGTTCGATTGCTTCTACTTGTAATTTATTAATTTGGTCCATAATTTTCATTCTATAATTTATAATTATACCATAAATTTATTATTTAAAACTAATGCTAACAAAGCTTGACGAGTGTAGATTCCATTTTTAGCTTGATGAAAATATTCAGCATAAGGTGTTTTATCTATATCAGTACTAATTTCATTAGCACGTGGCAGTGGATGCAAAATTTTCATAGTATCTCTAGCATTTTCTAAATCGCTAGTTGTTAAAATTAAACTTGATTTTATCTTAGAGTATTCTGAAGGTTTGATACGTTCTTTTTGTATTCTAGTTACATATATAATGTCTATATTATGAATAATTTCTTTGAAATTATCGTAATAAGACCATGGAACATTTTTTCTATCAAGCATATTAATTATATAACTAGGCATAGATAAATCCCGAGGACATATAAAAAAGAATCTATTATCATTAAATTTAGCTAGAGCTTGAGTGAGCGAATGAACTGTTCTACCATTTTTTAAATCGCCTGTGATAGCTACATTCAGAGATGTTACACGATTTTGTGTTTCATAAATAGTATATAAATCTAGTAAAGTTTGTGTTGGATGTTGGTTAGTGCCATCACCAGCATTTAAAATTGGAATACCTTCTGAATGCTCAGCTGCTAAACGAGTAGCTCCATCTTTTGGATGTCTAATGATAATAGCATCTACATATTTACTAATTACTGAAACAGTATCAATTAAAGTTTCTCCCTTTTTACCAAGAGAAGTAGTATTAACATCAGTAAAACCAACTACTGAAGCTCCTAATCTATGTATAGCTGTTTCAAATGATAAGCGAGTACGTGTTGATGCTTCAAAAAAACAACTAGCTATAACATGATTTTTTAATAGTTCTGGTTGTGGATTTAACTTAAGTATTTTTGCCGCACGTAGAGTAAGCATTAACTCATTGGAGTTAAAATCACTTATTGAAATAATATGTTTGTGATATAATGGATTAGACATATATTTCTTTTTTTCCTTATGATATTACTAATAAATATTTAATTACAGGCTAATATAACCAAATAATTAGCGATTTTAATCAAGGATTACCACTTAATGTATTTTTAATTAATTTATTATAATAATTAGGATCATTATAAAACATGAATCTCATATTACAATTTAACAAGAGTTGCTACCATTATAGCTTTAATAGTATGCATTCTATTTTCGGCTTGATCAAAAACAATGCTATGATTTGATTCAAATACTTCATTACTTACTTCAAATCCATTTTTAAAATAATTATGTTTTTTTAATAATTCAACAGCTAGATCAGTTTCTTTATTATGTAATGACGGTAAACAATGTAAAAATTTTACTTTAGGATTATTAGTTAACTCGAGCATTTTAACATTTACTCTATAATTTCGTAATAGTTCAATACGTTCGTCCCAAGTTGCTTCTGGTTCTCCCATAGATACCCAAACATCAGTATAAATAAAATCAGCACCATTTACTCCATAAATAATATCATCTGTAAAAATTATCTTTCCTCCATTTTTTTTGGAAATATGCATACAATTTTCAATGAATTGACTATTTGGCCAAAGTTTTTTGTGTGTTAATATTCTTAAATGAAAACCAAGTAAAGCAGCAGCTTCTAATATACTATTTACTACATTATTTCTTGCATCTCCTACATAAACTAATTTTATTTCATTTAACTGTCTATTTGGTAGATGTTCTTGTATCGTTAACAAATCTGCAATTAATTGGGTTGGATGAAACTCATTTGTTAAACCATTCCATACTGGAATGCCAGAATATTTAGCAATTTTTTCTATTATTTTATGACTGAACCCACGATATTGAATTCCATCATAAATACGACCTAGTACACGAGCTGTGTCTTTTATCGATTCTTTATAACCAATTTGAGTATCATTTTTGGTCAAATATGTAATATTAGCACCTTGATCATAAGCAGCTACTTCGAAAGCACACCTAGTACGAGTAGATTCTTTTTCGAATATTAATACAATATTTTTTCCTTTTAGGTATTTTGTTTCAGTGGAGTCTTTTTTTGCTTGTTTTAATTGTGATGAAATATTAATTAAATATTTTACTTCGTCAGAAGAAAAATCTAATAATCTTAAAAAATGGCGCAAATATAGTTGACTCATATAAATCTCCACGCTACTACTAACGACAACTTGATAATAAAATGATTCTGATTTTTTGATATTAATGAAATAATATATTTTACTATTAAACATTTATGTATTAATTATTTAATTTAAAAATATATTACTGTTTTAATGAAATTAATCAAAAATACACATGATTTATTAAAAATAAAATTTTTATAAATTTTGGATTTTAATTTTTTGATTAATTAGTATTTCTTTTTCTTGTTCTAATTTTTCTATTCTAGTATTTTCTTTGATAAGAATATATTTTGGAATAGCATTAGATGCGGGATTATTAGCAAGTTTACATTTTATTGAATTTATTTCAATATTCAATTTAATTATTTTTTTATTTAACCGATTTAATTCAGTATCTTTATTTATTAAATTTAGCATTGGTATTATTATTTCAGCTTCTTTGATGGTTTTATTCAAAGATATCATATCTTGATTTGTCTTAGATAAAGTATACAAAATATTCAATTTTTTTAAGTTTGCTAATTTTATTAAAATATGATAGTTAGATTGCACGATCATTACAACTGATTCAGAGCAATTATATAAAAATATTTCTATTGGTTTGTTAAATTGTACATTTAACTCTTTACGAATACTACGTATTGCGATTACAAATTGTTTTATCCAATCAAAGTATTTTTTTGATTTTTTATCCTCTTTTTGTTGATTATATTCAGGAAAATTTTGATACATTATTGTATCACTTTCTATATTTTGGATTTTTTTTATTCTTTGCCAAATATTTTCAGTGATGAAAGGAATTATAGGATGGGCTAATCTAAGAAGTGATTCCAATATAAATAATAAAGTATTTTGTGCACTATATATTTCATTTTGATTTTTATTACTCAATATTATTTTAGTTATTTCTACATACCAGTCACAAAATTCATTCCAAGTAAAATCATATAATTTATTAGCTGCAATATCAAAACGATAAGAATCTAGCGCTTCTCTATAATTTTTAACTAGATCATTTAATTGATTTATAATCCATCTATCTGCAATTGATAACTTTATTTCCTTATTATTTTTAGAATCATAATTTATTGTGTTAATCAAAACAAAACGGCTAGCATTCCATAACTTATTACAAAAATTGCGATACCCTTCTAATCGTTTCATATCCCAATTAATATCACGACCTGTAGAAGCCAAAGCAGTTAAAGTAAATCTTAAAGCATCAGTACCATATGGTTTAATACCATTTGGAAATTGTTTTCTAGTGCTTTCGTAAATTTTATTAGCTAATTGTGGTAATAGCATATTACTAGTGCGTTTTTTTAGTAAGTCATCTAAAGATATTCCATCTATTATATCTATAGGATCAAGAACATTACCTTTAGATTTTGACATTTTTTGACCTCTTTCATCTCGAATTAAGCCAGTAACATAAACAACCTTAAAAGGAACTTGTGGTTTGCTATTTTTATCTTTAATAAAATGCATAGTTAACATGATCATGCGAGCAATCCAAAAAAAAATAATATCAAAACCACTCACTATTATATTAGTTGGATGAAAAGTATTAAGCCTTTGATTATTTTTTTGGGGCCACCCTAAAGCAGCAAAAGTCCAAAGGCTAGATGAAAACCAGGTATCTAATACATCATTTTCTTGTTCTAATATAACATTATTATTTAAATTATTTTGTTGTCTTACTTCTTGTTCATTTAAACCAACATAGATGTTTCCGTCTTTTGAATGCCAAGCAGGTATACGGTGTCCCCACCATAACTGACGTGAAATACACCAATCTTGGATATTCTCCATCCAGGAAAAATACATATTTTCATATTGTTTGGGGACAAATTTTATATCTCCCTGTCTTACAGTTTCAATAGCCATCTTTGCTAAATTTTTAGTTCGTATATACCATTGATCAGTTAACATTGGCTCAATTATGACCCCACTTCTATCACCGTAAGGAACAGTTAAATTATGGGGTTCAATTTTTTCTAATAAACCTAGTGAATCAATAATTTCTACAATGACTTTTCTTGCAATAAAACGATCTAGTTTTCTAAACTGTAGGGGAATTGTATTATTAAAACTTACATTAATTTTCTTGCCATTTGTATCAAAATATTGGAAATAATCAGAAATACAACCATTCAATGTAAAAATATTGATCATAGGTAATTTATGACGACGACTTACTTCATGATCAACAAAATCGTGAGCTGGAGTAATTTTTACACATCCACTACCTTTTGTCATATCTACAAATTCATCACCAATAATAGGAATTGTTCTGTTTATTACAGGTAATATTACTGATTTACCGATGAGCTTATTATAACGAATATCATGTGGATTAACTGCAACAGCAGTATCACCTAAAAATGTTTCAGGACGTGTAGTTGCAATTGTTAAATAATTTTTACCATCATTAGTTTTAATGCTATCAGAAAGGGGATATCTAATATACCAAAGTTTACCTTTAACATCTCTATTTTCTATTTCTAAATCGGAAATAGCAGTACATAATTTAGTATCCCAATTAACTAGACGTTTTCCTCTGTAAATTAATTTTTCGTTATAAAGATTAATAAATACTTTTTTTACAGCTTTAGAAAACTCTTTATCCATAGTAAATCTTTCATTTTCCCAATCAATAGAATTTCCTAATCTTCTCATTTGAGAATTAATTGTATTACCTAATTTTTTTTTCCAGTCCCAAATTTTTTGTATAAATTCATCTCTTTTATAGTCTAGACGTACTTTACCTTCTTCAAATCTAATCTTATTTTCAACAATTATCTGAGTAGCAATTCCAGCATGATCTGTACCAGTTTGCCACAATGTATTTTTACCTTTCATTCTGTGATAACGGACCATAATATCCATTATAGTTTGTTGAAAAGCATGTCCCATATGTAAACTACCAGTAACATTTGGAGGAGGCAACATTATGCAAAAACTATCTTGATTAAAATTTCCAGTTGGTCTGAAATAACCACTTTTTTCCCAATGTTTATAAATGCTTTGTTCAAAGCTTTTTGGATCGTATTTTTTTTCCATTTTCTGTATATTTCTTTATAACTATAATATGATTATATTGATTTTAAAACCAAATTTACGATATTTTTTATAACGTATACGACCTGATTCTTTAAGATAATTTTCTTCATAAGGTACAAAATCTACTATTTCTTTAAAATGAAAAAAACATGATGGAAAATCAAAAAGTAAATTAACCAATACATTATAAGAAGTTAGACTGATTTCGTTTTTTATCCAACTTATTTCTATTGGTGATTCGCCATCGATTACTTCCCCAACAATATTATGTGGAATGAAAGTATTTACAGGTTGTTCCCATAAAAGGTTATCAATATGGATAGCTTGTAATTTACTTTTACAATAAATTAATATACGTTTTCCTTGATACCAATATCTTCGGGATAAATGACATAACAAACTATCAATGCTATTAACATAATTGCTCAATGAACAATATTTAACAATATAAAACGTTACTGTTTTCATAAAAAAATATCAAATAAAATTAGTAAATATCAATCATGTTCATTTAATCCTGCGCGGTTTAATAAATACTGAGATATCATAGCTACTGGTCTTCCAGTAGAACCTTTTATAGTTCCTGATTTCCAAGCAGTACCCGCTATATCTAAATGCGCCCAGTTATATTTTTTGGTAAAACGAGAAAGAAAACAAGCAGCAGTTATAACTCCAGCGGATCGTCCACCAACATTTGCAATATCTGCAAAATTGGATTCTAATTGATCATGATATTCATCAGTCATAGGCAATCGCCATGCACGATCTCCTGATTGCTCAGATGCATGAATAAGATCATGAGCTAATGAGTTGTTATTTGATATTAAACCACTTATATGATGGCCCAAAGCAACTACACAAGCTCCTGTCAGAGTAGCTATATCTATAACCACTTCTGGTTCAAATTTTTCAACATAAGTAAGTATATCACATAATATTAAACGACCTTCAGCATCTGTATTTAATACTTCCACTGTTTGCCCTGACATTGTTGTGACTATATCTCCTGGCCTAATAGAATTTCCATCTGGCATATTTTCGCAATTGGCCATAATACCGATAACATTAATTGGTAAGTTCAATGTTGATACTACATGCATGATTCCATATATTGCTGCAGCACCACACATATCATATTTCATTTCGTCTAAATTACTAGATGGTTTTATAGAAATACCACCAGAATCAAATGTTACACCCTTACCAATTAATACAATAGGTTTAGATTTTAAATAATTTGTTTTATGTTTAATAATTGATATTAATGGTTTATTTTGAGAACCTTTACTTACTGCTAAATATGCGTTCATTCCGAATTTTTTCATTTGATTTTCTTCAATTGTATTTATGCTAATATTATCAAATGTTTCAGCAAGTTTACGTGATTGCAGTGATAGATACTCAGAATTACATATATTTGGCGGCATATTACCAAGATCTTTTGCAATTTTTATCCCATTAGCTATTGCAATACCATGTTGAATAGCTTTTTCTCCTATACTTAATTCACGTCTAGTAGATACATTAAACACTAATTTACGCAATGGTCTTCTTATTTCTGTTTTGTTTGTTTTTAATTGATTAAAATTATATAAAGCTTCTATAGAAGCTTCAGTTGCTTGTCGTACTTTCCAATAAGTATTTCGTCCTTTAACATGTAGTTCTGTTATAAAACATACTGATTCCATTGATCCAGTGTTGTTTAATGTATTTATAATTTTTTGTATTATATGTTTATATTGACGTTCGTTAAGTTCACGTTCTTTACCACAACCTATAAGTAAAACACGTTCTGATAGGATATTAGGTACATGATGCAGCAATAAAACTTGTCCTACTTTACCTTCTAGTTCTCCTCGACGTAGTAAAGAACTTATATACCCATCACTTATTTTATCTAATTGTTCAGCAATAATTGATAAACGACGAGTTTCAAAAACACCTACTACGATGCAAGCACTACGCTGTTTCTCTGGGCTTCCACTTTTTACACTAAAATCCATGTTAACTCCTAACTTCAAAAAATATCTTGAAAACATAATGAAAAAATTACTATAATTATCAATTATAATTTAGTGCATACAAGATAGTTATTTTATTTTCTTACATACTTACCAATTCACAATAATTAAAATTTTTAATAGAAGATTATTGTATTTTATTTTGTTATTTGTCTTGGAAATTAAGGTTAATATAATAATTAGAATAATAGAAACTATCATTAAAAAATGAAATTAAGATAACTTTTTGGAAAAAATCATAAAAATAATTAATTTAGAAAAGTAAGAAGATTATAATAAATTACATACTTACCTACTAATTATTTAACATAATACATATTTATAAAACAAAAATCATCTAAAAATTCACTTTAAAATTATACAAAACATATTATTTTATAATAAAATGGTTTATTTTATAATAAACCATTGATCTCAGCAATATTATTTCTATGACTATAGATATCATTTAACTTACTGTTATAAATTGCAAGTTTTTAAAACATATTTCTTTTTTCATTGAATAGTTATAATAAGGATAAATGATAGATAGTTATCATTATTTATTTAGATAATTTTTTATTTTTAATAATTACTAAATTATATATCTAAAATGATAAAAAACAAATAATTATAATTTAGTTATTATTTTTTAAATTTGTATTTTTCTATCTTACATAACATATAATATAAAATTAAAATGTTTAGAGATATTATACATTAAGTAAAAAATAATTCATAAAGATTATATAATTTAAAAAATAACATTTTATTTTGATGTAAATTAGTTGCTATAATAAAAAATAAATTCTGTGGCCGAAGTGGCGAAACAGGTAGACGCAGTTGATTCAAAATCAACCGTATTTTATACATGCCGGTTCGATTCCGGCCTTCGGCAAATAATTTAAGTTTCAATATATTTAAGTAATATTCAGTTTAGATAAAATTTTGAGCTCAACAGTAAACAAAAACACCTATCGTATAAAATATTTTTAATTTTAAATAAAATATTAAAAAACATAATCTCTATAATCTTCAAATCATGCGAAGAGAGGGATTTGAACCCTCACGTCTAGAGAAAAGACATCAGTATCTGAAACTGAAGCGTCTACCAATTTCGCCATCCTCGCATATATATGATATAATAAATTAAAACAATTGAAATTTAAATAAAAAATAAAATTATTTTTGTTTATTATAATTTATTAATTTGATTATGAATCAATAAATATTAAATTTGTTTTTTATCGAACGATATTTATATAAATTTATTTATAAATATTAAAATTGTTTGATAAGAAATGGATGTAAAATTAATAGGGTTTTGTTTTGATAAATATTAAAAATTATTATATCAATTATAAAAGATGTTTGATATTACAAAAGATGGGGATTATTCAATATAAATTACATAGGATAAATGTATTAAAAGGTTTATCAAATTTTGATATAACATCCTATATAAAATTAGTAATAATAACTAACGATATAATTGATATAAATATATCATTTATGAATGATATATTACATACCTTGTGTATACAACACTATCAAGTATTAATTGCTAAACCAGAACAATTAAAAATGCTAATTAAGAAATTGAATTCTTGCATTTTTTGGTTCGTAGGCGAAGTCAGTAGTATAAAAAATTTAAATTTATGCAAATTTAAATTTTTACACTGTAGTTCTTTATCTAATTTTATAAATAATAACAAGGAAAAACGTTTATTTTGGAAACAAATACGTAGTTTCTATGATTGATTATAGATAAAAGAACAATAAAACAATAAAGGATTTTATGTCAGATTATATTAAATTGTCAGATTTACCTAATGATATTTCACATTGGCCTAATTTTCATATTTTTTCTAATACTAAAAAATTAGAAAAAACATGTTGTTATTTAAATAAAACATATTGGATATTATATGCAACAGAATTAAATAAAAAAAGTTTAATATATTATCAGAAAACACTTAATATTAAATTGACTATCATTAATTTTTGGAAAATAGATAAATATAAAATAGTTTGTGTAAAAGGGTTGATAACAAAAAATGATATTAATTTATTATATAAATTAGGATGGGATATAGCTCCATTAATTAAGATGCCATCTCTACAAAAACCAGGATTATTATTGATGGACATGGATTCAACAGCAATTCAAATTGAGTGTATAGACGAGATTGCTAGATTAGCAAATCGAGGTGATATAGTGAAAAATATCACTATCAGTGCTATGAAAGGAGAAATTGATTTTACTAATAGTTTAAGTCAAAGAGTATCAATGTTAAAAGGAGTGCATGAAAGTATCCTAAAACAGGTGCTTGATAAATTACCCTTAATGCCTGGTTTAATTCAACTTGTTGAAAAATTACAAGTACTTAATTGGAAAATAGCCATTGTTTCTAGCGGATTTAAGTACTATGCATCTTATTTAGGAAAAAAATTAAATCTGGTAGATGTTGTTGCAAATGATTTAGAAATTTATCAAGGTAAACTTACGGGTAAACTAATTGGTAGAATAGTAGATGCAAAATATAAACTATATAGTTTGAAAAAAATTGCTCAAAAATTGAATATTTCTTTAGAACAAACAATAGCAGTAGGAGACGGGGCTAATGATTTACTAATGATTAGATCTGCTGGTTTAGGAATAGCCTATAGATCAAATTATCATGTAAATAAGCAAGTAATATTTAAAATTGTTCATGCGGATTTAATGGGAATATTTTGTATTTTAAGTAGTACTATACTAACCGATAGTTAATTAAAAATAATAAATTATATCTTGATTCAATATTTGGCAAAAATTTTTTATTCGTTATTTTTCAAACATTTTTTCTTTTATTGTCAGTTTAATTTTTTAAAAAATATTAGTTTTTGTAATGTTTATGTATTAATAAGTGGAATATTTCTAATAAATTAACTATAAATTTAATATGTAAGTAATATAATTATAATTAAGTTAATAATCAGTTTAGTTAATACAAAATTAAATTTTATTTTGTAATAATAATATCAATTCTATATTTTTAGATAAATTATTTTTTAGCATACTTTTTAAGTAATACCAATTTATTTTTTTGGAATTAACTACAAACACTAATTATATAAGGTTAAGGAAAGAACAGTAAGTGAAAAATTTATATAAATACTTGATTCTAGTTTTTTCTATTAGTATTACTACAATTTCACAAGCTGATTCTATTACTGAGCAGCGTCGAAACTATCAAAACATAAAAGCAGCTTGTACAAAAAATAATATACATATTATAGATAAATTATTGCCTAAACTAAAAGATTATCCACTGTATCCTTATATTCAATCTGATATATTAATGCAAAAAATTAATAATGATGTTAATTCGTTGTCAACAAAAATATCAGTAATTAAATTTATTAAGAAATATCACGATATACCAGTAGTAAATTCAATAAGTAATCAATTTATAAATTCTCTAGCTCAACAAAAAAAATGGAAAACTTTAATTGATTTTAGTCCAAAACCACCAAGCCAAATAAAAGCTCTATGTAATTGGCATTATGCCAAAGCAATTGTTAAAAACGAGCCAATAAATTTCAATATTCTAGTAAAAATTTTACTTAATCGTATTCATGTACCAAAAGATTGTAATAAATTATTTTTCGTTTCAGATAAATATATTAAAATATCTTATCTTAATACAATAGAATTAATTTGTGTAGCAATGAAAGCACATGATGAAAAATTAGTAAGATATTTAACTAACATACTACCTGAAGATTATAAAAACACTGGGAATTGGATTATAAAATTTCAAGAAAAACCTATATCTATCTTAGATTTTATTAAAAAAGCAAAACTAAGTCCTTTTACTCTGCAAGCAATAAAATATTCTTTGTTTCATTTATCACATAAAGATATTGAATTAGCAAGAAGATCCATTACAACAATTTTAAATCATTATAATAATATTAGTGCATCAGATATTCAAGAACTAAAAGATATAGTTGCAAGTAATATGATTCGTGAAAATATCAGCTACGAACAAAAGAAATGGCGTGACGAAGTAATCATACATAGTAAATCTATATCATTAATTGAGCGTCGTATACGTTTATCTTTAATGTATAATGAAATGAATAAGTTAAAACAGTTGCTTATTCATTTACCACATAATGCGAAACAAAAAGAAGAATGGCAATATTGGTTGTCAAGTATTTATTATCTTAAAGGAAATAAAAAAATTGGTGATATTATCTTACGTAACTTAATGAAAAAACGTGGTTTTTATTCTTTAGTAGCAGCACAGAAATTAGGATTGAATTATAAATTTAAACATAATATTTCGCCCGCACCAGATTACAGCATTTCAAAACTTAAAGAAATCAGAAGAATAAGAGAATTGATTTATTGGAAGTATTACAATCTAGCAAATATTGAATGGACTAATCTAATTGCTAATAAATCTATTAGACAAAAAAAAATGTTAGCTCGTTATGCTAACGAACAACAATGGTGGTATCTAAGTGTAAAAACAATTACTAACGCTAAAATTTGGGATAATATTAAAGAAAGATTTCCATTAGCATGGAATAGTATATATAAAAAATATACTAATAATAAAACAATTACAAAAAATTATGCTATGGCTGTTGCAAGACAAGAGAGTGCATGGGATCCTCAAGCGCATTCATTAATGCATGCTATGGGACTAATGCAACTTGAACCAACTGCTGTAAAACAAACAATAAACGTCTATAATATTAAAAAATTTTTAGGTTTAAAAAAATTATTTGATCCTGAAATAAATATTTGGATTGGTACTGGTTATTTAGAATATGTTTTTAAACATCTTGGAAAAAATAGAGTTTTAACTTCTGCTGCATACAATGCGGGAATATCGAAAACCAAAAAGTGGAGAAAAAAAAGTGCTGGAAAATTACATGTTATAGCATTTATTGAAGCTATTCCATTTAGAGAAACTAGAGAATATGTTAAAAATGTATTACTATATAATGCGTACTACAATTATATCACTGGAAAACCTAAACACATTCTTACATCAAGTGAATGGAAATACCACTACTAATCTTAAATTTGATAAATATTGTTTAATGTATTCAAATAACTAATATAATTGGTTCTGGTATGAGTTGTTTTATAAAACTTATATATATAATATTCCTAAAAAATAAATTATTTTCATCATATTTTTTTATATAATCTCACCTAGTGATTTGTCCGAACACTCACATTTAATTATTATTCAAAATAAATAACAAGTATTAAATATGATTAAAATATTATAAACAAAAATACATTCGTCAAATTATAATTAATTTTTAATAAAAATAATTATTTAATAATAATTTATTTACATTAAACGTTATATTATTAAAACAATATATTTTACAAAAATTAAATTCAGCATCGCTGTTACTATGTATATTAAAAGTGAATATACATAAAAAAAGAAAAATAACTTACTTAAAAAAGATATTTATCAACTTTTTTGTTAATACTCAGGAGAGTTTGCCTCATGCGAGTGCTGAAATTTGGTGAAACATCAATGGAAAATGCTAAACTTTTGGTTCTAGCAGCTGAAATTGTAGAAGATAATGCGAAACAAGGACAAGTGATAACTGTACTGTCTTCTACGACTTATTTATTACAATTAATACAAAAAAAAATTAATATTAGAGATGCTAAAAATATTTTTTCTAATTTGTTATTAGATTTAGTCAATATTCAGCCAAAATTAAATTTTGGTTATTTAAACAATTTCATAGAACTAGAATTTAATAAAATAAGGAAGATGCTTAACGGAATAAAATTATTAAAAAATTGTCCAGATGAAATATATGCTTCTATTATATTTACAGGAGGAAAAATTTCTGTTGTTATTATGGCAGAAATATTAAAGGTTCGAAATAATAGTATTAGTATAATCAATCCAGTAAAAAAATTACTTTCACATGGGAATTACTTGGAATCTAAAATTGATATAATTGAATCTAGTAAACGAATTAAAAGTGAGCTTGAGAATATTAAGAAAACTAATATTATTCTTATGATTGGTTCAATAGCTGGAAATAAAAATAACGAAATAGTACTACTGGGAAATGATGGTTCAAATTATTCAGCAGCAGCATTAGCAGCATGTATTAATGCAGAAGTATGCGAGATATGGACTAACATCGATGGATTATATTCGTGTGATTTATCTTACATTAATAATGCAAAATTATTAAAATCAATATCATATACTGAAGCAGTAGATTTAGCTTATTTTGGTTGCAAAATATTTGATTTAAGAACTGCAAAAATTTTTAATAATTTTAAAATTCCTTGTTTGATTAAAAATATTTATAATGTCAAATCTACTGGAACTTTAATTAGCAATAAAAAACTTAAACAAAATAATAAGTTAGTCAAAAGTATAGTTAGTTTAAGTGATATAGTAATGTTGAATATTTCTGGACCAGCTGTCAATTATATATTGAGTGTATTATCTCGTATAATTTCTTTTGTGTCAAATGCTGGTATTTTAATATTTTCTCTCATACAAACTTATTCAGAACCTAGCATTAGTTTTTACATATTAGAAAAGGATTTGCAACTAATTAATCAAATATTTAACAAAGAATTTGAATTACAAAAAATATTATGTAATTCAATTAAAATAATTAAAAATTTAGGAATAATTTCAATTATAGGAGATGAAATATCTAATATTAAAGGAGTATATAATAAGATTTTTTCAGCTCTAGAGCATGATAATATCAGTATTAAAGCAATATTACACAATCATTCTAAAAGCTCAATTTCAATTGTTATAAATGGTAACAATATTATAGATAGTGTAAAAATAATATATTATTCGTTATTTGTTAATAACAAATCAATAGAAGTTTTTTTAATTGGAGTAGGTGGTGTAGGAAAGACACTATTGAATCAAATACATAGACAGCAAAATTTCTTAAAAAAAGAAAAACAAATAGAATTATACGTTTATGGAATTGCAAATTCACAAAAATCATTAACTAATTTAGGAGGTATTGAACTAAACAACTGGCAATTAAATCTCTGTAAAACTGGAAAACAATTTGATATCAATGAATGGATTAATTTAATCAAAAAATATTATTTGTCTAATCCAGTAATTGTAGACTGTACTTCTAGCCAAGAAATTGCTAATCAATATACAAATCTCCTATCTCACGGTTTCCATGTAGTTACGTCAAATAAAAAAGCTAATACATCTTCTTGGTATTATTATCAACAGATACGCTTTATTGCCAATAACACAAACCGCAAATTTTTGTATGAAACTAATGTTGGAGCTGGTTTACCAGTGATCGAAAACTTAAAAAGTTTATTAAACTCAGGAGATCAATTTATAAAATTTTCAGGTATCCTATCAGGTTCTCTTTCATTTATATTTGGTAAATTAGATGAAGGATTATCTATATCCGAAGCAACAGATATAGCGCGTAAAAAAGGTTATACTGAACCAGATCCAAGAGAAGATCTTAGTGGAAATGATGTTGCTCGTAAAATATTGATTTTAGCTAGAGAATTAGGTTATAAATTAGAATTAAAAGATATAAAAGTTGAACCCGTAGTGCCAAAAAATACGAGCAAAATTGAAAATTTTATGAAATATTTATCTAAATTTGATAATGTATTTAAAGATCGAGTATCTAAAGCTCGCAATTATGGTAAAGTACTTAGATTTGTTGGTACTATTCAAAAAGGTGGAATATGTGAAGTAAAAATTGATGAAGTATCAGAAAACAACCCGCTTTATAAAGTTAAAGATGGTGAAAACGCATTAGCATTTTATAGTAGTTATTATCAACCTATTCCATTATTGTTAAGAGGTTATGGTGCGGGAAATGATGTAACAGCAGCTGGTGTATTTGCTGATTTACTTCACACTTTATCATAAAAGTTAGGAATATAATAATGGTAAAAATTTACGCACCAGCATCTATTGGTAATGTTAATGTGGGATTTGATGTTTTAGGTGTAGCAATTGCACCGATAGATGGTTCAATTTTAGGTGATTGTGTAACGGTTAGATCTTCTAATCATTTTAAATTATATAATATAGGACATTTTGCAAATAAACTACCCAATAATACAGAAGATAATATTATATATCAATGTTGGCAATATTTTTGTAAAAAAATTAACACCATCACACCAGTAGAAATAATATTAGAAAAAAATTTGCCTATAGGATCTGGTTTAGGATCTAGCGCTTGTTCTATAGTAGCTGGCTTAGTAGCCATTAACGAATTTTTTGGTAATCCACTTGATAATAATGAGTTATTATTATTAATGGGTAATTTAGAAGGTTATATTTCTCATAGTATACATTACGATAATGTAGCACCATGTTTTTTAGGAGGCATGCAATTTATTCTAGAAGAAAATAATATAATCAGTCAGAAAATACCATTTTTTAATGATTTACTGTGGGTAATATCATATCCTGGTATCAATATATCTACAGCTCAAGCACGTTCAATTTTACCTTTACAATATTGTAGAAATGATTGTATTAAACATAGCCAATTACTAGCTGGATTTATTCACGCTTGTTACACCAATCAGCTCAATTTGGCTCTCATGCTAATGAGAGATATAATAGCTGAACCATACCGTATTAAATTATTGCCAAATTTCTTGAAAGTACAAAAAGAATTACAAACTATAGGTGCAATGGTATGTGGCATTTCTGGATCTGGTCCTACAATTTTTACTATTTGTAAAAAAATTGATCAGGCAAATCTTGTAGCAGAATGGCTAAAAAATAATTACTTAAGAAGTAGTGATGGTTTTGTTCACATTTGTCGCATAGATAATTTCGGTGCACGAAAATTAGGATAAAAACATGAAATTATATAATATTAAGTATCATAATGAACAAGTAAGTTTTATTCAAGCTGCTAAAAAGGGTTTGGGGTCTAAACAAGGACTGTTTTTCCCAGTAAATCTTCCAAATTTTAATTTAGATACTATTAATAGTATGCTGAAAATTAATTTTATAGATCGTAGTTACGAAATTTTACATTCTTATATAGGAAATGAGATAACATCAAATAACTTGTTAATGTGTATTAAAAACGCATTTTCTTTCCCTGTTCCCATAAAGAATATATCTCATAATATTTCCTGTGTAGAATTGTTTCATGGTCCAACGTTAGCATTTAAGGACTTTGGTGGCAGATTTTTAGCACAAATACTTGCATGTATTTGTGATAAAGAAAAAATTACTATTTTAACTGCCACTTCTGGCGATACTGGAGCCGCAATATCACATGCATTTTATGGTATGGACAATATAAGAGTTGTAATTTTATATCCAAAAAATAGAATTAGTCCTTTACAAGAAAAGTTATTTTGTACAATGGGAGAAAATATTGAAACTATTGCTATAGAAAGTGATTTTGATACATGTCAATCATTAGTAAAAATGGCATTTGATGATGTATATTTAAACAAATCAATACATTTAAATTCAGCTAATTCAATTAATATTTGTAGGCTTTTAGCACAAATTTGTTATTATTTTGAAGCTTTAGCTGCTTTTCCTGAAGAAATAAGAAATAATTTAGTAATATCAGTACCAAGTGGAAATTTTGGAAATCTAACTGCTGGGCTTTTAGCAAAATCCTTGGGTTTACCAATAAAACGATTTATAGCTGCTACAAATACAAATAACACAGTGCCCAGATTTTTAGATAGTGGTATATGGGAACCACACATAACTATCCCTACTATATCAAATGCTATGGATGTTAGTAATCCAAACAATTGGCCAAGAATAAAAGAACTTTTTCATAGAAAATCTTGGAAACTAACAGATTTGTTTTACGGTGTAGTGTCTGATGAAAAAACTAAATCATCTATTAGTAAATTAGATAAAATTGGTTACCTTTCAGATCCTCATTCTACTATAGCATGGCATGTATTAAAAAATAGTATAAAAGAAAAAGAACATGGTTTATTTTTAGGAACTGCACATCCTGCTAAATTTCAAGATGTTATTGAAAATATTTTGAATAAAAAAATAAGATTACCCTATGAATTAACAAAATATAATAAACTTCCTTTATTATCATATACAATGAAACCAAATTTTAATATTTTGCGTGAATTTTTGCTGAAATAAATATTTTTTAAATCCCATAGTAATCTAACCAAAATAGTAATCACTGCAAAGCAATTAATAAATTTCAATACATTTTGTTAATTTATGGCTATTTATAATATCAATTAAATCGAGATAATATGAATATCATAAAAATTGGAATTATTTCTGTATCAGATCGTGCTTATCATGGTATTTATCATGATAAAAACATACCAATATTAACAAACTGGTTAAATTATGCTATTAATACACCAATCAAATTAGAAGTTCACCTAATACCAGATGAACAACATTTAATTGAAAAATTAATTTGTAAATTAGTAGATAAAATGAATTGTCATTTAGTTTTAACTGCAGGCGGTACTGGACCAACAAAAAAAGATGTTACACCTGATGCTACTTTAGCAATAGCAGATAGAGAACTACCTGGTTTTGGTGAACAAATGCGTCAAATTAGCCTTCGGTTTGTATCCACTGCATTATTGTCAAGGCAAGTTGCTGTAATTCGTAATAGTTCATTAATAATTAATCTACCTGGTCAACCTAAATCAATTCAAGAAACACTAGAAGGTTTTAGAGATAAAAAAGGCGATATAAAAATACCAGGTATTTTTGCATGTATACCACATTGTCTAGAATTGTTAAATAACCACCTAATTATTAAAATTAATCCAAATTTAATAGCAAATAGTATCACTTAGTACTAACCAACAATTAATGATTTAATACATATAATAATTAAAGATACCAAAAATACACGTATATTTAATAATATACATGTTGCATCTATATTTCGTATTTGATTTATAAATTAATATTATTTTATATAAAATGAATATAAATACAAATATTTTTTAAAAATACCCTTGATGGTTATATAACCGATCCCCATGTACCTGTCATTAGATGTTGTGAAACTAATTTATAAAGAAGCGTATTACAAGATAAGTTTAAGTTGCAGTTAATGGTTATTATTTATATATTAGGTATCACAACCCAATTTGACAAAAGTTAAAGGGGAGACGTTTAGATGGGTAAGATTATTGGTATTGACCTAGGTACAACTAACTCTTGTGTAGCTATAATGGATGGAACACAAGTTCGCGTGTTAGAAAATGCTGAAGGTGATCGAACTACTCCGTCTATTATAGCTTACACTCAGGATGCAGAAATTCTGGTCGGTCAACCGGCTAAACGTCAAGCAGTTACTAACCCGCAGAATACATTATTTGCTATAAAAAGATTAATTGGACGTAGATTTAAAGATGAGGAAGTACAGCGTGATATAAAAATCATGCCATATAAAATCATCAAAGCAGATAATGGTGATGCTTGGCTAGAAGTAAAAGGTCAGAAAATGGCTCCTCCACAAATTTCTGCTGAAGTATTAAAAAAAATGAAAAAAACCGCAGAAGACTTTCTTGGTGAATCAGTTAGCGAAGCAGTTATTACAGTTCCCGCTTATTTTAATGATGCACAACGTCAGGCAACTAAAGATGCAGGAAGAATTGCTGGTCTTGAGGTTAAGAGGATAATTAACGAGCCTACAGCAGCAGCTTTGGCATATGGTTTAGACAAAGCTAAAGGAAATAAAACTATTGCAGTATACGATTTAGGTGGAGGCACTTTTGATATTTCAGTTATTGAAATAGATGAAGTGGATGGAGAAAAAACTTTTGAAGTTTTAGCTACTAATGGTGATACTCATTTAGGTGGAGAAGATTTTGATAGTCGCTTAATAAATTATTTAGTTGCTGAATTTAAAAAAGATCAAGGAATTGATTTACATAAAGATCCATTAGCTATGCAACGTTTAAAAGAAGCTGCAGAAAAAGCAAAAATTGAACTTTCTTCTGTTCAACAAACTGATGTTAATTTACCATATATTACTGCAGATGCAGCTGGTCCAAAACATCTAAATATTAAGCTAACTCGTGCGAAATTAGAGTCATTAGTAGAAGATTTAGTTGAACGTTCTATTGAACCATTAAAAGTTGCTCTAAAAGATGCTGGTTTGTCAATATCTGACATACATGATGTAATCTTAGTAGGTGGTCAAACACGTATGCCACTAGTACAATCAAAAGTAACTAATTTTTTTGGCAAAGAACCTCGTAAAGATGTAAATCCTGATGAAGCAGTTGCAGTTGGCGCAGCGGTACAAGGTGGAGTTTTAGGTGGCGATATTAAGGATGTTCTTTTATTAGATGTTACTCCTTTATCATTAGGTATTGAAACAATGGGAGGAGTAATGACTTCTTTAATTAGCAAAAATACAACGATACCTACTAAACACAGTCAAGTGTTTTCAACAGCCGAAGATAATCAATCTGCAGTGACAATTCATGTACTTCAAGGAGAAAGAAAACGTGCTAATGACAATAAATCTTTAGGACAATTTAATTTAGATGGAATTCAACCTGCACCTAGAGGTATGCCACAAATTGAAGTTACATTTGATATTGATGCTGATGGTATCTTACATGTTTCAGCAAAAGATAAGAATAGTGGTAAAGAACAAAAAATAACTATTAAAGCTTCTTCTGGTCTAAATGATCAAGAAATAGAAAAAATGGTACGTGATGCAGAAGCAAATGCTGAATCTGATCGTAAATTCGAGGATTTAGTTAAGGTTCGTAATCAAGGTGATCAAATTATCCATAGTACTCGTAAGCAACTTGATTCAATAGGTGATAAAATTTCTTTAGAAGATAAGAATGCTATTAAATCATCTTTATTAGAATTAGAAAATGCGATAAAAAGTGAAAACAAGAGTGAAATTGAAACTAAGATACAAGCATTAATTGAAGTATCAACTAAATTAATGACGGCATCTCAACAAGATAAAAATCAAGATAGCAATATGAATTCTAGTTCTACAACAAGTAAAAAAGATGATAATGTAGTGGATGCTGAATTTGAAGAAGTAAAAGATAACAAGAAATAATTTCATCTATGTTTGATTGTTTTATTATCTTATTAAAATTTTCATAGGCGCGCGACCTAAATTTCGCGCCTGTGGAATATGTTAAGGATTGTGAAAAAATGGCGAAAAATGATTATTACGAAATTTTAGGTATTGATAAGTCAGCAGATGAACGTGAAATTAAAAAAGCTTATAAACGCCTAGCAATGAAGTTTCATCCAGATCGCAATCCTGGTGATAAAAAGGCAGAAGAAAAATTTAAAGAAGTTAAAGAGGCATATGAAATTTTAATTGATTCCAATAAAAGAGCAGCTTATGACCAATATGGACATTCTGCTTTTGAAAAAGTTAATATGGGTAGTAATGCAGATTTTGGTGATATTTTTGGAGATGTGTTTGGTGATATTTTCGGTAGTAATCGTCGTCAAAGATCATCTAGAGGTTCAGATTTGCGCTACAATTTAGAACTTACTCTTGAAGAAGTGGTATTAGGTGTTACAAAAGATATTTATATTCCTACTTTGGTGGAATGTAAATTATGTCGAGGAAGTGGAACAAAAATAGGAACTAAACCTCAAACATGTAATACTTGTCATGGTTCTGGACAAATTCAAATTAGACAAGGTTTTTTTACAGTTCAGCAATCCTGTCCTAGTTGTCATGGTGTGGGTTCAATTATTAAGAATCCTTGCAATATTTGCCATGGACAAGGAAGGATAAAAAAATCAAAAACTTTATCGGTAAAAATTCCAGGAGGAGTAGATACAGGTGATCGTATTAGGCTAAGTGGAGAAGGTGAAGCTGGAAAAAATGGAGCTCCATCAGGTGACTTATATGTCCAAGTATCAGTAAAAAAACATGCAATTTTTGAGCGTGAAGATAACAATCTTTATTGTGAAGTCCCTATAAATTTTGCGATGGCAGCTCTAGGTGGTGAAATTGAGGTACCTACTTTAAATGGTAGAGTTAAACTAAAAATCCCATCTGAAACACAAACAAGTAAATTGTTTCGTATAAGAAGCAGAGGAGTGAAATCAGTTAGAACTGGTGTAGTAGGAGATTTATTGTGTCGAGTTGTGGTAGAAACACCGGTTAGCCTTAACGAAAAACAAAAATATCTACTTAGTGAATTAGAAAAAAGTTTTGGAGGACCAACTGGAGAACGAAATAGTCCACGTTCTAAACGTTTTTTTGATGGTGTAAAAAAATTTTTTGAAGACCTCATTAAATCCAATAACCAACAATAGATAAATAGAAAATTAAATTAAATAAATATTTTTGTAATTAATAACAGACCACGTTGATTTACAAACCACGTTGATTTTTTATATATTATAGACTACTAATTCTTCTTATAAGTCTAGATTTATATCGAGCTGCCTTATTTTTGCTAATTAATCCTTTAGAAGATTGCCTATCTATTACTGGCTGCATTCTAATAAATGCATTTTGAGCTGCTGTTTTATCTCCTGATTCTATTGCAGAATAAACTTTTTTTATAAAAGTACGAACCATAGAGCGATAGCTAGAATTAATTTTACGACGTTTTTCAGATATGATAGCTCTTTTTTTAGATGATTTAATATTGGCCAAAATTTTTTCCTAATAATTATTTATTATAGTACATCAAAATTTAAAGTTTAATTATCTATGTTAAATATTTTTTTGTCAATATTTTCCTTTACAATAATTCATGGTTATTTTGATGCAATATTTTTTATAAATTAACAAATAAAATAGACAATAATTATATTTAATAAATTTTCTAATGAAAAAGTAAATAAAATAAAAATATTTCTTAAAATTAATATTTAATGCATAATGATAATTTATGTTCTATTAATTGTAATTAGAGTTAATCATGAATATAATTCGTGGTATCCATAATATTAAACAACATCATCATGGTTGTGTATTAACAATTGGAAATTTTGATGGAGTTCATAGAGGACATCAATCTTTGCTATTTAAACTTCGTGAAAAAGCAATTAAATATGATTTACCAATCATGGTAATGTTATTTGAACCACAAACTCTTGAATTATTTCTCGGAAAGAATGCACCAGCACGATTAACATCCTTTCGTCAGAAATTGAAATATTTATCACAATATGGAGTTAATACTGTATTATGTGTACGTTTTAATCAAAATTTTTCTATGATGTCACCTAATAATTTTATTTATAATTTATTAGTTAATAAACTAGGAATAAAATATCTTTCTATAGGTAATGATTTTCGTTTTGGTTATAAAGGTAAAGGTGATATATATTTATTAAAAAAAGCTAGCATTAAATATAATTTTAAGATAAATATTATTGATAATTTATACGATTATGATAGCAATGAAAGAATTAGCAGCACTTCTATACGTAATGCTCTTGCAAAAAACAATCTTATTTTAGCAAAATCTATGTTAGGTCGTCCTTTTATTATTTCCGGTAAAATAGTATATGGAAACGCATTAGGACATTTATTGGGTTTTCCTACTGCAAATATTAATTTAAATCGTAACATATGTCCAGTAAAAGGAATTTATGCTGTTGAAGTATATGGTATATTTATAAAACCTTTATTTGGAGTAGCTAATATAGGTATGCGACCAACAATAAAAGATTTTTTTTATCGTTTAGAAGTACATTTATTTGGCATAAATATTAATCTATATGGTAAATATATAGAAGTGGCATTATTGCATAAAATAAGAAATGAAAAAAATTTTAGATCACTAGAAATATTAAAAAAACAAATTTCACAAGATATAATAGTTGCTAAGAATTTTTTTTTAAATAAACATAAAATGGAACTTGAAATATAATGATTAACTATAGATCTACTTAAAAATGGAATTATAAACATAATGATTGATTACAAATCTACTTTAAATCTACCCAAAACAAATTTTCCTATGAAAGGGAACCTTGTCAGTACTGAAACAAAAATTTTAAATTCCTGGAATAGAGATAATCTTTACCAAATAGTTAAAGAAGCTAAAAAAGGAAAAAAAATATTTATTTTACATGATGGACCTCCATATGCTAATGGAAAAATTCATATAGGTCATTCTGTAAATAAAATTTTAAAAGATATTATTATTAAATCTAAAATCCTGTCAGATTATGATGCTCCTTATATACCTGGATGGGACTGCCATGGTTTACCTATAGAACATAAAATTGAACAATTAGTAGGCAAACCAAAAAATCATAACAGTAATTTAAATTTTCGTAAGTTATGTCGTAAATTTGCCAGTGAACAAGTTGAAAAACAAAAAATCGATTTTATTCGTTTAGGTGTTTTAGGAAATTGGGATTATCCATACTTAACAATGAATTTTGAAACTGAAGCTAATATTATTAGAGTATTAGGTAAAATCATTAAGGAAGGATATTTATATAAAGGTTTAAAACCAGTATATTGGTGTATAGATTGTTGTTCATCATTAGCAGAAGCTGAAGTTGAGTATATTGATAAAATTTCATCTTCAATAGATGTTATGTTTAAAGCAGTTAACTCTAATTTAATTCGCGATGTTTTTGGAGTATCACAAAATATTGATTCTATTTTTTTAGTTATTTGGACAACTACTCCTTGGACCATTCCAGCAAATTGTGCTATATCATTACATCCAGAGTTTTGCTATCAGTTGATAAAAGTCAAAGATCTATTTTTGATCATTGCTAAAGATTTATTAGAAAGTTCATTAAAACGTATTGGAGTATATGATTTTATCATCGTAGGAGAATGTCAAGGTAAACAACTTGAATTTAAAAAATTCAAAAATCCTGTCTTTGGCAATATTTCTCCTGTAATTTTAAGTGAACATGTTACAATGGATACTGGTACTGGTGCAGTACATATTGCACCTAATCATGGTATAGATGATTATACAATTGCAAAAAAATATGGAATTAATAGTGTAGTAAATATAATTAGCCCAAATGGATTATATATCAAAGGTATACACCCTTTATTAGATAATATTAATATTTTTAAAGCTAACAAAATTATTATTGATTTATTGAAAATTAACGATGCATTATTGAGTATCAAAGATATATCACATAGTTATCCTCACTGCTGGCGCCATAAAACTCCAATTATTTTTAAAACTACATCACAATGGTTTATAGATATGAACCATAATAATCTTCGTACAAAATTATTGAATAACATTAAACAAGTCAATTGGATTCCTAGTTGGGGTCAAACATGCATGGAATCTATGATATTAAATAGACCTGATTGGTGTATATCTCGTCAGCGTATTTGGGGTGTTCCTATGCCTCTGTTTATAAATAAAGCAACTCAACAATTACATCCCGATACTTTAGATATAATAGAAAAAGTAGCAGTTTTGGTTGAAAAATATGGAATTCAAGTTTGGTGGGATTTAGATCCTGAAAAATTTATTACTCAACCAAATGATTACTTAAAATTAACTGATACACTTGATGTATGGTTTGATTCCGGTTCCACTATTTTTACAGTAGTTGAAAAACACAAAGAGTTTCAAAATCAACAACCTGATATGTATTTAGAAGGAGTAGATCAATATCGTGGTTGGTTCATGTCTTCATTAATCATTTCTACTGCAATTAGTAATAAAGCTCCTTATAGTCAAGTGTTAACACAATGTTTTACCGTAGATAGTAAAGGACGCAAGATGTCAAAATCAATAGGAAATATAATTTCTCCCAAAAATGTAATAAAGAAATTTGGAGCTGATATTTTGAGATTTTGGGTAGCATCTACTGATTATTCTACAGAAATGAATATTTCTGATTCTATTTTACAATATTCAGTTGATTCATATAGAAAAATTCGTAATACAGTACGTTTTTTGTTAGCAAATATAAATGATTTTGACCCGGTATGTAATTTAGTAAAACCAAATAATATGTTAATATTGGATAAATGGGCAGTTGGTAGTGCTCAAAAAACACAAAAAAATATTATATCACTTTATGAAAAATATGAATTTCACACCATTGTTAAACGTATACTATATTTTTGTTCTATAGAAATGAGTTCCTTTTATTTTGATATTATTAAAGATAGACTATATACCATGCAGCAAAATAGTTTGGAACGTAGAAGCTGTCAGACTGCTTTATGGCATATAATAGAATCCTTAGTAAGGTGGATTTCCCCAATTTTATCTTTTACAGCTGATGAGATTTGGGGTTATTTGTTAGGTAATCGCACTAAGTATATATTTGCAGATAAATGGTATAAAAATCTTTTTAGTTTATCAGAAAATGATAAATTAAATGATGAATATTGGGCAGATATCATAAATATAAAGAGTGAAGTAAATAAAGTAATAGAACAAGCTAGAAAAGATAAAATTATTGGCAGTTCTTTAGAGGCCAATGTTAAATTATATGTAGGTTCAGAATTATCTAAAAAATTAAATATGTTAGAGAATGAATTAAAATTTGTATTGCTAACATCTAATGTTCAAATTTTAAATTATAATGATGCAAGTTACCTAGCACACAAAAGTAGATCATTTGAATATTTAAAAATTGAATGTTATAAAGCTGAAGGAAAAAAATGTTTTAGATGTTGGCATTATACGCAAGATATTAAAAGTATTTCTACTAATATAGAAAATATATGTAATCGTTGTCATGAAAACATGATTGGAAATAGTGAAAAACGTAAATTTGTTTAATGAGTAAATTTATGAAATTATCAGCTATATTATGGTTTTTATTTTTAGCATTTATCATAATTTTCGTAGATATAATTACCAAACAAGAAATAATGCATGTTATGTATTTATATGAAAAATATAAACTAACTTCTTTCTTGAATATATTGTATTGTCGTAATTATGGTATTGCTTTTAGCATATTGTCTGAAGGTAAAAATTGGCAACGTTGGTTTTTTATAGTTTTTACAATCTCTATTATTATATTTATGTTAGTTACAATGTATTATAGTGATTTTAATAATGTTGTATATACTGCATATACACTAATTATTGGGGGAGCATTTAGTAACTTAATTGACCGTATTAGTAATGGTTTTGTTGTTGATTTTATTGATTTTCATATAAAAAATCTCCATTTTGCTACATTTAACATTGCGGATTGTAGTATATTTATAGGTTTAATATTATTAATAACTAAAACATTTGAATTTTAAATTACTAAAGTAAAAACAACTATATTAAATTTACTAATTCACTACAGATTGGAATAATAATGAAAATTTTGCTAGCAAATCCTCGTGGATTTTGTGCCGGTGTTAGGCGAGCAATTACTATTGTTGAACAGGCTTTAGAAACTCATGGACCTCCAGTATATGTATATAATGAAATAGTACATAATTATTATATAGTTAATCATTTAACAAAACTTGGTGTCATTTTCGTTAAAAGTATTGATGAAATACCTAATAATTCTGTTTTGATATTTTCTGCACATGGTGTATCTCAAAAAATAAGAAAAACAGTTAAAAAAATTAATCCTAAAATTCTGTTAGATGCAACATGCCCATTAGTAACAAAAATACATATGGAAGTAAAAAAAGCTAGCCGTAATGGCATAGAAGCAATCTTTATAGGTCATTCTAATCATCCGGAAACACAAGGTACAATAGGACAATATGAAAATTCATACGGAGGAATTTATGTAATAAACTCAGTTAACGATATATATAGATTAACATTAAAAAATGAAAGAAAAGTTAATTTTATGACACAAAGCACTTTATCAGTTGATGATACTTCTACAATTATAAATAAACTACGAGAGCGCTTTCCTTATATTTCTGGTCCGCGTAAAGAAGATATCTGCTATGCAACTGCTAATAGGCAAGCAGCAGTTAAGATTTTAGCTAAACATACAGAATTAATATTAGTTATTGGTTCACAAAATTCATCTAACGCTAATAGATTAGTAGAAGTGGTAAGAGGTCTAGGTAAAAAAGCTAAGTTAATTGATTCAGCTGAAGATATCAATAATGATTGGTTAATAAATATCAATTATATTGGTGTTACTGCCAGTGCTTCAGCGCCAGATATTTTAGTAGAGGAAGTTATAGAATATTTAATTAATTTAGGCAATAACAGTATTGTAGAGTTAATCGGAAGAAAAGAAAAAATTACTTTTAATTTATGATAATATATTTATATTAATCAATAGTTAAATTATAACTTATTAAAATTATTTAATTAGCTAGCTGGTAAAATATTAATCAAATTTAAATAAAAAATATTTAATGTAAAATCATTTTATAAAGGTACTATTATGGATAAAATGAGAATCGCTGTTACAGGTGCTGAAGGACGTATGGGTCGTAACTTAATTAGTGTAATGACAAAAGAAAATATTAATTTAAGTGGAGTTATAGTAAAACCAGGATCTTCTGTAATTGATCATGATGCAGGAACACTAATTGGAAATAACAAAATTGGTATAAAAGTAACAGATAATATATCTAATATAATAGATAGGTTCGATTGTTTGGTTGATTTTACAAACCCAAAAGTTACCCTAACAAACTTAAAGATATGTCATAAATATAGAAAATCCATTATTATTGGTACTACAGGATTTGATGTAGAAGAATATCAATTAATTAATAAATTATCTAATGAAATTCCAATTGTTTTATCTGCTAATTTTAGTATAGGTATGAATATCATCCTAAAGTTATTAGAAAAAACAGCTAAAATAATAGGAAATAATTCAGATATTGAGATTATTGAAGCACATCACAACAGTAAAATTGATGCTCCTTCAGGAACTGCATTAGCTATGGGAAGAATAATAGCTGATGTCATGAAATGGCAATTAGATGAACATTCAATATATAGAAAAAAAGGAATTATTGGTAAGCGCAAAAAAAGATCGATAGGGTTTTCTGCAATAAGAGCTGGAGATATTATAGGCGAACATACAGCAATCTTTGCAAGCATAGGTGAAAGAATAGAAATTACACATAGAATTAGTAATCGTATGAATTTTACTCTAGGAGTAATTAAAGCAATAAAATGGTTACAAAAAAAGAAATCTGGGATTTTTAATATGTGGGATGTTCTAGGTTTATAATCTTTTTATAAAAATAAATTTTATTTAGTAACTTAATAAAGTTAAGCAATTGTTAAAGTTTTTATCTGTATTTATCGTTTATTAATAGATAATATTTATATATTTAAATAATCTTATTATAAATAATAATAAAAAATCTTTTTAAATAAAATATAATATTAGCTGATTATAACTGATATTTAAATTTTCAATGTTATGAATTTGTTTATATCTGAGTTTATTATTTTTAGGAGATAATCTTGGTTAAATCAGCTCTTTTAGTACTGGAAGATGGGACTCAATTTTTCGGTCGTGCTATTGGGGCTATTGGCTCAGTAGCAGGAGAAATTGTATTTAATACCTCAATGACTGGTTATCAAGAAATTATAACTGATCCCTCATATTTTCTTCAAATTATTCTCTTAACTTATCCTCATATTGGAAATGTTGGTACTAATTTTGAAGATGAAGAATCGAATAAAATTTATGCTAGGGGTTTAATAATTCGAGATTTATCTATATTAGCTAGTAATTTTCGCAATAAAATAAGTTTATTAAAATATCTGCAGCGAAAAAACGTCATTGCTATTTCTGATATTGATACCAGGAAATTGACTCGTATATTACGTAAAAAAGGCACGCAAAACGGATGCATAATGACAGATAACAATCTGGATTTTTCATTAGCTTTGCAAAAAGCAAGATCTTTTATAGGATGTAAAGATACAGATATATCAAAAAAAGTTACTACTTCTAATATTTATAAGTGGAATAAAGGTAATTGGCAATTAAATAAGGGTTTTATAAAACAACAGAAGGAAAATAATGTATTTCCCTATCATGTAGTAGTTTATGATTACGGTGTTAAATTTAATATATTGCGTATTCTTGTAGATAAGGGATGTACTTTAACAGTAGTACCAGCACAAACTACTGCAAAGGAAGTAATGAAAATGAATCCAAATGGTATTGTTTTATCTAATGGTCCAGGTAATCCCAATTTGTGCAATTATGCCATTGATTATATTAGGTATTTTTTAAATATTAAAATCCCTATATTTGGCATTTGTTTTGGTCATCAACTATTAGCTTTAGCACACGGTGCAAAGATAGTAAAAATGAAAACTGGACATCATGGTGGAAATCATCCAGTAAAAAATCTTATTAATAACAAAATAATGATAACATCACAAAATCATTGTTTTGTAGTAGATAAAACCAACTTACCTAATGATTTATATGTAACACACGTTTCACTATTTGATAATACAATACAAGGTATTCATCATGTTGACAAACCAGCATTTAGCTTTCAGGGTCATCCAGAAGCCAGTCCTGGTCCATTCGATGCAATGTTATTGTTTGATCATTTTATTGAATTGATGTACAAATACTGCTCAAAGAATTAATCAGGAGTTAATAATGCCAAAACGTCTAGATATAAAATCTATCCTGATTCTTGGTGCAGGTCCAATTATAATTGGACAGGCCTGTGAATTTGATTATTCTGGAGTACAAGCTTGTAAAGTTTTAAAAAAAGAAGGTTATCGTATCATTTTAGTAAACTCTAATCCAGCTACAATTATGACGGATCCAGATTTAGCTGATGTTACGTATATTGAACCAATGCATTGGAAAATAATAAAAAAAATTATTGAAAAAGAAAAACCAGATGCCTTATTGCCTACTATGGGAGGACAAACAGCATTAACTTGTGCACTAGAACTAGATCGCCAAGGAGTGTTAACAACGTTTAATATAAAGATGATTGGTGCTAATTCTGAAAGTATTGACAAAGCAGAAAATCGTCAGCGTTTTGACAATATAATGAAAGATATTGGTTTAGAAACAGCGAGATCAGGTATTGCGAAAACAATTAAAGAAGCACTAAATATTGCTAATTATGTTGGATTTCCTTGTATTATCCGTCCATCATTTACACTGGGTGGAACAGGTGGTGGAATAGCATATAATTGTAAAGAATTTATTGAAATATGTAAGCAGGGTCTTGATATTTCCCCGACTAATGAATTACTAATTGACGAATCGTTAATTGGTTGGAAAGAATATGAGATGGAGGTATTACGAGATAAAAACGATAATTGTATAATAGTGTGTTCTATAGAAAATTTTGATGCTATGGGTATACACACTGGAGATTCTATCACTGTAGCACCTGCACAAACATTAACAGACAAAGAATATCAAATTATGCGTAATGCTTCTATATCAGTACTGCGTGCAATAGGAGTAGAAACGGGAGGTTCTAATGTTCAATTTGCAATAAATCCTAATAATGGTAGATTAATAGTAATTGAAATGAATCCTCGTGTATCACGCTCTTCTGCTTTAGCCTCGAAAGCAACTGGCTTTCCTATTGCTAAAGTAGCAGCTAAATTAGCAGTAGGATACACTTTAGATGAATTAAAAAACGATATTACAAGAAATTTAATACCTGCTTCATTTGAACCATCTATTGATTACGTTGTTACGAAAATACCACGTTTTAACTTTGAAAAATTTCCTGGTTCTAATAACATTTTGACTACTCAGATGAAATCTGTTGGTGAAGTGATGGCTATTGGGCGTACTTTTCAAGAATCACTACAGAAAGCTTTGCGTAGTCTAGAAGTTGGAGTAAATGGTTTAGATACTAAAATAAGTATTAATAAAAATGAAAATTTAATAAATAATATTCGTAATGCTCTTAAAATTGCTAGTTCTGATAGAATTTGGTATATTGCTGATGCATTTAGAGCTGGAATGTCCGTTTATAGTGTATTTAAACTGACTAATATTGATAAATGGTTTTTAATACAAATTAAAGAACTAATAAAATTAGAAAAAGAAATCATATTAAAAGGTATAAATGGTTTAGATAAGTCATTTTTATTAATGTTAAAACGCAAAGGTTTTTCTGATAAGCGTTTAGCATATTTAACTGGACTAAAAGAGATTGAAATTAGAAATCTAAGAATATTTTATAATTTGCATCCTGTTTATAAACGCATTGATACTTGTGCTGCTGAGTTTGATAACAACACCGCATATATGTATTCCACTTACGAAGAGGAATGTGAATCCAATCCAAGTCAAAACAAGGAAAAAATTTTAATAATAGGGGGTGGACCTAATAGAATAGGTCAGGGCATAGAATTTGATTATTGTTGTGTTCATGCTTCACTAGCGTTACGTTCAGAAGGATATGAAACTATTATGGTTAACTGTAACCCAGAAACAGTATCGACTGACTACGATATTTCTAATCGTCTTTATTTTGAACCTATAACATTAGAAGATATATTAGAAATAGTACGTATCGAGAAACCTAAAGGAGTAATTATTCAATATGGAGGACAAACTCCTTTAAAATTAGCTCATTTATTAGAACAATCTGGTGTTCCAATTATTGGTACAAGCACAGATTCTATAGATTGTGCTGAAAATAGAGCTAGATTTCAACAATTAGTAAAAAATCTCAACTTAAAACAACCAAAAAATGCTACTGTAATTAATTTAGATCAGGCTATAGAAGTAGCTAAAAATATTGGCTATCCCTTGTTGGTAAGACCTTCATATGTATTAGGTGGTCGTGCTATGGAAATTATCCATGATGAATCCGATCTTGAAAATTATTTCAGATCTGCAATTTTCTTTATATCTAAAGATAATCCAATATTAATAGATCATTTTATTGAAGATGCTATTGAAGTAGATGTTGATGCTATTTTTGATGGAAATAATTTATTAATTGGCGGCATTATGGAGCACATAGAACAAGCAGGAGTGCATTCTGGAGATTCTGCTTGCTCTCTTCCAGCTTATACCTTAAATAGTGAAATTCAAGATACCATACGTCAGCAAATAAAAAAATTAGCTTTAGGGTTAAAAATTCGTGGTCTTATGAATGCTCAATTTGCAATTAAAGATAAAGAAGTATATTTAATTGAAATAAATCCCAGAGCTGCACGTACTATTCCATTTGTATCTAAAGCTACTGGTATTCCATTAGCAAAAATTGCTGCACTTGTAATGGTAGGAAAAACATTAGCTGAACAAAATATTACTACAGAAATAATACCAAATTATTACTCAGTCAAAGAAGTAGTCTTACCATTTATTAAATTTCAAGGATCTGATCCTATACTTGGTCCAGAAATGCGTTCAACTGGTGAAGTTATGGGTATTGGTAGAACTTTTAAGGAGGCTTTTGCTAAAGCTATGTTAAGTGCTCAATGTAATATGAAAAAAAATGGTAGAGTTTTGTTATCAGTTAGAAAAAGCGATAAACAACGCATTGTTGATCTTGCAGTTAAATTACAAAATTTTGGATTTGAATTAGATGCCACATATGGAACAGCTTTGATATTAAAAAAAGCAGGTATTAATGTTCGTGTAGTAAAAAAAGTACATGATGAAGAATATCCAAATATTCAAGATCGTCTAGATAATGGTGAGTATACTTATATTGTTAATACCGCTTCTGGTCGTCAATCAATTGAAGATTCAAGAATGATTAGAAATAGTGCTTTAAAATCTAATGTATACTATAACACTACATTAAATGGAAGTTTTGCTACGGTAATGGCATTAGATGTTGATCCAATGGATAGAATCATTTCTATACAAGAATTGCATAAACAATTAAATAATAAAATAAGCTAATTTTTAAAAAATATAAACAAAGTGAAAAAAATCAGTATTATTGCTTCATTTGAAAATAACCACTTTATAGGTCTAAAAAATAGTATGATGTGGAAACTTCCCATAGATTTATCTTGGTTTAAAAAAAACACTATTAATAAACCTGTAATTATGGGTAGAATGACCTTTGAATCTATTGGTTGTGCTTTACCAAAAAGACTTAATATTGTGGTTAGTTCTAATCCTATTAATTCAAAACATATAAAGTGGGCACAATCATTAGATGAAGCAATCGAGATCTCAAGCACATTTAATGAAATAATGATAATAGGTGGTGCAAGTATATATGAACAAATGATTCATTATGCTGATTTGCTATATTTAACTCACGTTAATGTTAGTATTAATGGTGATAAGAAATTTCCTTATTATAATATCAATGAATGGGAATTGATATTTAATAAATTTCATAGTGTTGATCAAGAAAACATATATAGTTGTAATTTTCAAATACTACGTCGCTATAATAAATAGTATATTTAAATATTAAATTTTGGGAACAGTTATTATTTAGTACTCCAATATTTTTTTTCTTCCCAATGTAAAAGAGTAAGATTACCTCCCCAACAGCAGCCAGTATCTAATCCGATAATGTTTTTTGGAGTACCTTTTCCTTTTAATGCAGACCAATGTCCAAAAATTATTGTGTAATCATCTGATATTTTGTTTTTAATATCAAACCAAGGTTTTATCGGCATATTACTTGATTCTATAATATTTTTAGAAAACATTTCTAGTTGACCGTTATTAAAACAATATCTCATTCTTGTAAAAGCATTAGTGATAAATCGTAATCTAGCTAAGCCCTTAAGTTCTTCACTCCAATTATTAGGCATATTGCCATATATAGAACTGAGAAATGATGAATACATATCACTAGAAAGTATTTTTTCTATTTCACTTGCACATTTTTTTGCTGTTTTTAAATTCCATTGAGGAGTAATTCCAGCGTGTGACATAATTATTTTTTTTTGTTCATCAATTTGTATTAGGGGTTTACATCGTAACCAATTAATTAAATCATCAATATCTTCAGATTTTAGAAGTTTTGTTAAGTTATACTTAGGTTTAGCATTATTAATGCCAGCATAAATAGATAAAAGATTTAAGTCATGATTACCTAAAACTAACTTAACACAATGATCAATTGATTTAATATAGCGTAGTACATTTAATGAATTTGGTCCGCGTGATACTAAATCACCTGTTAACCATAAAGTATCATTTTGGGGATTAAAATCAACTTTATTTAATAAAGTACGTAATTCTTTGTAGCAACCATGAATATCACCAACTAGATATGTACTCATAAATTTTTATCCAATTAAAAATTTACTATATAGTTAACTTAAGTTAATTGCAATGAATGTAATTTTTAATGGCAATTCTGAAAACAGGAACTGTTACATTAAAATTATCATCTATTTCATTGGATATTACGTAATATCATTGTATAATTTCTATTGGTGTTTCAAGAATTATACTGCTGGTGGTATAATGCAATTAAATTCCTGATGTAATATAAGGTTGTTTACCTAATATATATTTACCATGAATTTCAACTTTCTTGACATTACCATCAGTAATTAACAAATATCGGTTAAGTAGTTTTACTGAATATTTATCCATATTTCTAATTATTATCATAATAAGTAAAAATATAACGAGATTGTTCTGAATAATACTGTGATTCTATATGTAAACTCTGAATTTTAATAAAATTATTAGTTGATTTACTCACATTTTCTCCTATTTTTTTCAGGAATTTGCTAGCCAATTAGCTAGACTACAATATTGTGCAACTGAAATATCTTCTGCACGTAATGCAGAGTCAATTGATAGTTCTTTAAATATATTTTCGGGAATTACTTTATTTAAACTATTATTTAATTTTTTTCGTCGCTGACTAAATGCTATTTTAGTAATATAGTTTAATAAATTTACGTCAATTACTGGATGAGGCAATTGATCATATGGCACTAGACGAACTAACATAGAATTTACTTTAGGTACCGGTATAAAAGATTTTGGATGAATTTCTAAAATTGGAATAACCTTACAATAATATTGAGTCATTATACTAAGACGACCATACACTTTACTACCTGGACCTATAGCCATGCGATCAACTACTTCTTTCTGCAACATGAAGTGCATATCTTTAATTAAATTTACATATTTAAATATATTGAATATTAAAATAGTAGATATGTGATAAGGTAAGTTTCCAAATATACGTAATAACTTTTTGTTTTTTGATGCTAAGCATTTATTAAAATCAAATTTTGTTGCATCTTTTTGAAAAATAGTTAATTTATAGCCAAAATTAGGATTTTGTTTTAATTTTTGTACCAGATTAGAATCTAATTCAATTACAATTAATTTATCAATATATTTACAGATATGTTTAGTAAGAGCTCCTAATCCAGGACCAATTTCTACCAATAATTCGTCTTCCTGAGGATTAATAGTAGATATTATTTTATTAATAGTATATTCGTCCTTTAAAAAATTCTGACTAAAACGTTTACGAATAAAATGACCTTGATATATAAAATTATTCATTAGTTTTCTCAATCATATTGATTGCTAAATTAACAGCCATAAATAAACTTTCAGGATTGGCAGTTCCTTTAGAAGCTATTTCAAGAGCAGTACCGTGATCTACTGAAGTTCTGATAAAAGGTAAACCTAATGTAACATTAACTGATTTGTTAAATCCAGAAAATTTCAATACTGGCAATCCTTGATCATGGTACATAGCTAAAATAACATCAGCTTTCTTTAAAAAGTTTTCTTGAAATATAGTATCAGCAGGTAATGGTCCTATTAATTTTAAACCTTTTTTCCTAAGTTCATTAATTACTGGAATAATAATTTCTATTTCTTCCTTCCCTATATAACCTTTATCTCCTGCATGTGGATTAAGTCCACAAATATAAATTGCTGGATTGTTAATAGAAAATTTTTTTTTGAGCTCTTGGTGTAATATATTAATTATTTTATATAAATTATTTTTAGTAATAAAGTCTGGTACTGATTTTAATGGTACATGAGTAGTTACTAATGCTACGCGCAATTTTTCGTTTACTAACATCATTACTACTTTTTCGGTGAATGTAAGGCGTGCAAATAATTCAGTATGTCCAGTAAAAGATATACCAGCATCATTAATAATATATTTATTTACTGGACCTGTAACTATTGCTTGAAATCTTCCTTCTATACACTCATAGCAAGATTTAATTAAAGTTTTTATTACATATTTACTATTATCTTTAGATAATTTACCAGGAATTACTGGGTTTGATAGTTTGATAGGAATTATAGCTAAACTACTTGATTGCCGATTTTTATTAATATTATTAGGATCGTAAAAGTATAAATTTATTGGTAATCTAAGTTGATAAGCACGATCATAAAGTAATTTGGGAGAAGCACATACTACCAATTCAACTGGCCATTTTTTTTGAGCTAATTTAATAATAATATCAGGACCAATTCCGGCTGGTTCACCAGGAGTGATAATTATACGATGGTTACTAATCATTTTTTTATAATTTTTATATAAGATTTAGCAATTTGTTGTTGTATGATAGATTCAAATTCTTCACGCATTTTATTATTAATAACATTCATAAGAGATATTTTTTTTTGAATTACATTAAAAGCGTTAATTTTACGAATATTTAACTTTTGTACAATATACCAATTTCCATGGAAATAAAATGGTTTACTCATTTGATTATTTTCCAATTTTTTTAATATCTTATATATATTTTGCTTAGAATAATCGTTAAATAATATCCATTTTGAATCTGTATCTTGATTTATTGACAAAATATTGGATAATTGTTTTATAGCTAGTTTTAAATCAATTTTTTTGGAATTAAAATCAAAAATAATATTATCTAATTTGGTTAAAGTAGTTTTATGATTCATTGATGTTGGATTTAGTTTAATAGAAAAAAAACGAATCTGCATTTCACTAAAATTAATATTATTATCATTATTAATATCATTAACTTTTAAAATATGTAAACCCACTCCACTTTGAATTGGACCAACAACATCCCCTTTTTTTGAATTAAGTAGAACTTTAGAAAAAATTTCTGGTAACATTTTGATTTGGTTCCATCCCATATTTTCTATTTTAAATAAATCAGGATATTGTTTACTTAATCTTCTAATATCAGTTTCTTTTTTGATTTTAGATAGTAAATTTTTAGCTAATGTCATTTTTTCATGTAATTGCTGTTCAGTCGGATTTTCTGGCAGTGTTAGTATAATTTGACTTAAATTAATTTGATTTTCATTAAATTTATGTAAAACAATTTGTTTACTCAATCTATTTATTTCTTCAGGATAAACTAGTACCCTTTTTAGTACTTCTTTATTACTGATAATAGCAATTATTATTTGTTTTCGTATTTGGTTACGATATGTGTCATATTTTATATTTTTATCACTTAGAATTTTACGAAATTCATTCAAATTAATATGATTTTTAATAGACATATCTTTGATGATAATATCTAATTTATCATCAGTAATATTTAATCCTCGTTGTTTGCCTAGTTGAAAAATTATTTTTTCAAAAATTTGGTCTTGAACCATTTTATTACGTAAAATATTAATGTTTGATATCCGTAAATTTTTAATATATTTTATAAAATTTGTATTATTAATTTCACTTTCAAGAATGATATCATTATTAACTACTACAGCTACACTATCAGCTAATCTAGTTTTTGCAAATAAATTTGTATTTATTATCAGCATGATAATAATTAATATTTTCCAATTTTTCATATTATGTCTTATCCGTTTATACTTTTTATTATTATCATCATTAATTTAATAATAATATCTTATTATTAATAAGATATCATACCTAGGATATTATAGTTATTATAATAGATTAAGCTAATGATAGCTTGATAGTTATTTTTCAAGATTAATTTTTACTTTATAATGTAATTATTAAATCATAATAATTAATTTAATATTTTAATATTATTAAATATTTAAAATTATTATCATCTAATTAAAAAACTTACAATTATTTTTATTATAAGAAATGTCTATTATTCACCAAGGTAGAAAAATCAGATATATTAAGAACTGCAATTTAGAATAGTTATTAATTGTTTTAAATAATTCAGTAATATCATATGTAATAATTATTTTGAATACATTAAAAATATAAAAAAATCAGTTTTTACATGTTTAAGCATAAAAATATAGATCATTTTGTTCATAATTTTCAATTAATGTCTCATATTTTAATGTAGATTGAATATCATCAATTCCATTAATAATGCATTGATGATGAATATAATCTATTTCAAATGGGTAAATTTTATTTTCTGTAATTATTTTTAATTTTTTGATATCTATTTTAAACATAACACCATGGTTATTGGTCACTAAATCAAACATTTCATCAACTTCTTTTTCACTTACTTGTATTGGTAGAAGTTGGTTATTAATACTATTTTTATAAAAAATATCTGCAAAACTGGGTGCTATAATTATACGGAAACCAAAATCAATTAAAGCCCAAACAGCATGTTCTCTAGATGATCCACAACCGAAATTTTCACGAGTTAATAATATACTTGATAGCTGAAATTCCTTTTTGTTAAGAACAAAATCTGAATTTAATTTATTACCTAATGTGTCTACATATCTCCAGTAATGAAATAAATTTTTTCCAAATCCTAAACGTGATATTTTATGTAAAAACTGTTTTGGAATAATTGCATCAGTATCTATATTAGCAACATCTAATGGTGCTACAATTCCAGTATGTTGAAAAAAATTATTTGACATTTTGATTTTATTTCCCTATTTTTCTAAATGTTCTTATATCAATAAAACGTCCATTTATAGCAGCAGCTGCTGCCATGATAGGACTAACAAGATGAGTCAATCCTCCCCAACCCTGACGACTTTCAAAATTTCTATTAGTCGTAGAAGCACAACGTTCTCCAGGATTTAACCGATCATCATTCATTGCTAAACACATAGAGCATCCTGGGAGACGCCATTCAAAACCAGCTTCTAAAAAAATTTTGTCTAGACCTTCAGATTCTGCTTGTTTTTTTACTAATCCTGAACCCGGAACTACCATTGCATATACTTTGGATGCAATTTTTTTACCTTTGACAACCATCGCTGCTGAACGGAGATCTTCAATTCTAGAATTGGTACATGATCCTATAAATACTTTATCTATATTTATATTTGTTAATTTTGTATTAGGTTTAAGTTTCATATAATTTAATGCTTTTTCAGCTGAATTTCGTTCAGTTATACTATTAAAGGAACAAGGATCTGGTATTAATTGATCAATAGATATTACCTGACTAGGATTAGTACCCCATGTTACTTGAGGCCCTATGTCTGAAACATTGATTTTTATCACAGAATCAAAATTAGCATCAGGATCTGATTTTAATGTATTCCAGTACTTAATTGCTTGTTCCCATTTTTCTCCGCGTGGAGAAAAATGTTTATTTTTTAAGTATCTAAAAGTTACTTCATCTGGTGCTATTAAGCCAGCTTTTGCTCCCATCTCGACTACCATATTACATAAGGTCATTCTGCTCTCCATACTCATGTTACTAATTATTTCACCACAAAATTCTACTACATATCCCGTACCACCTCCACTGCCAAGTTTTCCTATGATAGAAAGAATAATATCTTTTGATGTTACACCATTAGAAATATTTCCTATTAATTCAATTTTCATTGTTTTAAATCTATCTTGTTTTAAAGTCTGTGTAGCTAGCACATGTTCTACTTCTGAAGTTCCTATTCCAAATGCAAGAGCTCCAAAAGCACCATGAGTTGATGTATGAGAATCACCACACACAATAGTCATGCCAGGCAAGGTTATGCCTTGTTCTGGGCCTATAACATGTACAATACCTTGAAAAGGATGATGTATATCATATAATGTAATGTTGAATTCTTTACAGTTATTTACCAGTTCTTGCATTTGAATTCGGGATAATTCTCCTGATGCATTAATGTCTCTAGTTTTTGTAGAAACATTATGATCCATAGTAGCAATAGTTTTATAAGGCTGACGTACCTTTCTATTTTTAATCCTAAGCCCCTGAAAAGCTTGAGGAGAAGTAACTTCATGAACTAAATGTCTATCTATATACAATAATCCTGTAGAATGATTATATTTATGAATAATATGTGCATCAAATATTTTTTGATATAACGTTTTCATTTCTTTAATTCTCTTGAATTATATATTTAGTAATAACATTACCCATTTTTTCTGTGGTTATGGGTTTTATGTTTGATATATCCTGAGTATAATATCTTGCATTTAAAGCTTTAATTACAGCATTTTCAATACTATTAGCTACATTTTCTAATTTTAAGCTATAACGCAATAAGAGTGATAAAGATAAAATTTGTGCTATAGGATTAGCAATATTTTGATTTGCAATTTCTGGTGCTGAACCTCCAGCAGGTTCATATAGACCAAAACCGCTTTCATTTAAACTAGCAGAAGGTAATAAACCTACAGAACCAGTTAGTATTGCACATTCATCAGAAATGATATCTCCAAACATGTTAGAACATAACAATACATCGAATTGAGATGGATTCTTAATTAATTGCATAGTAGCATTGTCTATATACATGTGATTTAATATTACTTCAGGATATTTTTTAGAGATTTCTTTAACTATTTGTCTCCACATGATAGAAGTTTGTAGTACATTAGCTTTATCAATAGAAGTAACTTGTTTACGACGTTTTAGTGCGTATTCAAATGCAACTTTAGCTATTCTTTCTATCTCATAACGATAATAAATTTCAGTATCAAATGCACATTCAGTCATGGCTTTACCTATTCGCCCTTTAGGTGTACCAAAATAAATGCCACCAGTTAATTCACGGACACATAAAATGTCAAAACCTTTTTTCGAGATATCAATACGCAAAGGACATAAGTATTCTATCCCTTTGTATAATCTTGCTGGTCTTAAATTACTAAATAAATTAAAATGTTTGCGCAGTACTAATAAAGATCCTCTCTCTGGTTGAAAATCAGGAGGGAGATGTTCCCATTTTGGACCACCTACAGAACCAAATAAAATTGCATCAGCTTTTTCACAACCCTGGATTGTTGTTTCAGGCAATGGTGTGCCATATTTATCGATAGCAACACCACCTACATCAAAAGTAATTGTATCGATGTTTAAATTAAAACACTTACAGACAACATCTAATACTTTTACAGCTTGTGCCATTACTTCTGGACCTATACCATCTCCAGGTAACAATGCTATACAGTACTTTTTTAACATACTGATGTTATTTCCTTTTGATTTTTTGATTTACGTTCTAACTCTTTTTCAACTTGTTTAGAACGCCAAATATTATTTAAAGCATTAATCATAGCCTTCACCGAAGATTCAATTATATCAGTTGCTAAACCTATTCCATGAAAATTTCTGTTTTTATAATTTACTAATATATCTACTTGACCTAATGCATTTTCTCCATGCCCTTTAGATGTTAACTTGTAATTTAAAAGTTCAGCATTAAACATAGTAATTAAATTAATAGCTTGATATACAGCATCTACTGGTCCATTGCCAGTAGCTGTCTCTAATTTTTTATTAACACCACAAATTAAACTTACACATGCTTTAGCAATTTTATTAGATCCTGATTTTACATTAAAATAATTTAATCTAAAGTACTCTGGATCTTCATTTTGTTTGTTAATAAATGCTAGTGCTTCTAAATCATAATCAAATATTTGTCCTTTTTTATCAGCTAGTTTTAAAAAAGTATCATACAAAGCATCTAGGTTATAATCGCTTTCTTTATAACCCATTTCTTTCATTCTATGTTTTACAGCAGCTCTTCCTGAGCGTGATGTAAGATTCAATTGAAGCTTATGTAATCCTATACATTCGGGTGTTATAATTTCATAATTTTCTCGATTCTTTAATACTCCATCTTGATGAATACCAGAAGAATGAGAAAAGGCATTAGAACCAACTATTGCTTTATTTACTGGAATAGGCATATTACATATTTGACTAATTATTTGACTGGTTCTATAAATTTCTTGATAGTTAATGTTTGTATTTAATTTTAATAATTTTTGACGTGTTTTAATTGCCAGTAAAACTTCTTCTAATGCACAATTACCAGCACGTTCACCTAAACCATTTAATGTACCCTCAATCTGGCGTGCTCCTGCTTGTAATGCTTCTATAGTATTTCCTGTAGCCATTCCCAAATCATCATGAGCATGTACAGATAGTATTGCTTTATCAATGTTTGGAACTACGTTTATTAATTGACTAATAATATTTCCATATTCGTTTGGAATAGTATATCCTACCGTGTCTGGAATATTGATTGTTGTTGCACCAGAATTAATTGCTATTTCTACTATACGGCATAGATCTTCAATTGGTGTTCTACCTCCATCTTCACATGAAAATTGAACATCATTAGTATATTTGCGAGCATATTTAATCATATATGCCGCTCTTTCAATTACTTCTGGTAAAGTGCTGCGAAGTTTAGTTGAAATTTGTGTAGGAGAAGTAGCTATAAATATGTGAATACGAAATCTTTCAGCTAGGCATAAAGACTTATTAGCAATATCTATATCTTTTTCAATACAACGAGCTAATGCACAAACACAGCTATTTTTAATAATACGTGCAATTGTTTGAACAGACTTGAAATCTCCAGGAGATGACACTGGAAATCCTACTTCCATGACATCAATCTTCATTCTTTCTAATGCCAAAGCAATTTGTAATTTTTCTTTGACATTTAAACTAGCTTGTAACGCTTGTTCACCGTCCCGCAAAGTAGTGTCAAAAATAATAACGTTATCGTTCATTATTTTTATCCTTTTGTTTTTTGCTTGATGATACATTAATAAGAGGCAAAACCCGTGATAAGCACGGGTTTTTTATTTTAAAAAAATTAATATATTTATACTGAACAGACTAAAATAGCCATAATTTGAATAATTATTAACGTGAATAAATCATATTGATCTTTTATAAATATAACTTGTTTGTCTTTTTTTAATTTATTTGAAAAACATTTCCAATTTTTAAAATAAATTACAAAAGTACAAGTATAAAATTTTCATCTTCTACTATTGATATAATAAATATAAACTTTCTGCATGAAAATAATTTTATTTTTATATGTAAAGTATAATTTTGTATTTAAAATTATCTAAAACAAAAAATTCATACCTTATATATTTATTATAATTTAGAAATTTAAATTTATTGATTACAAACACTACAAAGAACAATTAAAAAACAAACTTAAATTTATTGAGCTTTGGGAGCAAATAATGGAGATGTTGTCAGGAGCTGAAATGGTTGTGCGTTCTTTAATAGATCAGGGAATAAAAAAAATATTTGGATATCCAGGAGGAGCAGTATTGGATATTTATGATGCTTTACAAACTGTCGGTGGCATTGATCATATTTTGGTACGCCATGAACAAGGAGCAGTACATATGGCTGATGGTTTAGCACGTGCAACTGGAAAAGTAGGTGTAGTATTAGTAACTTCAGGACCAGGAGCAACAAATGCTATAACTGGTATTGCTACAGCATATATGGATTCTGTTCCTTTAGTTATTTTATCTGGACAAGTTTCTTCTTCTTTAATTGGATATGATGCTTTTCAAGAATGTGATATGGTTGGTATTTCTCGTCCTATTGTTAAACACAGTTTTTTAGTAAAATGTACAAAAGAAATTCCAATTATTTTTAAAAAAGCCTTTTGGTTAGCATCAAGTGGTAGACCAGGACCAGTAGTAATAGATCTACCAAAAGATATATTAGATCTTAATTATAAATTCCCTTACAAATGGCCAAAATCAGTAAATATACGTTCTTATAATCCTGTTTTTAAAATAAATATAGTACAAATACAAGATGCATTGAAAAAACTTTTAAATTCCAAAAAACCAATTATTTATTCTGGAGGTGGATCAATTAATTCTGAGTGTTCAAATGAATTGTTAGAGATAGCTGAATACCTAAATCTTCCAGTAACAACTTCATTAATGGGTTTAGGTTCATTTCCGGGGACACATAATCAATCTCTTGGAATGTTAGGTATGCATGGAACTTATGAAGCAAACATGGCCATGCATAATTCTGATTTCATTTTTGGTATTGGGGTACGTTTTGACGATCGTACCACTAACAATATAAAAAAATATTGTCCTGGAGCTACCATAATGCATATTGACATAGATCCCACTTCAATATCTAAAACTATAATATCAGATATTTCAATTATAGGTGATATTAAACAAATTTTAAATATTATGTTAGATTTTATTAAAAAAATTAAATTTAAGAATTTTAATAAATTACAAGAATGGTGGCAATTAATTTATTCATGGCGTAATAAACAATGCTTATCTTTTGATAAAAGAAGTAATAAAATTAAACCTCAAGCAGTAATTAAAACTATTTTTCAGTTAACAAAAGGAAATGCTTATATAACTTCTGATGTAGGTCAACACCAAATGTTTACAGCTCTAAATTATTATTTTGATAAACCTCGTCGTTGGATTAATTCTGGTGGACTAGGAACTATGGGTTTTGGTTTACCAGCTGCATTAGGTGTTAAAATTGCCCTTCCAAAAGAAACTGTAATTTGCATTACAGGTGATGGTAGTATTCAAATGAATATACAAGAACTTTCTACTGCCCTGCAGTATAATTTATCAATTTTGGTTCTAAATTTAAATAATAATTTTTTAGGCATGGTAAAACAATGGCAAGATATGATTTATTCAGGAAGACATTCACAATCATATATGAAATCATTACCTAATTTTGTTGATTTAGCAAAATCATATGGTCATATTGGCATAAAAATCAAAAATTATTGCGAATTAAAGGAAAAATTATTGTTAGCATTAGATATTATTTCCAAAGGTAAATTAGTGTTTGTAGATATTAATGTTGATGAAGAAGAACACGTATATCCTATGCAAATTCGCGGTGGTGCTATGAATGAAATGTGGTTGAACAAAACGGAGAGAACTTAAATTATGCGTCGTGTTTTATCAATTTTATTGGAGAATGAGGCTGGTGCTTTATCTCGTGTAGTTGGCTTGTTTTCACAACGTGGATATAATATTGAAAGTTTAACTGTAGCTCCTACTCATGATCCTACTTTATCTCGTATGACCATTCAAACATTTGGTGATGCAAATGTATTAGAACAAATAGAAAAACAACTACACAAATTAATTGATGTTTCACATGTAATTGAATTAAAACAAAAAAATTGCGTAGAATGTGAAATAATGCTAGTAAAAATAAAAATAACTGGCTATGAAAAAGAAGAAATAAAAAGAACAGTAGAAATATTTCGAGGTCAAATTGTTGATGTTACTAAAATAATTTATACAGTTCAACTTGTAGGAACTACTAGCAAATTAGACTCATTTCTGAATGTTATTAAAAATATATCAGATATTATTGAAATAGTTCGTTCAGGAATTATCGGTCTATTACGTGGTAATGGTATTATTCAATAATACATTTTTTGTTTATGTATAATATCTAATTATCTAACAAAATATTTTTATTAAATTTTGAAACTATTTTGATTTTCTGATATATAATGATTTTTAGTAAATTAGTTTTCAAAATATAGTAAGTGATTATTTTAACTTATTTATTTGAAATATATTATATCTATAAAAAATAATTTTTTAACACTTTAATTTATTTAAATAATTTACCTATAATATGAAAAAATTTGAGCACAATGCTGTAATGTTATCTGAAGCCGTTAATAACTTAAATATTAAAAAAAATGGTATTTATATAGATGGAACTTTTGGTAGAGGAGGACATTCAAGATTTATTCTTTCAAAACTTGGAAATAACGGACAATTGATTGCTATAGATAGAGATCCCCAAGCTATTGTAGAAGGTATGAACATAAAAGATTCACGCTTTACAATCATGAAAAAAAAATTTTCTGAATTAGAAGAATATATATTTAAGCTTGATTTATTAGGTAAAATTAGTGGTATTTTATTAGATCTTGGAGTTTCTTCTCCTCAGTTAGATGATTTTAATCGCGGATTTTCTTTTAGAAATGATGGACCATTAGATATGCGTATGGACCCAAATTCTAATATATCTGCAAAAGATTGGTTATTAAATGCAAACGCAAAGGAAATTGCTTTTGTGTTAGAAAAATATGGGGAAGAAAGATATGCAAAAAGAATAGCTCATGAAATAGTAAAAAGAAATAATAAGTTGCCAATAACCAGAACTAAGGAACTAGCTGAAATTATTGCATGTGCTATACCAGTGAAAGATAAATTTAAACACCCTGCTACACGTAGTTTTCAAGCCATACGTATATGGATTAATGAAGAACTAGAAGAACTCAAAACTATACTAGTAAGTTCAATTAAATTGTTATCTATTAAAGGACGTTTATGTATTATTAGTTTTCACTCATTAGAAGATAGAATAGTTAAACGTTTCATAAGAGATTTTAGTAAACCTGCACCAGTACCTTATGGTTTACCAATTACAGAGAAACAAATCATGGAGTTTAATAATATTAAACTAAGGTCATTAGGTAAATTATTCCCAAGCCATTTAGAACTAAAAAATAATTATAGATCACGTAGTGCTATATTACGTATAGCTGAAAAAATAAGCTAACATATATTTTATAATACTTAAACTATTTTTTAATTAAAAAAATCAATTAATATAATTTTAAAAAAATATTGAGTAAAATTAATTTTTATTATTGTTCTTATTAGAATTTGTCTTAATAAAAGAGAAAATTAGTGAAAAAAGTTAAAAATCTCAATTATTTGATCAATCAATGGATTTCACATGTGCCAACATGTTTTTTTAATGAAATACGATTAGATAGTCGTACAGTAAAAAAAGGTGATTTATTCATAGCAGTTTTAGGACATTATACAGATGGAAGGAATTTCATTCAAGAAGCAATTTATAATGGCGCTGTTGCTGTATTAGCTGAAGCAGGCAATAATGTTTCTAATGGTAAAATTATCTATATAAATGGAGTTCCTATTATTTATTTATCAGAACTTAACAAAAAATTATCAACTTTAGGTAAAATTTATTACAGAAATCCAGGTCAAAAACAAAAAATTATTGGCGTAACTGGAACTAATGGCAAAACTACCGTAACACATTTGATAGCACAATGGATACAGTTACTTGGTGAAAAAAGTGCAGTAATGGGAACTATGGGATATGGATTAATTAGAAATTTAAAAAAAACAAATAATACAACAGAATCTGCTATAAATATACAAAAATTATTATATATATTAAATAAACAAAATATACACCTTACAGCAATGGAAATTTCTTCACATGCATTAATGCAACATCGTGTAGCAGATATAGTTTTTTCAGCGGGTATATTCACAAATTTAACTCATGATCACCTGGATTATCATCAAAACATAAGCAATTATGTTGCAGCTAAAAAATTATTTTTCTTAAAACATAAAATAAACCAAATGATAATAAATGCAGATGATAAAATAGGTTACGAATGGTTGTTTGATTTTCCTAACTCAATTGCAGTAAGTATATATAAAAATCGCTCTATAAATATTAATAAACGTTGGATTAAAGCTAATTCAATAAAATTCCAAAAAAATGTATTCAGTATTGATTTTGATTCAAGCTGGGGTCCTGGTAAAATTAATAGTTTATTGATTGGTAATTTTAATATTGTTAATTTATTGCTAGCTTTAGCAACTATGCTTTCTCTTAATTATCCATTAGATCTTTTACTAGAAGTAGCATATAAATTAAAACCTATAAAAGGTCGTATGGAAATATTTTTAAATATTAATAAACCAAAAGTAATAATAGATTATGCTCATACTCCTGAAGCATTAAAACAGGCTTTAATATCATCTCGTATATATTGTAAGGGAAAACTTTGGTGTTTATTTGGCTGTGGTGGTGATCGTGATAAAAGTAAGAGACCTATCATGGCTTCAATAGCTGAGAAATTTGCAGATATTATTATTGTTACTGAAGATAATCCACGTAAAGAAGATCAAAACGAAATAAATCAAGATATTATAAATGGTTTTAAAGATCTATCTAGTGTTCATATAATAAGAGATAGATCAAAAGCAATTATTGAATCAATTACAAAAGCTAAAAATGATGATTTAATTTTAATTGCAGGAAAAGGACATGAAGAATATCAAATTATAGGTGATAACTACTTTAAATATTCCGATCATAAAATCGTCCAGTCGTTATTGAATAATATACAATGATCTCATTATATTTAAGTAAATTAGCAGAAATTACCAACGGTAAACTTTATGGAAATGATATCTTATTTAAGAATATCTCCACAAATACCAAATTAATAAAACCAGGAAATTTATTTATTGCTATTGTTGGTAAACAATTTGATGCACATAATTTTGCTAATGATGCAATTATAAATGGTGCTCATGCTTTATTAGTAAATAAATATTTACCTATATCTGTACCACAAGTAGTCGTTAAGGATACTAGTTTGTCATTTGGAATATTATCCTTTTGGGTACGCAAACAGGTAAAAACACGTATTTCTGCATTAACAGGATCTTCAGGTAAAACATCTGTTAGAGAAATGACTGCTGCTATTTTGAATCAATGCGGAAAAACCTTATGTAATAGAGGTAATCTGAATAATGAATTCGGAGTACCTATGACATTAATGCGTCTTACAAATGAACATAAATATGCAGTAATCGAACTTGGAGCATCTCATCTTGGTGAAATACATTATACAGCTAAACTAGTAGAACCAGAAAGTGTATTAATAAATAACATTACATTAGCACATCTTGAAGGTTTTGGATCATTAAATAATATTGCAAAAGCAAAAGGTGAAATTTTTTATAATTTACCTAGTCATGGAGTTGCTATCATCAATGATGATAGCAATGATTGGTTAAATTGGAAAAAATACTTAATTAGAAAAAAGGTATGGAAATTTTCTTTAAAAAATAAAGATAGTGATTTTTTTGCTTACGATATTTTTATTAAAAATAATAACACTAATTTTATTGTTAAAACACCTTATGGCACAGTAGAGTTAAATATTCCATTAATAGGAAGACATAATGTTTATAATGCATTAGCGGCTACTGCATTATCTCTTTCTTTAGGAGCTTCACTAAAATCTGTTAGCAATGGTCTTAAAACATTTAAACCAATTCCAGGTAGATTATTTCCTATCTATTTATCTAAATATCAAATATTATTGGATGACAGCTACAATGCTAATATAGGTTCAATGCAAGCTGCAATAGAATTATTATCATCAATGCCAGGTTATCGCGTAATGGTAGTAGGTGATTTATCAGAATTAGGGAAAGATAGCAATCAACTTCATAGTTCATTAGGTATATATGCTATTAATATGTCAATAGATCTTATAATAAGTATAGGAAATATTAGTCATCTAATAAGTGAACATAGTCCAGTAGGTGAACATTATAAAAATAAAACATCACTAATTAAACGCTTAAAGTTCTTGTTATATAAACATACTAAAATCACTATTTTAATTAAAGGATCACGACATGCTAAAATGGAACTAGTAGTAAAAGGGTTATTAGAGGAAAAATTATGCTAGTTTTTTTATTTGATTATTTAGATGGATTTTACTCTTATTTTAATATAATTTCAAATTTAATATTTCGTGTTATTGGTAGCCTATTAACATCTTTGTATATTTCATTATATATGGGACCTTATTTTATTTGCTGGTTGAAAAGGTTGCAAATAAATCAAATAGTGCGTAATGATGGTCCTAAATCTCATCTAAGTAAACGTAGTACTCCTACTATGGGTGGTTTAATAATAATTATATCAGTTTTAGTTTCAACTTTAATATGGTCATGTTTATCTAATGTTTATATGTGGTATGTAATAACAGTATTTATTGGATTTGGTATAATTGGTTTTATAGATGATTACCGAAAAGTTATTTATAAAAGTTCAAAAGGTTTAACAGCTAAATGGAAATATTTATGGATGTCTGTTATTTCTATTATCATATCATTGTTATATTTTTTTAGTACCAATAATATTTCAACACAGCTGGTAATTCCATTTTTAAAAGATTTTACATTACATATAGGATTATTATCTATTATATTATCATATATTGTTATAGTAGGAACGGGAAATGCAGTGAACCTAACTGATGGTCTAGATGGATTAGCTATTGTTCCTATAATATTTGTAGCTACAGGATTTATCATAGTGTCTTGGTTAACTAGTAATACAGTTTTTTCTGAATATTTTCATATACCTTATATAATGCACGCTAAAGAATTAGTCATATTTTGTGCTTCTATTGTAGGTGCAGGAATTGGTTTCTTATGTTTTAATATTTATCCTGCAAAAATTTTTATGGGAGATGTTGGTTCATTAGCATTAGGTGGAGCATTAGGAACTGTTGCTGTATTATTGCGTCAAGAACTATTATTATTAATAATGGGTGGAATATTTGTAATTGAAGCTTGTTCAGTTATGTTACAAGTAAGTTCATTTAAATTATTTCGTTGTAGAATTTTTTTAATGGCTCCTATTCACCATCATTACGAATTAAAAGGGTGGTCTGAACCTCGTATAATCTTATTTTTTTGGGTTATTTCTTTTATATTTGTATTATTAGGATTATTTTCATTACATATTCGGTGCTTATGATTGAATACAAAGGTAAAGAAATTATTATAATTGGCTCAGGTATGACCGGATTATCATGTATTGATTTTTTTTTAAAAAAAGGCGTAAATCCTATTCTTATTGATACTCGTTTGTTCCCTCCTAGTATAAAAAGTATACCTAAAGGTATTAAATGTTATTTTGGTGGTTTTCATGTTGACCATTTATTAAAAGCTGATCTAATAGTTGTAAGTCCAGGAATAAGTTTAAATAATCCAGCATTGCAAATAGCAGCTAATAAAGGAATAGAAATTGTTGGTGATGTAGAATTATTTTGTCGAGAATTAAATGTTCCTATAATAGCAATTACGGGATCAAACGGTAAAAGTACCGTTACTAATTTAATAAAGGAGATGGCACAAACAGCTGGTTATAAAGTGGTTGTGGGTGGTAATATTGGAATACCTGTATTGAATTTGTTAAAAATTCCATTACAACAATTATATATTTTAGAACTATCTAGTTTTCAATTAGAAATTACTTATAGTTTAAGAGCTAATGTTGCTACAGTATTAAATGTATCTGAAGATCATTTAAATCGTTATCCATTAGGTATCGATCAATATCGTGCTGTAAAAATGCGTATATATAAAAACGCTCTAATTTGCGTAATTAATAAAGATGAAAAACTAACTATTCCTAAATTTAGTTTCAATCAAAAATATATCAGTTTTGGAATTAATCAGGGTGATTATCATCTTATTAATAAAAATGGCAAGTTTTGGATAAATAGTATATATCATGATCAAATATTCAATACAGAAGAAATGAAAATCATCGGCCAACATAATTATATAAATGCAATGTCAGCTTTAGCTTTAGCTGAAGCTATAGGATTACCATATCTTTCTAGTTTATCAGCATTAGTATCATTTACAGGATTAAAACATCGTTTACAAATAGTATGTGAACATAATGGAGTAAAATGGATAAATGATTCTAAAGCAACTAATATTAAAAGTACTGAATCTGCATTGTGTAGTATTTCTTCAGAAGGTACATTATGGTTATTATTAGGTGGAGATAGTAAAGGTGCAGATTTTTCTTCTTTAATAAATCTTATAATAGTTAAAAAAATTAAAATTTTTTGCTTCGGCAAAGATGGCGATAAAATAGCTGATTTGTGTCCAAACATTTCAATACGTACTAAAACTATGCAAGAAGCAATAAAGCAAATATCTCTTTCAGTTAGACCTAATGATATAGTTCTTTTATCTCCTGCATGTGCTAGTTTTGATCAATTTAATAATTTTGAACATAGAGGTAATACTTTTATTAAAATAGTAAAAAAAATAATTCATTATTGAAATAATATTAGCTATACAATAGATAAAGATTTTAGTTATATATTCTAGATATGTGGTGAAATAAATAATCGTTTGAGGTTATAAATGAGCAAAAAATTAATGATTATGGGAGGAGGTACTGGAGGACATATTTTTCCAGGATTAACTATTGCTCACTATATGAAAGAAAAATTCAGTTGGAATGTGCATTGGTTAGGAACTCCTAACCATATGGAAAGCACAATAGTTCCGCAATATGATATTAAAATTCATTTCATTAAAATAAATGGATTAAAAGGTAAAAATATTACAACTAAATTATTAGCACCAGTTTCTATATTTAATGCATTTTTTCAATCAAGAAAAATTATAAAATCATATAAACCAGATGTGGTTTTAGGTATGGGAGGATATGTTTCAGGACCAGGTGCTTTAGCATCTTGGAGTTATGGAATACCTATAATATTACATGAACAAAATAGTATTGCTGGTCTAACTAATCAGTGTTTAGCAAAAATAGCAAATAAAGTACTACAAGGATTTCCAAATGCTTTTCCAGGAGCTTATGTAGTTGGAAATCCTATAAGAAAAGATATATTGAAGTTAGCAAATCCAAAAGAACGTTTCATAGACCGCAGTGGACCAATAAGAATTTTAGTCATAGGTGGCAGTCAAGGTGCGGGAATTATTAATAACATTTTATTAAAAGTTGCCTATTCTTTAGGTAAAAGAATTATTATATGGCATCAAACTGGAAGAAATGATAAACAAAAGGTAATTAGATTTTATATGCATTTAGGTCAAGATCAACATATTGTTACTGACTTTATCGATGATATTGTTTCTGCATATTCTTGGGCAGATTTGATAATTTGTAGAGCAGGAGCATTAACAGTTAGTGAAGTTGCAGCCGTAGGGTTGGCAGCTATTTTTATACCATTTAAACACAAGGATTGCCATCAATACCTAAATGCTTTAAATCTTGTTCGGATAGGAGCTGCTAAAATATTTGAACCTGAAAAAGATAACTTATCAGATGATATAATAAAAACAATTATATGTTGGGATAGACCTTTATTACTTGAAATGGCACAAAAATCTAAAAAATTAGCAAAATATGATGCAACTGAACTTATTGCTCAAGAAATTATTAATATTTCTAAAAAATAATAAAATAAAAATATTGTCTTTTTTCTTTATATGTACATTTAATTATAAATAAATAAATTACGTTAAAATAATGAATAAAAAAAAATTAATAAAATTTCATAATATAAAAACAAAAATGCATGATGTTAGTCATATTCATTTTATAGGTATTGGTGGTTGTGGTATGGGAGGTATTGCTAAAATATTAATACATGAAGGATGTTATAATATCAGTGGTTCTGACATAATGCCTAATGTTATTACTAAATACTTATCTAAATTAGGTACAAAAATTTATTTGAACCATTGTTCAGAAAATATAAATAATGCTAATTTAGTTGTAGTATCCAGTGCTATTGCTGACAATAATCCAGAACTAATTTCTGCAAGAAAATCAAATATTCCAATAATAAGTCGTGGAGAAATGTTAGCAGAATTGATGCGTCTCCGTTATGGCATTGCTATTGCAGGAACACATGGAAAAACTACTACAACAGCCATGTTGTCAAGTATATATATAGAAAATGGTTCAGATCCTTCGTTTGTTAATGGTGGTATTTCAAAAACAGAACATATACAAGCAAATTTAGGCAGTAGCAAGTATTTTATTGCTGAAGCAGATGAAAGCGATGCATCATTTTTATATTTAAGGCCAATAGTTGCTATAGTGACAAATATTGATTCGGATCATATGAATACTTATCAAGGAAAATTTGAAAATTTAAAACAAACTTTTATTAAATTTTTACATAATTTACCTTTTTATGGATATACCGTTATGTGTTTAGATGATATAACGATAAGAGATTTAATGACTTATATAAAGCGTCCCACTATTACTTATGGTTTTAGTAAAGATGCTGATTTTAGAATAGAAAATTATGTACAAGATGGTACACAGAGTTTTTTTAGATTGATAATAAAAGATCATGTATGTTTAAAAATACAGCTTAATATTCCAGGAAAACACAATGCTTTGAATGCAGCAGCTGCTATAGCTGTATCTTATAACGAAGGAATTGATGAAAAATCAATTGTTAATGCCCTAAAATATTTTCAAAACACCAAAAGAAGATTTGATTTTTTAGGTACATTCTCTACAAAGGATATAAATGGAAATATTGGAACCGCTATATTAATAGACGATTATGGTCATCATCCAAATGAAATTGATGCAACAATTAATACAATAAGATCAGGATGGCCTAATCGTCAGTTGTTAATGATTTTTCAGCCACATCGCTATACTCGTACTAGAGATATGCTTACCGATTTTGCAAATGTACTATCAAAAGTAGATGTATTACTGATATTAAATGTCTACTCTGCTGGAGAGAAAATCATTCCTGGCGCTGATAGTCATTGTTTATGTGATGCTATTAGAAAAATTGGTCAATTAAATCCAATTTTAATTAGAGAACCTCAACATATATCAAAAATTTTATTAAAATATATTTCTGGCAATGACATTATTTTAACACAAGGAGCTGGTAATATTGGTAAAATTGCACACAATATTGCATGTTATAAATTAAAATTAAAATAGAATAAAATTTTTATGAAAAAAAATAATAAAATAGCAGTAATAATGGGAGGGATCTCATCAGAACGTAATATTTCACTTATGTCAGGACATGCAATATTATCTAGTCTACGTAAAGAAAATATTAATGCTTATGCATTTGATACAAAATACCAATCTATACTAAATCTTAAAGAATATGGTTTCAATAAAGTATTTATTGCATTACATGGCAGAGGTGGTGAAGACGGTAAAATACAAGCAGTTTTAGATTTTTTAAATTTACCATATACAGGCAGTGGAGTAATGGCTTCATCAATTTCTATAGACAAAATAAGAACCAAATTATTATGGAAAGGTTTAGGATTAAAGTCTAGTAAGTTTGTATCGCTGACATACAAGCAAGTAATGGAAGGTTTAGACATAACAACAAAAAATTCTATTTCTATGTTAGGCTTGCCTTTGTTTATAAAACCAAATAGAGAAGGATCAAGCATAGGTGTTAGTAAAATAGATAAAATTAGTGAATTGCCAATAGCTATAGAAAAAGCTTTAAATTATGATAATAATATTATCATTGAACAATTTATTAGTGGAGAAGAATATACCGTAGGTATTTTAGGAGATGAAATACTACCATTAATACAAATAAAAACAGATAAAAATTTTTATAATTACCAAGCTAAATATTTATCTAATAGTACGGAATATCATTTTATAAATAGTTTGACTATGCAGCAAAAATCGAAATTAAATGAATTAGTATTATCTGCTTGGCAGTCTTTAGGATGTACAGGTTGTGGGCGTATCGATGTAATGAAAGATAATCTAGGAGAATTTTATTTATTAGAGGTCAATACCTCTCCTGGCATGACTCATCATAGTTTAATTCCTCTAGCAGCAAAAAAAGCAGGAATTTCTTTTTCAAGATTAGTTATCAGTATTTTAGAATTAGCAAACAATGAAAGTTATTTTTAAATCATATAATAACTGAACTGTTCCAGTATATCACTATGATATTAAACTGCATCATATAAATTAATAATTTATATTAAAGTAAATATTTACAAAATTTTGTCATATTTTATAAATTGTTTTTTTGGTTTGTCCTGATATTTATTATTAAAGATAATAATTTACGTTAATTATTTCTTAAAATCAAATAATTAATTATATATTTTAATGTTATCATATTGATAATTATAAATAGATAATTATCATTTAATAGATCAATATACTATATTTAGATAAATGTTTCTTTGTAAGTTTAATAATATTATTTATCATCAGATAAAGTTGTATGTAAAATTGAAGTGTTAATATTACGTATATAAAATAATACTTATGATATTTAAGAGTTATTATTCATAAATTATATATCTACTATTGTAGTTATACACAATCTATAATAAACAATAAAATATAATTAAAAATTTATTTAAAGCAAATATTATTTTAAGGATATAATACATCGAGGAGCAGATGATGTTAGAATCTATTGAATTAAACAATGAAGCAGTAATTAAAGTGATAGGTGTCGGTGGTGGAGGAGGTAATGCTGTAGAGCATATGGTACGTGAAAGAATTGAAGGAGTAGAATTTTTTATTGTGAATACTGATTCACAGGCTTTACGTAAAACAGCAGTAGGAAAAACTATACAAATTGGAAACAAAATCACAAAAGGTTTAGGAGCTGGTGCAAATCCAGAAGTAGGACGCAATGCTGCTGAAGAAGATAGAGAATCTCTTCGCTCTGCTTTAGAAGGTGCTGATATGATATTCATTACAGCAGGTATGGGAGGTGGCACTGGTACAGGTGCTGCACCAGTTGTAGCTGAATTAGCAAAAGATTTAGGTATTTTAACAGTTTCAGTAGTAACAAAGCCATTTAATTTTGAAGGAAAAAAACGTATGGCTTTTGCTGAAAAAGGTATAGCTGAGTTATCTAAATATGTTGATTCTCTCATAATAATACCTAACGATAAATTATTAAAAGTATTGGGTAGAGGTATATCTTTATTAGATGCATTTGGTGCAGCTAATAATGTACTGAAAGGTGCTGTTCAGGGGATAGCAGAACTTATTACTCGTCCAGGACTTATTAACGTTGATTTTGCTGACGTACGTACTGTAATGTCTGAGATGGGATATGCTATGATGGGTTCTGGTGTAGCATGTGGTGAAGACCGTGCTGAAGACGCAGCAGAAATAGCGATTTCTAGTCCATTATTAGAAGATATCGACTTATCCGGAGCTCGAGGAGTATTAGTTAATATAACAGCAGGTTTTGACTTACGTTTAGATGAATTTGAAACGGTTGGTAACACTATTCGTGCTTTTGCTTCAGATAATGCTACTGTAGTAATTGGTACTTCATTAGATTCAGAGATGAATGATGAGTTACGCGTTACCGTGGTTGCAACAGGTATTGGTAATGACAAATCTCAAGAAATTAAAATAGTACCTAACAAATCCTTAAACCATCAAACAGCTTTAGATTGTAGATATCATCAAAGTGGAATGCCCCTAATGCAAAAAGATCAAAAATCCGCAAAATTATTTAGCCAAATGCAAAAAGTTAATAAGGAGCCTGATTATTTGGATATTCCAGCTTTTTTACGCAAACAAACTGATTAATTATCATATAATACATAGCCTTATATTATTAAGGAGAAATAATCAAGAATATGTGTTAATTTAATTAACTATAAAGTAGCGTTTTAATGTTATATTATTCATAATATTATATATTAATTGTAATTGAAACAAAAGATAATATATTAAATAATAGTAACAAAAGTATTTATTCTAATAACGTTAAAAATTTTTTATTTATAATATATAATCTAATTATTTTGATGTATATGTAAGTACTAGTATTTCATGTTAAAAATATTTTATTCTTTAAGAAATTATTTGACATTTTTGATATTATGCATAACGTAAAAAATAATTGTGAAAATAATATATTATGTATATATGATTTATGATAAATATTCTAAAAATAATGCATTGAATATTTTTATTAAAAAATGCTATATATAAATAATACTTACTAATAAGTAAGATATTTAATAATTATTTAGTAATAATATACTATATATCATCATAGCTTCATATTTTATAAATAGTAGTAAGACAACACTAACTAAGTAAAAAAATATAAAATAAATAATAGTTAATTCTATGAAATTTAGTAATTAGTAATTAGATAAAAATAATAAAAATTTTATATTTTTATCATATATTATTTTTATATTGAAATTGAGAAAAATGATGAACTTAATAAAATTATTTACTAGTTTTTTTATTACTCGCAATGATCGTATTCTTCGAAATTTAAATAAAATAGTAGAAAGTATTAATGAACTAGAATCTGATTTTGAAAATCTTTCAGAAGATCAACTGAAATATAAAACCAATGATTTTCGCAAAAAATTAAAACAAGGAGCAGTACTAGAAAGCTTAATTCCTGAAGCATTCGCAACAGTACGTGAAGCCAGTAAGCGTATATTTGGAATGCGTCATTTTGATGTACAATTAATAGGAGGATTAGTATTAAATAATCGTTGTATTGCTGAAATGCGTACAGGGGAAGGAAAAACATTAACTGCAACATTACCAGCATATCTGAATGCTTTGACAGGAAAAGGAGTTCATATAGTAACTGTAAATGATTATTTAGCAAGAAGAGATGCAGAAAATAATCGTCCATTATTTGAGTTTTTAGGTTTAACCGTAGGTATAAATTTACCAGGTATGTCTACAGATAGCAAAAAATTAGCTTATGCTGCTGATATAACTTATGGAACTAATAATGAGTACGGATTTGACTATCTTAGAGATAATATGGCATTGCTTCCTGAAGAACGTGTACAAAGAAAATTAAATTATGCAATAGTAGATGAAGTAGATTCTATTTTAATTGATGAAGCTCGTACTCCTCTAATCATTTCAGGTCCTTCTGAAAATAGCTCAGATTTATATATAAAAATTAATAAAATAGTACCTTATTTAGTACAGCAAGATAAAGAAGATTCAGAAACTTTTCAAGGCGAAGGTGATTTTTGGATTGATGAAAAAATACGTCAAGTACAAATATCTGAACGCGGTTTGACTAAAATAGAAAAACTATTGGTTGATGAAAACATTTTAAAATCTGGAGAATCACTTTATTCATCAATCAATATAATATTAATGCATCATGTTAATGTTGCTTTACGTGCTCATGTATTATTTGTTAAAGATGTTGACTATATTATCAAAAATGGGGAAGTATTAATTGTAGATGAACATACTGGTCGTATCATGCAAGGTCGCCGTTGGTCAGATGGTCTTCATCAAGCAATTGAAGCAAAAGAAAATGTAAAAATCCAAAATGAAAATCGTACATTAGCGTCAATTACTTTTCAAAATTATTTTCGAATTTATGATAAATTAGCTGGAATGACTGGTACAGCAGAAACGGAAGCTTTTGAATTTAATTCTATATACAAACTTAATACTGTAGTAATTCCCACTAATAGACCGATGATCCGAAAAGATTTTTCAGATCTAATATATATGACTGAAAACGAAAAAATAGATTCTATAATTACAGATATTCGTCAATGTATTGAACGTGGACAACCGGTTTTAGTAGGGACTATTTCAATAGAAAAATCTGAAATTATATCTAATAGACTGAAAAATGCAAAAATTAAACATAGTGTGTTAAATGCTAAATTTCATTCTAATGAAGCTGATATCATTGCACAGGCTGGTAAACCTCGCACTGTAACCATAGCTACTAATATGGCAGGTCGCGGTACTGATATTATATTAGGTGGAAATTGGCGAACAGAAATAGCTAAAATAAAAGACCTTTCTGAAACTAAAATGAAAGAAATAAAGTCATTATGGCAAAAATCTCATGATGAAGTAATATCTTCTGGTGGATTACATATTATAGGAACTGAACGTCATGAATCTAGACGTATAGATAATCAATTACGTGGTAGATCTGGTCGTCAAGGAGATGCTGGGTCTTCTCGTTTTTATTTATCTATGGAAGACACTTTAATGCGTATTTTTGCTTCTGATCGCATTGCTAACATAATGCGTAAATTAGGAATAAAACAAGGAGAGGCTATTGAACATCCATGGGTTACAAAAGCTATAGCAAATGCTCAACAAAAAGTTGAAAATCGTAATTTTGATATTCGTAAACAATTACTTGAGTATGATGATGTAACAAATGAACAAAGATATGCTTTTTATAACCAACGTAACAATATTTTAGATTCTGATGATATAAGTAAAATTATTAATAATATAAGAAAAGATGTATATGAAAAAGTAGTTGATAACTATATTATTACACAATCTGAAGACAATTGGGACATTATTATTTTAGAAAATATTTTAATTATAGATTTTAATTTATCTATTAATCTTTCTGAATGGTTTAATAGAAATAAAGAAGTTAATATGCAACAAGATGTTCTGTGTGAATATATTCATAATAAAGCAACAGAACAATATAAACAATATGAATATAATATAGGTTCTGTGCTTATGCGTAGTACGGAAAAAAAAATAATGTTACATACTTTGGACTTAATGTGGAAAGATCATTTAACTGCCATGGACTATTTACGTCAGGGAATTCATCTGAGAGGTTATGCACAAAAAGATCCTAAACAAGAATACAAACGTGAATCATTCTTAATGTTTACTGCAATGTTAGAAAACATAAAATATGAAGTAATTACTATTTTACATAAATTGACACTAGAAATAAAAAAAGAAGAAAAAATTTTTAAATATAAAATCGGAAGGAATGATTTATGTCCATGCAATTCTGGCAAAAAGTACAAACGTTGTCACGGTGCACTAGTACTTTAATCTAGGAAAATTTATGTACTAATTAAAGTTAATTAATGTTAATGATTAATTTAATGTAATTTTATGATAAGTAAAATCAATAACTTATTACTAATAATTATATTCAGCAACATGCTATCTGAAAATCAAATTTCAATGGTATTATGTTATGTTTTTTATCAAGAGGTACGAAACGAATTGAATAGCGACTTTTATAACCTGATATCTTTGGATATATAAAATCTTTCATTTCTATCTGTAAACGTAATAAATCAGCTCCTACAGCATTATTTTGATAAAATCCATTAAGACTAGTTTGAGTTCTAAAAGTTCCTCCTTGTCTAATCAAATCTAAAATCATAGATAACGTTTTATGTACGGGTGATAAAGTTTCAAGCCAAGCTTGAACTTGAGTATTACGAGTTTCTTGTAAAAAATGTAACCAGATATGTAACCCTGGCAAATCAAAACTACAGCATCCACCAGGAATATTTAATCTTTGGCGAATAATACCAATTAAATCATCTTCTCTTAATTGTTGACCCATTCTAGGAGAGTTCATTAATTGCTCTGATTGTATTTTTAATTTATTGTTTATTCTATCAATTATTTTTAGATCTACACCTGGAATATCAGCCCACATAAGTAATTTTTGTTTTTGACGCTCTAGCTCTTGCAATAATTGAGTTCTTATATCACCTCTTTCAAAAATATCTAATAATTCGTCAATAAGCCGGAAAAAAATTAATGCATTAATAGTTTTGTTAATAGGAGTAGTTTCATCTAATTGATTAATAAGAAATTCTATTCTTAACCATGTTCGCATCTTTTCACTTAGCGGATGTTCGAACAGTACAGATGTACTCATTATATTATCCCCGCTTAATTTTTGCTAACTTTATGTAAAATTTATGGAGTTTAATAACCTGCAAAAATGTGTTTTGTATTGTACCAGTATTGTTAATAATATCATCAGCAAAAGCCATGCGTTGATTGGGAGTTGCCTGAATTGCAATTATTTTTTCTACTTGAGTAAGTTTAACATTATCTCGAGTTTGTGTTCTTTTTAATTGTACTGATTCTCTAACATTTACTACTAATATACGATTGGCTTGGTATTGTATTCTTTGTTCTATCAGTAAAGGTACAACCCACAGAATATAGGGTGATTTTGCAGTTTTTTTTAACTCTTGAGTTTTTATATTAATAATCGGATGCAAAAGATTATTTAACCAATATCTTTCTTCATTGTATTGAAAAATTCTTTCACGTAAACTAGAACGTGAAAGAGAACCATGTTCAGTTAACATAGAACAACCATAACGTTTAATAATTTCTTTTAAAGCAAATGATCCTGGTTTAACTATTTCATAAGCTATTACATCAGAATCTATAATTGTGATATTGAATTTAGCAAAAATATTTGCAATAGTACTTTTTCCACTACCAATACCACCTGTCAGTGCTACTACATAAGGAATATTTTTCACAAAACAACCCTTTTTCTGAATAAAATTAAATAACACTTTAAATAAAACATAGCATCAACAGAAAATAAATAATAGTTATTAATATAATGGAACATAAAATAATAGTTAATATAATTTTTTGATACCTTATGTTATCAATAATAATATATTAATAAATCATTCTGATTTAATACTATTTATCAAATATAAAAATTTTTTACTTAGTTATTTCATTTTTAATCTAATTGACATATCAATAGAATGTATATTTTTAGTTAAATCTCCAATAGAAATATAATCTACTCCAGTTTTAGCAATTTCTGTTATTATTTCATCATTAACATTACCAGAAACTTCTAAAGCTACACGTCCATTATTAACTTTTACTGCATCATTTATTTCTTCTAAACTAAAATTATCTAGCATTATTATATCTGCTCCTGCATCAATAGCTTGGATTAGTTCTTTTATTGATTCTACTTCTATCTCTATAGGATAGTGAGGAAACATTGATAATGCCATTTTAATTGCTTTATGGATAGAACCAATAGTAATAATATGATTTTCTTTAATCAAAAAAGCGTCAGATAATCTAATGCGGTGATTATTTCCTCCTCCACATGCTACAGCATATTTTAGAGCAGTACGTAATCCAGGTAAAGTTTTACGTGTATCTAGTAATTTTGTATTTGTATTATCCAAAAGCGAAACATAGTAATTTGTTTTAGTAGCCACACCAGATAGAGTCTGTATAAAATTTAAAATAGTACGTTCGCATATTACTAAGATACGTGCTGATCCTTCAATTTCACATAATAATTGACCTGGGATGATTTTTTGACCATCTTTTATATACCAATTAATATTTACTTGTTGATTCAATAAATTAAATACTGTTTGTACCCAATCCACGCCACAAAAAATACCTTCTTCATGATTTAAAATTTGAGCATATACTATGACATTTTTTGGTAACAAATTAGCAGTAATATCGTTATAAACGTTAAGTTGCTCTCCTAAATCTTCCTGTAAAGCTCTGCTAACAGATTCTTGTATATCTTGTTTGACTAATTTTATTAATTCCTGATAACGATCACGGAAATTATATCTCCGGGTAGACATATTATCTTCCCTCTGAAATATTTTAGAATTTTCTTTTTTTAACATATAATCCATATAATTTATTTTTACTAAAGTGTTATGATACACTTATAAATTTAATTAAAATAATTTATTTTAACAATTGGTAATTTTTAATTTTATTATTTTAACTTAAATATAACTAAAATTATTGTAGTTAAAGATTACAAATTAGTAATAAGATATGAATTTGTAATAACTTATTATTTAATTTATAATATTTTTATATTAAATATTATAAATTAAATAATAACTATTAATATTTTTGTTAAAATACTATTTTCAGTATTTTTTGAATTTTATGACTATTATTATGTAAAATAACAACTTTACAATACACAAACATATATTATTGCATAGGTCATATTTTATTTAAAAAAAAATAAAGTTCAAATATAATGTCAAAATAAAACAAAAAATTTTATGATAATTATTTAGATTACATATTTAAATTGTTAATTATTATTACTTTTTACATTGTGATCAAGTTATATAATATTATATTATTTGTTTGAAATAATTAATAAAAATAGTAATGAGTAAACTTAAATAATATCCATGATATTTTATATAATTATAGACATATCATTAAAATTATATTTATAAATACATGATACAGGAGATAAATAAGTTGATGATAAATTATTAGGTAAAATAATTCTATGTAAATTTGTAATATTTAGGTATACTCAACAAGATATCATTATGTGTTGTTGATATATTCAATAAATTTATAAATAATAAAAAAGAAATTATAATTAAATAGTAATCACAAATACTCCTTATGATAATCACTATTCTTAGTTTTCATTTATTAGATTGCTATTATGTACTATAAAATATATAGTTGAGGAAAAAAGGAAAGTACCATGTCAGATGAGTTATATAATGACGTGGATCCGATTGAAACTCGTGAATGGTTACAGGCGATTGAATCGGTTATCCGTGAAGAGGGTATTGATCGGGCACAGTACTTAATTAATAAATTATTGATCACTGCCCGCAAAAGCGGTTTACAAATTAACTCAAAATCATTCATTAGCAATTATGTTAATTCTATTGCTGTTGAAGAAGAACCAGATTATCCAGGTGATATTATTCTAGAACGCCGTATTCGTTCTGCAATTCGCTGGAATGCCATTATATCTGTATTAAGAGCTTCAAACAAGAATTTGGAATTAGGCGGTCATCTTTCATCCTTTCAGTCTTCTGCCACCATTTATGAGGTTTGTTTTAATCATTTTTTTCGAGCACCAAACAGTAATGATGGAGGCGATTTGGTATATTTTCAAGGACATATATCACCAGGAATATATTCGAGAGCCTTTTTAGAAGGTCGGTTGACTGAAGAACAAATGAATAACTTCCGTCAAGAAGTATGTGGACATGGTCTATCTTCCTATCCTCACCCTAAATTAATGCCGGATTTTTGGCAATTTCCAACTGTTTCTATGGGCTTAGGTCCACTATCAGCAATTTATCAAGCTAAATTTTTAAAATATCTTTTGCATCGTGGTTTAAAAGACACATCATTACAAACTGTTTATGCTTTTCTTGGTGATGGCGAAATGGATGAACCAGAATCAAAAGGTGCAATAACTATTGCAACTCGTGAAAAATTAGATAATTTAATTTTCATTATTAATTGTAACTTGCAACGCCTAGATGGACCAGTTATTGGAAATGGAAAAATTATTAATGAACTTGAAGGTATTTTTGTTGGTGCAGGATGGGAAGTAATAAAGGTAATTTGGGGTGGTCTTTGGGATAAGTTATTAAATAAAGATAAAAGTGGAAAATTAATACAATTGATGAATGAGACTGTTGATGGTGATTATCAGACGTTTAAATCACGTGATGGAGCGTATGTAAGAAAATATTTTTTTGGTAAATATGCAGAAACTTTTGATTTAGTTAAAGATATGTCTGATGATGAAATATGGTTATTAAACCGTGGAGGGCACGATCCTAAAAAAATATATGCTGCGTTAAAAAGAGCTCAAAATATAAAAAATAAACCAGTATTGATTTTAGCTCATACAATCAAAGGTTATGGTATGGGAGAAATTGCTGAAGGTAAAAACATTGCTCATCAAGTAAAAAAGATGGATATCAATAATCTTCGTTATATTAGAGATAGATTTAATATAGAAATAGAAGATAATATAATCGAACAATTACCTTACATTACTTTCAAAAAAAATTCAGATGAATATAATTATTTACACAATCAAAGAAAAAAATTAGGTGGTTATTTACCAATACGTAAATCTAATTTTACAGAAACTCTAAATATTCCAAAATTAGAGGAATTTAAAGCACTTCTACAAGAACAAAATAAAGAAATTTCAACTACTATAGCTTTTGTACGTGTTTTAAACATAATGTTAAGAAACAATTCAATTAAGGATAGATTAGTTCCAATTCTTGCTGATGAAGCTCGCACATTTGGGATGGAAGGATTATTTCGACAAATCGGCATTTATAATCCAAATGGTCAGAAATATACACCTCAAGATCATGCTCAGGTTGCCTACTATAAGGAAGATAAAAAAGGTCAAATATTACAAGAAGGAATTAATGAATTAGGTGCAGGTTCGTCTTGGCTTGCAGCTGCCACATCATATAGTACAAATAATTTACCTATGATACCATTTTATATTTATTATTCAATATTTGGTTTTCAGAGAATTGGTGATTTAATGTGGTTAGCAGGAGATCAACAAGCAAGAGGATTTTTAATAGGAGGTACTTCTGGCAGAACTACTCTTAATGGTGAAGGACTACAGCATGAAGATGGTCATAGTCATATTCATTCATTAACTATACCAAACTGTATATCTTATGACCCAGCATATGCTTACGAACTAGCTATTATTATGCATGATGGTTTAGTTCGCATGTATGGAAAATCTCAAGAAAATATTTATTATTATATTACTACTCTAAATGAAAATTACCATATGCCAGCTATGCCTAAAGGAGTAGAAAAAGGTATATGTAGAGGTATTTATAAATTAGAAACAATAGGAGAAGGAAAAACAAAAATTCAGTTATTAGGTTCAGGGTCTATATTAAGACATGTTCGTAAAGCTGCTGAAATATTAGATGATTTTTATAAAATTAGGTCTGATGTGTATAGTGTTACATCTTTTACTGAATTAGCTCGAGATGGTCAAGATTGTGAACGATGGAATATGTTACATCCAAATGAAAAAGTTCGTATACCTTATATTGCTCAAGTACTTCAGAATATACCTACTATTGCTTCAACAGATTATATAAAGTTATTTGCTGAACAGGTGAGTAATTATATTCCTACAATTAATTATAGAGTGTTAGGAACTGATGGTTTTGGCCGTTCTGATAGTCGTAAAAATTTACGCCATCATTTTGAAATTGATACCTCTTATATTGTAGTTGCAGCTTTAGCTGAATTATCTAAATGTGGTAAAATAAATAGAAATCTAGTAGTAGAAGCTATTAAAAAATTTAAAATTAATGCTGATAAAATTAATCCACGTTTAGCTTAATAAGAGGTAGTATATTTATGAATGTCACAATAGAAATTCCTGATATTGGGCAAGGAGAACTAGAAGTTACTGAAATCTTAGTAAAAATCGGTGATTTAGTAAAAATAGATCAATCTTTGATTACTGTAGAGGGTAATAAAACTTCAATAGAAATACCTTCTCCATATAGTGGTGTAGTAGAAAGCATTATAATTATGCTTGGTGATAAAGTAAAAACTGGTTCTTCAATTATGGTATTAAAAACAATTAACGAACTTAGTAATTCAGTTTCTAATGAAATAAGTTTAAAATGTAATAGTAATATTTTAAATGAAAACATAGATAATATAGATCGTATTGATAATGAAATATATGTTCATGCAAGTCCTGTAATTCGTAGGTTAGCATATAAGTTTGGTATTGATTTATCTAAAATTAAAGGTAAGGGTAGAAAAAACCGTATTTTAAAAGAATGTATTTATAATTATATAAAACAGACAGTTAATTTTTTTGAATCTTCATCTAAAGAGAAGAAAAATAATTCTACTGAATATAAAATTCATTATTCTAATAAAAATATTAGTAATATCAATCAGAGTAGTTTTGAAGAAATTCCACTAAGTTCAATTCAAAAAGTTTCTGGTGCTAATTTAAGTAGTAATTGGGTAACAATTCCACATGTTACACATTTTGACAAAATTGATATTACTAATCTAGAAGAATTTCGTAATAAACAAAATATAGAAATAAAGAAAAAGGACGCAAATATAAAGATTAATCTATTAGCATTTATTATGAAAGCTGTTCATTTTGCTCTTATCCAAATACCAAAATTTAATAGTTCGTTATCTGTAGATTTACAAAAAATAATATTAAAAAAATATATTAATATCGGCATAGCAGTAGATACTCCAAAGGGATTATTAGTTCCAGTATTTAAAAATATTGAAGAAAAAACTATACTACAGTTATCAAAAGAATTGATTGATATTTCGCAAGAAGCAATCAAGGGAAGATTAAATGTTGAAAAAATGCAAAATGGAACTTTTACTATTTCTAGTTTAGGAAGTATTGGCACATGTTTTTTTACACCCATTATAAATGCTCCAGAAGTTGCTATTTTAGGAATTTCAAAATTTTCTATAGAACCAGTTTGGAATGGTGAAAAATTTTTACCTCGTCTAATGTTACCTATTTCACTTTCCTTTGACCATCGAGTAATTGATGGTGCAGATGGTGCACGTTTCCTAAATATAATTACTAATATATTATCAGATATTAGAATATTGATGATTTAAGAAATAAAATCAATTATATAAAAAGAGGTTGAAATGCATATTGATATTAAAACACAAGTAGTAGTAATAGGAGGAGGACCTGCAGGATATTCAGCTGCTTTCCGTTGTAGTGATTTAGGATTAGAAACGGTTATAGTAGAATGTCATAATAATCTAGGTGGGGTATGTTTAAATGTAGGGTGTATTCCATCTAAAGCTTTATTGCATATTGCAAAAATAATTAGAGAAATGAAATCTTTAAGCAATAAAGGTGTAAATTTTAAAGATTTATCTATCGATATAAATCAAATAAGATCTTGGAAATCACAAGTTATTGATAATTTTAGTAATAGTCTATTACGAATGGCAAAAATTCGTAAAACTAATATCATTCAGGGATTAGGAAAATTTATTGATTCTAATAATTTATTAGTAAATTATAAAGGTAACAATACAGTAATTCAGTTTGACAATGCAATAATTGCTACTGGTTCTAGTTCAATTCAATCAACATTAATCCCACATGAGGATGCTAGAATATGGAATTCAACTGATGCTCTTAAGTTAACATGCATACCTAAAAATTTATTAATAATAGGTGGTGGCATAATAGGTTTAGAAATGGCTACAATTTATGAGTCATTGGGATCAGAAATTTCAATAATAGAAATGTATGATCAAATAATACCAGCTGCTGATGAAGACATTATTAAAACTTTTATGAGAAGTGTTGGTAATAAATTTAATATAATGTTAAAAACAAAAATCCATTCAATAAAATTAGAAAGTGACGGTATTTATGTTTCTATTTTAGATAAAGATAATAATAATATAGTGAATCATTATGATTCAGTATTAGTTGCTATTGGTCGCATGCCAAATAGTCAAAATTTAAATGCTGAAAAAGCAGGAGTAAAAATCAATAACGGTTATATTAATGTTGATAAACAGATGCGCACAAATATTCCAAACATTTATGCAGTTGGTGATGTAGTTGGTCAACCTATGCTAGCTCATAAAGGTATGCATGAAGGTCGTATTGCAGCAGAAGTAATTTCTGGTTTAAAACATTATTTTGATCCACAAGTAATTCCTTCTATTGCCTATACTGAACCAGAAGTAGCATGGGTAGGCATAACAGAAAAAATAGCAAAAGAACAAGGCATTAAATATGAAACATCTATTTTTCCTTGGACAGCATCTGGTAGAGCTATTGTTTCTCAATGTGAGAATGGTGTTACCAAATTAATATTTGATAAAAAAACCAATCGTATTATTGGTGGCGCTATAGTCGGCAATAACGGTGGTGAGTTATTAGGAGAAATAGGTTTAGCAATTGAGATGGGTTGTGATGCACAAGATATAGCATTAACTATTCATGCACATCCTACTCTATATGAATCTATAGGATTAGCATCGGAAATTTTTGAAGGTACTATTACTGATTTAATAAATACAAAAAAATAGGTTAATGAGGTATTATACATATTTAAAATAATATTAATAAACAATATTTTTTAATATCTTTTTTATTAGCAACATAATTTTATTAAATATAAATGATTTTATCACTCAATATATAAACTTTTATGTAACTTAAGTTAACGGTTAAATATTAGAAAAATAATGGCAATGACTCAATATGATGTAATTAAATATACTGATTAGGCTAAACAAACAACATATTATGAAACATATTATTGAAGTGATGATTCCAGAGCATGCAATTGCTATGCGCATAATTGAATTAGGTAATGATATTAATAATTATTATAATAATAGAAATACTAATATAGTAATTGTAGGGTTACTTCGTGGTTCATTTATGTTTATGGCAGATTTATGTCGTGCAATAAAGATACCTCATAGAATTGATTTTATTACTGCTTCCAGCTATTATGGTAGCATGTCTAGGTCTGATAATGTAAAAATTTTAAAAGATCTTGATGAAGATATTAAGGATAAAGATGTCTTGCTGGTTGAAGATATTATTGATTCTGGAAATACGTTAAAAAGTGTATATAATATATTAAAATCACGTCAGCCAAGATCATTAATTATTTGTGCATTATTAGATAAACTTAAACAAAGAAAAATAAAGATTAAGATTGAATATGTTGGATTTGTAATACCAGATGAATTTGTAGTTGGATTTGGAATAGATTATAAACAAAAATATCGAAATTTGCCTTATATTGGCAAAGTTATAAGAGTTAAATAAATATAATACATACATAATAAAAAAATATTATTGTTTTTAGTAAAATAAAACATGTCATTTATAAGATCACTTTTTTATAATCAATTAGTCTGGTATTTCCAATTTTTACTGCTACGATAATAGCTGCATTTTTACTTGTTGGTGTTAATTTTTTTAAATTAATTTCATCACAAATGGTTAAACCATCTGGTATTAAGCCTTTTTCAAATAACATTTTTTTGGATGCTATAATTATTTGCCTAATATTAGTTTTATTAATAATTAATTGATTAGCCATATAATCCATTACTTTATTTAAATAAGATGCTAACTTAATTTCTTGTTTATTTAAGTGATTATTTCGAGAACTTAATGCTAAACCATCTTTATTACGTACTGTCGGAACACCAATAATAATAGTATCAAAATTCATATCACTGACCATTTTACGTATAATTACTAGTTGTTGAAAATCTTTTTCACCAAAATATGCAAAGTTAGGTTTTATTAAATTAAACAGCTTGCTAATTATAGTTGTTACTCCTTGAAAATAAGAAGGACGTCGTATACCTTCTAGAATAGAAGATAATATTGGTACTTTTACAATAGTTTGATTTTTATATCCATGTGGATACATTTGAGATATTTCTGGAATAAAAACCATATCTACCATAGAGTTTTGCAGTTTTATATAATCTTCTTTTAAGGTACGAGGATAAATTAATAAATCATTAATATCATCAAATTGAATGGGATTTATAAATATAGATACTATAACTATTTCGCTTTTTCTACGTGCTTCACTAATTAATTTTAGGTGTCCATCATGTATATTGCCCATAGTAGGTATTAATGAAATAATTTTATTTTCTTTATGCCATTTTTTTATATTATAATTTAGTATAGGTAATTCTTTTATAATCAACACGATATAATTTCCATTTAATCTTAAAATTAATATTCGGAATCAGGATAAATTCCAGATTCTACTTCAGAAATATATTGACGCACTGCTGAACGTATATTTCCTGTTTCAGATAAAAAATTTTTAGCAAATTTTGGAATATAACCATCAGTAATACCCAAAATATCATGCATGACTAATATCTGCCCATCTGTATAATTACCAGCTCCAATACCTATTACGGGTATATTTAATGTATCAGTAATAACTTTAGCTAATTTACTCGGGACATATTCCAAAACTAATAATTTTGCTCCTGCAGATTCAATTGCTTTTGCATTTTTTAATAAAAGATTTGCATGTTTTTCATTTGAACCCTGTAATTTATATCCACTTAATATATTTACTGATTGAGGCGTCAAACCTATATGGCCACAAACTGGTACAGAACGTTCAGAAAGCATACTTATTGTTTCAATAACCCATGGATTACTTTCTAATTTGACTACGTTAGCTCCAATACGCATTAACTTAGCTGCATTCTTAAAAGACATCTTAGGAGTAGAATAAGTCATAAAGGGTAAATCAGATATTATTAATGCATTTGGTGCTCCACGATATACAGCAGCAGTATGGTATGCAATATCATCTATGGTTACAGGAAGAGTTGAATTATGACCTTGAATAGTCATACCAAGAGAATCACCTACTAATAAAACTTTAATACCTTCATTGAAAAATAACTTAGCAAAAGTAAAATCATATGCGGTTAAAGCAGCAAACTTTTTCCCTTTTTTTTTCCATTTTTCTAAATGAGAGATCATAATTGATTGCATTGTATTCTCAATCTAAAATATTTATTATAAAAATATAATTAGGTAATGTAGTTTATATATTCAATATTTTAACCGTGCTAATATCTAATTTATCTAAAATATTCTTAATTGATTCACCATTAGGTAATGTAATATTTGGAGCTATTTGAACTAAAGGTATTAACATAAAAGCACGATTAATCATATCGTAATGCGGTATTGTTAAACAATTACTATTAATCATCAAATTGCCAAACAAAATTATATCAATATCTATATTACGTGGTCCCCAGTGCAAATTATTATCACGAATTCTACCTTGCATTCTCTCAATGTTTTGTATAAATTTGAGTAATATTTCTGGTGATAAATTGGTATGCATAGAAACAACAATATTAATAAAATTAGGTTGATTTTTAAAACCATATGGTTGAGTAAGGTAAAATTTAGAAGTAACAATTCTTTTTGTTTGTGGAATTTTATCTAATTCAGCTAAAGCAGATTTGATTTGATATATAGGATTATTGATATTACTTCCTAAAGCAAGATAAACTATAGTCATATATTATTGTTAATTTGTTTTATTATATCATTTCCTAGTGTATTTGAATTAGTGCTAATTTTTTTTATAATGTTGTTTTTTGATGTTTTGTATTGACTCCAATTTTTACTAAGTTCTATTAATTCTGGAGTATTTTCTACTGTAGCACGTAATATTAATAAATTATAAGCTACTTTAAATTTAGGATGCAGTAATAATTTTTTCGCACGCTTTCCATATATACGTGGCATATACAATTGTAATTTCCAGACATCTTTAATTAAAGATGTTATACGTTTAGGAATAGCCAATACCTGACATGCTTCTTCCAAAGTATTGTGTGTTGCAATCGAAAATGCATCATAATATGTTAGATCACTAGAATGTTTTTGTGCTATTATTTCAGCACTTTTTAATTGTGGATACCAGAACATTGCAGCAAATAAAAATACAGGATTAACGCGTAAATGGTTTTTTATTCTATAATCTGTATTTTTCAATAATTGCACAAGCATACGTTCTGTTATACTATTTCTATTCTTTGTGAAATTGTTTGCTAAAGTTGGAAACAATAACTGAAATAGTTTATACTGGCATAATTTACAATAAGTAAGATAACCGTAACCTGTTTGAAATAGTTTAAGAGCTTCTTCAAATAAACGTGAGGGAGGAATATTTTGTAATAATAGGGCAAGTCTTGGTATTGGTTCTGCTGTTTCTGGAGCAATGCTCATATTTAATTTTGCAGCAAATCTTGCTACTCGTAACATACGCACAGGATCTTCACGATAACGTGTCTCTGGATCTCCAATTAGCCTAATGACGCCTTCTCTAAGATCACGAAAACCACCTACATAATCGCGTACACTTAAATCAGCCATACTGTAATATAAACTATTAATAGTAATATCTCTACGGTAAGCATCATCCTCTATTTTACCAAATATATTATCATTTAGTAACATACCACTTTTGCTAAAGTGAAAATTTTTATAATGGGTTGTATATTGCTTTTCTGAATTATCTCCTCTAAAAGTAGCAACTTCAATTATTTCTGAACTAAAAATTATATGAGCTAAAATAAATCTACGACCAACTAATCGGCAGTTACGAAATAATCTAATCATTTGCTCAGGAGTAGCATTAGTTGTTACATCAAAATCCTTAGGTTGCTTTCCTAATAATAAATCGCGTACTCCACCACCTACTAAATAAGCTTCATATCCAGCTTTATTTAATCGATAAAGCACTTTAAGAGCATTTTTGCTAATGTTTTTGCGAGATATCATATGTCTTATACGTGGAATCATTATCATGATAATATTTCAAACCTTTGTTGGTGCCTCCTTATAATTATAAAAAACAAATTCATATTCAAAATTATTTTTTGTTTTTTAATAATATGAGATATATAAAAAACAATATCGATCTCATAACAAATAATTTATAATAACAAGATATTGTATGAGTTTATTCAATAACTTTAATTACAGATTAAATCAGAACTAATTATATTTGAATTTTATTAAGAAAAAGTAATCATTATAAAAAGCTGAGTTCATTATTTATCATTGTAACACCTATTATTTTCATATAGATAAAATTTAATTTAAAACAATTTTATTATTTTAATTATATTATATATATTCCTTATAAAATTTATTTTTTCATATTATATATTATATTGTATAAATTAATATAACTATACGACAATAGCTAGTAGCTAATATTTTATATCTTATAATATATTAATAAGCTCTTTGTTTTTCACGAATTTCTGCTATTGTTTTACAATCAATACATAAATCTGCAGTGGGTCTAGCTTCTAGACGACGAATACCTATTTCAATACCACAGGAATCGCAATAACCAAAATCGCCATCTTCTAATTTTTTTAATGTTTTTTCTATTTTTTTTATTAACTTACGCTCTCTATCTCTAGTACGTAGTTCTAAGCTAAATTCTTCTTCTTGTGAAGCTCTATCTATAGGATCAGGAAAATTAGAGGCTTCATCTTGCATATTAATTAAACTACGATCAATTTCTTTTTGCGTGTCAGCTTGCCATACTTTTAAGATTTTACGAAAATGTTCTAATTGATCTTCGTTCATGTATTGTTCATTAGGTTTTTCTTGGTAACTTTTCACTCCAGCTATAGCAAGAATACTTAAAGATGATATTTTACGTTTTTTTTCTTCTTTCATATTATTTCCCCCAAAAGAATAATAAAAACTAAATAATATAATTTAATATCAGTAATTAATTTTTTAAATTACTAATATATAAATAGTATTATCTACATAAAATTATTTTAAACTTAATTATAGTAGAAAGTACAAAATATATTTTATATTAAATAGTAAAGATATATGATACAGAAATTATTCTAAATAAAACATAAATGATTTATTAAATAAGAATTTATATGTACAATAAATCATATTAACTTATTATCAATTAATTTGTTGATTTAATGATAAAAAATGAGTTTATATTTTTCTTGAAATTAAGATAGATAAAATAGATTATTAAATTTACTTAATCATAATTAAAAAATAAGTTATAATCTAGAAAAGCAAATATCAGCAATATCTATAGTTTTTTGAATATCATTCATAGTATGAGCAAGAGATACAAAATTTGTTTCAAAAGGAGAAGGAGTAAAATATATTCCTTCTTTTAGCATCATATGAAAAAATGTTCTAAATAATTTAGTATTACATCTTAAAACATCAGAATAACAAGTCACATTATTGTCCTTAGTAAATAATAATCCGAACATACTCCCGATATTATTAACTATTATTGGAATATTATTTTTTTTTGCTGCTAAACGTAAGCCAGATGATAAATAGCTAGTTAAATGATTTAACTTTTCATAGGTATTTGGTTTCTTAATTTGTTGTAAACAAGTATATCCTGCTGCCATTACTAATGGATTTCCAGAAAACGTTCCAGCTTGATAGACTTTACCCATTGGTGCTAATTTATTCATTAATTCTTTTTTGCCACCAAAAGCACCGATAGGCATACCACCACCTATTATTTTACCTAAGCAAGTAATATCTGGATATATATCATAATACTGTTGAGCTCCTCCTAATGCAACTCTAAATCCAGTCATTACTTCATCCATAATGAGCAATGCATTAAATTCGTCACATAAGGTACGTAATCCTTGTAAAAACTTTTTTTTAGGTAAAACACAATTCATATTACCAGCTACTGGTTCAACAATAATTGCAGCAATATCTGTAGGATAATTTTCAAAAATTTTGCGAACTGAATCTAAATCATTATACGCACAAACTATGGTATTTCTTATAAAATCAAATGGAATTCCAGATGATATTATTGGATTATCATTATTAGCCAACTCATCATAAAAAGAATTTACTAATAAGTAATCAACATGACCATGATAACAACCTATAAATTTAATAATTTTACTACGATTAGTATATCCTCTTGCTAAACGAATTGCACTCATTGTAGCTTCAGTTCCAGAATTAACCATACGTAACATTTCTATACTTTTTACTAAACTACAAATTAATTGTGACATAAGAATTTCTATTTCTGTAGGAGTTCCAAAACTTAAACCATTTTTTAATGTTGAAATCGTTGCTTTACTAATCTTAGAATTATTATGACCTAATATCATAGATCCCCAAGAACCAACGTAATCTATATAGCATTTATTGTCTACATCATATAAATAAGCACCTTGGGATTTATGAACAAAAAAGGGAGTTCCTCCTACATGCTTAAAAGATCTTGCTGGAGAATTTACTCCACCTGGAATATAATTGTTTGCAATAGAAAATAATTTTTTAGAATTTTTCATTGTAATTAAAATAAATTTATCTTTAAAAATGATGTTATTTTATATCAAATATTATTTTACATATATATAATATAGAGAAAGATTAGATAATGAATTATTCATATTCAATTATAAAATTATATATTAATATGTTAATTTATTAAACTTTATTGAATATATTTTAATTGGAATTAAAAAATGAATAAAAAATCATTAATGCCATTAAAATTTACTGATGCAGCTATTAATAAAATTAATTTTCTAATTAATAATAAAAAAAATAAATCATTAAAATTGCGTATATATATATCAGGTGGAGGATGTAGTGGATTTCAATACGGGTTTAAATTAGATGAACAAGAAAATGAAGAAGATATAATTTTTAAAAATCAAGGTATAATGCTAATTATTGATCCTATAAGTATTCAATATCTTAATGGTAGCTCTATAGATTATAGAGAGAATCTAGAAGGTTCGCGTTTTATAGTAATAAATCCTAATGCTAAAACAACATGTAGTTGTGGCTCTTCATTTGGAATATAATAAAATATCATTATTTTTATATAAAATAAGGTGTTATTATATCGGTAACTTTAAATTTTACTTGATTATCAATGAGTTATTGGATATATTCTATAACTGAAAATTTTTTAAAAAATGATCAATTACTATACAACATTTTCTAGAACTACTAATTAAATGTTTTCTAAAATTTACACGTGATTTTTTATCTGCAAAATCAGTAATAGAACGTATTATTGTAAAAGGTATTTGAAAATTATAACAAACAACAGCAATAGCTGTAGCTTCCATTTCCACAGCAATTGCCTGAGGAAAATTTTCGCGAATTTTCATTAAGTATTTTATATTATTAACAAATATATCACCACTAACGATTAATCCCCTTTTAGCATTAAAATTTAATTTCTTAATACAACTTTCCATTTGAATAACTAATTTATTATCAGGAAAAAAATTTCTAGGGTAACCACAGATTTGTCCTACATCATAACCGAAAGCAGTCATATCAACATCGTGATAACAAACTTGATTAGCTATTACAATATCTCCTATTTCCAAATCTAAAGAAATACCAGCCGCTGTACCTATATTAATTATTATATCAGGTTTATATAAATTAATTAATGTTGTAGTATTAATTGAAGCTAAAGTTTTACTGACTCCAGATTCTAGAAGTATTACTTTAATATTTCTTAATAATCCTACATAAATTTTACATCTTCCTACTAAAAACAATTTGCATTTATCCATCATATTACGCACAAAATCAATTTCTTCTTGCATTGCTCCTATTATTCCTATTTTCATAAATAATCTCTTTCTAAGATTTTTTAAAAATTAGATTAAATAAAATATTTTTTGATTAAAACATTTTTATAAGTTTGCAATAATGAAATTCATTTTTCTATTTTACTAAATTATACAGTATCCGAAATTAGTTCTTTTAATAAAAATATTATTGCTAATATAATATTTTTAGTGTTTTAATATAATTAAAACATTCATTTATTATAAAATATAATAAAATAACGTTATACACTTTTATTTAATTAAGTTAATTAACTATCAATTATGTCATATGACATATAATATATTGTCACTTTATTTAGTATTAGTATCATTATTAAAACGATTAACAAAATAAGATAATTAATAATATTACTTAAAAAAATTTTATATTTTCATGTTTATTAATTTAGTAGTATAAACTTTAACTCACAAGAGATCATTAATAAATGAAAAAAATATTGTTAATATTTTGGGCATTTAACTTTATTATATTAATTAATAATTTTATAGGTATTGATAAAGCTGAAGCTAATTATAATCAAAAATATTTTAGTTTATCGCCAATACTAAAAAAAACCATGCCTGCAGTAGTTAGCATCATTGCAGAAGGAAATTTTAATCTTACAAAACATTATGTAGTGAAATTCAATAATAAGCAACATTCTTATGATAGCAAATCATATTACTTTAATAAAACTAATTCAAAATATTTATTAAAAATGCAAAACGATGAACACAATGATAGTGAATTCTTTAAGATTTTAGGATCAGGAGTAATAATTAATGCTGAAAAAGGTTATATAGTAACTAATAATCATGTAGTAAATGATGCTGCTAAAATTGAAGTTAGGTTAAGTGATAATAGGCGCTATTACGCAAAATTAATTGGTCAAGATATTCAATCAGATATTGCTTTACTTCAATTAAAAAATGTGAAACATTTAAGTGTCATGCAACTAGCCAATTCTGATAGATTAAATATAGGAGATTATACAATAGCAATAGGTAACCCATATGGTATTGGAGAATCGGCAAGTTACGGAATCATATCTGGACTTGGACGTACGGGATTTAATGATTATTATAACTATCAAAATTTTATTCAAACAGATGCAGCCATTAATCATGGTAATTCTGGAGGCGCTTTAGTAAACTTAAAAGGTGAATTAATTGGTATAAATACTGCAATTTTTACTCCTGATGGCAGTAATACTAGAATAGGATTTGCAATTCCCAGTAATGTAGTTAAAGTAATAACAAATCAAATAATAAATGATGGACAAGTAAAACATATTACATTAGGTGTGTTAGGTTCTTCAGTTGATCTAAAAATGATAGAAGATCTGAATCTTAATACTAAATTTGGTATTTTTATTAACCGCATTATACCTAATTCAGTTGCTGCTAAATATGGTATGCAATTAGGTGATGTAATTACGTTGATTAATAATAAACCAATTGATAGTCTATCTTCTATTAATAATATTATTGGTTTTTTACCTATTGGAACTACAATAAAGTTACATTTATTAAGAGATAGAAAATTTATTGATTTATTAGTTAAGTTAGATAAAGTGGATTTAATTATACTAGATTCTGCAATTATTTCTGACGCAATAGAAGGCGCTGGATTAACTAACGGAGATTCTTATAATAATAGAGGAGTATATATAGATAGTGTTATACCAGGAAGTGCAGCAGCAAATATTGGATTACAAAATGGTGATATAATATCAAGTGTAAATCATAAAACCATTATGAATTTAGGAGATTTACGGAGAATTTTAGAAAAAAAATATTCATTTTTAGCTTTTAATATACAAAGAAATAAAAGAAAAATATATTTATTTCTTAATGCAATTAATTAGCTACATTAATCTAATACCAGGTATGATCATACTTTTACCTGGTATGAAAAATACAAAATATAATATGTTATTATTACATAATAAAACATTATTTATTTAAAAATAAATATCAAATATTACGTAATATTTCGTTTATACTGACTTTTGCACGGGTTGTATAATCTACTTGTTTGACTATTATAGCACAATATAAACTGTAATTATTATTTTTAGATGGCAAACTTCCAGAAACCACTACAGAACCAGACGGTATACGACCGTAACTTATTTCTTCAGTATTTCTATTATAAATTTTAGTACTTTGACCTATATAGACACCCATGGATATTACTGAACCTTCTTCTACAATAACACCTTCCACAATTTCAGAACGTGCTCCAATGAAACAATTATCTTCTATTATAGTAGGATTTGATTGTAGTGGTTCTAATACCCCTCCTATTCCTACTCCTCCTGAAATATGAACATTCTTACCTATTTGTGCGCAAGAACCAATAGTAGCCCAAGTATCAATCATAGAACCAGTATCAACAAAAGCACCTATGTTTATATAAGAAGGCATTATTACAGTATTTTTTTCTATATAAGTTCCTTTTCTTACAGATGCCGGTGGTACGACTCTTATACCTTTTTTATGGAAATCTAAAGCATTCCAATTAAAAAATTTCATATTTATTTTATCAAAATAATTTGTTTCAGCACCGTAAATTAAACTACTATTAGTTATTTGAAAAAAAAGCAAGATAGCTTTTTTAATCCATTGGTGAGTAATCCATTTACCATTTTTTTTTTCAGCAATCCGCAATGTTCCATCATCCAGTAAACATATAGTTTGATTAATAGCGTTTTTTACTTCTTTTTCTACTGTTTTTACAGTTAGATTATTTTTTTTTTCAAAAGCATATTCAATAATATTTCTTAAGTTTTGCATGTATCTTCCATTTTACAATCTTTTTGAATAGGTTATGTTATCTAAAATAATTTTATAAATTAAATTTAATATTTATAAATATAATAAAATATTTGTTAAATAACCATATCTACAATTATAACTATTTACACTATAAAACAACATGATTTAAAAATGAATTAATTATTAATTAATAAAGATGGAATTAATTCTTCTTTACGCAATGTTAAAATTTCACATCCACTATTAGTGACTAAAACTGTATGTTCATATTGTGCTGATAAACTTTGATCATTAGTTTTTACTGTCCATCCGTCAATCATAGTATGAACATTATGATTACCAATATTAACCATAGGTTCAATAGTAAAAATCATATCTTTTTTCATAATAGTTTTATTATCTTTTACTCTATAGTGAAGAATCTGTGGTTCTTCATGAAAATTCTTTCCTATTCCGTGTCCACAATAATCACGTACAATAGATAAACCATGAGATTCTACATATTTTTGAATAACGTGACCAATTTTATTTATATTAACTCCCGGCTTAACAATATTTAATGCTAAATAAAGGCTTTCTTGAGTAATTTTACATAAATTTTTCCCTGCAACAGTTGGTTCTCCAACCATAAACATTTTAGAAGTATCTCCATAATATAAATCTTTAATAACCGTTACATCAATATTAACAATATCTCCGTCTTTTAATATTTGATTATCATTAGGAATACCATGACATACTATCTCATTTACAGATATACATACAGATTTAGGAAATCCTTTATATCCTAAACAAGCAGGAATAACATTTTGTTGGTAAACCATATATTCATGACATATTTCGTCTAATTTTCCTGTTGTTATACCAGGTATGATATATTGCTCAATCATTTCTAATACTTCAGCAGCTAAATGACAAGCAATACGTATTTTTTCAATTTCCAATTTATTTTTTAAATGGATAGACATTATATTAATTCCAAAATTATAAGATTTTATCTAACATTAATAATGTTTTTATGTTAACATTCATATGTTAAATGAATGCATATGATTATACAAACGTACATTTAATTTATACATAGTTTATATTTATTTGGTCTGTATATTTAATTATTCTATAAAATATACTTAAAGATAATATGTTACTATTGAGTTAGTGTTATTAAATAATCAAATATTATTATAAATAAACAATTATCAAAATTAATAACTGTATGTCATAAAAAATGATTTATATAAAATAATACATACTTATAACATGCAGATATAACTATAATAGATTAAGAGGTATTAATGGCAATTATTTCTATGCGTAATATGCTTAAAGCTGGTGTACATTTTGGACATCAAACTCGTTATTGGAATCCAAAAATGAAACCTTTCATATACGGTTCACGTAATAAAATTCATATTATTAATCTTGAAAAAACCGTACCAATGTTCAATAAAGCCATTATTGAATTAGGCAAAATTTCCTCTCGTAAAGGTAAAATTTTATTTGTAGGAACTAAACGAGCTGCTAGTAAAGCAATAAAAGAATCTGCATTACAATGTGACCAATTTTTTGTGAATAATCATTGGTTAGGCGGTATGTTAACGAATTGGAAAACTGTTCGTCAATCTATTAAGCGTTTAAAAGAACTTGAAATGCAGTCTCAAGATGGTACTCTTAATAAACTTACTAAAAAAGAAGCTTTGCTTCGTAGACGTAAATTATCTAAGTTAGAAAATAGTCTAGGTGGTATAAAAGATATGGGTGGGTTACCTGATGCTCTATTTGTAATTGATGCTGATAAGGAAAATATCGCTATTAAAGAAGCAAATAATATGGGTATACCGGTATTTGCTGTAGTAGATACAAATTCTGATCCAGATGGTATTGATTTTGTTATTCCTGGTAATGATGATGCAATGCGTGCAGTTAATTTATATCTCGGTATTTTAGTAAATTCAATAAATGAAAGTCGCTCTCAAGATCATCATGATTTTCATATAAAAGACAATATTTAATGGAATTATTATAGTGCCTTATAAAATTCATGCTGTAATTTAATAAGATTAAAATAAGTAAATTTTATTATTTTAATAACAAATAATTTATAAAAGTATTAACTAAGGATTTAAAATGGCTGACATTAGTGTTGCATTAATCAAAAAACTGCGTGAATATACTGGTGCAGGCATAATGGAGTGTAAAAAAACGTTAATTGAAGTAAATGGTGATATAAACTTAGCTATAGAACATATGCGTAAATCCAGTGCTATTAAAGCATTAAAAAAGGTAAATAACGTTGCAATTAATGGTATTATCAGAGTTAAAATATTTAATAATTATGGCATCATTTTAGAGTTGAATTGTGAAACTGATTTCGTAACAAAAAATAATTGTTTCGTAAATTTTGCTGATAAGTTAATAAATAGAATAAGTTTAGATCCCGCAATTGATCTTGTTTCTCTTAAAAAACAATTTGAACAAGAAAGAGTTTCTTTAGTATCTAAGATAGGTGAAAATATTCAAATAAACCGATTAGGTATATTGGAAGGAGAAAAACTTGGTATGTATATGCATAGAGATCGTATCGGCGTATTAGTATCAGGTATAAATATAAATGAAATATTAATTAGAAAAATAGCTATGCATATTGCAGCAAGTCAACCTGTATTTGTTAAACCAGAAGATATACCTAATAATATTCTTGAAAAAGAACGTGAAATTCAAATGGCTATTGCAATAAAATCTACTAAATCAAAAAAAATTGCAGAGAAAATAATAGAGGGCCGTATGAGAAAATTTGAGAATGATATATCTTTAACTGGACAAACTTTCGTCATGGATTCAAATAAAACTGTTAATGAAATTTTGCAAGAACAGAATGCTAGGATAATTGAATTTATACGTTTTGAAGTTGGTGAAAAATCAGAACAAGATAAGTTCATATTGAAATTAAGGAATAAATAATTTTATTCTTTTTAAAAACCGCATTTAAAGCGGTTTTTTTCCGATATAAGCAATAAATCGCATTGTTTTTGTTATATTTTGATAAAATAATCATAACAGACATAGACAATCGACCAGATTTTATATTTCCTTTATATAATTTTCTCAGGGATAATTTACTATGATAAATAACAACAATATTGTTTATCAACGTGTTCTTCTGAAGTTAAGTGGTGAGGCATTACAAGGAAATGAAAGTTTTGGTATTGATGCAAGTTTTCTTGATCTTGTAGCACAAGAAATAAAAGAACTAGTTAAATTAGGAGTACAAGTTGCAATAGTTATTGGCGGAGGTAATTTATTTCGCGGTAAAGGTCTTTCTAAAGTAGGAATGAATAGAGTAGTAGGTGATCATATGGGTATGTTGGCAACTGTAATGAATGGTTTAGCGCTTCGTGATTCTTTACATCGAGCTTATATAAATGCTTGTTTAATGTCAGCAATTCCATTAACCGGAGTTTGTGATGATTATAATTGGTCAAAAGCTATTGACCTTTTACGAAAAAACCATGTTGTAATATTTTCTGCTGGTATTGGCAATCCTTTTTTTACTACTGATTCTGCAGCTTGTTTACGTGGAATTGAAATTGAAGCAAATGTAGTATTGAAAGCTACTAAGGTAGATGGCGTATACTCATCTGATCCTACTCATAATGTCAATGCTATATTATATGAACAAGTAACATACTCTCAGGTATTAAATCAAGAATTAAAAATAATGGATCTAACTGCATTTACATTAGCTCGTGCTCATAATTTGCCGATTCATGTTTTTAACATAAATAAACGTGGTGCACTACGTTGTATAGTTATAGGAAAAAAAGAAGGAACTATAATTAAAAATTAATATTAATAAAAAAATAAGAATCAACTTAACAAAATTTATCAGTTATTTAAAACATTAATTAATATAGATACAAGGGTTTTGTAAAGTGATTAATGATATAAAAAAAGATACTGAAATACGTATGGATAAGTGTATTATTTTATTTAAGAAGATAATCAATAAAATTCGTACAGGACGTGCTTCTACTACTTTATTAGATAATATTACAGTGAAATATTATGGCAATTTAACACCTATTTACAAATTATCCAACATAAATGTAGAAAATACAAGAACATTAAAAATAAATGTATTTGATAGCTCTATCATAAATCTTATTGAAGATGCTATTAAAGCATCTGATTTAGGTTTAAATCCTATTTCTAAAGGTAACAATATTTATGTTCCCATACCCATGTTAACTGAAGAACGGAGGAAAGAATTAATTAAAATTGTAAGAAATACTGCTGAACAAACTCGTATTTCAATAAGAAATATTAGAAGAGATAATAACGATAAAATTAGAAATATGTTTAAAGAAAAAAAAATAAGTCAAGATGAAGAATATATATGGCAAGGTGATATTCAAAAAATAACTCAGAAATATATTACTCAAATTGATATTTTTCTTTTTAATAAAGAAAATGAATTAATGAAATTTTAAATATTATTATAACTTTATAATAGTAAATAATTTTTTTGCTTCATATGGAAAGTGTCATGAAAAGATTAACCCTGTTGGGTTCAACAGGATCTGTTGGCATTAATACATTAGAAGTAATTCGTGTTAATCCGGAACTTTATCAAGTTATAGCACTAGTTGCTGGTGAAAATGTTGAATTAATGGTGCAACAATGTAAATTATTTCAACCTATTTATGCTGCTATGGCTAGTGAACTAGCAGCTAAAAAAGTACGTAAGAAATTAAGATCTCTTAAAGTACATACTGAAGTTTTGTCTGGCATTAAAATGGCATGTGAATTAGCTAGACTTAATGAAGTAGATCAAGTAATGGCAGCTATAGTTGGTACATCAGGATTACTACCTACATTGTCAGCAATTCGTGCTGGAAAAACAGTATTACTTGCTAATAAAGAATCTTTAGTTACTTGCGGTCGTATATTTATGGAAGCAGTAAAAAAATATAATGCAAAATTACTTCCAGTTGATAGTGAGCATAATGCAATTTTTCAAATTTTACCATTTGAGGTTCAAAATCATTTAGGATTTGCTGAATTACAAGACAATGGTATTGAATCAATTATTATTACGGGATCTGGTGGACCTTTTCTTAATATAGATTTAAAAAATTTAAATAGAATATCTCCTGACGAAGCTTGTGCACATCCTAATTGGTCTATGGGACGTAAAATTTCTGTGGACTCTGCGACAATGATGAATAAAGGTTTAGAATATGTTGAAGCTCGTTGGTTATTTAATGCTAATGCCAAGCAAATAGAACTTATATTACATCCTCAGTCAATAATTCATTCTATGGTAAGATATTGTGATGGTAGTGTTTTAGCACAGTTAGGAAATCCTGATATGCGAATACCAATTGCTAATACTATGGCTTGGCCTTCAAGAATAAAGACAGGTGTAACCCCACTTGATTTCGCTAATATTTCTTCTTTTACTTTTGAAAAACTAGATTTCATCCGTTATCCATGTTTAAAATTAATGCTAGATGCTTGTAACGATGGACAAGCAGCAACTATTATCTTAAATGCTGCTAATGAAATTGCTGTAGAAGCTTTTTTAAATAGAAAAATTAAATTTACTGATATTGCTTATTTAAATAAAGCTGTTTTAACAGCATTTTCTTGTAAAGAACCAACTTCATTAGAAGCAGTACTAGAAATAGATCGAATATCCCGAAATATTGCTGAAAAAAAGTTAGTTTTATTTAATTATTAATAATAATTATTATAGTAATACTGTTTGATTGATTTAATTGACAATGTTATAGTTAACTACAATACATGATAAATGCATTAATATATTAAATTTTTCTCAATCATACTATAATAAAATAAAACCTTTTTCGTATTGGAAGAAATAAATTATGTATTATGTCTTATGATAATTCATTTCATATTAACCAAAAGAACAATCCATCTCATGTAGCAATTATTATGGATGGAAATGGTCGTTGGGCAATTAATAAAGAAAAATCTCGTATTTATGGTCATAAAGCAGGTGTTGAATCAGTAAAGAAGTCTATTAGTTTTGCTTTAAATCATAATATTAAAATATTGACACTGTATGCTTTTAGCAGGGATAATTGGTATCGTCCGGAACAAGAAGTGACATCTTTAATAGAATTGTTTATGTCAGCTTTAGCAATAGAAGTAGAACTTCTTAATCGGCATGGTATTTGCTTACGTATCATTGGTGATATTACTGTTTTTAATAATCTTATTCAAGATCGTATTAACTATGCTGAAATGTTAACTAAAAATAATAACAAATTAATACTTAACATAGCTGCTAATTATGATGGCAGATGGGATATAATCAAAGGTGTAAAAAAAATAGCAAATAAAGTAAAAAAGGGATTATTATCACCTGAGCATATAACAGAAGATAGTTTGGAATTTCATCTGGCTACTAAGGAATTACCTGCAGTAGATTTATTAATAAGAACAGGTGGTGAGTGTAGAATTAGTAATTTTCTATTATGGCAGATTGCTTATGCTGAATTTTATTTTACTAATGTTTTGTGGCCTGATTTTGATGAAAATGTTTTTGATACTGCTTTGAAATCATTTTATTTAAGAGAAAGACGTTATGGTAGGATATTAACGGATACTACTAAATAAGATAGGGGGGGTATCTGTGCTAAAAAACCGTTTTTTTACCGCATTAATTTTGATTTTTTTTACGATTTGTACATTATTTTTATTATCTCAATTCAATTTTGAGCTAATTATTTTATCTATATGTTTGCTCGCCGCTTGGGAATGGAGTAAATTATCTGGAATAGTTTTATTTTATAAACGCATATTAATATCTATTTTATTTGGTATAATATTATTTATATTGATGATCTTTCTTCATATTTACCAATATAGTATTAATTCCTCAATAATAATTTTATTATTATACCTCTCTGTATTCTGGTGGATAATAGCATTATTTCTAGTATTAACCTATCCTATATCTTCTATTATTTGGAAAAATTCTAATCTAATACGTATTGTTTTTGGTATTTTTACTCTTATTCCTTTCTTTTATATCTTAGATGTATTTAGATACTTAAATTATAGTAAAGATAGATTTACTGGATCTTGGCAAATTTTATTTATTATACTTTTAGTATGTTGCATAGATTCTAGTGCTTATTTTTTTGGAAATATTTTTGGTAAACATAAGTTAGCACCTAAAATTTCTCCAAATAAAACTTGGGAAGGTTTCTTATGTAGCTTAATTTTTTCATTTTTAATAAATATTTTGTTTTTTCAGTTACAAATAATAGATTTTCCAAAAAAATATTTATTAATATTTCCAATTTTAATTACTTTTGCTTCTCTTTTAGGAGATCTTACTGAGAGTATGATGAAACGTGAAATTGGTGTTAAAGATAGTGGTAATATAATTCCTGGACATGGCGGTATTCTTGATCGTATAGACAGTTTAACTTCAGTTATTCCGATATTTAGTTTATTTATAGCTGCTTCTATTAAATAGTTTTGAGGATTTTACAAACATGTCAAATATGATCTGGAATATTGCTCTTTTTATAATTACTTTTAGTTTATTAGTAACAGTACACGAATGTGGCCATTTTTTTATGGCCAAAATTTTTGGTGTTAAAGTAATTTGTTTTTCTATTGGATTTGGTAAATCTATTATTAGATTTAATATTTATGATACTGAATTTGTTATTTCAATATTTCCTTTTGGTGGCTATGTTAAAATGTTAGATGAACGTTCAGATGAAGTTCCTTTGCATTTACTCCATAAAACATTCAATAGAAAACCAATTTGGAAAAGAGTTTTAATTATTTTGTCTGGTCCTGTTGCTAATTTAATAATGGCGATTTTTATGTATTTTATAGTATTTTTCCAAAGTACTGTAACACTTTCTCCAATTATTGGAAAAGTTATAAAAGAATCACCGATAGAAAAATTACAAATTACTGCTGGCATGGAAATTAAGAAAATTGATGATATTAATACACCAGACTGGGATACAGTACGTATGGCATTAATTTCTAAAAATAAAAAATCTAGTGTCACGTTAACATTTTCTAACATTAATGAAAATATTATTTATACAAAAAAATTGAATTTAAATAAATTGAATTTCGATCAACAAGTTAAAGATCCATTAGATATTGTAGGTATTGTACCATTACTTCCTATCATCAAATTTCTAGTAACTAAATCAAATGATATTAACATAACAAATGAACATAATTTACAAGTAGGTGATATTATAACTAAATTAGATGGTAATAAATTAGTAAATGCAAAACCTTTTATAAATTATATAAAAGACTATCAAAAAAAAGATATTCAAATAGAAGTAAATCGTAAAAATAAGATTTTACAATTCAAACTTAATGTAGATAAAATTATTGAAAGTAGTAATACAAATAATTTGTCAATAGTACCACAAATTATTTTCCCTGAAAATTACAAGATAATACACAGATACAATTTATTTTCTTCATTTAAACATTCTATCATAAAAACATCACAATTAATTAAACTAATTATTTCTTCGATATGTAATTTAGTAAATGGTAATTTTAACGTAGACAATTTGAGTGGTCCAATTACCATAGCTCATGGAGCAAGTATATCAGCTAAACGCGGAATAGCTCATTACTTATCATTTTTATCTTTAATTAGTATCAACCTTTTCGTTTTTAATTTACTTCCTTTACCCATTCTAGATGGTGGACATCTATTATTTTTAATAATAGAAAAAATAATACAAAAACCTCTATCTAATCAAATACAGAATATTTTTTCTTGGATAGGTTTTAGTATTCTGATTATTTTCATAACAATTGCACTATCTAATGATATTTCACATTTTATAAGCAATTACAATTCATTATAAAAACAGATTTGGGAGGAAAATTACAATACAAATGACAATAAAAAAATTATTTTTAACTATATTAATTTCTATTAGTATTAGTACTTATGCATCTAATAGAATTAATAATATTAATTGTGAAGGTTTTTCAAGAGTTTCTATAGATTCACTATCACCTAAAATAAATATAAAGGTTGGTGATAAAATTAACGGTGATGTAATTGAAAACATTATTAGATCATTATATTCAACAAATAATTTTGAAAAAGTTAAGGTTATAAAAAATAAAAATACCTTAACCATTAAAGTAAAGGAATTACCTATTATATCTAAAGTTAATATAGTAGGTAGTGAAGTTATTCCAAAAGATAAAATAGAAAAAATACTTGAACATTCAAATATATCTGCTGGAAATGTTTTAAATCGGAGTTTGCTTTTCTTAACTAAAAAATCGTTTGAAGAATTTTATTATAATATAGGAAAGTATAATTTCAATATAAAAAGCGTTGTTACACCATTGCCTAATAATTATGCTAATGTTACGTTCATATTAAAAGAAAGTGTTTTTACAAAAATTGATCAAATTAATATAATTGGGAATAAAAATTTTACTTATAAAAAACTAATATCTTTATTTGAATTAAGAGATAAAATAAACTGGTGGGATATAACTAAAATTCATACTTATAAGAAAGAAACATTAGAAGAAGCACTTACAAATTTGCGTAATTTTTATCTTAAAAATGGTTATTTACGTTTTAAAATAAAATCCACTAAATTAAGTCTAACACCTAACAAAAACAAAATTTATATTACTGTAAATATTAATGAAGGCAATCAATATAAAATATCAGGGGTGAAATTTCGCAGTAATCTTAATAATAAGTTAGAAGAATTAAAAAATAACATTAAAATTGGTATAGGTGATATATATAATATTGAAAATATCAAAAAAGCCAAACATAAAATTAATAGTATAATCGTTGATTACGGGTATGCATATCCAATCATACGGGTAAATTATAAGATAGACGATTTGAATAAAAAAGTGAAAATATATTTTAATGTTAATTCAGGAAAAAGATACCATGTTCGTCACATCTATTTTAAAGGTAACTATATATCAAAAGATAGTGTCTTGCGTCGTAAATTGCAACAAATAGAGGGCGATTGGCTCAATAGCAATTTAGTTGATCAAAGTACTAATATTTTAAAAGGTACTAGTTATTTTGATCAAGTTGAATTAGAAAAAAATTTTTTACCAAACCAACGAGATCAAGTGGATTTAATCTATAAAGTAAAAGAACATAAGACTGGAGGAATTAAATTAGGAGTTGGATATGGTAAAAAAAATCTTCTGAATTTTCAGGTTAATATAAACCAGAATAATTGGTTAGGTACTGGACATATTTTTAAAATAAATGCTGTCAAAGATATGGTACAAAAACAAGGTGATCTTTTATTAATAGATCCTTATTTTACAGTGAATGGTATCAGTTTAACTAATCACTTTTTTTACAATAGAATGACATCAAGTGATAAATCTTATGGATATAATAATATAAGTTACGGTATAGATACTTCATTAGGTTTTCCGATTAATAATGAAAATACATTAAATGTTGGATTAGGTTTTATTAAAAATAATATTTACAATATTTCTCCTCAAATATCTGTATATAGGTACTTGAAATATATTGAAAACTTTGATATTTCAAAAAAAGATGCACATTTTTTAACCAATGATTTCAATATTAACATAGGATGGGATTATGATACTTTAGAACAATCATTATTTCCTTTGTTAGGATCTTCTATAAATTTAAATAGTAAAATTAATGTTTTAAAAGCACGAAATAATTTTTTTAAGATTTCCCTAGATAGTAGTAAATATTTGCCAATCAATGAAAGTAATACTTGGATCTTGGTAGGATGCTTTAGGCTAGGTTATGGTGCAGGTTTTTTTAGAAATCACGAAATGCCTTTTTATGAAAATTTTTATTCTGGTGGTCCAAAAACAATAAGAGGTTTTCAAACGAATACTGTAGGTCCGAAATCAGTTTATTTAAAAACTTTAAAGTCATTGTCCCCTAATTGTATATCATCTAAAGAATGTACAGTATCAACAGATACAATAGGAGGTAATGCATTATTTAACGGTAGTTTAGAATTGATATTTCCTATTCCGTTATTAAATAAAAAATTAGCTGAATCTATAAGGACATCTTTGTTTTGTGATTTTGGGAATGTATGGGATACCAAATGGAAAACAACTTATAAAGGTAAAAATATTAAAAATATGCCAGATTATAATTCTCCTAGTAATATTAGAATATCTGCTGGTGTTTCTTTTAAATGGGCATCACCTATTGGTCCCTTAGAATTTTCTTATGCTATACCAATAAAAACGTATAATGGAGATAAAATAGATAATTTTCAACTTTATATTGGTAAAACATGGTAATAATATTAATGTTAATAAACTATTATAAACAATATATTGTCGATTTTTAATTGATATATAAATATTGTATTACTAGTGAATTGATTATAGCAATAGCGGATTATGGATAATGTTTATGAAACAATTTTTTTATTTAACATCTTTATTTATTATTTTAATCTTATCAAATTATGTACAAGCTTATGATAATATTGCTGTTGTAAATATATATGATCTTTTACAAAAATTACCTAAAAAAACTAATTTTACAAAAAAAATAGAAAATGAATTTAAAATTCGTGCTAATGAATTAAAGATACAAGAAGGTAATTTAAAAGATAAACTTAATAAATTAAATCGTAATAAATCGGTTATGAAATTAACTGAAAAAAAACAACTTGAAAAAGATATTATAAAACAACAAAATATTTTTTCACTTAAAGCTCAAAAATTTGAACAAGATAGACGTCGCTGTCAAATAGAAGAAAGAAATAAGATATTAATCAGAATTCAAAATGCAATAAAAAAAATTGCAAAAAAACATAATTACAATTTAATACTAGATTCTAAATCAACTGCTTATGTATCAAATACAAAAGATATTACTAAAGAAGTATTAAAAAATATTAAATAAATATATTTACAAAATTTAACAATTGATTTTAATATCATCTGTACATAATATGTTTCACTAATGAAGCATATTATGTACTTAATTTATATAATGATTGATAATTTTAAGAAAATATATTTAATAGAAATTAATTTTTTATATTCGAAATATTTTTAATAATTATATCTATTTGAATAAATTTTAATATTTTTATAGATGTAAAATTTTATTTCCCTAATTTATAATTTATTAACGGTTAATTAAAAATCTTTCTTATGTGAATTTATCAACGCTATATTTATGATCTTAATTTAGTTTTTTCAAGTAGGAAAAGTGTTTTGATTAATAAAATGCGCACTATGAAAATTGAAGATATTTTAGAATTATTACCTCATCGATATCCATTTCTATTAGTTGACCGTGTTATAGAAATAAAAAATCACGAATACTTGCGAGCAGTAAAAAATGTTTCTATTAATGAACCATTTTTTCAGGGTCATTTCCCAGGAAAACATGTTTTTCCTGGAGTTTTAATTTTAGAAGCAATGGCTCAAGCAACAGGTATTTTAGCTTTTAAGAGTATTGGTAAATTAAAACCCAAAGAATTTTACTATTTTGCGGGTATAGAAAATGCTCGTTTTAAGCTTCCTGTAGTTCCAGGAGATCAAATGATTATGAAAGTTGCATTTGAAAAAACTCGTTGTGGTATTACTCGTTTTAAGGGGGTAACTACTGTTGATAAGAAAATAGTTTGTGAAGCTACTATGCTATGTGCACGTAATTAAAGAAATATGCTTAATAATTATTCTAATAATATTCATGTTAGTTCTATTGTTGAAAAAGGTGCAACTATTGGGCCAAAAGTTTATATAGGTCCTTTTTGCTTTATTGGATCAAATGTTGAAATTGGTGAAGGAACAATATTAAAATCACATGTTGTTATAAATGGTCACACTAAAATTGGAAAATATAATAAAATTTATCAGTTTTCTACAATAGGTGAAGTAAATCAAGATCTAAAATATACAGGTGAACCTATGAGCGTTGATATTGGTGATTATAATTGTATAAGAGAAGGTGTTACAATTCATAGGGGTACAATTCAAAGAGGTACTACGACTGTAGGTAATAATAATTTATTAATGGTTAATACTCACATTGCACATGATTGCGTAATTAGTGATAATTGTATTTTTGCTAATAATACAATGCTAGGAGGTCATGTTACAATAGGGAATTTTACTATAATAGGAGGTATGACAGCTGTTCATCAAAAATGTACTATTGGTGAACATGTAATGATAGGAGGTTGTTCAGGAGTGGTAAAAGATGTACCTCCCTATATTATTGCATATGGCAATCATGCTGTTCCTTCAGGAATTAATATTGAAGGTTTGAAGCGTCGTCATTTTAGTAAAAAATCTATTCTCACTATTAAATATATCTATAATTTACTTTATCGAAGTGGAAAAAGTCTAAATGAAATTAAATCACAAATAAAAATAATGTCAAAAGAACATATTATAATAAAACCTTTTTGTGATTTTTTTAATCAATCAACTAGAGGATTAATTAGATAGGAATGATATAACAATTAAATTTAAAAATTTATTTTATATATTTCTTATATTTTATAAAACTAAAAATTCTTTCATTTTATTAAATGATAAATTTAATTTATATATATAAAATACTACATGGTACTGGAAGAATGGTAAATGTTTAAAGATAAACTAATTGCTGGTATAGATGAAGTAGGTAGAGGAGCTTTAGTCGGTAGAGTAGTAGCTTCAGCAGTAATTTTTTCATCTACTAAAATTATAAATGGTTTATCTGATTCAAAAAAATTATCAGAAAAAAAAAGAACATTTCTTTATAAAAAAATTATACAAAACTCTTTAGCATGGAGTATAGGTTATTCAGAAGCACAAGAAATTGATAAAATAAATATTTTTAATGCAACAATGTTAGCAATGAAAAGAGCAGTGGATAATCTATCAATTATACCAGATTATATTCTAGTAGATGGAAATCATTGTCCTAATATGTCAATTCCAACTAGAGCAATTGTTAAAGGTGATTGCAAAGTTAGTGAAATTAGTGCAGCATCAATTATCGCAAAAGTAACACGTGATAGAGAAATGATCATGCTAGATTCGTTATATCCACAATATGGTTTTGCTCAACATAAAGGTTATCCTACTAAAATGCATATTGAAAATCTAAAAAAACATGGAATTACACCATATCATAGACTGAGCTTTAAACCAGTATATAAGGCTATTATTGATTAATAATTAATACAATTAAAATTTAATAATATTATGAATATAAAAGAAGAACCACAATTTATACATTTACGTGTTCATAGCGATTACTCTATTATAGATGGATTAATAAAAATTCATTCCTTAGTCAATAATGCCTTTTTGCTAGGTATGCCTTCTATAGCAATTACTGATTTTACTAATATGTTTGGATTAATACAATTTTATTGTATGTCTTATGATATGGGTATTAAGCCTATTATTGGTGCTGATTTTAATGTTAATAATAAATTATTTAGTAATAATATATCAACTAAACTCACTGTTCTAGCTTCCAGTAATATTGGTTACAATAATTTAATTTTACTTATTTCGCGTGCTTATAAGCGAGGATATGGAGTTTCTGGTCCTGTTATAGATTTAGATTGGTTAAGTGAGTTAAAAGAAGGATTGATTATTCTTTCTGGCGGGCGTAACGGTGATATTGGTCGTGGATTACTATTAAATAAAAAACCATTAGTAAGAAAGTGTTTGGATTTTTATAGAAAAAATTTTGCTGATCGTTATTATTTAGAATTAATAAGAACGGGACGTCCTCATGAAGAGGATTATCTAAATGAAGCAATAAATCTAGCTATTACTGAAAACCTTCCTGTATTAGCAACTAATGAAGTTTGTTTTATTAATAAAAAAGATTTTTATGCTCATGAAATTAGAGTAGCTATAAATAATAGTTATACTATTAATGATGATAAACGTCCTTGTATTTATAGTGAGCAACAATACATGCGTAGCGAAGAGGAAATGTGCAAGTTGTTTGCAGATATACCGGAAGCACTAAAAAATAGTGTTGAAATAGCTAAAAGATGTAATGTTATACTAGAAATAGGAAAACATTTTTTACCAAAATTTCCTACAGGAAATGTGAGTCCTGAAGATTTTTTAATTAATAAATCAAAAATAGGTTTAGATAATAGGCTTAAATATCTTTTTAAAGATCAGAAAGAAAGGAATACTAAAAGAATACAATATTATGAACGTCTTGAATCTGAACTAAACACTATAAATAAAATGGGTTTTCCTAGCTATTTTTTAATAGTGATGGAATTTATTCAATGGGCAAAAAATAATAATATTCCTGTAGGTCCTGGGCGTGGCTCTGGTGCTGGATCTTTAGTTGCTTATGTACTTAATATTACAGATATAGATCCTATAAAATTCGATCTTATATTTGAAAGATTTTTAAATTCAGAACGTATATCAATGCCTGATTTTGATATTGATTTTTGTATGGATAAAAGAGATCAGGTCATCGATCATGTCTATGAAATATATGGTAAAGATGCTGTTTCACAGATTGTTACTTTTGGGACTATGTCAGCTAAAGCAGTTATTAGAGATGTCGGACGTGTATTAGGATATCCTTATGGTTTCGTAGATAGGATTGCAAAATTAATTCCTTTTGATATAGGTATGACATTAGAAAAATCATTGAAAGTTGAAAAAAGGTTATTAGAACTTTATCAAACAGATGATGATACTAAGATTCTTATAGACACTGCAAAAAAACTAGAAGGTATAAATCGTAGTATAGGTAAACATGCTGGTGGAGTAGTCATTTCTCCAACTAAAATCTCTGATTTTACACCTATCTATTGCGATGAAAATGGTTCTAATACAGTTACACAATTTAATAAAAAAGATGTGGAATATATTGGATTAGTTAAGTTTGATTTTTTAGGGTTAAAAACTCTTACAATAATAAATTTAGCAATTAAAATGATAAATTTATGTAATAATAAACACAAAAAACCATTACTAAATATTCATGAAATTTCATTAAAAGATAAAACTAGTTTTAATATGCTACAGTCTGCAGAAACCACTGCTGTATTCCAACTTGAATCTCGTGGAATCAAAGATTTAATTAAGCGATTAAAACCTGATTGTTTCGAAGATATCATTGCATTAATAGCACTATTCCGTCCAGGACCATTACAATCTGGTATGGTAGAAAATTTTATTAATAGAAAACATGGAAGAGAAATTATATCTTATCCTGATATTAAATGGCAGCATGAAAGTTTAAAACCAATATTAGAATCTACTTACGGTATTATTCTTTACCAAGAACAAGTTATGCAAATAGCTCAAATACTTGCTAAGTATACACCTGGAAAAGCAGATATACTACGTCGTGCTATGAGTAAAAAAAATCCAAAAGAAATGGCTCAACAAAGATCATTTTTTATAGAAGGAGCAAAAAAATCAGGAATTAATGCCATATTAGCGACAAAAATATTTGATTTATTAGAAAAATTTGCTGGATATGGTTTCAATAAATCTCATTCTGTTGCATATGCATTACTATCTTATCAAACTTTATGGTTGAAATCTCATTTTCCCGCCCAGTTTATGGCTGCAGCTATGACTGCTGATATTGATAATACAGAAAAAATCATTGGATTAATAGATGAATGTTTTCGTATGAAAATAAAAGTGCTTCCACCAGATATAAATAAAAGCCTATACGAATTTATAAGTGAAAAAAAAGAGATTTTATATGGTATGGGTGCTATTAAGGGTTTAGGTAAAACTCATATTCAAGTTATTATTGGTATAAGGGAAAAGCAGGGATATTTTAAGAATTTTTTTGATTTTTGCAAACTTGTGATTGCGAAAAAAATAAATCGACGGGTAATAGAAAAATTGATTATGTCTGGTGCTTTAGATTGTTTAAATTTAAATCGTGCTGCAATGATAAATTCCATTAATGAAGCAATTAAGATTTCTCATCAAAATAGCTATATACAAACAACAGGACAGTTTGATATGTTTGAAATTGATACTAGTAAACCTGAAAAAATTAAACAATATTATAAGAATGTTTTTCCTTGGTCACAAAAAAAACAACTTGATGCTGAAAAAGAAGCACTTGGTTTATATCTTACTGGCCATCCTATAAATTGTTACTTTAAAGAAATTAATTATTACTCTCACGGTATTAATCTAAAAAATGCTTATTTAATCAAACCAGGAAAGATAATTTCTGTTGTTGGAGTAGCAGTTGAAATAAAAATAATGATAACTAAAAATAGAAATCGTATTGCTATTTGTATATTAGATGATAGTACTAGTAAATTAGAGGTAATATTTTATACAGAAATACTAGAAAAATATCAATCATTATTAATAAAAGATAATATTATAATTATCAAAGGACAAATTAAAATTGATAATTTTCGTAATGGTATACAATTGATTGCTCAAGAAGTAATGGATATCCAACAAGCACGTGAAAAATATCTAAGTGGATTGTCAATAATAATAAACGATGAGCAGTATAACAGCAAATTTTTACACCAAATTAATAAATTAATCGAGCATAATAAATCACAAAAAATTCCTCTTAGTGTTTATTTAAATAAAAAAGATATCCAATCAAAATTACAATTTAGTAAAAATTTGTTAATTTCTCCAGATGAACTCACAATTAATGAGTTACAGTTACTATTAGGAAATAGTAAGATAGAACTTGAGTTTAATTAAAACAGGTAAATTATGAATCTTAAGTATTTAGAATTTGAACAACCAATAGTAGAACTAGAAGCAAAAATTAATTCACTTAGTTCAATCAATTATTTAGACTATGCAAATATAAATATTGATGAAGAAATTAAAAACTTAAAAAAAAAAGTATTAACTTAACTCGCAAAATTTTTGCTAATTTAAATTCATGGCAAATTTTACAGTTATCTCGTCATCCATTACGTCCTTATACTTATGATTACATTTGTAATATATTTGATGATTTTGATGAATTATCTGGAGATCGCTTATATTCTGATGATAAAGCTATCATTGGTGGAATATCTCGCTTAAATAAACGCCCAGTTATGATAATTGGTCATCAGAAAGGTCGTGAAATCAAGGAAAAAATAATTAGAAATTTCGGTATGCCAGCTCCAGAAGGTTATCGCAAATCATTACGTTTGATGAAAATGGCAGAAAAATTTAAAATGCCTATTATTACTTTTATAGATACACCAGGTGCATATCCAGGAATAAGCGCTGAAAAACGAGGTCAATGCGAAGCTATTGCAAATAACTTACGTACTATGTCAATTTTAAAAGTACCAGTTATATGTAATATTATTGGAGAAGGTGGTTCTGGAGGTGCATTAGCTATTGGTGTTGGTGATAAAGTAAATATGTTAGAGTACAGTACGTATTCAGTGATTTCTCCAGAGGGTTGTGCTTCTATTTTATGGAAAAATATTAATAAAGCACCATTAGCAGCAGAAGCTATGAATATTACTGCTAATAGATTAAAAGAACTTGAATTAATAGATTCAATTATTATTGAACCTTTAGGAGGAGCTCACCGAAATCCTTCTGAAATATCATATAACATTAAAAAACAGTTAATAATAGATTTAGCTTACCTGGATAAGTTAAGTGTAAATAAATTAATAAGTAGACGTTATAAACGTTTAATGAGTTACGGATATGGTTAACTTAAATTTTCATATTCATATTTAATATGAATGTGATTTATAAAAAATAGATTGTAGTTATTACTAAATAATAGGTTATTAGTATATGTTTTTTAACAACATTTCTTGCTTGCTAAAAAGAAACTCTAAAATTGTGGTAGCATTTAGTGGAGGAATTGACTCGACTGTTTTATTACATTGTTTATATATATGTAAAAGAAATTATCCTAAATCTAATATACGTGTTATACATATAAACCATTTATTAAACTCAAGATCAAATAATTGGGCTGATCATTGTAGATCAATATGTTTTAAATGGAAAATAAATTGTAGTATATTAAATATTAATATAGAAAAACAAAATAATAAACAAGGTATTGAAGCTGCTGCTCGTAAAGAAAGATACAAAGCATTAATATCATCTTTGCAACCACAAGAAATACTATTAACTGCTCATAATCGTGATGATCAATGTGAAACAATGATATTAGCACTTAAACGTGGGAGTGGACCTGCTGGATTATCTGCAATACATTCCTCCATTATAATTGGGGAAAATAAAATATTAAGACCATTTTTAGAATATCCTCGTAGATTAATAGAACAGTATGCAAAAAAATATAATCTTGTCTGGATAGAAGATGAAAGTAATAATAATATAAAATATGATCGTAATTTTTTACGTCATTCTATATTGCCAAAAATAATTTCTAAATGGCCTAATTTTACGAAAACTGTATCAAGAAGTTGTTTATTATGTAAGGAACAAGAATATTTAATTGATGAATTATTAATTAATCAACTCAATGATCTTATGCAAGATAACGGAAGTTTATACTTAATACCACTATTAGAAATGAATCCTATAAAAGTTTATGCATTATTAAGAAGGTGGATTGCAAAAAGAGGAGGATTAATGCCATCGTATCATATATTAAAATTAATTTATCATAAAATTATAGTAGGAAATGATATCCAGCCATGCTTACAATTAGGAAAAAATGAAATACGACGATTTCGTAATTTCCTATATTGGTTGCCAGTTACCAGACCAACGATTAAAAACATTAAAATAATTTGGCAAAATAGCAACAAAATATTAACATTACCCGAAAAATTAGGTTATCTTAAAGCTGATTATAGTAAAAAAATATTACGTTTACCTAATTTTGATGAATTAATTAGTATTAAATTTTATGCAAAAGGTTATTTTCATTTAGTTGGTCATAAAAACAAAACTAAAATAAAAAATATATGGCAAAAATTAAACATCCCACCATGGGAACGTAATCGGATTCCTTTAATATATTATAATAATATTCTTATATGTGCACCAAATCTATTCGTTACATATGAAGGATTATCTACTAATAGTCAGAATAGTTGGCAATTAATTTGGTATCAAAATAAAGAAAAAAATAACAATGAAAAAATATTTAACGTTTAAATTCGATTTTATAAAATAACAATTTAATTATTAAATACTCTCTAATAAAAAATCAATAATCTTATCATATTTAATAATCTTTTTTTCACCAGTACGACGTATTTTATATTCAATTGCATTATTTTTCATATTTCTTTCACTAACTATTATAATATGTGGTATACCGATCAGTTCTATATCTGCAAACATAACACCTGGGTTTTCTTTTCTGTCGTCAAGAATAACATCAACTTTCTTTGATATTAATGTGTTATATATATTTTTAGAAACTTCTTTAACAATCGCAGAACAATGCATATTGATTGGAATAATTGCTACTTGAAATGGGCATAAAGAAATAGGCCATATAATTCCATATTTATCATAATTTTGTTCAACTACTGCAGCCATAATTCTTGTTATACCTATTCCATAACAACCCATTAATATAGTTTTATTAGTGCTATCTTTTGTTTGTACTGTTGCTTTTATTGTATCAGAATACTTAGTGCCCAACTGAAAGATATGTCCTATTTCAATACTATTGTTAACTTTTAATATACCTTTTCCATCAGGGCTTAAATCTCCTGAAACTACATTACGAATATCTGCTATATTAGTTAATTGTAAATCTCTTCCCCAATTTATACCTACATAGTGTTTACCATCAATGTTAGCTCCTGCAATAAAATCACTCATTTTTGATACAGTGTTATCTATAATCATTGGAATTTTTAAACCTAATGGTCCAATGGATCCTGATCCTGCACCAATTATAAGACGTATTTCTTCTTCATTAGCAAAACTTAAAGGTTTATCTACTAATTCAAGTTTTTCTACTTTTTTTTCGTTCAATTCGTGATCTCCACGAATTAATAACGCTACTAGATTAACATTACTGTGTTTTTTTCCCTTTACTATGATCGTCTTTACAGTTTTTTCAATTGGAATATTTAAATAATTTATTAAAGATGAAATACTATTTACATTTGGAGTATTAATCTTTAATAATTTCTCTGTTGGTAAAGGATAAATTTTAACATTTGGTGTATATACCTCCGCAAACTCAATATTAGCAGCATAATTAGATTTATTTGAAAAAACTATACGGTCTTCACCATTATTAGATATTACTTGAAATTCATGGGAAATACTACCACCTATCGATCCATTATCTGCTTGTACTATTCGAAAATTTAATCCTATTTTATTAAAAATATTACAATAAGAGTTATACATAACATTATATGTCTTTTCTAAAGAATCTTGACATAGATGAAAAGAATAAGCATCTTTCATAATAAATTCACGGGCTCTAATAACGCCAAATCTAGAACGTATTTCATCCCTAAATTTAGTCTGAATTTGATATAAAGTTAAGGGTAATTGCTTATATGATTTTAATTCATTGCTTATTAAATCAGTAATTACTTCTTCATGTGTAGGACCGAGAACACATAATCTATTATGACGATCTGTAATTTTTAATAATTCTGGACCATACTGTTCCCAACGATTACTTTTTTTCCATAAGTCAGCAGGTTGTACTATTGGCATTAAAATTTCTAAAGCACCTATTTCATTCATTTCTGTACGTATTATATTTTCAATTTTTTTTAATATACGAATACCAGTAGGTAACCAAATATATAAACCAGAAGATAATTTACGAACAAGTCCTGCACGTAACATTAATTGATAACTAATTATTTCATTATCAGAAGTATTTTTTTTACAGGTAAATAATAAATATTTGCTGGTAAGCATTAAAAATCCAACTACTATAGTGTTATTTTAATAATTATAAGTTAATATAAAATAATTAAAATTACTAAATTGATTGATTAAATTAATTTTTACAACATGTTAATTAAAATATTGACTATTTCTTATTATATATTAAAAATAATAACAAAATAAAAATTATACAAGATATTAATAATTAAATAAACTACCAACTAATATTTTAATTTAAAATGAAATTTTAAATATTGTGTTAACATAACAAAAATTATTATAGACGCATATTTTATAATATAATAATTAATTAAGTCAATATATTATATAATTTAT
>NZ_SZZT01000003.1 GCF_009829945.1 Pantoea sp. SoEX
ATTTTTTAAATCTAAAGGAGTATTAATATTGTAAAATGATAATTCATTATCAATAAATAATATTGAATGTCCTCCATATTTTTTAAAAAATTCAATTAAACTATATCTATTAAAATCATTTTTTTTATATTTAATTTCTGAATTATATAATTCAATTACTTTTCTATTAATTAATGCCAAAGTAGGATGATTTCTTTTTTCTGATCTTACCCATAAAATTGAATAAGAACTTCTCTGTTCAAGAAGTTTTTGTATGTAATTTAATGGTATGTTAGGAGTATCACATGGACAAAATGCTGCCCAATCTGTATTAATAAAATTAAAAGCGCTTATTATACCACACAAAGGACCATTTATATCTTTAAATGAATCTTGAAAAACATCATATCCACTTAGTTTATAAAAATTAATATTATTATTAGCATTTATTATTATGTTATTAACTTGCGGTTTTAACCTCTTAAGAACATGTTGATAAAGTGGGATTCCATTTAATAATATAGTCCCCTTATCTTGCCCTCCCATGCGTAAACCTTTTCCACCTGCAAGAATTATTCCAGTTATTAAATCCATATTAAAAGTACCATGTTATTTATTATAAAATAATGAAAAAATATATTGCGTAAATATATCAAAACATCATCATTATAATTAAGCATTTAATTTATATCAAAAACAATAATAATGAGGAAATTTTAATATGAAAAGAATTTATATAATGTTTATTGGAATACTAATAACATTTAATGTATTTGCTACACAATTTATTGAAGGGAAACACTATATTACTTTGTCTAAACCACTTTTAAATCAACCTCAAGTGGTAGAATTTTTCTCATTTTTTTGTAAATATTGTTATAAATTAGAAAATCAGTTAAGTGATTATCCAGCACCAAAAAAAATTAAAATATCTAAATATCATATTGATTATATGGGAAAAGATTCTGTAATAACTCATGCTTGGGCTATTGCTATTGCTTTAGGTGTTGAAGATAAAGTGATGAAACCAATTTTTAATAGCACAAAACAAATGCAAGATCTTACAAATACCGATATAGTAAAAAATATATTTTTAAAAACTCTGAATATTTCTTCTGAAGAATATGAAGCACTATGGAATAGCTATACAGTAAAAATCTTAATTGATAAACAAAAAAAAGCATCTGAAGATTTTAACATATTAAATATACCAGTTACATTTGTTAAGGGAAAATATATGATAAATATTAATGAATTAGAGATAGAAAAAAATAAAAATAATAGTTATGTAATTAAGAATTATTTCGATATAATAGAGTTTCTAATCAATAAAAAATAGAATTTAAAAGATAATTATTATTGTGAATAAATTACTGAAACATTTGATTTTAATTGATGGATTATCTATCTTATACAGAGCATATTATGCTTTCCCTTGTCTAAGTAATAGTAAAGGTGAACCAACTGGTGCAATATTTGGTTTTATTAATATATTAAAAAATATAATTAATCAATATAAACCAAGTCATATTGCTGTAATATTTGACAGTTATTCAAAAACCTTTAGAAATAAAATATTTGATGATTATAAGTGTAACCGTTTACCTATGCCTAATCATATGCGTATACAAATTGAACCATTATATGAAATTATATTAGCAATGGGTTTAAAAATTATTCAAGTAAATGGCGTAGAGGCAGATGATGTTATTGGAACGTTAGTTCATAAGTGGTGTAATAAATTGGATATTTTTATATTAATTAATAGTAATGATAAAGATATGGCTCAATTAGTCAAACCTAATGTAAATATAATTGATAATACCACTAAAACAATTTTAGGTCCTGATGATATTAAAAAAAAATATGGTGTTGCTCCTGAATTAATTGTAGATCTGCTAGCCATTATGGGTGACAGTTCAGATAATATCCCTGGAATACCTAAAATAGGAAAAAAAACTGCATTAATATTAATAAAAGAGTTAGGAAATATAGAATCAATATATTCTAATATTAACAAAATATCTTTCATGTCATTCCGTGGTGCAAAAAATACCGCTATTAGGCTTAATAAATATCGTGAAATAGCTTTCTTATCATATAAATTAGCAAAAATCAAAACAGATGTTATAGTTAATGTAGAATATGAAGATTTGATTATTAATCATATAAATATTATAAAACTAAAAAAATTGTTTAATCGTTATGAAATTAAAAGTTTTTAGGTATTTGATTTAATGAGAAAGAAATATATGAATTATTTCATCAATTTTTTATTATATTAAATATAGTAAAATAAGATTAATGAAAAAGTTTCATCTAATCCTTGATTATAAGATGTTAAGTTTTTGGCTTGAAAAAATCAAGAAAAATAGTATTTTTGCGTTTCGTTTAACAACTAATTCAATGGATATATTTTCTAATGAAATTATAGGAATTAGTTTTTCTACAATATTAGATGATACTGCAGTTTACTTACCACTGGCTCATGATTATAAAGGTGTGCCAAAACAACTAGATACTAATTTCGTATTAAAACATCTAAAACCATTATTTGAAAATGTAAAAATATATAAAATAGGTCAAAATATAAAAGAACAAATATTAATTTTAAAAAATTATAATATAGAAATAAATAATATTTTTGATATTAACATTGAATCTTATGTTCTTAATAATTTATTAAGTAAATGCGATTTAGTTGGTTTATCTAGGATTTGGTTGAAAACTTATGAGATAAATTACTTTGAAAATATTTTTAATAAATTCAAAAATCAAAACAATTTTAGTAAAGTTCCTTTGGATATAACTGCATCTTATTTATGCGAAAATGTAAATATTATATTGATGTTACATTTAATAATGTGGAACAAAATAAAAAAAGATTTGCAATTAAAAAAAATATTGACAAAAATAGAAATACCGATGATAAAAGTTCTCGCATGCATTGAAAGAAATGGTGTTTTTATAGACCAAAAATTCCTTTTAGAAAAATCTAGATTGATTAATATTAATTTAAATAATTTAAAATTACAGGCACATAAAATATCAGGAAATGAATTTAACTTATCTTCTCCCAAACAAATTAGAGATATTTTATATAACATTAAGGAAATAGATATAACTAGGAAAACTCCTAGAGGAAACCTATCCACTAGTTACGAAGTTTTATCTAAATTAAAATCAAATCATCCTTTATTAAAGATAATATTAGAATACCGAAGTTTATTGAAGTTAAAATCTGCATACATTGATAAATTAATAAGCATGATAAACCATACTAGTTATCGTATTCATACTTCCTATCAACAATCATTAACAGTAACAGGTAGATTGTCATCTGTATCTCCTAATATACAAAATATTCCTCTGGAAAATCATTACGATATATTTATTCGTAAAGCATTTATTGCTAAAAAATTTAGTAAAATTATTTCTGCTGATTATTCTCAAATTGAGTTACGTATTATTGCACATTTATCCCAAGATCAAAATTTATTAAGTGCATTTAATAATAAAGAAGATATTCATTATTCAACTGCAGCGGAATTTTTTGATTTACCTATAGATAAGATAAATAGTAAACAAAGACGTATTGCAAAAACAATAAATTTTAGTTTAATTTATGGAATAAGTCCTTTTGGATTAGCATATAAATTAAATATTAATATTAAACAAGCAAAAGAGTATATAGATATTTTTTTCAATAGATATCCTCGTGTGTTAGAATATATAAGAAGCACTTATCAATCAGCAATGGATAAAGGATATATTAAAACCTTAGAAGGACGTAAGTTATATATATATAAAAACAAAAAATTAGGTAATTTAATGCATAACAAGTCTATTGAACGTACTGCTATTAATTTTCAAGTGCAAGGAACAGCGGCTGAAATAATTAAAAAATCTATGATTCATATAGATAGTTGGTTAAAAAACAAGGATAAACATGAGATCAAAATGATAATGCAATTACATGATGAGCTTGTATTTGAAATACATGATAATTATATAGAAAGATACATCAAAAAAATTAAATTTTTCATGGAACATAGTGCTAATTTATATCCTCCCTTATTAGTTAGAATAAGTATAGGATTAAATTGGCATGATATTCATTTACAAAATATCTAGACATAGAAAAATATAAAATTTTATGATTGAAACAATATATTTAGTTTTTGACGTATATTTTCAATACCTATATTCTTAATTGATGAAACTATTTCTACAAAAACATTATCATTAGTTATCAAATTTGACAAAACTTCTTTTGTTGAATTTAATTTCATTTTTCTTTTAGAAATATTTAATTTATCTGCTTTAGTTAATAAAATAAGCAAAGAAATGTTTTTTTTATTAGCTAATTTAATAATTAATTTATCAAAATCGTTAATTGTAGAATTAATATCTAATAATAAAAATAATCCCTTTAAGTTTTTATTATTTTTTATATATTCTATAATCATTACTTTCCAATGTTCTTTATCTTGTTTAGAAACTCTAGCGTATCCATAACCTGGAAGGTCTATTAAATATTTATTTTTCATTACTTCAAATAGATTAATTAATTTTGTACAGCCAGGAGTTTTACTAGTACGTGCTAAATGTTTTTGTTTTGTCAATTTATTTAATAAACTAGATTTTCCAGAATTAGAACGACCTATAAATGCTACTTGAATATGATTCATATATTTTGGTAAATAATTTAAGCTAGGAATGCTTATGAGAAAACGAGTATTTTGATAATTTAATTTGAGCAAAATAATATAATCCAAAATAAATGTATAAATATTAATAAAAATTAAATAAAATATAATTTTTATTATACTTGAGAAAATATCAATTTAAAAACATAAAAACTTGTTATGTTATTTATAGATAATATAATTTGGATTTATTATAAAGTATAAATATATAAATTATCCACAAATCTTATATTTTTTATTAGTTTAATATTCATTATTAAATCATAGTATATTTATAATATTTAATATGTGATAGTTATTTTTATAGGATCTATATTTAAAATATTTTAAGTAACATGATATTTATTATTAATATGAGGTAATATTTTGGTTAAAAATATACGTAATATAGCAATTATTGCACATGTAGATCACGGAAAAACTACACTAGTTGATAAATTACTTCAACAATCTGGTATATTTGATATCCATGATGCAAATATTGATAGAGTGATGGATTCAAATGAATTAGAAAAGGAAAGAGGAATTACTATCCTTTCAAAAAATACTGCAATTAAATGGAATCATTATCATATAAATATTATTGATACTCCAGGACATGCTGATTTTGGAGGTGAAGTTGAACGTATTTTATCAATGGTAGATGCAGTTTTATTAGTTGTAGATGCTATTGATGGTCCTATGCCTCAAACAAGTTTTGTTACCAAAAAATCATTGGAATATGATTTAAAAATCATATTAGTTGTTAACAAAATAGACAGAAATGGTGCTCGTCCAGATTGGGTTGTTAATAAAGTATTTGATATGTTTTTTAATTTAAACGCTAATGATGAACAATTAGATTTTCCTATAATATATACTTCTGCTTTATATGGAACGGCAGGATTAAACTATAATAATATGTCAGAAGATTTGACTCCTTTATACAACATAATTATTAAAAATACACCTCCACCAAAAGGTGAATTACATGCTCCTTTACAAATGCAAATTTCCCAACTGCATAAGGATAATTATCTAGGTTTAATGGGTATCGGACGTCTAAGAAATGGTGTAATTAAGCAAAATCAAAATGTAATAGTAACAAATTGTAATGGAAAAATGATTCAAGGTAAAATTAATAGAGTTTTATGTTATTTAGGATTAAAACAAATCAACGTTAAATCAGCTGAAGCAGGAGATATAGTAGCCATTACTGGCTTAAATGATTTAAATATATCTGATACTATATGTGATCCAAAACATGTAAAAACAATGCCTAATTTGAAAGTTGATGAACCAACAATTTCCATGTTTTTTAATGTTAACACTTCACCATTTTGTGGTAAAGATGGTAAATATTTAACTTCACGCAAAATTTTAGAACGTTTAAAAAAAGAAGCAATTTATAATGTTTCGCTTAAAATAGAAGAAACTGACAATTCTGATGTCTTTCGTGTATGTGGTAGAGGAGAGTTTCATCTTTCAATTTTAATAGAAAATATGAGACGTGAAGGTTTTGAATTAGCAGTATCGCGTCCAAAAGTAATTTTTCGTGAAATAAATGGACGTAGGCAAGAACCATTTGAAGAAATAATATTAGATATTGAAGAAATACATCAAGGATCAATAATGCAAGCAATAGGAGAACGTAAAGGTACACTGAAAACAATGGAAACCAATAAAAAAGGCCGAATAAGACTTGATTATATTATTCCTAGTCGTGGTTTAATTGGATTTCGTAATAAATTTATGAAAATGACTTCAGGTAGTGGTAATTTATATTCTACATTTAGCCACTATGATGAGGCATATAAATGTAATATCAGACAACGTAAAAATGGTGTTTTAATTTCCAATAGTCAAGGTAAGACAGTAGCATTTGCATTATACGGTCTTCAAGAACGTGGTAATTTGTTCATTGATCCAGGAACAGAAGTATATGAAGGACAAATAGTTGGTGTTCATAATCGTTCTAATGATTTAACTGTTAACTGTCTTGCAAGTAAAAAATTAACTAATATGAGAGCTTCCGGTTCAGATGAAACTATAAGTCTTACTACTACTTTAAAAATGACATTAGAGCAATCCATTGAATTTATTAATGATGATGAACTTGTAGAAGTAACTCCTAAAGCAATTAGAATACGAAAACTTTATTTAAAAGAAAACGAACGTAAACGAGCTTCACGTAATAATTGATATTATTTTAATAATATTTAAAAAAACTAAATATTTGTATCAAAAAATCTTTGTGAGATCCAACGTTCAATTATATCAATAGCTTTTTTAGGATAGTATTTATGAATATAACACGCTGTGTTTTGTGCTTCTGATATCATTTCTTGATGACGTAAAATATCTACTATTTTAAATTCAACAGTACCTGTTTGTTTTGTACCAAGTAATTCTCCTGGACCACGCATTTCTAAATCTAGTTGTGCTATCATAAATCCATCGTTAATATTTCTTATTGCTTCTAATCTTTTTTTTGCTACTTTACTTAGTGGTGGTTTATATAATAAAACACAATAAGATATAGAAGAACTCCTTCCTACTCGACCACGTAATTGATGCAATTGTGCTAAACCTAACCGTTCTGCATTTTCTATAATCATTAGAGTAGCATTAGGGACATCAACGCCTACTTCTATTACTGTTGTGGTAACTAACAATTGCAATTTATTGTTTTTGAAGTTATTCATGGCTAATTGTCTATCGGCTAATTTCATTCTTCCATGTACTAAACCAATATTTAATCCCGGTAATGTATTATTTAAAATTTTCCAATTAACTTCTGCTGCTTGTGCTTCTAGTAATTCTGATTCTTCAATCATAGAGCATACCCAGTAAACTTGACGACCTTCTAAACAAATATTTTTGACACGTGAAATAATTTCGTTTCGTCGAATATCTGGAATTACTATAGTACACACTGGAGTACGTCCGGGAGGAAGTTCATCTATAATAGAAATATTTAGATTAGAATAAGCAATCATTGCTAAAGTACGTGGAATTGGAGTTGCTGTCATTATTAACTGATGAGGACGAGAATTTTTTTTTTCTCCCTTTTTCCAAAAAGCTAAACGTTGATGTACCCCAAAACGATGTTGTTCATCTATTATAATTAAAGCTAATTTATTAAATTGTATTTTTTGCTGAAATAATGTATGAGTACCTACTACCATAGAGATATCACCATTAGAAATCATATCTACTTGTTCCTCTCTCTCTTTGCATTTTTGTTTTCCTACTATCCAACCTACTTTAATGCCTAGAGGAGTAAACCATTGACGTAAGTTATCAGCATGTTGTTCTGCCAGCAATTCAGTGGGTACCATTAATGCTACCTGTTTACCATGAGCTATAACATTAAGTGCAGCTAAAGCTGCTACTAATGTTTTACCAGAACCAACATCGCCTTGCAATAAACGTGTCATAGGATGATTTTTGAACAAATCTTGTTCTATTTCTTTAAGTACTTTTTTTTGAGAATTAGTTAAGGAGAAAGGAAGATTAGATAATAGCTTATTTATTAATTTATGATCTTTAGGTATTGGTGAAGCAGAGTATTTTTGTATAGCATCTTGTGCTATTAACATTTTAAGATTATAAGCTAATAATTCTTCAAAAACTAATCTGTTTATAGCTAAATTAACCTGTTTTTCTGCTTTTTCGGAATTATTATTTAAAGGAGGGTGATGTATAATATGCAAAGCTTTAGTAAAGCTAATTAAATTTTTATTTAATTTTTCAGGAATAATTTCATTTAATTTTTGTTTATCTAAGACAACTAATGCTTGATCTATTAAGGTGCGTAAAACTAATTGGCTAATACCTTCAGTAGTTGGATAAATAGGAGTTAACTTTTTCTTTATTACTATATTACTTTTTGTTTTATAAACATTATACTCAGGATGTATAAGTTCAATTCCATATATGCTGTTCTTTATTTCTCCATAAGCAATAATATATCGACCTGGAATCAAAATATTTTCTATTTTAGTATTAAAATTAAATAACTTAATTGTTAAAATACCGCTACCGTCACTAATTTGACATAACATAATACGACGACGGTGATAAGTTATCTTTGTTTGTATAACTTTTCCAACTACTGTAGTACATAAACCTAAAACTAAATTTTTAATTAGATGAACTTGTGTTCGATCTTCATAACGTATAGGAAAATGAAATAGTAAATCCTGAACGGTTTTTAAACCCATTTTAGTTAATTTTTTTATTTGAAATAAACTAATCTTGTTTAAGTCATGTATTGGTATATTATTTAACAAGCATTTTTTCATTTCAGAATTATTTATTATATTAATAAACTTTTTAAATATTCCTGTATAATATTATTTGCAACAACTAAATGTACAATAGGTTATTATATTAAATATTAAATAAATACATAGATAACAATAATCGTTTTATGAAATTAAAATTTTATAAGGTTATGTTTATAATTACTGTAAATTAGATAGTTAGTATAATTTATTTAGTGACTTGATCTTAATTTCATTTTTAAAACAATAAATAAGTCACTAAATAAAATAAATTAATTGCTCAAAACTATATTATTAATTTTTTATAAAAATATATTGCTATAATAGCTTATCGTATTTGATTTTAACTACTAACATGCATTATTTTTAATTAGTAATACAGTTTATTTTGTTAATCAACATTATTATAGAAAAATAATTAATTATTTTTTGTTTTCTTCAGATTATCGTAATTATTTAAAATTTGTTTTGTAATTAAATTTTTTTCAATTTCACGCAATGCTATTACAGTAGGTTTATCATTTTCTGGTGACACTAAAGGTTCAAGTCCTCCTACTTGCATCTGACGTGCTCGACGAGCCGCTACTAACACCAGATCAAAACGATTACCAATTTTTTCTACCGCTTTTTGAACTGTTATTCTTGCCATTTTAATATTTACTCTTATTATCATAATAATAACTAGTATTATATTAAATTATTTAATAAATTGCTAATAAATTATTAATTAAATTACTGTAACGTATTGTTTGCCGTAATATATTCAATCGTTCAGCATAAATAATTGATTTAAGTTCTGATAATGCTGTATTAAAATTATCATTTATGATTAAATAATCATATTCTTTATAATGGCTCATCTCTTCTATTGCTTTTTTCATTCTAAGTGTTATTACTTCTTTATTATCTTGACCCCGTAGAAGTAATCTTCTTTTGAGTTCAATTTTTGATGGAGGTAAAATAAAAATACTTTTGTTATTATAGATTTTATTACGAATTTGCTTAGCACCTTGCCAATCAATATCAAGTAAAACATCGCATTTTCTAGAGATTATTTGTTTAACTTTACTAAAAGAAGTTCCATAATAATTTTTAAATACTTTTGCATATTCAAGAAAATCATTATTTGCAATCATTTTTTTAAATTCTTCTTTTCTGACGAAATAATAATGTTTCCCGTGTATTTCTCCAGGACGTATGTCACGTGTGGTGTATGAAATGGACAATTGTGTAGAATACATTTTCTGTTCTGTTTGTTGTAATAATGCTTGAATTAAGCTAGATTTTCCTGTTCCACTAGGTGCTGAAACGATGTATAAAATACCATGAGACATTGTATTATTATAATTTAGATATATATGTTTATTGTTTATAAGATATTATACAACGTTAATAAAATTTAACTATGCAAAATTTGTTATATATTTAGATTTATTATACATTTAGTATGTATAACATTGTGTTTGTTTCATTTTGAAAATTATCATAAAAATTAATATAATGATTTAAATACATAATATTTTCAATAATATAATCGTAACTATTAGTCAATATATCTTTTGTCTTAAAAATTGTTTGATTTAATTAAATTTAATTATATGATAAAATTTTTGATTAACAATCAATTTAAGAAAATAATTAAAAGATATTGATACATAATATTCAAGGAATATGTTTTTATGACTAATCCATTACTTACTCCTTTTAAACTTCCACCATTTTCTAAAATTCAACTTAAACATATTATGCCAGCTATTACCGAAATTTTAAAAGATTGTAAATTGACTGTAAAAAAAGTATCTTCTAAAGAAATCAATCATAGTTGGAGCAATGTTGTAGAACCTATCGATGAAATAAATGATCGACTAAATAGGATTTTTTCACCAATTAATCATTTAAATTTAGTTAAAAATAATCCAGAATTACGTGAAATACATGAAAAAGTTTATTTACTAATTTCAGAATATAATACTTGGCTAAAACAAAATAAAAGTTTATATAAATCATATTTATCTTTAAAAGAACAAAAAAATTATTCATTGTTAAATAATACGCAAAAAAAACACTTAGAAAATATATTAAAAGATTTTAAATTATCGGGTATTAATTTAGAACAGGATAAACGAAATAGATATCGTGAAATTATTGATCGGTTATCTCAATTACAGCTAATGTATAGTAACAACTTATTAGATTCTACTATGGCATGGGAAAAATTGATCAATAATAAGGAAGAACTATCTGGAATAAATGAAAATATATTATTTTCTATTTATCGCAATGAAAAAAATAGTTCACAAGGAAATTGGATATTAAAGTTAGATTTTCCAATCTATTATTCAATAATAACTTATTGCGATAATAGAGAATTACGAAAAGAAATACACTTAGCTTATTCCACTCGTGCTTCTGATCAGGGACCTAATGCAAATAAATGGGATAATACTAATATTATTGATGAACAATTATATCTTAGATACGAATTGGCAAAATTATTAGGTTTTAAATCATTTGCTGAAAAAAAATTATTTGAAGAAACTGCTAAAGAACCACAAAAAGTAATGGATTTTCTAGAAGTTTTATTAAGATCTATTGATAAAAAAGTAAATAAAGAAATAGTACAATTAAGAAACTTTGTAAAAAAACAATATAATGTAGATAAATTACACGCATGGGATTTTGCTTATTACAGTCAAAAACAAAAACAATATATTTATAATTTTAATGATGAGCAATTACGTCCATATTTTCCTGAAACACGTGTTTTATCTGGTTTATTTAAATTAATCAATCGTATTTATGGAATTAATATTGTTCAGCGTAATCATATAGATTCGTATCATCCAGATATAAAATTTTTTGATGTATTTGATGAACAAGAAGAGTTGATAGGAGGTTTTTATCTTGATCTTTATTCTCGTAAGAACAAGTGTAGCGGAGCCTGGATGGATATCTGTACAAATAAAATGCGTAAAAATGGAAAAATACAAAAACCTATAGCTTATATTGTTTGTAACTTTACTGCACCTGATAAAAATAAGATAGCATTATTCACTCACAATGAAGTAATAACTTTATTTCATGAGTTTGGTCATTGTCTTCATCATATTTTAACATCTATAGAAATACCTGCAATTTCAGGAATTAATGGAATACCTCTAGATATAATTGAATTTCCTAGTCAATTCATGGAAAATTGGTGTTGGGAACCAGATCTAATTTTATTAATATCTGGACATTATGAAACCAATGATCCTATACCTAGTGATATTTTATACAAAAAATTACAATCAAAAAATTATCAAACAAGTTTATTTATCCTTCGTCAATTGGAATTTAGTTTATTTGATCTAACTTTACACTATAAATTTCATCCTGAAAAAAATAAAAATGTACTAGAAATTTTAAAAAAAATAAGACGACGTATTTCTATTATTCCTTATATAAATCAAGATAGATTGCCACATTCTTTTAGTCATATTTTTAGTGGTGGTTATGCCGCACGTTATTATAGTTACTTATGGGCTAATGTTTTAGCTTGTGATGCTTATTCTGTGTTTAAAAAAAATGGTATTTTCAACCCTGAAATTGGTAGATCTTTTTTAAATAATATATTAAGACTTGGTGGTTCAGAAGATTTTATGACTATGTTTAAAAGGTTTCTCGGTCGTGAACCAAACATAGAAGCATTACTTCAACAATACGGTATAGAAATAAATGAAAAATAACATATTCTGCTTTATTAAATTAATAATGGCATGTTAAAATCAAAACATGCCATTATAATGTTAGGTTGTTAATAATTTTAACATTATCAAATAAACTAAACCAGATAATAAAATACATATTGGAATAGTTAAGATCCATGCCATAATAATATTTTTAATTGTACGCCAATGTAATCCTCCTCCATCAGCTAGCATGGCTCCAGCTACTGAAGAAGAAAGTATATGAGTAGTGGATACTGGCATCCCTGTATAACTTGCAATTCCAATTGAAATTGCAGCTGTTATTTGTGCACACATTCCTTGAGCATATGTCATACCTCTTTTCCCTATCTTATTACCTATAGTAGCAGCTACTCGACGCCAACCAATCATTGTTCCAATTCCTATTGCTAAAGCCACTGTAATTATAATCCATAGAGGTGCATATTCTACTGTACATAATAAATCTTTTTTTAATTTATTAAGCAAGTTCTTATCACTTACATTTATATCTGGTAATTTTACAAATTTATCAATAGTATCAGCCATACATAACAGTAAATATCTAATTTTGATCTTTTTACTAACTGGTAGACTGTCATAGTTCTGTAAATTATCAAATAATATTTTAGTTTGTTTTATTGTATCTAATTCATTAATAGAATTACAATGAAATTTTTTATCTTCTTTATTATCTTTATCTGTAGATTTTGAAATATCTGATTTATTTAATTGGTGTAATACCTGTAAATATACTGCATGTTTATTACAATAATTTTCTAGGTTTATGATAGCATCATGAGTACGTGTAATTTCATAATTAGAAGCATCAATGTTAACTACAAATCCTGCAGGAACAACACTGATTAATACTAACATTATTAAACCGATTCCTTTCTGTCCGTCATTAGAACCATGTGAATAACTAACACCCATAGCTGATAAAACAAGAATAACTCTTGTCCAAAATGGTGGTTTTTTTTTCCCATCTATTTTTTTACGTTGAGAAGGAGTCATATGAATACGTACGTGTTTTTTACTATTTTTATAACAATGACGTAAAATAAAAATTAATCCACCTGAAATTAATAAACCTATAATTGGTGATATTACTAATGAACTAAAAACACTAATAATTTTGGAAACATTAAGAACATTAATCAATGAAGAATCAGTTAATATTGTGTTTGTTAAAGCGATGCCAATAATTGCGCTTATTAAAGTATGAGAACTAGAAGTAGGTAATCCTAAATACCATGTACTAAGATTCCAAATAATAGCAGTCAAAAGCATAGAAAATATCATAATAAGTCCATGACATGATCCTATATTTAGCAACAAATCTGTAGGAAGTAAATGTACTATGGTATAAGCTACACTTAATCCTCCTAACAAAACACCAAAAAAATTAAATATGCCTGACATAATTACAGCAAGTTGGGCATGCATAGTACGTGTATATATCACTGTTACTACTGCATTAGCCGTGTCGTGAAAACCATTTATTGCTTCGTAACATAATACAAATATTAGAGCTATAATTAATAGTAATCCAGTATTTATATTCATACCAGCAAATAGATGTAACATAAATTTTACGCCATTTTTAGAGAATATGAACAATATATTATATTATCCATGACGATCTTCTCTATCTAGAAAAAGAAAAAATTAGTGTTAATTTAATGATGAGTTATAATTATTTCGAATATAGTTCATTAAAAAACCAAAAATAAAATAATTTAATAATTATTTTTAAATAAAAATTTACTATATTTTAATACAGAGCATCTCTTAATTGTTTTACTTTATCAGTTTTTTCCCAGGGAAAATTTTCTCTACCAAAATGACCATATGATGCTGTTTTTTTATAAATAGGATATTCTAAATTAAGCATTTTTATAAGTCCATAGGGACGTAAATCGAATAAATCACGTATTACTAAATTTAATTTTTGAACAGAAATCTTTTCAGTACCAAAAGTATTTATCATAATAGAAGTAGGATCAGCAATTCCTATAGTATAGGATAATTGAATTTCACAGCGGTCTGCAAGATTAGCCGCAACTATATTTTTAGCAATATAACGAGCAGCATATGCTGCTGAACGATCAACCTTAGAGGGATCTTTTCCTGAAAAAGCTCCACCACCATGTCTAGCCATACCTCCATAAGTGTCAACGATGATTTTTCTTCCTGTTAAACCACAATCACCCATGGGTCCACCAATAACAAATCTACCTGTCGGATTAATATGATATTTGGTTTGATTATGTAACCATTTTTTAGGTAATACTGGTTTAATAATATTTTCCATGATAGCTTCTTGTATGTCTATTTGTTTTACATAATTTGCATGTTGAGTAGATAGTACAACAGTATCAATTCCAATAATTTTATCATTTTTATATTGAAAAGTAACTTGGCTTTTTGCATCTGGTAGCAACCATGGTATTGTTCCATTTTTTCTTAATTCAGCTTGACGTTTTACCAAACGATGCGCATAAGTTATAGGAGCTGGCATAAGTACATCAGTTTCATTTGTAGCATAGCCAAACATTATACCTTGGTCACCTGCACCTTGGTTAAATGGATTACCATTATCAATACCTTTATTAATGTCTTGAGATTGTTTGCCAATAGCATTTAAAATGGCACATGAATTAGCATCAAAACCCATATCTGAATTGGTATATCCAATTTCTCTAACTGTATTTCTAATAATTTCTTCAACATCTATTCGAGCATTAGTATTAATTTCTCCTCCAACTAAAACCATACCAGTTTTAACGTATGTTTCGCATGCTACACGACCTTTACTATCTTGTTCAATAATTGCATCAAGAATAGCATCAGAAATTTGATCCGCAATTTTATCTGGATGACCTTCTGATACAGATTCAGATGTAAATAGAGTTGTAGCCATTGTGTTTTTTATGCCTTATAAAATAATTTTTGTTAGATTGCGTTCCAAATATAAAATAATATTTATATTATCTTATCAATTTGAATTTTCATATAATAAATTTATTATCCTAATTATAAAATGCGATATAATTAATTCGACAAAAATTAAATATAATTTATTTGTTAATATATTAATATTAATTAATAATCTACTCTGTAATATATACATAACTTATTAAAATAATAAAATATTTAATGAATTTATAAATTTATTTTATAAAATAATATATTAACAATACAAATTTCATTCAAAAAATAAAATAACATAAATGTATTATCGCATTACTATAAATTATTTAAGTAAATATTATATAATAATTAAAATATTAATTAATATCTTAAGAAAATTTAATAAAATTATTTTACCTATAATTCAAACATTCATTACAAAACAGTTATGTTAAAAAATCTTAAATTTATATAAAATATTTAGTAATAACGTTATTTTTAGTATATAAAAATATGCAATTAATTTTATGATTATAATTTTTATTTTAATAAAAATACTATATTTATATTAATCTATTTTTGGAGTACAAAATGCCATCTCATAAAGAACTTGCTAACGCTATTAGAGTATTAAGTATGGATGCAGTGCAAAAAGCTAATTCTGGTCATCCTGGTGCTCCAATGGGTATGGCAGATATTGCAGAAGCGTTATGGAGAAAACATTTAAATCATAATCCCAATAATCCACTTTGGTTTAATCGTGATAGATTTGTGTTATCCAACGGTCACGGTTCAATGTTGATTTATAGTCTTTTACATTTAACTGGATATGATCTTCCTATAAGTGAAATTAAAAACTTTCGGCAATTAAATTCCAAAACCCCAGGTCACCCTGAATACCAACATACAATGGGTATTGAAACTACAACTGGTCCATTAGGACAGGGACTTGCGAATGCTGTAGGATTTGCTCTTGCAGAAAAAACATTATCAGCACAATTTAATCGTTCTGATTGTAATATTGTAGATCATAATACCTATGTATTTGTAGGAGATGGTTGTATGATGGAAGGAATATCACATGAAGTTTGTTCTTTAGCAGGAACTTTAAAATTAGGTAAATTAATAGTATTTTATGACGATAATGATATTTCTATTGATGGAAAAACTAAATATTGGTTCACAGATAATACAGCTAAGCGTTTTGAATCTTATAATTGGCATGTAATAAAAGAAATTGACGGACACGATCATCATAGTATAACACAAGCAATAGAACAGGCAAAAAATATTCATAACAAACCTTCTCTATTGATATGTAAGACCATAATTGGCTATGGATCACCAAATAAACAAGGAACTCATGATGTTCATGGATCACCCCTAGGAGAAAACGAAGTAATACTTACTCGTAAATTTTTAAAATGGAAATATCCGCAATTTGTAATTCCAGCAGAAATATACAATGAGTGGGATGCAAAGGTAAGTGGTCAAAATTTAGAAAAAAAATGGAATGAAAAACTAAAGTATTATGAAAAAAAATATCCGAAATTAGCTGTTGAATTTAAGAGACGTATAAATAAAATACTACCAGATAATTGGGATACTATAACAAAAAAATTTATAAAAATTTTACAAGAAAATCCCGAAAATGTTGCTGGTAGAAAATCTTCCCAAAATACTATTGAAGTACTAGGAAATATTTTACCAGAATTAATTGGTGGTTCTGCTGACTTAACACCTAGTAATCTTACTATGTGGTCTGGTTCTAATCCAATTAATAGAAATATTGATGGAAATTACATTCATTATGGCGTAAGAGAATTTGGTATGACTGCAATTGCCAATGGTATTTCAATATACGGTGGTTTTTTACCTTATACTGCTACTTTTCTTATGTTTAGTGAATATGCAAGAAATGCTATACGTATGGCAGCATTAATGAAACTTCGTCATGTTATGGTATATACTCATGACTCTATTGGTGTAGGAGAAGATGGACCTACTCATCAACCAATTGAACAAATTTCTAATTTACGTATGATACCTAATATACATCTATGGCGTCCTTGCGATCAAGTTGAATCTGCAGTAGCTTGGAAATGTGCTGTTGAAAGGCAAGATGGTCCAAGTATTTTAGTCCTTTCTAGACAAAATTTAGTACAACAAAGTCGAACTATAGAGCAGTTAAAAAATATAAAAAGAGGTGGTTATATATTAAAAGATTGTAATACAAAAGAACCTGATATTATCTTAATAGCAACTGGTTCAGAAGTGGAATTAGCTGTTAATGCTTATTATAAATTATCTTATCATGATAATCTAAAAGTTCGTGTAGTATCTATGCCATGTACTAATATATTTGATCAACAAAGCGAATATTATCGTGAATTAGTTCTTCCAAGTAAAATAAAAATTAGAATTGCTATTGAAGCAGGGATAGCTGATTTTTGGTTTAAATATGTTGGTACTAACGGTAAAGTAATTGGAATAAATAGTTTTGGTATGTCAGGATCAACTGATAATTTATTTAAATTATTTGGTTTTACCGTGGATAATATTATATCTACAGCGCAAAGTTTATTAAATTGTTAAAATATTTTTAATTTTAATTATTTTTCCTTTACAATATTCAAAAAATTATTTTTAGATATTTTCGGTATATATTTAATAATAATTAAAATATAATTGTATTTTAATTACTTATTGGTATAAATATGATTGTTAAAGTAGCAATTAACGGTTTTGGACGTATAGGACGTAATATAGTACGCGGATTATACGAAAGTAAAAGAAATAAAATAATCAAAATAGTTGCCATCAATGAAGTAGCTGATTCAATTGGAATGGCTTATTTACTTAAATATGATACCACTCATGGTACTTTTTATTTTAATGTACGTCAAGAAAAAGATACAATTTGGATTAATGATGATCTTATTCAAATTTTTCATCATCACAATATTAATGAATTACCTTGGAATAAACTTAATATTGATGTTGTATTAGACTGTACTGGGATTTATGGTACACGTAAAGATGGTGAAGCACATTTAAAAGCAGGTGCTAAAAAAGTGCTATTTTGCCATCCTGGAGATAACGATCTTGATGCAACCATAGTATACGGAATTAATGAAAAAACAATTTCAACAGAACATCGCATTATTTCTAATGCATCATGTACTACTAATTGTATTATTCCTATTATTAAATTATTAGATGATGAATTTAGTATTAAATTTGGAACAATTACTACTATCCATTCATCAATGAATGATCAAAAAGTAATAGATTTTTATCATAATGATGATTTACGTCGATCTCGTTCTGCTAGTCAATCTATCGTACCAATTAATACACATTTGGCAGATGGAATTTATAGAATCTTTCCTAAATTTAAGAATTGTTTTGAGGCTATATCTCTACGGGTACCTACTATTAATGTTACAGCAATTGATTTTAACGTAGTGGTTAGCAAATCTACTGATTCAAATAAAGTTAACAAATTATTTAAAAATGCTGCAAAAAAATCATTAAAAGGTATTATTGAATATAATGATTTACCATTGGTTTCTATAGATTTTAATCACAATTCACACAGTGTTATAATAGATAGCACTCAAACTAAGGTAAGTGGTTGTTATATGATAAAAACTTTACTATGGTGTGATAACGAGTGGGGATATTCAAACAGAATGATAGATACATTGATATACATATCTAAACTTGGCAAGTGAAACTAATTTTAGTATTAGATAATTTTCAGTATTAATTTAATAATGAAACATAAGGATATAATATATTTATGATAACAATGGATGAATTAGATATTAATAATAAACGTATATTAATAAGAGTAGATTTTAATGTACCAATAAAACAAGGAAATATTATATCACATACAAGAATTATTGCTGCTTTGCCTACTATTAAATTTGCTCTAAAAAAAAATGCAAAAGTTATGGTTATGTCTCATTTAGGTCGTCCATATGAAGGTATTTATGACGATGAATTTTCTTTATTACCAATAGTAAAATATTTAAAACATAAACTAGCAAATACCAAGATAAAATTAATAAAAAATTATTTAGACGGAATTGAATTAAATAATGGTGAATTAGTTATATTAGAAAATGTTAGATTTAATAAAGGTGAAAATATAAATGACGAGTTATTAGCGAAAAAATATGCTGCTTTATGTGATATATTTGTAATGGATGCTTTCGGTGCTGGACATAGGATACAAGCTTCTACTTGTGGAGTAGCTAAATTTGCTAAAATTTCATGTATAGGCCCATTATTTTCATGTGAGCTAAATATTTTGAGTAAGGCAATTAAAAAACCAAAACGTCCGTTAGTTGTAATTGTAGGTGGTTCGAAAATTTCTACTAAATTTAATTTATTAAATAACTTATCTAAAATTGCAGACAACGTTATTGTAGGGGGAGGTATTGCAAATACTTTTTTAGCTATAGAAAATAAAATAGGTAAATCATTATATGAGCCAGAATTTATTGAATTAGCTAGAAAACTACTAGATAAATATAATATCCAAATTCCTCTTGATTTACGAGTATCAACAGAATATTCTGAAAATGCTTTAGCTATTACAAAAAATCGTACAGATATTTCAGATAATGAATTTATTTTAGATTTCGGAGATAAAACTATACAATCATTGGTAATATTACTTAAAAAAGCTAATACAATTTTATGGAATGGTCCTATAGGAGTTTTTGAATTTCCAAATTTTTGTACAGGTACTAAAATTATTGCTCAAAATATTGCTAACAGTAGTGCTTTTTCTATAGCAGGAGGCGGAGATACGTTAGCTGCTATTGATTTATTTGGCATTAAAGATAAAATATCTTATATTTCTACTGGTGGAGGTGCATTTCTAAAATTTATTGAAAGCAAAACATTACCAATTATTTCTATAATACAAGAAAATGGATATAACAAGGATGTCTAAAATTTTAAGTTTTTTAAATGCTGGAGTTGTTAATGGTAATGATCTTAAAAAAATATTTAAGATAGCAAAAAAAAATAAATTTGCTTTACCTGCTATAAATTGCATTAATACTGATTCTATAAATGCTGTTTTAGAAGTTGCTTCTAAAGTTAAATCTCCTGTAATAATTCAATTTTCCAATAGTGGATCAGTATTTTTTGCTGGAAAAGGATTAATATCTAAAAAACCGCAAGATACAGCTATTATAGGTTGTATTGCTGGTGCTCATTATGTACATTTTATAGCAGAAAAGTATAAAGTTCCTGTTATTTTACATACAGATCATTGTACAAAAGATTTACTACCATGGATCGATGGACTTTTAGAGGTTAATAAGGAATATTTTCTTAAAACAGGGAAACCTTTGTTTTCTTCTCATATGATTGATCTTTCAAAAGAACCATTAAAAGAAAATATTGATATTTGTAGTAATTACTTAACACAAATGTCTAAAATAAATATGACTTTAGAAATAGAATTAGGATGTACAGGCGGTGAAGAAGATGGTATAGATAACAGTTATATAGATCCCTCTAAACTGTATACTAGTCCTGAAGATGTAAATTATGCATATGAAACATTAAGTAGCATTAGCAATAATTTTACAATTGCTGCATCATTTGGAAATGTTCATGGTGTTTATACAAAAGGAAATGTTAAGTTAAAACCAATAATATTATATAATTCTCAAAAGTTAATTTCTAATAAACATAATTTACCCAATAACACATTAGATTTTGTATTTCATGGAGGTTCTGGCTCTTCTGACAAAGAAATTAAAGAATCTATTAATTATGGTGTAGTGAAAGTTAATATAGATACAGATTCTCAATGGGCAACATGGAATGGGTTACTTAGTTACTATAAAAATAATTTTAATTATTTACAAAATCAATTAGGTAATCCAAAAGGTTTAAATATGCCTAACAAACAATATTACGATCCAAGAACCTGGTTACGTTATACTCAATTATCTTTACAAGATTGTTTAGAAAGATATTTTAAAAAACTTAATGCAATCGATTTGTTATAAATAAATATATAATCTAATTATATTAAGACAGTTCTTATAAAATAAAAATGATCTTGTAAACTTATTAATAATAAAAAATTTTAAACATGACAAACTCATATATACTTAATAAAATAAATGAATTAACGTGTTGGGTTTCAAATAATCAGTCAATTATTCTAATTCATATTTTTAATATAGTTTCTGCTATATTAATAATTACAATTGGTGTATTAATTTCTAGGATAATATCTAATGGAATTAGACACATATTGCTCGTGCGTAATATTGAAATCACTGTTGCTGATTTTCTGTCCGGATTAATAAGATATAGTATAGTTGCTTGTGTTATTAGTGCAGCTCTAGGTAGAATCGGTATACAATCCACATCTTTAATTACTGTATTGGGAGCTGCTAGTTTAGCTGTAGGATTAGCTCTACAGGGTTCACTGGCAAATTTAGCAGCTGGAGTTTTATTAATAACATTTTATCCATGTCGAGCAGGAGAATTTGTTGATATAGGTGGAGTATCAGGAAGTATTATAAAAATTGAAGTTTTTTCAACTACTCTAAAAAGTTATGATGGTAAAATTATTATTTTACCAAATAGTAAAATTATCAGCAGTGTTATAGTGAATTTTTCGAGAGAGCAAATTAGATGCAATGAATTTACTATTAATGTGGCATATGAAGCTAATATAGATAAAGTGATAAAATTATTAAGAGAAGTTGTTGAATCAGATAAGCGAGTGTTAAAAGATAGAGAAATTCAGATTGGTTTAAATGAAATTAATACATCATCAATGAAATTTATTGTTAGGTGCTGGTGTAAAACAGATGATTTACAAAACGTTTACTGGGATTTATTAAAAGATTTTAAAATTATGTTAGATAATAATAACTTCAGTATTCCATATTTTCGAAATATTAAAAATTAGAAAATATATCTTAAGCTATAATCAATATTTATTTCATATTAAAATATATTACTATATACTCCAATTTTCAATTAGACATTTTTTATGTTTATTGATAATTAACAAATTATTAGTACAATGAAATTTATAATGTTATTCCACTTTATTTTTTAAGGTTTAAATACATCATGGATCGGGATAGCTTAAAAAAAGCTGTAGGTTTAGCTGCAATTAAATTTATACAAGCTGATAGCATAATTGGAATAGGTACAGGATCAACAGTTGATCATTTTATTAATGCATTGGATTTTATTAAATATAAAATAAAAGGTGTTGTATCTAGTTCAGAACAAACAACAAATAAACTAAAAAAATTTGGAATAAAGATATTAAATTTAAATGAAGTAAAAATTTTACCTATTTATATTGATAGTGCAGATGAGATAGATCATCAAATGTGTATGATTAAAGGTGGTGGTGCAGCATTGACGAAAGAAAAAATTATAGCATCTGCAGCAAAACAATTTATCTGTATTGCGGATATTTCTAAAAGAGTTAATATTTTAGGAAAATTTCCTCTACCAATTGAAATAATAGATATTTCTCGTAGTTTAGTTACTGAGGAAATAGAAAGAATAGGAGGTACTGTTAGGTACCGTAAGGGAGTAATAACAGAAAATGGAAATATCATTTTAGATGTATATAATTTATCTATTAAACAACCTGAAGTATTAGAGCAACATATTAATAGTATACCTGGTGTTGTTACCGTAGGTCTTTTTGCTGCTCGTAAAGCAGATCTTTTGTTAATTAGCAATCCTAGTAGTGGTATTGAGACTATTACAAGATGATTTTTAAAATATATAACAAATAATTATTGGTTAATACAATAACTTATAAACCAATTTATTTGATAATATTTTTTAAGTATATTCCCATCAATTAACTTTATATAAATATATTATATAGGATATGGAAAAAAATAAAATAAAATTCTTATTATTAGAAGATATACATCAAAGTGCAAGAGATAATTTACAATCTGCAGGTTATTCTAATATTGAATGTTACAAAACAGCTCTAGATATGAAATGCTTAACCAATTCTTTAAATAATGTACATTTTATTGGTATTCGTTCTAGATCGCAAATAAATCAGCATGTTTTATCTTTAACAAAAGAACTACTAGCTATCGGTTGTTTCTGTATCGGTACTGATCACATTGACTTAAATGATGCAACTGTTAGAGGTATCCCAATTTTTAATGCACCTTTTTCAAATACTCGTTCTGTTGCAGAATTAGTTATCGGTGAAATGTTGATTATGTTACGAGGAATTCCAGCATTTAATGCAAAAATGCATCGTAATATTTGGTATAAAACTTCACAAGGTTCCTACGAGGCGCGTAGTAAAAAAATTGGTATTATTGGTTACGGTCATATTGGTACTCAATTAGGCATATTAGCAGAAAGTCTGGGAATGCATGTCTTTTTTTATGATATCGAAAACAAACTGCCTTTAGGTAATGCTGTGCAAGTTGATAAAATGCATGAATTACTTAAGATAAGTGATGTAGTTAGTTTACATGTACCAGAAACTAAACTAACTAATAACATGATTAGTACTAAAGAATTAGCTTATATGAAATCAACAGGTCTATTAATTAATACTTCACGTGGTAATGTAGTAAATCTAACTGCATTATATAATGCACTAAAAGATAGAAAAATAGCAGGTGCAGCTATTGATGTGTTTCCACATGAACCCACGAATAACAGTTCTTTTATTTCTTCTTTAGAAGAATTTGATAATGTTATTCTCACTCCTCATATAGGAGGTTCTACAGAAGAAGCACAGGAAAATATTGGAATAGAAGTGAGTAGTAAATTAATAAAATATGTTAACAACGGTTCTACAATATCCGCTATAAACTTTCCAGAAGTTTCATTACCTATTCATAAATATAATATTAGTCGCTTTATACATATACATAAAAATCGTCCTGGAATATTGAAAGCTATTAATAAAATTTTTGCTGATAAAAACATTAATATTTCTTCTCAACATCTTCAAACTTCATTATCTATAGGTTATGTAGTAATAGATGCGATAAATACTAATAAAAAAACACTTAGAACAGTTTTGCAATTAATGCAATCTATTGAAGGAACGATCAGAACTCGGTTGTTGTATTAATTAATAACATTTCCATATTTTCGAAGGAGTTATTATTATAGGTAAAGGTATATCCCATTTTTTTTTAGGTATTTCTTTTGTTAACTGAAAATCATATGCTAATCCAATAGGCAGAAATGAATATTTTTCCCAATATTTTAAAATACGGTCATAAAATCCCCCTCCAAAACCTAAACGTTGACCACTTATATCGAATGCTACTAACGGTACTAACATGACATCGATATTCTCAAGATTTATTAAATTTTTAGCGTTAAATTCTGGTTCTGGAATATTAAATTTATTTAAAATCAAATTAGTTTCTAATTCATATTTTATAAATAAAAGATTATGAGGTTTACAAGGATCCAATATAGGAAGAAAAATGTTTTTTCTTTTTTGTAAAAATATATATGTTGCAAGATTAGTATCTATTTCACCATCTACAGATAAAAAAGAAGCTATGTTATTTGCTTTTATTAATGAAGTATAATTCACTAAAAGTTTAGTTAATTTTGTTGATGATTCTAGTTGTTGTTTTTTTGATATTGAATTTCTTAAATTTCTCATGTATTTTCTAATATCATTTCGTTTTAGCAAAAAATTTTTTAACATTATATTTTCTATTTTAATAAAATATTTTTGTTTTTTCGATATAAAATAAATTATAAGTTTAATAAATATCTTTAAATTGATTTGTAGTTTTTTAATTTAGTTATATTAAAAGTTTGTGTAAACTGTAATGATTATTATTTTATTATATTTGTGTTACTGTATTTAATTTAATTATTATACCCTTTAAAATTGTTTTTTAACAGATATTGGATAAATTATAATTTATTTAACATTTAGATGTGAATAATATAGGAAAATATATGATTCCAATCAATATATTAAAATCCCGCCGAAAAAAAATTTTGTCAAAAATGATTTCAGGAAGTGCAATATTAATATTTGCAAATCCAAAAAATAATAAAAATAATAGCTATCAATTTTATCAAAACAAAAATTTTTGGTATTTTACTGGTTTTAATGAACCTTATTCTTTATTAATCATGATAAAACAAGATAATAAAGACAATCTAAAAATACTATTTAATAGAGCTAGAAATGTAGATGAAGAAATTTGGGTTAGTCGTCGTTTAGGACTAAATGAAGCTGTAACTAAGATAGATGTTGATTATGCTTTACCGTGGGATAGTGTACATGAACATCTTTTTAAATTATTGAATGGATTAAAAATAATATATCATGCATGGGGAGAACATAAATATGCTGATAAATTAGTATTTAATGTACTTGAAGATTTACGTTTAAGAACATTAAAACATCAAGATTATATAAGTCCGAGTACGATTATTGATTGGCGTCCCTTAGTTTATGAAATGCGTTTATTTAAAGATCCTGAAGAAATAAATTTACTACGTACTTCTGGTAAAATTAATGCATTAGCACACACTAGAGCTATGAAATGTTGCCGACCGGGTATGTTTGAATATCAATTAGCAGGAGAAATCCATCACGAATTTAATCGTAATGGATCAAGGCGTTTATCTTATGATACAATTATTGGTTCTGGAGAAAATACATGTATTCTACACTATACAAAAAATGAAAATCAAATGCAGGATGGCGATCTAGTATTAGTTGATGCAGGATGTGATTTTAATGAATATGCTAGCGATATTACTCGCACTTTTCCAGTAAATGGAAAATTTAATAAACAACAAAAAGACATATATAATATTGTTTTAAATTCATTAAATACTGCAAGATCAATGTTAAAACCGAATATTAATATGCAAGATATTAATAATCATGTAATACATATAATAATTAATGGTTTAATTAAATTAGGTTTATTAAAAGGTAAAATAGATGAATTAATTGCTACACATGCTTACCATAAATTTTTCATGCATAATTTAGGTCATTGGTTAGGACTTGAAGTACATGATGTTGGTTTTTACGGTAAAACAATTAATAATCAAATTCTTAAACCAAATATGGTACTTACAATAGAACCTGGAATATATATTTTACCAAATAAAAAACATATTCCAGTTGAATACCATGGTATTGGTGTTCGTATAGAGGATAACTTCATTATTACTGAAACAGGAAACGAGTGTATTACTGACGGTGTTGTAAAAGAAATTAAAGATATAGAAAATATAATGAGAATATTAAATAAATAGATATATGTTATATTTCCATTATTTAAAAGCCTTTGTTGTTTTAATATAATTGATTATATAGGTTTAATTTTTAGAAAACTATGTCTATCATCTTTAACGCGAAAAATGCTATTTAGACAAATATCTTTATTTAATACTGCTTGCACCCAAACAAGGTTACTATCTAATTTTACTGATGCTAAAACTTTACCAATATTTTTCCAATTTTCATTTATTTTAATTTCTAAACAATCACTTACTAATGGTAAATGATTAGATTTTCCTTCTAACCAATATAACTTTTTTTTATTAATTTCAAGATATTTAGCACGAGCTATTATCTCTTGTCCTATATAACAACCTTTACTAAAATCTATACCACCTAACATATGTAAATTAGTAGCTTGTGGTATAAATTTACCAGCATTTTTAAAATCTATTACAGGAATACCAGATTCAATATCTAATGCTAACCATTGTCTACTATCTTTAAAATCAACTGTACTTGACAATTTCTTTTTTAAAATATTTCCTTTTTCATAACTAATAATTATTAAAAAACGTTCTATTGGATTTTGAAACCATAAGATGGTAGTGTCATTATGATGGACTACTGGAATATCTATATTAGGAACTACATTAAAAAAATTTTTTAATATTTTATTTGCTTGCGGTCCAGCTAAACCTAATAATAATTGTTCATTGTATACAAAATTTACTTGTGAAAATAATGAATATTTTTTTATCTCTTTTAGTTGAATTTCAATTAGTTCTCTACGTATAATATATGCTAAATTTTTGCTAAAATGGAAAATACGCAAATTACTCCACATTTTTCCAGAAGAATTACAATGTGCTGTTAAATAGTGTTGATTTTTATTTATTTTTGTAATGTCTAAAGTTAATTGAGTTTGTAAATATTTAGCTGTATCAGCACCATGTACTGAAATTAAAGCCCAATCATCAAGAGCCATTAAAGTTAGTGGCAAAAGTGAAGATTCTGTAGGTAGTATCATAAGTTATTTAAAAGTTGACATTAATAATGAATTAATTATAAATATAAAAAATAACTTTTATTAAAGCTAGTAAATTTTATATATTATTACTATAAAATTATTTTTATATATATACAAGTCAAATTATTTTTATATATTAATTGTTAACATAATATTATTTATAAAACAAATATTAACTACATATTAATTAACAAATTAATGTTATGATATATAAAGACTATTGATTGAAAAATTACTAATTATGTATGTTAATTGTTTATAAAATACATATACATGAAACTTAATGAAGTTAATATAGTGAATAATCAGTGTTAAATTATAAAATTGAATTACGTAGGCGCAAAGCTACTATTAATAATAGTTTACCATCACACTTACCGCCACTGATAAAGCGTGTTTACTTAAATCGTGGATTATGTAATTCTGAACAGTTAGAAAGGGGTACAAAAAAACTATTTTCATTTAGATCACTATATAACATAGATAAAGCAGTAGTATTAATTCATGATATGTTATTAAATAATCGCAAGATTGTAATTGTAGGAGATTTTGATGCAGATGGAGCAACTAGTACTGCATTAGTTGTATTAGCATTAAGAAGTATGGGATATAAGAATGTACAATATGTTATACCAAACCGCTTTAAAGATGGATACGGTTTGACCGAACAAATAGTAACTAACTTACATAAAAATGGTGCTGATATGATAATTACAGTGGATAATGGCATCTCATCTCATGAAGGTATTACATGTGCTAAAAAATATAATATACCTGTAATTATTACCGATCATCATCTTCCTACTGATAATCTTCCGGATGCTCAAGTTATTATAAATCCTAATATTTCAAAATGTTCATCTGCATTATGCTCATTAGCCGGAGTTGGAGTTGCTTTTTACTTAATGATAGCTCTGAGAACATATTTACGTGAAAAAGGATGGTTTAGTAAAAAATGTATGGATCCTCCAAATTTAGCAAATTTATTAGATCTTGTTGCTTTAGGTACAGTTGTAGATGCAGTACCTCTTGATCTCAATAATAGAATTTTAGTTTGGCAAGGATTAAATCGAATTCGATCTGGAATATGTCGTCCAGGTATAATAGCTTTATTAGAATTATCTAACTGCAGTTTTGATGAATTATCAACATATGATCTTAGTTATGTATTAGGACCTCGTATTAATGCAGCTGGCAGATTACATGATATGTCCAAGGGAGTTGCTTTATTATTAACAGATGATTTAAATCAAGCTCGAATGTTATCTGCTGAATTAGATATTCTGAATCAAAATCGTAAAAAAATAGAAACTGTTATGCAAAACGATGCATGGAAATTATGTAATATATTACATAAAGAAGAAAAAAATCTGCCTCCTGGTATTACAGTTTATCATCCTACATGGCATCAAGGAGTAGTTGGCATAATAGCTTCACGTCTAAAAGAACGTTTTCATCGACCAGTGGTTGCATTTGCACCTACAGGCATTGGAGATGGTATTTTAAAAGGTTCTGGTCGTTCTGTAGAAAATTTACATTTAAGAGATATACTTTCACATTTAAATATGTTAAAACCAAAATTAATGTTAAAATTTGGTGGACATGCTATGGCTGCTGGTTTATCTATTAAAGAATCAGATTATTATGAATTTAGCAAACACTTTTCCAAAGTGGTTGAAAAATTATTTAAAGATAAGTCAGTTTCATGTATTGTCTGGTCAGATGGTTGTTTAAAACCTTCAGATTTTTCTGTTGAAACTGCTGATTTATTACAAAAAGCAGGACCTTGGGGAAATTCATTTCCTGAACCAACTTTTGATGGAAAATTTGAATTAATCAAACAACGTTTGATAAACAAAAAACATTTACATGTTTTATTAAGAATTTTTGAAAATGGCCCTGTGATTAACGGAGTATCATTTAATGTAGATACAAACTATTGGCCAAATAATAACATTAATAAAGTTGAATTATTGTATCGATTAGATATAACAAAATACCGTGGTAAACGTTTTATTCAACTAATCATAGATTATTTATGGCCTATATATTAATAAAAAATTCTAATATATTAATTTTAAGTAAAAATATGATTTAAATCAGCATTTAAATTGGTACTATTATATAATTTAATTTTAAATAAAGAGCTAACTATAATGATTGAATTTCAGTTAATTAATAATCTTATTCATAGTCTACACGAACGAAATAATAGACTTAGGAGTTGTTTTTGATTATATAAATAAAAAAAATCGGCTTGAACAAATTAATGTTGAATTAGAACAATCAAATATATGGAGTAATCACAATTTAGCACAAGCTTTAAGTAAAGAAAGATCTATTTTAAAATTAATAATTAACGATCTTGATAAAATTTCTTTAAAATTACGTGATGCAGAAGATCTTTTTGAATTAATAAAAAATGTTAAAGATGAATTTAGTACTAAGGAAGTTATAAAAGAACTAGACACAATAAAAGATGATTTAGAAAAATTAGAATTTAGGAATATGTTTTCAAACGATAATGATAAATGTGATTGTTATATAGATTTTCAATCTGGTTCTGGTGGAACTGAAGCACAAGACTGGACCAGTATATTGATGAGAATGTATCTCCGTTGGTTAGAATTTAAAGGTTTTAAAAGTCAAATTATTGATGAACATCCAGGTGATATTGTTGGTATAAAATCATCTACCATTCATGTGTCTGGTAATTATGCATTTGGATGGTTACGTACAGAAACAGGCATTCATAGATTAGTAAGAAAAAGCCCTTTTGATTCAGGAAATCGCAGACATACTTCATTTAGTTCAGTTTTTGTATATCCAGAATTAGATAACTATATTAATATTGATATTAATTTATCAGACTTACGTATTGATGTTTATAGAGCATCAGGTGCTGGAGGACAACATGTTAATCGTACTGAATCAGCAGTGCGTGTTACTCATATGCTTACTGGTACTGTTACTCAGTGTCAAAATAACCGCTCTCAGCATAAAAATAAAGAGCAAGCAATCAAACAAATGAAAGCTAAATTATATGAAATTGAGATGAAAAAGAAAAACGATGAAAAAAAATTTTTAGAAGATAATAAATCTTGTATAAGTTGGGGTAATCAAATTAGATCTTATATACTAGATGATTCCCGTATTAGAGATCTAAGAACTGGAATAGAAGTACGTAATACCCAAGAAGTATTAAACGGTAATTTAGACCCATTTATTAAAGAAAGTTTAAAATTAGGTTTATAGGAAAAAATATGGTTGAAAAAAAACAACATATTTATAAAACAGATGAAGAAAATATCAAATTAAATGCTGAATTAAAATTACGTAGAGAAAAATTAAATATATTACGTAAAAATGGTTTTGTTTTTCCTAATAATTTTAGAAGGAATTGTACTTCTGATCAATTACATATTAAGTATGATCACATGACTGATAAACAAATAAAAAAATTAAGTAATGAAGTAAGTATTGCTGGTCGTATGATAACAAGAAGAATTTTAGGTAAGGCTTCTTTTATTACTTTACAGGATGTTGGTGGTCGTATTCAATTATACGTAACCTGTCAGGATATATCAGAACATATTTATACTAATCATTTTAAAAAGTGGGATATAGGAGATATTATTGGTGCTTGTGGACAATTATTTAAAACAAAGACAGGAGAACTATCCGTCCATTGTTCAAATATTTATTTATTAACTAAATCTCTTCGTCCATTACCTGATAAATTTCATGGACTTAATAATCAAGAATTAATATATCGCCAACGTTATTTAGATTTAATTGTAAATTATAGATCTAATAATATCTTTAAAATGCGTGCTCATATCATAAAAATTATTCGCAATTTTATGACAAATCATAATTTTATGGAAGTAGAGACTCCTATGATGCAAACTATACCAGGAGGAGCTACAGCGCGTCCATTTATTACTCATCATAATAAATTAAATATTGATATGTATCTACGTGTTGCACCAGAATTATACTTAAAACGTTTAGTAGTAGGAGGATTTGAACGTGTATTTGAAATTAATCGAAATTTTCGTAATGAAGGAATATCACCTATTCATAATCCAGAATTTACTATGATGGAACTTTATATGTCTTATGCTGATTATAAAGATTTAATAAAGTTAACAGAAGAACTATTTCGTTTAATAGCTAAAACTGTTATTGGTACAACTACTTTATCTTATGGTAAACTAAAATTTGATTTTAATAAATCATTTGAAATATTAACTATGAAAAATGCAATAAAAAAGTATTGCAATCAAATAACCACCGATATTTTAAAAGATTTTGATAAATTATCTAGGATAGCTAAATGCATGGATATTGAATTAAAAAGTAATTGGAAATTGGGTCATATAATAAATGAAATTTTTGAAAAATATGTAACTCCAAATTTAATTCAGCCTACATTTATTACAGAATATCCAATAGAAGTTTCTCCTTTAGCTCGTAGAAATGATATCAATCCTGAAATAGCAGATAGATTTGAATTTTTTATTGATGGTTATGAAATTTGCAACGGTTTTTCAGAACTTAATGATCCAGATGATCAAGCTGAGAGATTTATGCAACAATTTGGAGATAAATACCCAACAAGTGATAAATCAATATTTTATGATGAAGATTACATTACAGCTTTAGAGCATGGTTTACCTCCTACAGCTGGCTTAGGTTTAGGTATTGATCGAATTATCATGTTATTTACTAATAGTAATAACATTCGTGATGTTATTTTATTTCCTACACTTCGACCAAAAAAATAGTTGAATAACTATTTTTTTATTAATAGAATAATTTTCTAATAGTGCATTATTTACAATAATATTTTATTAATTATACCTTAGTTATCTTATCTACAAATATAAAATTTCATTTTTATAAATGATTACAAAATAGATGCTGAAATGTTTATTAAAAAAATCGTATATATTTTATATTAGATAATACCTAAATGTTATAACCTTTTGGTAATTATAGTATATTTTTATATTCAATATTAGAAGAGATTAATTATGCCACTTCCTTTAGAAAGCAAAAACACAGCACTAAACTATAAAAATTTATTACCATTAGCAAAATATTACAAAAGCCCATTTTGGGCTTATGATGCCCAGATTATAAAATCTCGTATTGCTCAACTACGTAATTTTGATGTTATACGTTTTGCACAAAAATCTAATTCAAATATTAATATTTTACGTTTAATGCGTTCAGAAGGTGTAAAGGTTGATTCTGTTTCTTTAGGAGAAATAGAACGTGCTTTAGTGGCTGGTTATAAAAATCATAATGATGACATAGTTTTTACTGCAGATATATTTGATGAAAATACATTAAAACGTGTTGTTGAACTGAAATTACAAGTAAATATTGGATCTATTGATATGTTAATTCAACTTGGATCAATATCTCCTGGACATTCAATTTGGTTACGTGTAAATCCTGGTTTTGGTCATGGATTTAATCAAAAAACTAATACAGGAGGAGAAAATAGTAAACATGGAATTTGGTATAATCATTTATTTTTAGCACTATCAATAATTAGAAGATATAAATTGCGTTTATTAGGTATTCATATACATATAGGTTCTGGTACAGATTATAAGCATTTAAAGTTGGTATGTAATTCAATGATACGCATAGTTATAGAGTTAAACCACGATTTAGAAATTATTTCTGCAGGAGGAGGATTGTCTATTCCTTATCATTTTGATGATACTACAGTAGATACCGAATGTTATTTTCGCATGTGGAATAGAGTAAAACAATGTATTTCAAATTATCTGGGTCACTCAGTTAAATTAGAAATTGAACCTGGTCGTTTTCTAGTAGCTGAATCAGGAGTATTAGTATCACAGATAAGAGCTATAAAAAATATGGGAGATAAACATTTTATTTTAGTCAATGCTGGTTTTAATGATTTGATGAGACCATCAATGTATGGCTGTTATCATCATATATCCTTAATGACCAAGGACAATCGTTTTATAGATACAAAAAAAACTGATAGCATAGTAGCAGGACATTTATGTGAATCTGGAGATATATTTACTCAATCAGAAGGATATACATTGCAAACTCGTGCTCTCCCTTCTTTAGCACAAGTAGGAGATTATTTGGTATTTCATGATTCTGGTGCATATGGTGCATCTATGTCTTCTAATTATAATAGTCGTCCATTAATTCCAGAAGTATTATTTGATAATGGTAAATGGATAGAAATTCGTAGAGCACAAACAATTCAAGATTTGATATCTTTAGAACTAATTAAAAATCCATATGATATTTAAGTTAAATATGATGGCCTGATATTATTATTTTAGTAAAAAATTTTTTTAAATAAAACTTTCTAGGCAAAGTTAAAATTATCATATCTTTATTTTCAATATCTTTATTTAATAATTTACTATTAAGGGTTTTAGCTCCTAGTTGTAACAGTAATCCTGTATACTTATTAATATGATTAATTTTACCAAAAATTATCAAATTCATAATTTCTTCCCAATCTTTACGTAACATCATATCTTCTTTTATGCTAGGACTCCAAAGAAAAGGTCTACCAATTCTACGTATTTTTAGAGGAATATTTTTATCACCTTCTATAGGAATCCATAGAATTTTTGACAGTCTATTTTTTATATTACTTGTTCTCCAAGTAGTATTTTTATTCTTTATTAAAGAAGCTGTACATATGAAAGTATTTTCTGTTGGATTTCCTAATGAATCTATAGGTATAGTTTTTAGCTCTATTCCAAGATCTATAAAATCTTGTTCAGATTTATTGTATGAAATTACACCTAAATATATTTCTATTAATCTTCCAATCCAACCCTTATTAATTTTTAAATCACTAGGAACTAACAAATCAGCATTTCTAGCTAAATTTCCTATAGTAAATCCTGCTAATGCTTGTGCTCTTGACAATAAAGTAAATTCGTTTTTTGGCATATTTTGGAAATATTTCATATTATTTTTATTAACCATTAATATAACTAATAATTTAATATAGGCATTGTAATTGGAAAAAATAAAAATTATCAATAATTTCTCTATATTAATTTATTTTAATTATTAAAATAAAAAATAAATTATAACAATAATATTTTAGTTTATTAATAGTTTGTTTAACATAATAATTATGTCAATAAAAAGATTTAAAGATATAATGTTAGTTTATTTTGTTTACAATAGGTGGTATGCTATCGCTGATAGTGAAAATAAATTTGATAATATTTAGTTAAACTTTAAAATATATGAATATACATTGTATACCTTTTCCTAAGATTAATCCTATTATTTTTTCTATTGGACCAATTTCTTTTCGTTGGTATGGTCTAATGTATTTAATAGGATTAATATTTGCTCTTTGGCTAGCTAATCGTCGTATCAATAATAGTCCTTTTAGGGACATAAAAGAAATAGAAAATTTGATATATCTTTGTTTTTTTGGTGCGATTATCGGTGGTAGAATAGGTTATATGCTGTTTTACAATTTGCCATTACTGATTGAAAAACCTTTAAATTTAATTAAAATTTGGGATGGAGGTATGTCTTTTCATGGAGGATTAATGGGTGTTATTTTGGTTATTTTTTATTATTCATATAAAACCAAACGTATGTTTCTTGAAATATCAGATTTTATAGCTCCATTAATTCCATTTGGACTAGGTGCTGGACGTTTAGGAAATTTTATTAATGGTGAATTATGGGGTAGAGTAGATTTAAATTTTCCATTTACAGTATTATTTCCTAATGCATATTATGAAGATTTAAAACTTTCTATAGAAAATCCAAAATACCAAGTATTATTAAACCAATACGGATCTTTACCACGTCATCCTTCTCAATTATATGAATTTATTCTAGAAGGAGTAATTCTATTTTTTATACTAAATCTATTTATACATAAATGTAGAAATACAGGTATCATATCTGGTATTTTTTTAATTTTTTATAGTATATTTAGAATCTCAGTAGAATTTTTCCGTGAACCAGATATTCAATTAGGATTGTTTTATAATAGTATTACTATGGGACAAATTTTATCTTTTCCAATGCTAATCATAGGTGTAATTATTGTCTTATGGTCTAACTATAATTTAAAAGAAAAGAACTAAATAAATGCAAAAATATCTAGAATTAATAAAATATATATTAAAACATGGAGTTATAAAACCTGATCGTACTGGTATTGGAACAAAATCTATATTTGGTTATCAAATGAGATTTAATTTAGATGATGGTTTTCCATTAATCACCACTAAAAAATGCCATTTTCCTTCGATAGTTCATGAATTAATTTGGTTTTTGCATGGTGATACTAACATTAAATATTTGAAAGAAAATAAAATTTCTATTTGGAATGAATGGGCTGATACAAAAGGAAATTTAGGACCAATCTATGGAAAACAATGGCGTAATTGGAATACAAAAACAGGAAAGATAGATCAAATACAACAAGTTATTGATACATTAAATATCAATCCACATTCTCGTCGTATTATTGTTTCTTCATGGAATGTTAGTGACTTAAACGATATGGCATTACCACCTTGCCATATTTTATTTCAGTTTTATGTATCAGATAATAAATTATCATGTCATTTATATCAGCGTTCATGTGATGTTTTTCTAGGATTACCTTTTAACCTTGCAAGTTATTCACTATTATTACACATGGTAGCACAGCAATGTAATTTCAGTACTGGAGAGTTAGTTTGGAGTGTCGGAGATGCTCATCTATATCAAAACCATCTAGAACAAGCTTATTTACAAATCAATAGAAAACCGCGCGAACTGCCCAGTTTAATTATCAAAAGAAAACCAAATACAATATTTAATTATAATTTCAATGATTTTAAAATCAAAGGTTATTATCCTTACCCAATAATTCAAGCACCTGTTGCTATTTAATCACTTTAATATCAATTATACATTTTATATATTGATATTAAAGAATAATTATATTTAATAAAAAAGGATTTTATGCTTTACATATATCATTCTAATCAACTTGATATTCTTAAAAGTTTATTACATTCAACGATTAATACTACAATTAATAATCATACTTTTAAATCAGAATATATACTTGTACAAAACTTAGACATGATAAAGTGGTTAAAAAAAGGAACAGCATTAGAACTTAATATGTCTACTGATCTTAAATTTAGTGTATTTATAAGTTTCATTTGGGATATTATGGATCAAATATCTCCTCATGTAATTACAAAAAATTTTTCTAATAAAAATAACATGGTTTTTATGATTATATGTAGAATGTCAAAAATATTAAAAAAAAATTATTTTCCTTTCCTTTGTAATTATCTGGATAATTGTTGTAATGAAGACAATTTATTCCACTTGAGTGTTATTACAGCAAATATTTTTGAAAAATATATAATATATCGCCCAGACTGGATTAATCTTTGGGAAAAAGGGAAATTAGTTGATTATCTTGGAGATGAACAATTATGGCAAGCAGCAATTTGGAATGATTTAATATCTGTATATGCAATTAAATCAAAAAAATATAAAGTTCAACAAAATAACTTTTATGATATTTTTATTCAAAAATTACACAAAATTTCTAAAATAAAAAAATTTTTGCCATCGCGATTGTTTATTTTCGCAATATCATCTTTTTCTCCTTATCATCTACAAGTTTTGCATGCAATGAGTAACTATATTGATATTCATGTATTTTTTATAAACCATTGTAGAAACTATTGGGGAGATATTCAAGATCATATTTTTCTATCAAGAAAATCAAAAAATGACAAAATCATTATGAATGATGATCAAATTGAAACTAGTAATTATTGGTCAGATTTTTTTAATAATATGTATGAACAACACATTAATAATCCATTAATAGTATCATGGGGAAAAATAGGTTGTGATAATCTCTTTCTTATTAACCAATTAGAACCCAGTAATCATATTGATAATTTTATAGATATTAAAGAAGATAATTTATTACATTGTATTCAGAATGATATTTTAAATCTTAAAAATAGTAGTGTAATTGGATTAACTTGCAAAGATTTAAAATGTAATGACCAAAAAAGACCAATAGATATTGATGATAGATCAATTTCAATTAATATTTGTCATGATATACAACATGAAGTACAAATATTACATAATTATTTACTATATTTAATGAATTCTAATTTAGATATTAAAGAAAATGATATTATAATAATGGTAGCCAATATTGATACTTATATGCCATTTATAAAATCAATATTTTTCAATAAATGTATTAACAATATTTTATCTGTTAAAATATCAGATTATAATATTATAAATAAAAATCCAATAACTGTTGTTTTTTTTAAATTATTATCTTTATTTGATAATGATTATGTTATTGAAGATATATTAACCTTATTAGATGTAAGCACTTTAGCAAAAAATTTTTCAGTCGATGAAAATCAATTAATTTTATTACAAAATTTAATTGATAATATTAACACTTACGAAAAATTGAATGAGTTTAAAACTGCATCATTAAATAAAAATATTCAAGATAAAGCAATCATCATAGTTCATATTAAACAATTTTTATTAAATTACCTAAATAATTATTTACAATATATTTCATTATCTAAAATACCAATAAATAATTTGTTAGATATTTTATTGAAAAATTTATGTAACATTATTTTTAAAATTAATAAGTGGACTATCATATTTAAAAAAAATTATCTATTACAAGATTGGTTATTTCTATACAAACAATTAATTAATGATTTTTTTCATGTAGATAATACATCTAAATCGATTTTTTTCTTCATGGAACATAATTGGAATCAATTAATACAAAATAGCAATAATTTTATCTTTAAAGAAATTTCAATTAAATTGTTAAAAAATATGTTTTTCAATCAGTTAAAACAGAACAATAACAATAATTTTTCTTTTTGTGATGGAACAGAAGTGAATTTTTGTAAATTAACTTATACTCGTTTTCTTCCTTTCAAAGTTATATGTTTGCTAGGGATGAATAAAGACGATTATCCTAGAAAATCAAATTTTAATGAATTAAATTTAATGCATAAAAAACCACGTAAAGGTGATTGTCATATTATCGACGAAGATCAATATTTATTTCTAGATATTTTAATGTGTTCTAAAATGAAGCTTTATATCAGTTATATTGATAGATCTAAACAGGAAAGCACAAAATATTACCCTTCTAATTTAATAACTGAACTATTAGAATATATTGGACAAAATTTTTATCTTAAAGGAGATGAGAATCTTGAAATAGATAAAAGTCATGAAAATATTAAAAAACATTTATTACAATATCACGACTATAACCTATTATTACCGTGTAATATATCCAATAATATTAAGATAGTCAATTATATTGATGAGGTATTTCCTGCAATAAAAATTCTAGAAAGATCACAGTATAGATTCATTAATGAATTAAAAATACCTAAAATGGATTTTTTAAATATAAAACAATTATTATATTTCTGGCAACATCCAATACGTGCTTGGTTTAATAATAGATTAAATGTATTTTTTTCTTTAAATCAATATTTATCAAAAAATGAGTCCTATTATTTTAATAAGTTAAAACTTTACCAACTTAAAAATGAGTTATTGAATGCATTAATAGAAAAAAATGATGAAAATATTGAAAATATTTATAATCACCATAAAAAATTTGATTACTTCCCTCCAGGTATTTTTTCAGAAATATTTTGGCAAGATCAAAAGAAGGAAATGCAACAAATAGCAATAAAAGTTCTTGATAATTTACAAGAAATGACAGAATGGAAAATTAATTTAAAACTTTACAATATAACTTTAACAGGTTCATTAAAACAAGTGCAAAATAATGGATTATTACGTTGGTGTCCAAATAAGCTTACAATTAAAGATGGCCTTATATTTTTATTAGAACATCTTATATATTGTGCAACAGGAGGGAATGGGAATAGTAAAATATTTGGTATGTCTAAAAGTTATTGGTATTTCAATAATATAAAAAAAAATATAGCTATTGATTTTTTAAATAACTATATTTTTGGTTATATTTCTGGAATGACTAAACCTTTATTGTTATTAAACAAAAGTAGTAGCACTTGGTTAAAATATTGCTATGATAAAAAAACAAAAAAATTAGTCACTGATAATGTTTCTATAACAAAAGCGCATCATAAGTTATTAATTTCTTTAAATGGAGAATATAAAATTTCTGGAGATAATGATGATCCTTATGTAAAACGTTTATATCGTAATTTAAGCAATGTAGAGATCAAAAAAATTAAACAATGTTCAGAAATTTGGCATTTACCGGTTTTACAGATCCATGAAAACATAATATGGTAACAAAATATATCATAAATTTTATATTTTGCTATCTAGTAATTGATACAAATCAATAAAAATAAATAGGATTAAATTATTAAAAATACTGGAAATATAAAATAACATCCATGAATCATCAAGATAATATCAAAATATTAAATCCTATAATAGTTCCATTACAAGGAAGTAGTCTTATTGAAGCTTCAGCAGGAACTGGTAAAACTTTCACTATTAGTTTACTATATTTAAGATTAATATTAGGATTAAAAAATAAAGATGAATGCCCTAGACGACCTTTATCTGTTGAAGAAATTCTAGTAGTAACTTTTACTGAAGTTGCTACAAATGAATTACGAAAACGTATAATAGATGATATACATCAATTACGTCTAAGTTGTATGCGAGGAAAAAGCTGTAATAATATGCATCAATCATTACTAGAACAAATTGATGACACTCAAAAAGCCATAGAAATATTATTGCGTGCAGAATCAAACATATCTAATGCAACTATTTATACTATACATAGTTTTTGTAGAAAAGTTCTTAAGGTTTTTAACTGTGAATTTAACATATCATTAAAAAATGAAATAATACATGATGAATACAACTTATTAAAGAAGATTACTTTTAAATTTTGGAACAATAAATGTTGTTCAATGTCATTAGATTTAGGACGTATTATTATAAATGAATGGAAAAACGCCGAAGATTTTTTATCTACTTTATATCCTATATTTAAAAATAAATATATACAAAGTACTGATGACTTATATTACCATAGTAATAATTTAGAATTACAACATATTGAAAATTTAACTTATATTAATTCAATAAAAAACGTATGGAAAATGTTTTACAAGGATATGTTGATATATATAAATTCCGTTAATATTAACAAACATATTTATAACATTAAGAATTTAAACAATTGGATTGATAAAATAACAATATGGGCTAATAGTATTACTTATGATTATGAAATACCTAAAGAATTAACAAAATTTAGACAATCTGTAATCGAAAAAAATATAATTGGTTCTTTTACTAAACATATATTATTTGAACATATAGATAACTTTTTATCTTTAGATCTATCATTAAGAAATATTTTTATTAAAGAAGCGTTTATTAAAATAAGTAGTGATTTAAAAAAAGAAAAAAATTTACACGGATTACTCAGTTTCGATGATTTATTATATTTTTTAGATAAAGCTTTAAAGAAATCAGATGGCGATTTATTAGCAAATAAGATTAGAAACTATTTTCCAGTGTTATTAATTGACGAATTTCAAGATATTGATCCACAACAATATCGAATATTTCATAAAATTTATCTAAATCAACCAAAAAATATATTAATCATAATAGGAGATCCTAAACAAGCAATTTATGCTTTTCGTGGTGCTGATATATACACATATCTTAATATGCGTGATAATATTAAAAATGTTTATACTTTAGAAATAAACTGGCGTTCATCACCAGAAATGATTGAAAGTGTTAATTGCTTATTCTCACAGAAAAAATTACCGTTTATCTCTAATAAAATTTCTTTTAATCCTGTGAAACCTACCATTCATAATAAAACATTAAAATTTATTCTTAATAAAAAAAAATATCCTGCTATGCGTTTTTGGATCCATCCTGTTGATAAAATTAATATAATTAATTTCGAACAAGATATTGCTAAACAATGTGCATCTAACGTAAAAAATTGGCTCATATCTGCAAATAAAAAACAAGCTTACTTAGTAAAAAATGATGAATTATATGTATTACAGCCTAGTGATATTGCAATTCTAGTCCGTAATCGTCGCGAGGCTAATATAATTAGCAATGCACTTAATTTGTTTAAGATTTCATCTGTTTATCTTTCTGATTTTAATAGTGTTTATAATACAATAGAAGCGCAAGAACTATTTTATCTGTTAAAAGCAATACAATATCCTACACAAAAGAGATGGATTTGTACTGCGTTAGCTACTTCTATTTTTTTTATAGAATCAGCTTACATTGAATCATTATCAACAAACGATACAAGAATAAATATTTGGATAAATCAATTTTCTACGTGGAAATTATTGTGGCATAAATATGGTTTATTACACATGATACGCACCATAATATCAAATAATATTATGATTTTAGATCATTCTAAATGTAAATTAACTAATTTAGTACATTTATGTGAATTACTGCAAGTAGAATATATTAAATCGACTGGTCCAAACCAATTATTAAATTTTTTTTTAAACCAAATTAAAAATCCAGATAATCACGATATCAATCAACAAATACGTTTGGAAAAAGATTTAAATACCATCCGTATTATTACTATACATAAATCGAAAGGATTACAATATCCCTTAATATGGTTACCTTTTGCAGTCAATTTTGCTGCTAATAATAAAAATTTATATTTTTTTAATAAAAATTTTAATCAAAAAGAACGAATAGAAAGTATAATTAGTGAGGATATAAGACTTCTTTATGTTGCTGTTACTAGATCTATTTATCACTGTAGTATTGGTGTTTCTACTTTTACGAAAGGAATCCACAAAGAGTCAACCGACCTATATAAAAGTGCTTTAGGTTATTTATTAAATTGTAATAAAGATGTTGATTTACAAACATTTATTAATTATATTAATAAGTTAAATATTATTGATATTAAATTAATAGATTTTTAATTAAAATTTAATAATTATTTAAAAACTGACAAAAGCATTTAATAAAAAATGAAATTTTAAGTAATATATTAATCACTATAAAATAAAAAGTAAAAAATGATATTTTAAAACATACATTAATTTTATTATTATTTGATAATATAAAACATAAGATTACAGCTATAAAAATTTTTTAATTTCATAATGTATTTATTTTTTAATAAGATATATTATAATACAAAGCATATATTTTTTAATTTAAATCAGTAATAAGGATTCTAGAACGTCTTTTATAATTGTAAATTTCTTTTTTTATTTTAGGTAAAAATTCAATACCTGCTGGTCTAAAACCACGTTCTTGAAACCAATGAATACTTCTAGTTGTTAAAACAAAAATTTTTTTTAATCCTATTTGACGAGCTTGTAATAGTATCTTTTGTAATAATATTTCACCACGAGATGAATTACGGTAGTCAGGATGAACAGCTAAACAAGCCATTTCACCTATTTTATCTTCAATAAAAGGATATAACGCTACACAAGCAATAGTTAAATTATCTCTAGTAATTATTGTAAATTTATCTATTTCTATTTCTAATTGCTCTCGGGATCTCCTAATTAAAATACCTTGCTGTTCTAAAGGATGAATTAATTCTAATATTCCACCAATATCATTAATTGTTGCTCTTTTTATCTGTTCAGATGATTCCATAACTATTTGTGTGCCTATACCATCACGTGAAAATAGTTCTTGTAGTAAAGCGCCATCTTCTTTATAACTAATTAAGTGACAACGATACACTCCATTTCTACATGCTGTAACGGATCCTTGTAGAAAACGTACAGTATCTGATAAATGATAATTTTTAGTTTTTTGCATAATATTTATATAATATTCTGCTTTTTTTGGAAGCAATTCAGAAATTATTTTTCCGGTGTTACTTATAACTCCTTGTTCAGAACAAAATCCAATCATTTTTTCTGCTTTCAGTTTAATAGCTAAGTATGTAGCAATTTCTTCGGAATTTAAATTGAAGCTTTCTCCAGTTACGGAAACTGCTACTGGTCCTAATAATACAATAGTGTGATTATCTAGCTGATAGTTAATTGCTTTTTCATCAATACGACGTATTTTACCACTATGACAATAATCCACCCCATCATCTATACCTAATGGTTGAGCAGTAATGAAATTACCACTAACAACATTAATATTAGCTCCTTGTAGTGGAGTATTGCTTAATGACATAGACAAAAGAGAAGTAATATCAAGTTGAAGACGACCTGCTGTTTGTTTTACTATTTCAAGTGTTTTTTTATTGGTAATACGATTATATTTATAATATGTTGATTTTATTTTATTAATTGACATACATTCATCTATTTGCGGACGTGCTCCGTATACTAGTACCAACCGAATTCCTAAGCTATGTATTAAACCTATATCATTAATAATATTATAAAAGTTATTGGTTGCAATAGCTTCACCACTTAGCATGATTACAAATATTTTTCCTCTATGAGCATTAATATATGGTACTATATGGCGGAAGCTGCGAATTAATTCATTGCTACTTTTTTTCACATATGACCTTTACTAAATTAATATATGTTTATGCATAAATATTATTGATTATTTTAAAGAAATAAAAAGAACTAATCTTATCAGATTAAGTGAAAAGGTGATTTGTAGTATTATTTTTATGCTAATTTTTGATATCATTCATTTAAAACTAGCATATTATAATCATGGAATAATATAGCTTATATACCATTTGATTATTCTATATAGATACATGCTAATAAATAATATAATAATTGTATTATCTGTGGTTGCGGGGGCTGGATTTGAACCAACGACCTTCGGGTTATGAGCCCGACGAGCTACCAAACTGCTCCACCCCGCTATATATAATATATGTTAAGTATACTTAATATTGAATTTTATTGCAAATTTTAATTTTTTAACAAAATTTTTGTTAAAATTAATTATAAATAAAATACTGTAACTATTATATAATTATAAAAATAACATTTCAATACAATTAAAACTATTTTTTGTATTAATTATATATCTGATAATATATTAAAATTAAATTTTTATAAATATACTTTTTATTGACGTACTAAACGTAAACAAACAGGAGAGAAAGGCACATTACTACGCCAAGGATTTATATCTATACCTCCTCGACGAGTATACCTTGCATATACTGTTAGTTTTTCAGGATGACAGAAACACAATATATCATTAAATATTCTTTCAACACAATGTTCATGAAATTCATTTTGATTACGAAATGAAATTAAATAACGAAGAAGTAATTCATAGTTAATACTTGATCCTGTATAACTAATCATAATTGAACCCCAATCTGGATGATTAGTAATAGGACAATTAGATTTAAATAAATGACTAATCAAAGTTTCCGTAACTATTTTATTGCTTGTTGAGTTTGATAAGTAATTTGGATTTACATAATAGTCGTCAATTTCTATGTCCTGTTCATCAATACAATAACCACTAAAATGATTTATGGATTGTACTTTAATTTCATTTAAACGAAATAATGATACGCAAACTTTACTTTCAGTACAAATGCTTAAATCACGTTCTAAAATTTCACGTATATCACTCCAGCTATTAAATTTGTTTTGATTAAAACTATGCATATATAATTTTAGACTTTTAGATTCTATTAAATTTTTGCTATTAGCATTAAATATTATTTTTCCTATACTTATCTGAGGTAATCCCTTATTATTTAACCAAGATAATTCATATAGGGTCCAAATATCATTTCCAAAAAACGGGATAGTTTTGGAACACCAGCCAATATTTTTGCGATGTAAACTACGTGGTATTGATTTTAAAATGTCACTGCCATAATTTTTTTTAATAATATTGTTTCTTAACAAGATATTATTTGATATATTTTTTTTATATATAGACATAATTATTTCCGACAATTACATGTATTAGTTGTATTTTTTTAATATTATGAAATTGAGCAATATAATGTTGCGTAAAATATATCATTCATATGGGTGGAATTTCATGAAAATACACATCATTACTGTATAATACAAAATAATATACATTGTAACTAATATAACTTAAATTATTAATTATATCTATTTTTTATATATACTGTTTTTATATAAAAATATTAAAATAATAATCAATTGTTAGTATAAAATATTTAATATATAATATTAATCCGTCTTGGTTATTACATTTTTAATTTAACATTTAGAATTCACTATGAAACAGAATTATATTTTTATAACCGGCGGAGTTATCTCGTCTTTAGGTAAAGGTATTACTACAGCTTCTCTTGCAGCTGTTTTAGAAGCTCGTAATTTTCATGTAACTATAATTAAATTAGATCCTTATATAAATGTAGATTCCGGTACTATGAATCCTAATCAACACGGTGAAGTCTTTGTCACTGAAGATGGAGCAGAAACTGATCTAGATTTAGGACATTATGAACGTTTTATTAATACAAAAATGTCAGGTAAAAATAATTTTACTACTGGTCAAATATATTCAGAAGTATTATATAAAGAACGCCAGGGTGATTACCTAGGATCTACTATTCAAGTTATTCCACATATAACAAATATTATTAAAGAAAAAATTATTTATGGAGGAAAAGGATATGATATTGTTTTAGTAGAAATCGGTGGAACAGTAGGCGATATAGAATCTTTGCCGTTTTTAGAAGCCATCCGTCAGATGTCAGTAGATATGGGTAGTGAACACATTATTTACATACATTTAACTTTAGTTCCTTATATATCTACAGCTAATGAGTTAAAAACTAAGCCTACACAACGATCTGTAAAAGAACTGCTTTCTATTGGAATACAGCCAAATGTTATAATATGTCGTTCTAGCCGTGCTATTCCTGAAAGTGAACGTAACAAAATTTCTTTGTTTTGTAATGTACCAAAACAAGCGATTATCTCTTTAGAAGATGTTGATTCTGTATATAAAATACCAGGAATGATAAAAAGTCAAGGTTTAGATAACTATATCTGTAATTTTTTTAAATTAACAGCACCCGCAGCAAATTTATCAAAATGGGATAGAGTAATCTATGAAGAATCTAACCCTATAGGTAAAGTGAATATTGGAGTAATAGGTAAATATGTTACTCTACCAGATGCTTATAAATCAGTGATTGAAGCTCTAAAACATGGTGGCTTAAAAAATCGCATTGCTATTAATATAAAATTAATTGATTCTCAAAAAGTTGAATTATATGGTGTAAAATTATTGCAAGAAGTAGATGGAATTTTAATACCTGGAGGTTTCGGTTCCCGTGGTATCGATGGTAAACTAATGGGCATAAAATATGCTAGAGAAAATAGAATTCCTTATTTAGGTATCTGTTTAGGTATGCAATTAGCGATATTAGAATTTGCTCGTAATGTTATAGGAATAGAAGAAGCTAATTCTACAGAATTTATGCCTAACTGTAAAAATCCTCTAATTTTTTTAGTAAAAGACAAAAATAAAAAAAATAATATAATTGGTATTAAACCAAATAAATTAATAGGTAATATGAGATTGGGAAGTATAAAATGTAAGTTAATAAATGATAGTAAAGTAAGACAAATATATAACACTGATAAAATTTTTGAAAGACATAGACATCGTTACGAAGTAAACAATTTAATTTGGGAAAATACCCAATATCTAGGTTTAAAAGTTACTGGACGTTCTAAAAATAATAAATCCATTGAAATTATAGAAATACCAGATCATCCTTGGTTTATAGCTTGTCAATTTCATCCGGAATTTCAATCTAATCCACGTTATGGTCATCCACTTTTTATTGATTTTATTAAGGCTGCATATAAATACCAAAACAGGTAGGAAATATTTTTATTTTTTAAAACTATGGAATTTCTATATAATATTAAGGAATAATAATGTCTAAAATTATAAAAACAATAGGTCGCGAAATTATAGATTCACGTGGATATCCAACTATAGAAGCAGAAGTTCATTTAGAAAATGGTTCAGTGGGTATAGCTTCTGTACCATCAGGTGCTTCTACAGGATCAAGGGAAGCAATAGAATTACGTGATGGAGATCCATGTAGATTTTCAGGAAAAGGTGTTATTAAAGCTACTAATGTAATTAATGATATTATAAGCCAGTCAATAAAAAATAAAGATGCTAGAGATCAAGAAAATATTGATAATATCATGATTACTTTAGACGGTACTGAAAATAAATCTAATCTTGGTGCAAATTCTATTTTAGCTGTTTCATTGGCTAATGCTAAAGCTGCTGCTGTTTCAAAAAATCTATTGCTCTATGAACATATCGCTGAATTACATGGTACACCTAAAACATATTCTATGCCTCTACCTATGATCAATATAATTAATGGAGGAAAACATTCAGATAATAATGTTGATATACAAGAATTCATGATTCAACCTATTGGTGCAAAAAATATTAAAGAAGCTATTCGTATGAGTGCAGAAATATTTCATAATTTATCTATAGTACTTAGAAATAATGAAATGAGTACAAATGTAGGAGATGAAGGAGGATATGCACCAAATTTAAAATCTAATACCGAAGCTTTAGACATTATAATTGAAGCTATAATAATGACTGGTTATGAATTAGGTACCGATATCACTTTAGCTATAGATTGTGCTGCCTCTGAATTTTATAGAAGAAATTTATACCATTTAAAAGGAGAAAATAAAACATTTACCTCAGAAAAATTTACTGATTTTTTAAGAGAACTAACTGAAAAATATCCAATTACTTCAATAGAAGATGGTTTAGATGAATCTGATTGGGATGGATTTGCTTATCAAACTAAAATTTTAGGAAAAACAATACAATTAGTTGGTGATGATTTATTTGTAACTAATACTAAAATTCTTAAAAAAGGCATAGATCAAGGAATTGCTAATTCCATATTAATAAAATACAATCAAATTGGTTCACTAACAGAAACCTTGGCGGCCATTAAAATGGCAAAAAATGCTAATTATAAAACAATAATATCTCATCGTTCTGGAGAAACAGAGGATACTACAATAGCTGATTTAGCAGTAGGTACTGCAGCAGGTCAAATTAAAACAGGATCATTAAGTCGTTCAGAACGTGTAGCTAAGTATAACCAATTACTTCGTATAGAAGACAATCTTAGTCATAAAATAACTTTTAATTATTTTAAGTAAATGTATTTAAGATGATTTATCCAATTAATGAAATATTTCATACTATACAGGGTGAAGGATTATATACTGGTATTCCGGCTATTTTTATTCGTTTTCAGGGATGTCCAGTAAATTGCAGTTGGTGCGACACTAAATATACCTGGAAAAAATTAAAAAGTAGAATTGGTTTATTAGAAGATATTTTATCTAAAAAAACAGAAAATAATATTTGGTGTTATTTAAGTTCTACATTTATAGTAAAGATAATTGAACGACAAAAATGGAATATAAATCATATAGTAATTACTGGTGGTGAACCGTCAATATATGATCTTCGTCCGTTGACTTTTGCCTTAGAAAAAGCCGGTTTTTTTTGTCAATTAGAAACAAGTGGTACTTATAAAATTTACTGTTCTGAGAAAACATGGGTAACTGTTTCACCAAAGATCAATGTAAATAAAGATTATCCGATATTATCACAACCTTTATTCAGATCAGATGAAATAAAATATTTAGTAGAAAATGAAAATGATATTAATTTATTAGATTCAATTTTACTACAAGTTAACGATAATAAAAAACGTATTATTTCCTTACAACCTGTTAGTTGTAGTCAAATTGCAACTGATATTTGTATAAAAAATTGCATATCTCATAATTGGCATTTATCTATTCAAACACATAAGTACTTAAGTATTAAATAATTTTAATTATAAATAATATATTGCCTACAAAAACTATAATTTCAATGTTTTTTATATGTTATTAACAATAATATTTCATATTATTTTCCTCTATATGTGCATCCACAGGTACATGTTTCTTGAATCGTTACTGCACTTAAAAAAGGCAAATTAGGTCTTAGTTGATTCCAAATCCATTGTGCTAAAATTTCACTAGTAGGATTTTCTAATCCCGGAATTTCATTAAGATAACTATGATCCAACCGATCATAAATTGGTTTAAATATTTCAGTTACTTCAGAAAAATCTATTAACCACCCAGTTTTTGGGTTTATTTCTCCGGTGATTTCTAATGTTACTAGAAATGAATGTCCATGCACCTTACTACATTTGTGGTTAGTTTTTACATAGGGCAAGAAATGTGCAGCTTCAAATTTAAATTTTTTGAATAATATCATCGGCATATATAGTATTTATATTCATTTTGTTTTTTAATTAAATTTTTAATAGATTATATATAAAAACTTCTATTTTTTGAAGCAAACATTAACAATAAATATTTTATTTTATTGTCTATTTAGTTATTTAATATATTTAAGGTTTATTTAATTATTAAATTATAATTTGCTAATTTTAACTTCAAAATATCAAATTTACAAATAAAATTACCAAATAGTGGCACTATTAATTAGATGAACAATTATGAAAGATTTTCTGATCTTAAAATTCCAATTAATTTGGAACAAGTAGATAAGTTGCATTCTATTATAAAAGATTTATCAGACGATCAATTATTATGGATTTCAGGATACCTTTATGGTGTAGCTGACAAAAATATATCTACAAAAAAAAATATATCTATAAAAAAAGAAATACCTAAAATAACAATTTTATCTGCATCACAAACAGGTAATGCTAGACGTTTAGCTCAGTGGTTTAATGAAAAACTTAAACTAGCTAAATTATCTACTAACTTAATTAATGCTAGCAACTATAAATTTAAAAAAATACATCAAGAGAAAATACTACTAATAATAATATCTACTCAAGGGGAAGGTGAACCTCCAGAAGAATCTATATCTCTGTATAAATATTTAATGTCAAAAAGAGCTCTGAAAATGAATAACACTTCATTTGCAGTATTTGGTTTAGGAGATTCATCATATGAATTTTTTAGCAAAGCTGGGAAAGATTTCGATAATAGACTATCTGAATTAGGCGCAAAAAGATTAATAAATAGAGTTGATGCTGATATTGACTATGAAGATCAAATGCAAATTTGGTGTGACTCAATAATAAAAAAACTTAATAGTCATATAACTAACAAATCATCACTGGAACAACTTACAAAAAACGATAATAAAGGTTTTATAAATCATTACAATAAACAAAATCCGTTTAATGCTAATTGTTTGATAAATCAAAAGATAACTGGTAGAAATTCAGAGAAAGATATACGTCATATTGAAATTGATATAAGTAATTCTGATATATTGTATTATCCAGGTGATGCAATTGGAGTATGGTATAAAAATAATAATAATCTAATTAGTGAAATATTACATTTAGTCGGTTTACAAGGTAATGAACCAATTAAAATTAAAAATGATATTGTATTAATTAAAGATGCTTTAAAACATAATTTCGAACTAACAAAAAACAGCAATAGTATAGTAAAAAAATATGCTGCACTATCAAAAAATGAAAATTTACTTTCCATATCACATGATAAGAGTAAATTAAAGGAATATGCAAATTTTTATCCTATCGTTGATATGATTCGTTTGAATCCAATTAATTTATTGCCAGAACAATTAATTAGTTTATTGCGTCCTTTAACACCTAGATTATATTCTATATCTTCATCACAAGATGAAGTTGAAGATGAAATACATATTACAGTTAGTATAGTTAATTTTAGTATTGAAAATTATTGTAGAGGTGGAGGAGCATCCACTTGGTTAGCTAATTGTATAGAAGGAGATCAAATAAGTTTATTTATAGAGAAAAATGATATTTTTCGTTTACCGACAGATAAAACAATGCCAATAATTATGATTTGTACTGGTACTGGTATTGCTCCTTTTAGATCATTTATGCAACAGCGTGAATATGATAATGCTTCTGGTAAAAATTGGCTATTTTTTGGTAATCATTGTTTTACAGAAGATTTTTTATATCAACTTGAATTGCAAGAATATGTAAAAAAAGGTGTTATTAATAAGATAAGTTTAGCATGGTCACGTGACCAATCTGAAAAAATTTATGTACAAGATAAAATTCGTAATAATGGAAAGGATATATGGAATTGGATTAATGAAGGAGCATATATTTATGTTTGCGGAGATGCTAACGGTATGGCAAAAGATGTTGAAAAAGCTCTAATAGAAGTTTTTTCTAAACAAGGTCATATGGAAGTTGAAAAAGCTGAATATTTCCTAAACGAGTTACGTGTTAAACAACGGTATAAAAGAGATGTTTACTAATGAATGAAAAATATCAAACCAATGTTTTAGTTGTCAAAGGACAATTAGAAGATGCAGAACGTGTAAAAGAACAAAGTAACTACTTGCGTGGTACTATTATTCAAGATCTTGAAAATGAAATTACCGGTGGTTTTACTGGAGATAATTTTTTACTGATTCGTTTTCATGGTATGTATCAGCAAGATAATAGAGATATTAGAATTGAACGCATGCGACAAAAATTAGAACCATTATATTCTGTAATGTTACGCTGTAGATTACCAGGAGGTGTTATTACAACAGAACAATGGCTGAATATTGATAATTTTGCTAGTAATAAAACCACTTACGGTAGTATTCGTTTAACAAATCGTCAAACATTTCAATTTCATGGTATTCTTAAGAAGAATATCAAATCCACTCACAAAATGTTACATAAAATAGGTCTAGATTCATTGGCTACTGCTAATGATGTTAATCGTAATGTACTATGTACTTCTAACCCTCTTGAATCAACGCTACATCAAAAAGTTTATAACTTAGCAAAAAGACTTTCTGATCATTTTTTACCGCGTACAAAAGCATATGAAGAAATTTGGTTAGATAAAAATATAAATATAAATACAGATATAGAACCTATATTGGGTAAAACTTATCTACCACGCAAATTTAAAACTACAATTGTGATTCCTCCTCATAATGATGTTGATTTACATGCAAATGATCTTAATTTTATATCTATTGTAAAAAATGGAGAATTAATCGGTTTTAATTTATTAATAGGAGGAGGTTTGTCTATAGAACATTGCAATAAAAAAACTTATCCTCGTACAGCTACTGATTTTGGTTTCTTCTCAATTGAAAAAATACTAGATGTTGCTACTGCGGTAATTACTATACAACGAGATTGGGGTAATCGTACCAATCGTAAAAATGCTAAAACCAAGTATACATTAGAACGTGTAGGTATTGAAATTTTTAAAAAAGAAATAGAATTAAGATCCGGTATTAAATTACAACCCAGTATTCCTTATCAATTAAATACTAGAGGTGATCGTATTGGATGGATTAAAGGTATAGATAAAAAATGGCATTTAACATTATTTATTGAAAATGGACGTATAATAGATTATCCGAAATATCATTTAAAGAAAGGAATAGCTGAAATAGCAAAATTTCATCGAGGATATTTTCGTATCACAGCTAATCAAAATTTAATTATATCTGGAGTTGAAGAAAATAAAAAAACAAATATTGAATCCATTGCACTTAAATATGGTTTAATAAATAACATATCAGCACAAAGAAAAAATTCTATGGCTTGTGTTTCTTTCCCTACTTGTCCGTTGGCTATGGCAGAAGCTGAACGTTTTTTGCCAAACTTCATCACAAAAATAGAAAAGATAATGCAATCTAATGGTATAGGAGAAAAATACATAATATTAAGAGTTACAGGTTGTCCTAATGGTTGTGGTAGAGCTATGTTAGCTGAAATTGGTTTAATAGGTAAAGGTATTGGACGTTATAACTTACATATAGGAGGTAACAGAATAGGCACAAGAATTGCTCGAATGTATCGTGAAAATATCAATGAAATTGAGATTATTTCTCACATTTCCGAATTGATAAAACATTGGTCAAAAGAAAGTTATAATGATGAAGATTTTGGTGATTTTGTAATAAGAGCTGGAATAATAAAACCAGTTTTAGATCCAGCTAGAGATTTTTGGGAATAAAAGATATGATTGCATTAAATTTTTCAGATTTTTCAATTTTTGAAACAATATCAAAATCAGAACAAGAAAAAATATTACTTGAAATAAATGTTCAGTTGGAATCTTATTCAGCAGAAGATAGAATTTCTTGGGCTTTAGAAAATTTACCTAGTGCTCATACTTTATCTTCTAGTTTTGGCATTCAAGCTTCTGTTTGTTTACATTTAGTGACAAGTTTAAAGCCCGATATTCCAGTAATTTTAATAGATACTGGATATTTGTTTCCAGAAACTTATAGATTTATTGATGAATTAGTTAATCAATTTAGTCTAAATTTATGTGTTTTTCGCCCTAAAATTTCTCCTGCATGGCAAGAAGCACGCTATGGAAAATTATGGCAACAAGGCATAAAAGGAATCAATAAATATAACCAAATAAATAAAATAGATCCTATCAACTTTGCTTTTCAATCTCTAAATATAAAGAGTTGGTTTGCTGGTTTACGTCGTACTCAAGCTATCAGTAGGTCTAATTTATCGGTATTAACAATGCAACGTAATATTTTTAAGATATTACCTATTATAGATTGGGATAATCATAAAATTTATAAATATTTGAAAAAACATAACTTAAAATACCATCCTTTATGGGATAAAGGCTACTTATCTTTAGGAGATATTCATACTACTAGCATTTGGAAACCAGGCATGAAAGAAGAAGATACTCGTTTTTTTGGTATAAAACGTGAATGTGGAATTCATGAAAATTAATTGTTTATAATAAGGATTATAATTTTAATTTTATTTTATTTCTTAATCTAAATAATTTAATTGATTTTATATTTATAATTATAAAAAGTAATTTATATATTTTTAATATAGTATTTTAAGATAGCTTTCAATCAAATATTTATTCTATTCAGTAACTACTCATAATAATTCATCATTTAATTGTAATAAATACCCAGAGGTATAATTCAAGTTAAAAAATAATATGTCATTATGGTTAATGTTAAAGTGAATTATTTACCCATATTTGTTAATTTGCATAGCCGTCCAGTTCTAGTTATTGGTGGAGGCATTATAGCTAAAAGAAAAATTGATCAACTACATCGTGCCGGTGCTTACATTAAAATTGTTGCAAGTAACATCTGTAATGAAATAAAGGAACTTATGGAAATATATCATATTGAATGGATATCTACCAAATTTGATCCTATACAGATAGATAGTGTATTTTTAGTAATAGCAGCAACAAATGATACTGTTCTTAATAAGAATATATATTTAGAAGCAAATATCAGATATAAATTAGTTAATGTAGTAGATGATAAACTAAATTGTAATTTTATATTTCCTTCTATTATAAACCGCTTCCCTATAATATTAGCCATATCTTCTAGTGCAACATCCCCTATATTAGTTAGAGTATTAAAAGAAAAATTAGAAGCATTATTACCAAAAAATATAAATGAAATTGCTATAATAGCTGGCAAATGGCGTAATAAAGTTAAAAAAAAATTTTTTTCTTTATCCGACAGACGTCGTTTTTGGGAAAGAATATTTAATGGACCTTTAGTTAATCAAATATTAAAAAGCAATTCAAAAGAAGTAAAACTAATTTTAAATCATTCATTAAATAATCAATCAAACTATACAGGTGAAATTTTTTTAGTAGGTGCCGGACCTGGAGATAGTGGTTTGTTGACTCTACGAGCTTTACAAGTAATGCAGTTAGCAGATGTAGTATTATATGATAATTTAGTCAGTAAAGAAGTATTAGAGCTAGTACGTAAAGATGCTGATTTTATTTTTGTTGGTAAAAAAATTGGATCTCATTTATTTTCACAAAAAGAAATTAATGCAATTTTAGTCAAATTAGCATTACAGGGAAAATACGTAGTACGACTAAAAGGTGGAGATCCATTTATTTTTGGAAGAGGAGGTGAAGAAATTCTAGCCGCAAAAGAAGCTGGTATTCCATTTCAAGTTGTTCCTGGAATAACAGCAGCAACAGGTGCTACTACATATGCTGGTATTCCACTAACTCATCGTAATTATTCTCAAAGCGTTACTTTTATTACAGGTCATTATCATTTAGAAAATAATCTTAATAATTGTGTTGCTCTTATACTTAAAGGTCAAACATTAGTTATTTATATGGGAATCATAACAGCAACCAAGATTAGTAATCTATTAATTTATAAAGGTTGCACTAAATCTACTCCAGTAGCAGTTATTAGTAAAGGAACACTACAAGATCAAAAAGTATTAATTGGAACATTAGAGCAATTAGGATCTTTAGCAGCCTCAGTATCTACTCCTGCAATAATAGTAATAGGAGATATCGTTAATCTTCATAATAAACTTTCATGGTTTAATGACAAAGTTAAATATAAACCTCCTAAATCTTCTTGTATTATTAACTTATCATGAGGCAATAATATGACATCTGAGAAATTAAATCACATATATCAATTAGAAGCAGAAAGTATATATATAATTCGAGAAGTTATATCAGAATTTACAAATCCAGTAATGATGTATTCTATCGGCAAAGATTCTTCAGTAATGTTACATTTAGCACAAAAAGCATTTTATCCTGCTCCAATTCCATTTCCTTTATTACATATAGATACAGGTTGGAAATTTAGTGAAATGTATGATTTTCGTGATCGTATAGTTCAATCAATAGGAGCAGAATTATTAATTCATCGAAATTTAAAAGGGATTAATATGGGTATTAATCCTTTTATACATGGTAGTACAAAATATACTGACATAATGAAAACAGATGCTTTAAAACAAGCTCTAAACAAATATAGATTTGATGCAGCATTTGGTGGAGCACGTCGTGATGAAGAAAGATCTAGAGCAAAAGAGAGAATTTACTCTTTTAGAGATAGGTTTCATCGATGGGATCCTAAAAATCAAAGACCTGAAATGTGGAACAACTATAACGGACAAATTAATAAAGGTGAAAGTATTCGTGTATTTCCCTTATCAAACTGGACTGAACTAGATATATGGCAATATATTCTTTTAGAAAAAATTAAAATTGTACCACTTTATTTAGCAGCGAAACGTCCTGTTCTAAAAAGAGGTAATATGATTATTGTGATTAATGATAATAGAATAAATCTAGAAGAACATGAATTAATAGAAAAGCGTATGGTACGTTTTCGTACTCTAGGATGCTGGCCTTTAACTGGTGCTGTTGAATCCACTGCACAAACACTAGAAGAAATTATAGAAGAAATGATATTATCTAGAACTAGCGAACGTAAAGACCGATTAATTGATGTAGATCAATCAAATTCCATGGAACATAAAAAAAGACAAGGATATTTTTAAGGAATTAAGTAGATGAATGATGTAGTAGAAGATATTAAGAATAATATTAAGAAAAATGGTATTAAAAATTGGTTATTTGCACAAAAAGATAAAGATCTACTACGTTTTCTGACTTGTGGTAATGTAGATGATGGTAAAAGTACTTTAATTGGTCGTCTGTTGCATGATTGTTGTTATATACATGAAGATCAGCTATCGTTGTTGTATAATGATAGTAAGCGTTATAGTATTCAAGGTGAAAAACTTAATTTAGCACTGCTTGTTGATGGATTACAGGCTGAACGGGAGCAAGGAATTACAATTGATGTAGCATATAGATATTTTTCTACTGCAAAAAGAAATTTTATAATTGCTGATACTCCTGGACACGATCAATATACTAGAAATATGGTAACTGGTGCTTCTACTTGTCAATTAGCTATAATATTAATAGATGCCCGCAAAGGAATAGTTGCTCAAACTCGTAGACATAGTTTTATATCTACTTTATTAAATATTAAGCAATTAATAGTAGCTGTTAATAAAATGGATTTAATTAATTATGATTTTGATATATTTAATAAAATTAAAAAAGATTATATTGATTTTTCAATAAAATTACCTAAAGATTTAAAAGTTGATTTTGTTCCAATATCTGCTCTTAGGGGTGATAATGTAGTGTCTAGAAGTACAATAATGACTTGGTATAATGGTAATACTTTATTAGATATATTAGAAAATACTGATTTACATAAAGTAATCAATGATCAACCTATGCGTTTTCCAGTACAATATATAAACCGTTTTAATACAGATTTTCGTGGTTATTGTGGGACTGTAGCTTCAGGTAACATAACTATGGGACAAAGTATAAAAGTTCTTCCATCTGGTTTAGAGTCTAGCATAGCACGTATTGTCACTTTTGATGGTGATTTAAACAGAGCAACTGTTGGTCAAGCGATTACTTTAATTTTAAAAGATGAAATTGATATCAGCAGAGGAGATTTAATTTTAGATGTCGACGATAATATAAAACCAGTAAATAGCGCATTTGTTACAATTGTTTGGATGTCAGAAAAACCTATGAAAGTAAATCAAAGTTATTATATTAAAATAGCTAGTAAAATAGTTGTTATTAATGTAGAAAAAATAATACATCAAATTAATATGAATTCTATGGAAAAATATAAAGTCAATAATTTAATATTGAATAGTATTGGATTAGTAAAGATAAATTTTGAAGAACCTGTCATCATAGATACCTTTAAGGAAAATAAAGTAACTGGTGGATTAATTTTTATTGATCGCATTAGTAATTCTACTATGGGTGCAGGCATGATATATGAAAAAAAAATTGATGTTAAAAATTATAATGACAAGTATAGTAATTTTGAATTAGAATTAAATTCACTAATTCGCAATTATTTTCCACATTGGAACGTCCGAGATTTATTGAAGAAATAAAAATTATGCAACATAAAAATATAAGTTGGTACCGCCATACTGTTACACGTAGATTAAGAGAAGATAAAAATAGACATAAAGCTACAGTTTTATGGTTTACTGGTCTCTCTGGTTCTGGTAAGTCCACTATTGCAGATTTTTTAGAACAAAAACTATATGATATGAATATTAAAACTTATTTGTTAGATGGAGATAATTTGCGTTGTGGATTATGTAGTGATTTAGGTTTTAGTAATTTAGATCGCAAAGAAAATATACGTCGAATAGGTCATATAGCAAAATTAATGGTAGATGCTGGTTTATTAGTAATTACTGCTTTTATTTCTCCTTATCGAAAAGACAGGGAAATGATACGAAATTTATTTAATAAAGATCAGTTTATTGAAGTATTTATTAATACTCCATTAAGTACTTGTGAAGCAAGAGATCCTAAAGGCTTATATGAACAAGTTCGTTCTGGAAAATTGTGTGATTTTACAGGCATTGACAATAAATATGAAATTCCAGAAAAACCAGATATCCAGTTAAATGGTGAAGAATCAATTAATAAATTAGTCAATAATTTGTTAGATTTACTAAAAATAAGAGGTATTATTTAATTAACTTTTGAAAATTTTTTATTAAAGTAAAAAACATCTTTATAACTATATTGATAATGGTAATTTTATATAGTAGATAAAGAATCATTTATTTTTAACCATGGATAAATTGTTTATCAAACAAAATATAGTTGCTATAGTACCAGCTGCTGGTATTGGTAAACGGATGCAAATATCAATACCAAAACAATATATAATTATTGGTAAAAAAACTATTATTGAACACTGTATTTCTGTTTTACTTTCTAAGTATTATATTAATCAAGTTATTGTCGTTTTAAGTGATAATGATAAGTATTTTTATAAACTTCCTATAGCACATAATAGTAGAATAATATGTGTTTCAGGAGGAAAAACTAGAGCTCAATCCGTTTTATCTGGTCTACAAGCTGTAAGTGATTCCAATTGGGTAATAATACACGATGCATCAAGACCATGTTTGCATGGAGAAGATTTAGATCGGTTAATAAAAATACGTTATAAAAGTAATATAGGGGGAATATTAGCTGTTCCTGTAATTGATACTATAAAACTTAGTAATGATAATAATGATATTATTAAAAAAACAATAGAACGTGCAAATTTATGGCGTGCTATGACACCACAATTTTTTTATTACCCATTAATTACCTCCTGTCTGAAACTAGCTATGAAAAAAGGAATAAATATTACAGACGAAGCTTCAGCTTTAGAATATTGCGGTTATTATCCTCTATTAATACAGGGACGTAATGATAATATAAAAATAACTTATCCTGAAGATTTATTAATTGCAGAATTTTACCTTAATAAAAATTGTTATGGTATCGAATAATGATACGTATCGGACATGGTTTTGATGTTCATGCTTTTAGCAAAAGTAATATTGATAATCCTCTTGTGCTTGGAGGAGTAATCATACCTTTTGAATATGGTTTAATAGCACACTCCGATGGAGATGTTGTTATACATGCTCTCATTGATGCTTTTTTAGGAGCTACATCAATGGGTGATATAGGAACTTTATTTCCAGATACAAATCCTAGTTTTAAAAAAATTGATAGTTTTTATTTACTAGATAAGGTATGGCAAGATATAGTTTTCAAGGGATATTATATAGGAAATATAGATTTAACGATTATAGCACAAGCTCCAAAACTTATTTCATATTTTAAACAAATGCGCTTTAATATTTCTAAAAATATTAATTGTCACATGAATAAGATTAATATAAAAGCTACTACAACAGAAAAATTAGGGTTTATTGGTCGTGAAGAAGGAATTGCATGTGAAGCCGTAGTATTGATATTAAAAAATTGCTAATTTTAAACAAAATATTATTAATTATTTATTTTTTATAAATCATTCATATAGATAAATAATCTAAAGTATAAAATTATTTACAATAATTATCATCTTCTATAAATATTTATTCCCCTGTTCTTATTTTGATAATTTATGTTATTAAGTTATATAATTAATATAATTTTTAGTCTAAATTTATATAAATAGCACTAGAAATTCAAATATAATAAAATTATTTTTAACTGTAATAAAACTTAACAGTTATAATATATTTATCTTTAATACTTGTATTAAAGATAAATATATTATAAAATTAACTAGGCTAATTTTAAATTACATAACAGGATATTATGTAAGTTTTATCTATTTGATATTTTAACTTTAGTAATATAAAAAATTGCTTTTTCGTAAGGGAATTAATTTTAAGATTATAAATTTTGATTAGCTAAAATTAAAAATATTTTAAATTAAATAGTTAATATTAATAATTAATGACTTGAAGTCATGTTTTTTAAATAAAAAATCAAATCATTATTTAATGAATAACAATTGATTTTTGATATAAAATCAATAATATTATTATATAATGATATATCACTAAATTGTTAATTATTATTTTATATATCTATAAATAAGATATGTTTTTGGTTCAAAAACAATACGAAAAATCAAACTATAAAGGATATTTCTAAATATGAATAATTTATAGAAATTAGTTTTATAACATTATATTTTGAAATTCGTTATTTATAAGGAAGAATCCGTAAACGTTGTGTTATAAATTACAGCGCAATCTGGCAGAAACTATTTTGCTTTGAGATCACGGGTAGGACCGAGTATGAATCATGATATACTAAAATCTAAAATGCATGAAAATGTAGATTTTGAAGAATATAAAAATGAAATTTTTGATAGTAATGATTTTATCGAAACAGAATTAGGAGATGATGACATTATAGAAGAAGAAATACTTCCAGGAGCTACTCAAAGAATTTTAGATGCTACGCAATTGTATCTAGGTGAGATAGGGTATTCTCCTTTATTAACTGCAGAAGAAGAAGTTTTTTTTGCTCGACGTGCTTTACAAGGTGACATTTTCTCTCGTAAACGCATGATAGAAAGTAATTTACGATTAGTAGTAAAAATAGCTCGTCGTTATAGTAACAGAGGTATGGCACTATTAGATTTAATTGAAGAAGGTAATCTTGGTTTAATTAGGGCTGTAGAAAAATTTGATCCAGAGCGGGGTTTTCGTTTTTCTACTTATTCTACTTGGTGGATACGTCAAACTATAGAAAGAGCTATTATGAACCAAACTCGTACTATTCGCTTACCTATCCATATTATGAAAGAATTAAACGTTTACTTACGTACTGCTCGTGAACTTTCTCATAAACTAGATCACGAACCTAGTGCAGAAGAAATAGCAGAAAAATTAGACAAATCGGTTGACGATGTTAATCGTATGTTAAAATTAAATGAACATATTACTTCAGTTGATATGCCATTAGGTATGGATTCTGAAAAAGCCTTATTAGATATATTAGCAGATGAGAAAGATAATGGTCCTGAAAATGCTACTCAAGATGATGATATGAAACAAAGTATAATTAAATGGTTATTTGAGTTAAGCATAAAACAAAGAGAAGTGTTATCACGCAGATTTGGTTTATTAGGATATGATGCTGCAACTTTAGAAGATGTTGGTCGTGAAATTGGATTAACAAGAGAGCGGGTACGTCAAATTCAAGTTGAAGGATTACGACGATTGCGTGAAATTTTACAATCTCATGGTTTAAATATTGAAGCGTTATTTTGCAAATAGGATAATTATAAAATTCTAAAGTGTATTTTTAGCTTTTTATCGATTTTAAAATATATATTAAATTAATAGCTTCATTTGGTGTTATATTATCTGGATCTATTTTTTTAATGATATTCTGTATAACAGATGTAGTTTTTTTTTCTACCGGTATTAACAAAGAATCATTGGTAATAGCTGAAGTTGAGTTAGAGCGAAAATTACTGTTTTCTATCTCTAACTCATTTAATTTTTCTTTTGCTAAGTTGATAACTTGTTTAGGAATTCCAGCTAGTAAAGCTACAGAAAAACCATAACTTTTGTTCATACTTCCATTTTTAACAGTATGCATAAATGCTATTTTATCTTCATGTTCTATTGCATCGAAATATACGTTTGTTATACCTATAAATTTTTCTTTAATAAAAGTTAACTCAAAATAATGTGTTGCAAATAATGTAATAGCTTTAATTTTATTATTAATATATTCTGCGCAAGACCATGCTAAAGCAAGACCATCGTATGTTGAAGTTCCTCTGCCAATTTCATCCATGATAACTAAACTATTACTAGTGGAGTTATGCAAGATATTTGCTGCTTCAGTCATTTCAACCATAAAAGTTGAACGGCCAGATGCTAAATCATCAGATGCACCAATTCTTGTAAAAATACGATCAAAATTTCCTATTAATGCTTCTTTTGCTGGCACAAAACTTCCTATATATGCCATTAAAACTATTAATGCTGTTTGACGCATATATGTACTTTTACCACCCATATTTGGTCCGGTAATAATTAGCATTCTATTTTTCTTGGATAAAGATATTGAATTTGGAATAAAAGGTTCTATTAATACTTTTTCTACTACCGGGTGACGTCCATCTACAATATTTATCTTGGGTTCTTTTTGTAATACAGGTCTACAATAATTAAGGTTATGAGCACGTTCTGCTAGGTTACTTAACACATCTAATTTAGCTAATGCTTGTGAACTAAGTTGAAGTGATTCAGTGTACGGCATAATATAATCAAATATTGATTCATATAAAAATTTTTCTAATGATAAGGATTTTTCTTTAGAAATTATTATTTTATTTTCATATTCTTTTAATTCAGGAATAATATAACGATTCACATTCTTTAATGTTTGACGAAGTATATAATGATTAGGAATTTTATTGACTTGACTTTTGCTTACTTGGACGTAATATCCATATATCTTAGTAAAACCTATTTTTAATGTATCTAATGATAAATTTTTACGCTCTTTCATTTCAATTTTTTTCAAATAATTTTCCGCACCCTTTGCTAAATTACGCCATTTGTCAAGTTCTTCATTGTAACCTAAAGCAATAACTCCCCCTTCTCTAATAAGCATAGGTGGAAATTCAACTATCGCTTGTTCAAGTAAATTACGCAGTTCTTTGAATTCTCCTATTTGTCTAAATATTTTTCTTAATTTTTTTGCCTTAAATTGTGCTGTAACTTGATTTAGTTCAGGAAATTGTTGCAAAGCACAACGTAATCTAACAAAATCACGTGGTCTAGCAGAACGAAGTGCTATACGTGCTAATATGCGTTCCAAATCTCCTATTTTTTGTAAAATAGGTTGTATTTCTTCATAGCAGTCTTTTAATTCTAAAATAGATTCCTGACGTTGATTTATAATATCAATATCACGAATCGGTGTCTGCAACCATCTTTTTAACATTCTATTTCCCATAGATGTTACTGTTAAATTTAATATTTCATCTAATGTATTTTTAGTACCACCTTCTAAATTTTTTATTATTTCTAAATTACGACATGTATTTTGATCAATTATGACATTATCTTGTGGATGTTGTATAATTACCGATTTAATATGAGGGATTATATCAGTACATTGAGTGTTTTTTACGTATTGTAATAAACAACCAGCTGCTCTTAAAGCTAAAAAATTATTCTCTATACCGAATCCTTTTAGTTCTTTAGTTCCAAACTGTAAATTTAATTGTTGATATGCCGTATCAATTTCAAATTCCCATAAAGGTCTACTTCTTAATCCTCTATAATTTTTAATTAATGAAAAATTATGAAAGTCTTCAGGATACAATAATTCTGAAGGATTAGTATTGTATAATTCGATAGACATAAGTTCAGCATTATTTAAGTTTTTTAGAAGAAAACGACCAGAAGCCATATCTAGAGTAGCATAACCATAACTACATTTATTTTGAATAATAGCTGCTATTATATTATCATATTTTTCCTGTAGCATAGCTTCATCACTAATAGTACCAGGAGTAATAATACGAACAACTTTTCGATTCACTAATCCTTTATTTTGTGATAAAGATAAATGTTCTATTTGTTCACATAGTGCTACAGATTCTCCTAACTGTACTAGTTTAGTTAAGTAACTATCAATGTTATGATGAGGAACACCTGCCATTGGAATGGGTTTTCCAGCAGATTGACCTCTTTTAGTTAAAGATATTTCCAATAATTTAGATGCTTTTTTAGCATCATCATAAAATAGTTCATAAAAATCTCCCATACGATAAAATAATAACATATCAGGATATTCAGATTTAATTTTTAAATATTGTTTCATCATAGGTGTATGTGAATCATTATTCATGATATCTCTCTTATAATTAAAAAATTTTCTTTAATCATTATTAATTTATTACAACACAATATTATGTTTATTATTCATAAGTGGAACAATAAATAATTTATTAAAAATAAAATCATTAAATTTATAATATTTATATAAAAATATAAAATAAAAATTATAGACCTTTTATATTATTACAATATTTTATATAATCATGATTATATATTTAAAATAAAAATACAGAAAAAGTTATGTTTTATTCTAAAATACAACTAATTAGCAAACAAGTAGGTAATGCATTAAAAATACAGAAAGCAACTATTTCCTGCGCTGAATCTTGTACAGGCGGTTGGATATCTAAAATTCTTACTGATAATGCTGGTAGTTCTAATTGGTTTGACTGTGGATTCATAACGTATAGTAATAAAGCTAAAGAAAAATTACTTGGTATAAATAAAAAATTATTAACAAAATTTGGTTCAGTAAGTGAAAATACTGTACGTGCAATGGCTTTAGCTGCAAAATATAAATCAGGTTCTTCTTATTCTATTGCAGTTAGTGGAATAGCTGGACCTAGTGGCGGGAATATTGAAAAACCAATTGGTACAGTATGGTTTGGTTTTGTTACGATAGATAATAAAGTATTTATCATGCATAAACAATTTAATGGTAATCGTGATATAATAAGATATCAATCAGTATATTTTGCCTTACAAATCTTTTATGAAAAAATTTTAATAAATTAAATAAATTAGTAATTGTTTGTCAATTAAAAATGGGAGTTTAAATGGCAATTGATGAAAACAAAAAGCAAGCATTAGAAGTTGCAATATCTCAGATTGAAAAACAATTTGGCAAAGGTTCTATAATGCGTTTGGGGGAAGATAGATCAATGGATGTAGAAACTATATCAACAGGTTCTTTATCTTTAGATATTGCTTTAGGTGCAGGAGGACTTCCTTTAGGTCGTATAGTCGAAATATATGGTCCTGAATCATCAGGCAAAACAACTTTAACTCTTCAGGTCATAGCTGCTGCTCAACTTAAAGGAAAAACTTGTGCTTTCATTGATGCTGAACATGCTCTTGATCCAACATATGCCAAAAAACTTGGTGTTGACATTGATAATTTACTATGTTCACAACCAGATACTGGTGAACAAGCTTTAGAGATTTGTGATGCTTTAGCAAGATCAGGAGCTATTGATGTTATAATTGTTGATTCTGTAGCTGCTTTAACTCCTAAAGCTGAAATTGAAGGAGAAATTGGTGCTTCACATATGGGTCTTGCAGCACGTATGATGAGTCAAGCTATGCGTAAACTAGCAGGTAATCTTAAACAATCAAATACTTTGTTGATATTTATTAATCAGATTCGTATGAAAATAGGTGTTATGTTCGGTAATCCTGAAACTACTACTGGAGGTAATGCATTAAAGTTCTATGCTTCCATTCGGCTTGATATACGTCGTATTGGTGCAATAAAAGAAGGAGATAATGTTATTGGAAGTGAAACTCGTGTTAAAGTAGTAAAAAATAAAATAGCCGTTCCATTTAAACAAGCAGATTTTCAAATCATGTATGGAGAAGGTATTAATATTTTTGGAGAACTAATAGAATTAGGTGTAAAACATGGCATAATTGATAAATCAGGATCTTGGTATAGTTATAAAGAAAATAAAATTGGTCAAGGTAAATTCAATGCTAGTTCTTTTCTAAAAAAAAATACGATAATAGCAAATGAAATTGATATAAAACTAAGAGAAATGTTGTTATGTACTAACAAAGTAACCAATAATGCTTCAATTAACAAGGAAGTGTTATCTACATAAATTATTTAAGAGATATAATATATTTAATTAATAAAATTATTTAAATATACTTACTTAATCTATAGTTAATTATCTATTTTTTCTGTAGTTAACGATAATAATTAACATTATTTTTGATAAAAAACAAATTGGGATACAGATATTAATATGATAAAAAGTACTAATGAGATTCGTCAAATGTTTATTGATTTTTTTTATAGTAAAGGACATACAATTGTACCTAGTAGCTCATTAGTGCCAGATAATGATCCAACTTTATTATTTACTAATGCAGGAATGAATCAATTTAAAAATATTTTCTTATGCAGAGAAGCTAGTAAATATTTGCGGGTTGTAACATCTCAGCGTTGTATTCGTGCAGGAGGCAAACATAACGATTTAGAAAATGTAGGATATACTGAAAGACATCATACTTTTTTTGAAATGTTAGGAAATTTTAGTTTCGGGGATTATTTTAAAAGAGAAGCTATTTCATTTGCTTGGGAATTGTTGACACATATAAACTGGTTTAATATACCTAAAAATCGTTTATTAGTGACTGTTTATGAATTAGATAAAGAAACTTATGACATATGGACCAATGAAATAGGTATTCCTAAAAATCGTATCATTATGGTAGGAGATCAAAATAATCTTCCATTTGTATCAGATAATTTTTGGCAAATGGGAGATACTGGCCCTTGTGGTCCATGTACTGAAATTATATATGATTATGGAGATATTAAAGTAGATTGTTTAAGTAAAGATTTAAAATTAAACAATAACAATTACCTTGAACTATGGAACATAGTTTTTTTACAATTTGATCGGCAATCTAATGGAAAAATGATACCTTTATTAAAACCTTCTATTGATACAGGCATGGGTCTTGAAAGAATTGTTTCTGTAATGCAACATGTTAAATCTAACTATGAAATTGATTTTTTTAAAAATCTTATTTTAAAAATAGCCAAACTTACTTGTACTAAAGATATTAACAATATTTCTCTCAGGGTTATTGCAGATCATATACGTTGTTGTGCATTTTTAATTGCAGACGGTGTATTTCCTTCAAATGAAAATCGTGGTTACGTACTTCGTCGTATTATTCGTCGTGCAATTTGTTATGGAAATAAACTTGGAGTCAAAAAAGTTTTCTTATATTTGTTAATTAAGCCTTTAATTGAAGTTTTGGGAGAATCAGCTAAAAATTTAAGTAATCATCAAGCTAAGATAGAAAGAATATTAAAATTTGAGGAAGAACAGTTTGATAAGATATTAAAACGAGGTATATCACTATTGGATAGTGAACTATTAAATTTAAAAGAAAACGATATTTTAAGTGGAGAAATAGCATTTCGTCTTCATGATACTTTCGGATTTCCTATTGATTTAATCAAAGACATATGTAAAGAACGTAATTTTAAATTAGATATTACAGGTTTTGAAAAAGCAATGAAATTGCAACAAATACGTGCTCGTAAATTCAGTAAATTTGAATGTAGTTATGATAACAAAATACTGTTTAATATTCAATCTCATTTTAATGGATATGATCAACTTGATTTATCATCTACTATAAAAGCAATTTACATTGCAGATAAGCCTATAGAAAAAATTACTACTTCTAGTAATAGTAATAATGAAGATGTGGTTATTATTCTAGACAAAACTCCTTTTTATGCTGAAGCTGGTGGTCAGATTGGAGATATAGGAAATTTAAAAAAACCTAATTCTGAATTTATTGTAAAAAATACTATAAAATTTGGTAATGCTATTTGTCATATAGGTAATTTAATATCTGGTGATTTTTCAGTAGGTGATATTTGTAATGCTACAGTTGATTCTATACATCGCAAACTTATTTCTATTAATCATTCAGCAACACATTTGCTTCATGCTGCATTATGTAAAGTTTTAGGTAATCATGTAGTTCAAAAGGGATCATTAATAAGTGATAAATATTTTCGCTTTGATTTTTTACATTATAATCCTTTGAAATTGCAAGAAATAGATAAAATTGAAGAAATTGTAAACGAGCATATTTTTAGTAACACAAATATTGAAACTAAAATAATTAGTATTGATAATGCAAAATTACAAAAAGCAAAAATGTTATTTAAAGAAAAATATAGTAATTATGTACGTATTGTAAAAATAGGCAATATCTCAAAAGAACTGTGCGGTGGTACTCACGTATTAAACACATCAGAGATAGGATTATTTTGTATAAAATCTGAATATGGAATTTCTTCAGGAGTTCGTAGAATAGAAGTGAACACTGGGAAAAATGCCTTTATTCAAATGAATAATAATAAAAAACAATTAAATATTTTATCTAGTTTAATGAAAACTAATAATAGTAATTTAAACGAAAAATTTTATAATTTAATAAATCATGTAAATATTATTGAAAGAGAATTACAAAATCTAAGAAAAAATCAAGTTAATTACGAAACTGATCTACTAATGGATAGAGTTATTGAAATAAAAAACACTAAAATTTTAGTAAGTAAAGTAGATAATTTTACCTCTTTAATGTTAAATAATATAATAATAAAATTAAAAAATAAATTAAGCTCATCAGTTTTAGTATTAGCTACAATAATAGAAGGTAAAATTTTACTAATAGCAAGTGTTACGAAAGATTTAACCAATAAAATTCAAGCTAATGATCTAATAAAATATTTAGCAAAACAAATTGGCGGTGATGGAGGCGGAAAAATAGATCTAGCACGAGGTAGTGGTAAAGAAATAAAATTATTAGAAAAAACATTGCTAAGTGTTAAACCATGGATATCTGATAAATTATAATAACGGAAATGTATATAAAATAATGCTAGAAAATTATTCTAGCTTTCTTTTTTATATTAAGATTAATGTTTAATACAGTTAAACTTAAAATAGTATACTTCAAATACATTAATATACAATATATTGTATATGTACATGTTTACTTACATACATTTATCATTCTTGAGTTAACATTCGATATTAAACAATAATTAGTTATAAATGCAATAGATACTCCATATAAGCTCGACTATTTTATTTTAAGGAGCAAATAATGCTTATTCTAACTCGTCGAGTTGGTGAAACCCTAGTAATTGGAAACGAAGTAATTGTAACAGTGTTAGCAGTTAAAGGTAATCAGGTTCGAATTGGTGTTAAAGCACCTAAAGAAATATCTGTACATCGTGAAGAAATTTATCAACGTATTAGAACTGAAATAAAGCAAACAATACTTTAAAAAAGTTTAATGCCTCGCTAAAAATAAAGCGAGGCAAAAAGTATCTCAATAGAAACAAAAAATCTTTATTGCTAATTTATATTTATTTTATTAATTTTACATTATTGTTGCAATTAGTATTAAAAATTATTTGACTTATTTGAATATAAAAGTAATATAAATAAACATATAATTCAATAAAAATTCTCTAGGTGAGGTGGCCGAGAGGCTGAAGGCGCTCCCCTGCTAAGGGAGTATGTGGTGTTAAAACTGCTCGAGGGTTCGAATCCCTCCCTCACCGCAATTTTATATTAATGCATCCGTAGCTCAGTTGGATAGAGTACTCGGCTACGAACCGAGCGGTCGGAGGTTCGAATCCTCCCGGATGCGATAACCTAATGATTAAAAAATTTTCTCTACTTTATTTACATTTATCAATAAATAATTTTTTAAAAAATGACTCTAAATTTATACAAATAATTTGTTGTTTATTAGTATTAATAATTAAATAAATAAATTGAATTAATATTAAATCATTAATTTTACTAAAATTAAAATGTTAATATAAAAATACCAAATTATATTGATTACTATAATTTAAACTTATAAAGTTCACTTATCTATTATATAAACCACAGATTATTAAATTTGATACTATTTTTTTATAAAAATTCTTACTTCAACCGGAGGTTAATGTGATATCTGATATATCTAATACATTAGCTTGGTTAGAAAATAACTTACCTATTTTAAAAAATATTAATCGAGGTATTGAAAGAGAAACATTAAGAGTTAAACCAAATGGTGATATTGCAGTTAGTAAACATCCTATAGATCTAGGATCCGCTCTTCAGAATGAATGGATTACTACTGATTTTGCTGAATCTCTATTAGAATTTATTACACCAGTTGATAATAGAATAGAATATATGCTTTATTTTTTAAGAGATATTCATCGTTATGTTTATCGTATATTGAATAAAGAGTTTCTATGGCCATTAAGTATGCCGTGTAGAATTGAAGATATAAATAAAATTAAATTAGCTGATTATGGAAAATCTAATATTGGGTTAATGAAAACCTTATATCGTAAAGGTTTAAAGACCAGATATGGTGCGATGATGCAAACAATATCTGGTATTCATTATAATTTCTCATTACCAGTTACCTTTTGGAAAGAATGGGCAGATTTACAAAATTTAGAAAATTGTAAAGAGACTATTTCAGCAGGATATTTAATATTAATTCGTAATTACTACCGTTTTGGTTGGATAATACCATATCTTTTTGGTGCATCTCCAGCAATATGTTCTAGTTTTTTACAAAAAAATAATAATATCAAGCTCATTTTTGAGATAAATAATAAAAATACGCTTTGGCTACCTTATGCAACTTCATTACGTCTAAGTGATTTAGGATACAATAATAAGGTATCAAATATATTAAAAATAACCTTTAATTCACTTGAAGAATATGTTAATAAATTAAGGATAGCATTAAAAACACCGTGGGAACAATTTGTAGAAATAGGTATCAAAGATAAATATGGTAATAGGATACAACTTAATACTAATATTCTCCAGATTGAAAATGAATTTTATTCTCCAATACGTCCTAAATGTGTTAATCGTTTTGGTAAATCATATTCAGATACACTTTTACATAATGGTATTGAATATATAGAAGTTAGGTCTCTTGATATAAATCCATTTTCTGCTATAGGTATTAATAAAACTCAAGTATATTTTCTTGATTTATTTCTAATTTGGTGTATTTTATCCGATATTTCTGACATGAGTACTGAAGAACTTCATTATAGTAATGAAAATTGGAAAATAGTAACATTAGAAGGAAGAAAACCAAATCTGAAAATTAATGTAGGATTTAATAAAAAATACTTTTTAGCAGATATAGGAAAAAAAATTTTTCATGATCTTCGTAGAGTAGCAGAAATTTTAGATAAAAATGAACAAAACAAAATATATCAAAAAATTTGTGACGAGTTATTTTTATACTTTGATAATCCAGAATTAACTTATTCAGCACGAATTCTTAATGCTATAAAACAAAATGGTGTTATTGAAACTGGTATATCTCTGTCAAAACAATACCGAGATATTCTTTGTACAGAACCACTCAACGTACTACAAGAAAAAGATCTTAAAATAAAAGCAAAAAAATCAATTTTAGAACAAAAAAAAATAGAAAAAAATGATTTTATAAACTTTGAAACTTATCTTAATAATTTATCTTACTAAGATTAAAATTAAATGATTTATATTTTTGAGTAAACAATACTATATAATTAGTAATAATTATTTTACTACATATCAGTCTGTAAATTTAATATATAAATTATCTTTTATATTAAGATTTGTTTACATTAGCAGCGAATTATAAAAATAATTTAATTATTATACCATGTAAATTAACAATGTAGTATAATTAAGATATTTTTTGCGTAAACGATAACATTATATTTTTTATTAAAAATAAATATTATGATATTATGTTATCATTAATATTAATTATTTTGAAATTAAAATTAATCAATTTTAAGTGAGATAAATTTGTTTGAAAATCTAACTAATCGTCTATCAAAAACTTTTAATAATATTATTGGTAGAGGAAGATTAACAGAAGGTAACATAAAAGAAACATTACACGAAGTTCGTATAGCATTATTGGAAGCTGATGTAGCTTTTTCTGTAGTACGTAATTTTACTAATTCTGTAAAAGAAAAAGCAATTGGTCAAGAAGTAAATAAACGAATGACACCTGGACAAGAATTTATTAAAATTGTTCGTGATGAACTAATTAATATTATGGGTGAAAAAAATACTAGTATTAATTTGTCAACAGTACCACCTGCTACTATATTATTAGTAGGCTTACAAGGTACAGGTAAGACTACTAGTACAGTTAAATTAGCTAAATTTATTACTGAAAAGTATAAAAAAAAAGTTTTGACAGTTTCTACAGATATTTATCGTCCTGCTGCTATTACACAACTTGCAACTTTATCAAATCAAATTAATGTAGATTGCTATCCTTCTAATTGTAATCAAGAACCAGTTCATATTGTAAAAAATGCATTAAGAGAAGCAAGAACTAAATTCTATGATATTCTCTTAATTGATACAGCTGGTCGTCTTCATGTTAATGACTCTATGATGGAAGAAATAAAACAAATACATACTACAGCTAATCCAATAGAAACTCTATTTGTAGCAGATTGTATGATGGGTCAAGATATCGCAAATGCTGCAGAAGTATTTGATAAAATGTTATCTTTTACTGGTATACTTTTAACTAAAGTAGATAGTGATGCAAGAGGAGGAGTAGCATTATCAATCCGTCATTTAACTGGTAAACCTATTAAATTCATAGGAGTAGGTGAAAAAATAGAAGCATTAGAACCTTTTTATCCAGAAAGAATAGCTTCTCGGATATTAGGAATGGGAGATATGATATCATTAATTGAAGATATCGAAAGTAAAATAGATAGTGAACAAATAGAACAATTCAGTAAAAAAATAAAGAAAGGCGATACTTTTGATCTTAATGACTTTCTGCAACAGTTAAAACAGATACGTAAAATGGGTAATATATCTGATTTATTAAGAAAAATTCCAGGATTAATGAAATTATCAGATGAAGCAACACCACAAATAGATGATAAAATATTAATACGTATGGAAGCTATGATTAATTCTATGACAATAAAAGAGCGTAAAAAACCCGAAATAATTAAAGGATCACGTAAACGTCGTATTGCTAATGGTTCAGGAATGAAAGTACAAGATGTTAATCGTCTACTCAAGCAATTTACAGATATGCAAAATATAGTAAAAAAAATGAAAAAAAATGGATTAGAAAAAATGTCAAGATATATAAAAAATATATTTCCACACAGTTTTTATAAACAGTAAAATTATTTTAATACTAGTTTAGTATAACTTGATTTTTACTAAATAAAATAGAATTAAAATTCGCAGTATTTTACTATCAATTAGATTAATATATTTAATATTAAAAAAACTAGATTTTAAATTTCAAATAGGAGGTATTATGGTTGTTATTCGGTTGGCAAGACATGGTTCTAAAAAACGTCCGTTTTATCAATTAGTTGTAACTGACAGTCGTAAAGCTCGCAATGGTCGTTTCATAGAAAATGTAGGTTTTTATAATCCAGTTAATTGTGGTTCACAACAAAGAGTATCTTTAGATGAAAAACGCATAAAATATTGGATAAGTAATGGTGCAAAATTGTCTAATAAAGTTAATAATTTATTGAAATTAAATAAAAATACTTAAGTTTTTATAAAATATAATATGATTATAAACAAAAAATCACTTGAATATTATCCTAATGATCCTATTACCTTAGGAAAGATAATAGGAGTATATGGTATTTTGGGCTGGATTAAGATTTTATCTTTTACTGAAAAATTAGATGATATTTTTCTTTATCAACCATGGTTTGTTAATCATATTAATAAATGGTATAAATTAGAAGTAAGTTGTTGGAAATATCATAACAAATTTATTATTGTAAAACTAAAAAACATAAACGATAGAAACATAGCTAATAAATTAATCAATATTGAAATTATTATAAATTCAAAACAATTACCACCCTTAGATCATGGAAATTATTATTTGAAAGATTTATTACAATGTCAGGTAATTCACATCAAAGGATATAATATGGGTACCATAGTTGATTTTATAAAAACGGGACCAAACTATGTTATAGTTGTTAAACCAAAAATAAAAAATAAATTTAATATAGGAGAAATTTTAATTCCTTTTATTGAAAAAAAAATTATTAAGATGGTAAATATTCATAAAAAACTAATTGAAGTAGATTGGAATCCTATTTTTTAAAAATTTTTATTTAAAGAAATTAATGAAATGTGGATAGGTGTTATTAGCTTATTTCCTGATATATTTAAAATTATCACTAACTATGGGGTTATTGGCCGAGGTATCAATAAAGGGTTTATAAAACTACAAATTTGGAATCCTCGTGATTTTACATATACAAAACGTTTTACAATAGATGATCGACCTTATGGTGGCGGACCTGGTATGATAATGATGTTTCAGCCATTATTTGATGCCATTTGTGCAGCAAAAATACAAGCAGGGAATGAAGAAGTAAAAGTAATTTATCTTTCTCCTCAGGGACGTATTCTAGATCAGAAAGCAGTAAATATATTAGCTAAACAAGATAAATTAATTTTAGTATGTGGTCGTTATAAAGGTATAGATGAAAGATTAATTGAAGCTAAAATAGATGAAGAATGGTCAGTTGGGGATTATGTACTTAGTGGCGGAGAACTACCTGCAATGATATTTATTGACGCTATAAGTAGGTTAATACCAGGGGTATTAGGTAAATATGAATCTGTAGAGCATGATTCTTTTTTTAATGGATTATTAGATTGTCCTCACTATACAAGACCCAAAATTTTACAAGGGAAAAAAGTACCAGATATATTATTAACAGGAAAACATTGCGAAATTTATCGTTGGAGGTTAAAACAATCATTAGGTAGAACTTGGCTAAGAAGACCTGAACTTTTAAAAAAACTAATTCTTACTGAAGAAGAATTAAAGTTATTAACTGAATTTAAAAAAGATATGATTTTAAAATAAATAAGAGATTTGATAATTATGATAGAAATCATTAAACAGTTAGAAAAGCAACAAATTAATAAAAAAATACCAAATTTCCGTTCGGGTGATTCTGTAGAAGTAAAAATTTGGGTAGTTGAAAGCGCTAAAAAACGTCTACAATCATTTGAAGGTATTGTTATAGCTAGAAGAAATCGTGGTTTGTCTTCTTCTTTTACTGTTAGAAAAATTTCTAATGGAGAAGGAGTTGAAAAAGTTTTTCAAACCTATTCTCCTGCAATAGATAGTATTTTAGTTAAACGTCATGGTGATGTTCGTAAAGCTAAATTATATTACATACGTAAATTATCAGGAAAAGCTGCACGTATTAAAGAACGACTGAATTAAATATTTTATATACTATATTATAGATAATCTGCAAAATAGTTTAACTTTATCTTTTAATTTTAATGACTTTTTATCATTTTTAATGATATTTATGTGTATTAATTTGTTAAATAGTAAAAAAACAAACTGATATTTACATATATTATTTTAATATTGGGAATATATATGATTAATGTTATTTAATCATATACTTCTTGTGAGTACTTAACTATTAAATTATTAATATACCAATTATAATTTTTCAGATTATTATACACAGAATATATAATTCTAGTACTGTTTAAATACATGGAGTATGCAATTATGAAAAGAGATGTATTAAATAATGTGCATATTGCTAACGAACAAATATTAATTACACCAGAAGAACTTAAATCTAAATTTCCTTTAACCTCACATCAAGAAATACAAATTGCTGCTTCTAGAAAAATTATTTCTGATATTATTGCAGGAAGAGATTTAAGGTTTTTAATAGTATGTGGGCCTTGTTCAATTCATGATACAAAGGCTGCTATTGATTATGCTAATAGATTATATAAACTTTCTAAGAAACTAAAAGATCAATTATATCTTGTTATGCGTGTTTATTTTGAAAAGCCTCGTACAACCATTGGATGGAAAGGATTAATAAATGATCCTTATATGGATAATTCTTTTGATATGGAAGCAGGATTACATATAGCACGTGACTTATTATTATCTTTAGTAAAAATAGGGTTACCGTTAGCAACAGAAGCATTAGATCCTAATAGTCCACAATATCTAGGTGATCTATTTAGTTGGTCAGCAATCGGAGCACGTACCACAGAATCACAAACACATCGTGAAATGGCTTCAGGTCTTTCTATGCCAGTTGGTTTTAAAAACGGAACAGATGGTAATTTGGATACAGCAATTAATGCTATGTGTGCTGCTTCAATGACACATCGTTTCGTCGGGATAAATCAATCAGGTCAAGTTTGTCTATTACAAACTAGAGGTAATCCAGATAGTCATATAATTTTAAGGGGTGGAAAATCGCCTAATTATAGCCCAAAAGACATTTTTGAATGTGAAAAAGAGATGGTTAAAGCAGGATTAAATCCTTCTTTAATGATAGATTGTAGTCACGGTAATTCAAATAAAAATTATAAAAAACAAATTTTAGTAGCTGAATCAGTAGTTAATCAAATTAAAGAAGGAAATCGTTCAATTATTGGACTTATGATTGAAAGTAATATAAATGAAGGCAATCAACCATCTGAAAAATTAAGTAGTGAAATGAAATATGGTGTTTCTGTAACTGACAGTTGTATAAATTGGGAATCAACAGAAAAATTATTATATGATATACACAGAAATTTGAAAGGAGTTTTATCAAAACGTTAAAGGAGTTTTAATAATCAATGATATTAGTAAATGAGCTAAATAAATTACATGATAGAATGAGTAATATAGACAAAGATTTGCTAAATTTGATAGCTAAAAAATTGTCTTTAGGTAATGAAATTAGTAATTTAAAACAATTCCACGGTTTATGCGCTTATAATCAAGAAAAAGATGATATTATAAGATCATCACTGCGCAAAAAAGCTATAAAACTTAATATTTCACCTGATCTAGTAGAAGATATATTTCTACGTATAGTAAAAGAATTATGTTATATAAAATATAAAAATTTTAAAAAAATATATCCGAATATGAAACCAATAGTTATAATTGGTGGTGATGGTAAAATGGGCAGTTTATTTAGTAAAATGTTAATATCATCTGGTTATAATGTTAAAATTCTTGATAAGAATGATTGGGATAAATCTAACAATTTATTTTCTGATGTCGGCATGGTAATCATAAGTGTACCTATAAATGAAAGTGAGCAAGTAATTGCAAAATTAACTGACTTACCTAAAGACTGTATTTTAGTAGATATTATATCAATAAAAAATGTTCCTTTAAAAGCTATGCTTGCAGTACATAATGGTCCAGTTTTAGGTTTACATCCTATGTTTGGTCCAGACATTTCTAGCTTAGTAAAACAGTTAGTACTTTATTGTGATGGTCGCAAACCCCAAGCTTATCAATGGTTTTTAGAACAAATGAAATCATGGGGATTATGTATTTATCGTATAAGTGCAAGAAAGCATGATTATAGTATGTCATTTATTCAAGCTCTTAGACAATTTACTACTTTTATTTATGGGTTACATTTAAATGAAGAAAAAGTTAATATAGAAAAACTGTTAGCTATTTCACCTCCTATATCTAAGTTAGAATTTACGCTTATAAATCGTCTATTTACTCAAAATCCTCAACTATATGCTGATATCATTATGTCTTCAAAAGATAATATAGAATTGATTAAACGTTATCATAAAAGATTTGGTAAAACCATTTTATTATTAGAAAAAGGAGATAAACAAAAATTTATTAAAAAATTCAATCGTGTTAAAAAATGGTTTTACCATAATACGAAGAAACATAATTTTATTCATTCAATAAATAATATTTTTTAATATTTGTTTGTTTTATTATAATCCATTGATGTAACACCTTCGCTAGGATAACATCCTAAAATCCTTAAAGAATAAGTTATATTTTTTAAATCTTTTAAAGCTCTTTTCATATTTTCTGATTTTAAATTATTTTTAATATCTATATAAAATATTTCTTCCCAAGGATTACCATTAATAGGTCTTGACTCAATTTTGTTAATAATTAAATTATACTTTCGTAGAACTAGCAATACATCAATTAACGTGCCTACACGTTGACCAGTTGCTATTATAATAGTTGTTTTAGCAGATATATGGTCTTCTACTTCAATTGGCTTACGCGATAAGACTATAAATCTGGTTTGGTTATATCTTTGATTTGCTAAATTTCGTCGTAATACTTGTAAATTATATAATGATCCTCCAACTTCACTACCTACTGCTGCTATTGTTGATAAATTTAATTCAGAAACTTTTTTCATTGCAGCTGCTGTGCTTTCTGTATATTTAATATTCCAATGAGGGAACATCTTAATAAAATTACTACATTGCTGAAAAGGTTGTGAATGACTATATATTGTTTTAATTTCATCTAAATTAGTTCCTTTTTTAGATAATATACAATGATCTATATATAGGGTTATTTCATGAGTAATTGATAAGTTTGTATTCTGTAATAAATCATATACTTCATTAATAGATCCAGAACTAGTATTTTCAATGGGTAATATAGCATAATCTGCAATACCTTTTTCAACATATTTAATAATATCATAAAAATTTACACAAGAACATTCAATGATATTATCAAAGTATCTAGTGAAATATTTCCTAGCTGCAATATGAGAATAAGATCCCTTAGGCCCTAGAAAAGTAATTTTAATCGCGTTGTTTTCATATGAACTTTTAGGTTTTTTTTTTATAATATATTTTTGTATTAAAACAGAATCTTCAATTATTAATTGAAATAATTTTATAATAAAACATGAATTTAATTGATATTTTTTCCCAATTGTAACTAGACGTTCCATAAGTAGCTGTTCTCTTTCTACATCACGAACTGGTCGATTATATCTAAATTTAATTTCAGCAATTTCAATAGATAACGATCTACGTTGAGATAATAATATCAATATTTTTTCATCAATTTCATTAATATTATTACGTAATATATCTAACGTTGAGTCTTTACAATTCATAAAGGTACCTTATTAAAAGGAAAAATAAAGGAATTTTTAGGAGTCATACTATGTCAATAATTAGATCTATCGTAAGTGCAAAGTTTACATTAAAAACCTTATCAATAATTTTAAGACCGTTATTGTGGGATTTATATTACAGGAGTTATTGATTTTTTATCAATAAAAAATATTATCTTTTTACTAAGATTTATTTTAAATTCAATATATTAATAAATATTAAAACTGTATTTTTACGATTTTATATACCATTAAAATTAATGGTATACAATATAAATAATAAAGAAATTACAGTATGATTATATAAATAATTTATTATATAATTGCATATAAATAAAAATTTATAAATTTTTATTTAATTATATTTTTAATGGTTTAATAGTATAATTTTAGAAATTTTATCAGCTTCATCATATATTTGTAGTTTACGATAAGCTTTTTCCATCAATGGTAAGGCATCATGAGTTGCTTTTGTATCAGGATAGTATATTAACATATTATTAACACGATTGATTACCGCTACGTAAGATTTTTTTTTATCGTAAAATGATACGATAGATAATTCATGATTTGCTAACCTGTTTTTTAAATATACTAAACGATTATAAGCATCTGTTGCATATTCGCTTTTAGGATAATTACGTAATAATTGTAAAAAAACAATAAATGCATTATAAGCATGTTCTGGATCTCTACTGGAACGATCAAAATGAAAAAATTTCATGCTCGCTGGATTATCCATAGACATTTCTGTTAATCCTTTCATATACATTACATAATCCATATTAGGATGTTTTGGATAAAAGTTAATAAAATGATTAATTATATTTTCTTCTGAATTAAAATCCCTGTTCTTATAATAAATATATATTAAATCAAGTTGTATTTGTTTTGCATATGGTCCGTTAGGATCTATGTTTTTTATAATTTTTAAATATTTAATTGCTTTTTTTAAATTTCCTTTTCTAATATTTTTTTGAGCAATATCATAAATTTCATTTAATGATTGATTAGATACTTCTTTAATGCTAAATTCAGAACATCCGGTCATAATGGCCATTGACAAGATAAAGATTGATACGTACTTTATAAATTTCATGATATGATTAACATCCTTTTCGATTATTAGATATAATTAAACAAAAAGACAGTATATTATGTTATTTTTGTAAAAATTAATTATTGTGAATAAATTATTATGTCAAATAAAAATCAATATACTTTAACTTTACCTAGAACTCAATTTAAACAAAGAATAGATATAGCGTTAAAACAATGTCTTACTAATTATTCTCGTTCTTGTATAAAAAATTGGATTTTAAATAAATCTATCACATTAAATGGTAATATAGTAGATAAACCAAAAAAAAAACACTGGGTGGTGAATTTGTAATTATTAATTTTGATAATGTAGAACAATCAAATTTAGAACCACAAAAGTTACCATTATATATTTTATATGAAGATGAATACATTTTAATCGTAAACAAGCAAAAAAATTTTGTAGTACATCCAGGAATAAATAATCTTAATGGAACATTATTAAATGCACTGTTATACAAATATCCTAATATAATTAATTTACCACGTGCAGGAATAGTACATAGACTAGATAAAAACACTACAGGTCTAATTATTATAGCAAAAACGTTTATTGCATACACAAAATTAGTTAACATGTTGCAAAAACATGAAATTATTCGTGAATACGAAGCAATTGTTGCTGGAATTACACCATTAAATGGTATTATTAATAAACCAATAGCTCGCCATGCAATTAAAAGAACTCAAATGGCAGTTAATTTAGAAGGTAAAAATGCTAAAACTTATTATAGAGCTATAGAATTTTATCAAAATTATTCTAGATTACGTATACGTTTGCAGACAGGTCGTACACATCAAATTCGCGTACATATGGCTTATATTAGACATCCAGTTATAGGAGACCCAGTATACTGCAAGCGACGTATTAAAATAGGAAAAAAAAGTTCAAATACTATTGAAAAAGAAATATATCATTTTAACAGACAAGCATTACATGCAGTAAAATTAACTTTTTATCATCCTATTACTAACGTTATGATGTTAGTTAAAGCTCCAATTCCCGAAGATATGACTAACCTTATTAATACACTTAGAAAGACAAAATGAATTTCAAAATTTTATCTAACACTTGTAATAAATAAAATATAAAGATTTAAATTTTAATTGTTTTCTCTAGTTTTTAATATTTAAACGCAAGATAATATTTTAATTTATTTAGTAATAATATCCATTTTATATCAAAGTTTGACTAAATAGAAAAATTTTAACAATAATTTTGTAATTAGTTGATTAGGTATTAGTAGTTAAATTTATAATCACAAAATTATAATATAATTGAAATAATTATTTTTTATAAATTAATAATTATAAGATATACCATTAATAATACTGGCAATAATATCTACGAGGTCACAAAATGAACGATCAAGGATATGACAGTAAAAGTTATTTAAATAAATATACTATTAATTTAACCCAACTTGCCGAAAATAATAAATTAGATCCAGTAATTGGACGCGATGAGGAAATACGTCGAACTATACAAGTTTTACAGCGTAAAACTAAAAATAATCCTGTTCTTATAGGAGAGCCAGGTGTAGGTAAAACTGCAATAATTGAAGGATTGGCTAAACGTATTGTTAATGGGGAAATACCAGAAAGTCTTAAGAAAAGTCAAATATTAGCACTTGATATGGGTAATTTAATAGCTGGAGCTAAGTACCGTGGTGAATTTGAAGAACGTCTCAAAGGTTTATTAAAAGATTTATCTCATCATCAAAATAATATCATATTATTTATTGACGAATTACATAATATAGTTACAGGAGGACAAGGCGATGGAACAATTAATGCTAGTAATATTTTAAAACCAGCATTAGCTAGAGGAGAACTTCATTGTGTAGGTGCAACTACTTTGGATGAATATCGATGTTATATTGAAAAAGATGCAGCTCTAGAACGTCGTTTTCAAAAAGTATATGTATCTGAACCAAGTGTTGAAGATACTATAGCTATCCTTAGAGGACTAAAAGAACGTTATGAATTACATCATCATGTTCAAATTACTGATAGAGCTATTGTTGCTGCAGCTAATTTATCAAACAGATATATTTCAGAACGTCACTTACCAGATAAAGCAATTGACTTAATTGACGAATCAGCTTCCAGTATTCGGTTACAAATGGATTCCAAACCTGAATTTCTTGATAGGCTTGAAAGACGAATTATACAATTAAAAATTGAACAGCAGACGCTAAAAAAAGAATCAGATCTAGCAAGCATAAAAAGGTTAGACCTTATAAATACAGAAATAAAACAAAAAGAGGTCGAATATAACATTTTTGAAGAAAAATGGAAAGCTGAAAAAGTTTCTCTACTGAATACACAAAATATTAAAACTAATCTTGAACAAGCTAAATTAGATTTAGATCAAGCTCGTCGTTTTGTAAATCTGAATAGAATGTCTGAATTACAATATGGAATAATTCCAGAATTAGAAAAAAAACTTATTAAATTAACTAATGAAGAAGAAAGTAATACAAAGTTATTAAGAAACCGTGTTAGTGAAAAAGAAATAGCAGATACCGTATCTCGTTGGACAGGTATTCCAGTATCTAACATGATGGAAAGTGAGCGAACAAAACTTTTACGAATGGAAAAAGAATTACATAAAAAAGTAATAGGACAAAATGAAGCAGTTAAAATAGTTTCAAATGCTATTCGTCGTAATCGTTCTGGTTTATCTGATTCTAATCGTCCGATTGGTTCATTCCTATTTTTAGGTACTAGTGGAATAGGAAAAACAGAATTGTCAAAATCATTAGCAAAATTTTTGTTTGATAGAGATAATTCAATAATAAGAATAGACATGTCAGAATTTATGGAAAAACATGCAGTTTCTAGACTAATAGGAGCACCTCCTGGATATATAGGATATGAACAAGGTGGATATATTACAGAAGCAGTACGTTTACATCCATATGCAGTAATTTTATTAGACGAAATTGAAAAAGCACATAAAGATATTTTTAATATTTTATTACAAGTACTAGATGAAGGACGATTAACAGATAATAAGGGACGAACTATTAATTTTCGTAATACAGTAATTATTATGACCTCTAATTTGGGTTGTAATTTAATACAAGAAAAATTTACTGTTGTTAATTATAGTAAAATAAAAGAATTAATAATAAATAAAGTTGATCAATACTTCCGACCTGAATTTATAAACCGTATTGATGAAATCGTTGTATTTCATCCACTTGACCAAAAACATATCACTTCTATATTAAAAATTCAATTAAAAATATTAAAAAAACGTCTAGAAGAACAAGGTTATAAATTATACATATGTGAAGAAGTATTTGATTTTTTAGGAAAAATAAGTTATAATCCCTTACATGGAGCAAGACCTCTTAAAAGAGCTATTCAACAAAAAATTGAAAATCCTTTGGCAAAAAAAATTCTTTCAGGAGAATTATCAAAAGAAAAAAATATAACAATAAGTATAAAAAATAAAATTATTGAAATAATTTAACTTATTTTAAAC
>NZ_SZZT01000004.1 GCF_009829945.1 Pantoea sp. SoEX
TATCTGATTCTTTTACATTATCGCATATTTGCAATTATATATTTTGTTTTAGGAAGAATTCCATGCCATAATTTAAATGAATATGCAGCTTGATAAATTAACATTCCTAGACCATCAGATAAGCAATTACACCCTTGCTGTTTACACCAATATAAAAAAGGAGTTAATGTTTTTTGATAAAACAAATCATAACAACATAAATTGTTATTAATTAAAGAACTAGGTATTTGAGGTATTTGACCTTTAGAACTACTAGAAGTAGCATTGATTATTAGATTAAATTTTTTGTTTTCTAAATCTTCTATATTACAAACATCAATAATTCCGTTTTGTTTAAAATTATTGGCTAATTCCAAAGCATGATTTTTAGTACGATTAGTTATAGTTACCATAGAACCTAAAATTAAAAGCGGAGCAATTATACCTCTAGCTGCACCACCAGCACCTATTATAAGAACTTTATTTTCTTTACTAATCATTTTTAGTCTTTGAAGGTCACTTAATAATCCGATACCATCGGTATTATCTCCAAAAATTTTATTATTCTGTTTTTTTAAAGTGTTTACGGCTCCTGCAAGATATGCTCTTTCGCTTAGTTCATCAGCAAATTGATATGCTTGCTTTTTAAAAGGTAAAGTAATATTAGCTCCAATTCCTCCTTTAGAAAAAAATTTTGAAATAGCCTCTGAGAAACCATCTATAGGAGGACAAACACGTCCATAATTATGTTTGATTCCAGTTTGTCTGAAGAATTTATGGTGAATTATTGGAGATTTACTATGGTGTATTGGATTTCCAAAAACTGCAAACTTAAACATAACTTATCCCTGACGTATTAAATCCCCTGTTATAATATTTCTAATTTCAGAAGGACGTTCACGACCATAAGTTTTTCCAAATAAAATAGGAAATGTTTGCCCGAATTGTTTTTTAATATCATTAAATGTGCGACAAGGATTTTGATTTGAAATATTAGCACTTGTCGATATAATTGGTTTGCCAAAATGTTTACAAAGTTTTTTTACACTAGGGTGATCAGTAATTCGTACTGCTAAAGAATTAAATTGTCCAGTTAACCAACTTGGTGTTTTAGGTGAAGTAGGTACAATAAAAGTTACTGGTCCGGGCCAACAAGAAAACATGTAATCACGTTGAATTGATGAAATTTCATTATCTGCAATATATGATTTTATACGATTATAATTTTCAGCAACTAAAATAAAACCTTTTTTTATTGAACGTTTTTTAATAATAATTAAATTAATTACTGCAGTTTGATTATCAGGATCACATCCAAAACCAAAAACTGATTCAGTTGGATAAATTATTATACCACCTTTTTTAAGTTCTTTTACACATTTTCTAACCGAACTAAAAAAAATTTTTGTATACATACTATTTAGATTTATTGTTAGTATTGTAAAAATGGATATAACCATAAAATTAAAAAATTACATGTTATAAATGAACATTTTTTTATTTATATATTTGTAAAATAAATACACTATTTTTCTTAAAATTATGAGTAAAAATATTAATTTAATGATTTATATGCATAATTTTTCTATAATAATTTGTAAATGGTAATTAATGTATTACTCTGCTTTTAGAGTCAAAAAATAATTGTTCTACCTGCTGACAAGCACTTTCACATCCAGGGATATTATATAATACCATTAATACTAACCATTTTAAATCTTCTAGTTTAAAATCTTTGGTATCAAGCGCCATTACACGATCTATAATTATTTCTCTAGTTTCTAAATTCAAAATCTTGATTTGTTCTAAAAAAAGTAAGAAACCTCTGCTTTCCGTATCTAATCTTATTTTTTCTTCTTCTATGTATACTCGTATAGATGTTAAAAAAGAATGATTATTGGTTAACTTTGGAGATATGATTTTTTTTTGATATAACGATAATTGTTTCAACCATCTTAAAGCATTATATACATCTTCGCTATAAAAACCAGCATCTTTGAGATGATCTTTTAATTTACTTTCATCTATATACCCGTTCATTCTACTATAAATATATGTTTCAAACAAGTAAATTATTACATCAAACATATCATGTCTCCTTAAAATAGAGATATTTACCAGCTTTTATAATTTTGTCTTTATAAATAATAAAATAGTATATAGTTAATACTGATAGTCATAGTTATGATCAAGCCAGCAACTATATAATACTAGATTGTATTATAAAAAAATAAAAAATGATAATATTTAATAATAACTATCATTGCAATTATTTTATATAAGTAATAATATATAATTAGTTTATCCTGTACAATATTAGTGATAAATATTGTTACTTTGATATAGAAATTTATAAAATTTATTTTGTTCTTTATGTTTCTATTAGTTATTTTAAATTGCAAAAGCAATAATTATGGTCTACTTTATAATTGATGTATTTATTCTAATCAATAGAATTAATAAAAACTAATTTCAATAATAAACAAATTAAATAGAATTTATAATTTATGTCAGTATTACCACTATTATATTTTCCAGATAATCGTCTAAGAAAAAAAGCATTACCAGTTAAAGATATCAATGAAGAAGAAATTAAACATATTATTGATGATATGTTTGAAACTATGTATGCTAATGAGGGTATTGGTTTAGCAGCTACACAGGTAAATATTCATAAACGTATTATAGTTATTGATATTTCTAAAAATCATAAAGATCGTTTAGTATTAATTAATCCAGAATTATTAAGTTGTACGGGTAAAGGTGGAATAGAAGAAGGATGTCTTTCTCTTCCGCAACAACACGCATTTGTATCAAGAGCTGAAAGTGTAAAAATACGATCACTTGATATTAATGGTAATAGTATAGAAATAGAAACTGGGGATCTACTTGCAATTTGTATACAACATGAAATAGATCATCTAAATGGAAAGCTATTTATTGACTATTTATCGCCATTAAAACGTGATAGAATTAAGTCTAGATTAAAAAAAATAGTAAAGTTTCAACAAAGGTAAAAATTAAAAGATTTATGTTGAGAATTATATTTGCTGGAACATCTGAATTTGCTGCAATTCACCTTAAGAATATTTTAACATCAAAACACCAGATTATAGCAGTATTTACTCAACCTGACCGTCCTGCTGGCAGAGGACAAAAATTAACTGCTAGTCCAGTTAAAATTTTAGCTAAAAACGAAAATATTCCTATTTTTCAACCAGAAATACTTGATTGTGAAGATATTAAAATAAAAATTTCCACTTTATCTCCAGATATAATTATTGTAGTAGCTTATGGATTAATAATTCCAAGTAATATTCTAGCAATCCCTCGGTTGGGATGTATAAATGTCCATGCATCTCTTTTACCTAGATGGCGTGGAGCTGCTCCTATACAAAGAGCTATTTTAGCAGGAGATACAGAAACTGGAATAACTATTATACAAATGAATGAAAAATTAGATAGCGGAGATGTGCTATATCAAATCAAATGTGATATTTCATTGCATGATACTTCTTTAACAATACATGAAAAGTTAGCAAAGTTGGGTTCACATGGATTAATTAATACTTTATTAAAACTTTCTAATGGAACTATGTATCCTAAAAAACAGAATGAAACACTAGCAAATTATGCTAAAAAAATAAACAAAGAAGAAGCTAAAATTAATTGGAATTTTTCAGCAAAACAATTAGAGCGTTGTGTTAGAGCGTTTAATCCTTGGCCAATTAGTTTTTTTTATGTTAATAATCAGTTAATTAAAGTATGGAAAGTTAGTTTATTAAATAATCAATTGATTAATTTAAAACCATTAAAACCGGGAACAATAATTAGAATTACACATAATGGAATACAAGTTAATACTACTAGAGGTATAATTAATTTGATTACATTACAACCTTCTGGTAAAAAACAAATGTCAGCAAGAGATTTAATTAATTCTAGGTATGAATGGTTTAAACCTGGTACAGAATTAAGGTAAAAAACAAATGAAATAGAGTAAAAAACCCATTGATAATGAGTTTTTACTCTGTATACTTAATAATACTTATAAAATAATACTTATAAAACAAACTACATAACTAAATTTTGATATATTATTGTTTTTTAGTTTTTTTTGTACGATCAACTAATTCTATATATGCCATTGGAGATTTATCACCAGGACGAAAACCGCATTTAAGAATTCTAGTGTAACCGCCAAAACGATTTATAAAACGTGGACCTATTTGTTTAAACAATTTCGATACCGTTTCGTCATCACGAATACAATTAAATGCTAACCGTCGATTATAAACGCTGTCGACTTTTGCAGTAGTAATCAATGGTTCAATGATACAACGTAATTCTTTAGCCTTTACTAAAGTGGTCTTAATAATTTCGTGACGCACTAAAGAAACCGTAATATTACGAAACATAGCTTTACGATGACTTTCATCTCGATTCAATTTACGCCCACTTTTACGATGGCGCATAATGTTATCCTTTTTTAATTAATTCTTCTTTTATTATTCTTCGATAATACTTTCTGGTGGCCAATTATCAAGTCTCATACCTAGAGAAAGACCTCGTGAAGCTAAAATATCTTTAATTTCAGTAAGAGATTTTTTACCTAAATTTGGTGTTTTAAGTAATTCTACCTCAGTACGTTGTACTAAATCGCCAATATAGTGAATAGTTTCTGCTTTAAGGCAATTAGCAGAACGAACAGTGAGTTCTAAATCATCAACTGGACGTAATAAAAGAGGATCAAATTCTGGTTTTTCTTCCTTTATTTCAGGTTGACGTAAATCTCTTAAGTCAACAAATGCTTCCAATTGTTCTACCAAAATAGTTGCTGCTCGCCTAATAGCTTCTTCAGGATCTATTGTTCCATTTGTTTCCATATCAATAATTAGTTTATCTAAGTCAGTACGTTGTTCTACACGAGCTGCTTCTACATTATATGCTATACGATCGATAGGGCTATAGCAAGCATCAACTAAAAGTCTACCAATAGGTCGTTCATCATCTCTTCGAGTTCGGTTAGAAGCTGGTATATATCCACGTCCCCGTTGAATTTTTATCCGCATACTAATAATAGCGTTCTTATCAGTTAAATGACAAATTATGTGGTTAGGTTGAATGATTTCTACATTATTATCATATGTAATATCAGCTGCAGTTACAGGACCAATACCAGACTTATTTAAAGTAAGTATTGCTTCATCTCTATTACCATGAACTTTTACAACTAAACCTTTTAGATTAAGTAAAATTTCTAAGATGTCTTCCCGTACTCCTTCTTTAGTACTATATTCATGTAATACACCATCAATTTCAACTTCTGTTACTGCATAACCTGGCATCGACGAAAGCAAAATACGTCGGAGTGCATTACCAAGAGTATGGCCAAAGCCACGCTCCAATGGTTCAAGAGTTACTTTAGCTTGTGTTGAGCTAAGTTGTTCAATATCTACCAGTCGTGGTTTTAGAAATTCTGTCACAGAACCATGCATTATGTCCTCTCTTTTGCTACTCAGCTTTACTTAGAATAAAGCTCTACTATCAGGTGTTCATTAATATCTGTGGATAAATCATTTCTTTCAGGAATGCGTTTGAAACGACCCTCCATTTTTTTGAAATCAACTTCTAACCAAGTTGGTTTTTCATTGTTTTCAGAAAGTTCTATAGCTGCTTTAATACGAGATTGTTTTATAGCTTTATCAGATACTCTAATGATATCATCTGAACACACCTGATAAGAGGCTATATTAACAAACCGATTATTTACTAAAATAGATTTATGGTTTATTAACTGTCGAGCTTCTGCACGAGTGGCTCCAAATCCCATACGATAAACTACATTATCTAAGCGACTTTCTAAAAGACATAATAAATTTTCACCAGTATTTCCTTTCAAACGTGCAGCTTTTTTATAATAATTTCGAAACTGACGTTCTAAAATACCGTAAATACGACGAACTTTTTGTTTTTCACGTAACTGACTACCATAGTCAGATAAACGAGGTTTACGTATACCATGTTGACCAGGTGCTTGTTCTATTTTACATTTAGAATCAATTGCTCTAACACCAGATTTGAGAAATAAATCAGTACCTTCACGTCGGCTCAGCTTGAGCTTAGGCCCTAAATATCTTGCCATTCTTTTCTCCAGCTATCTCTACAAAATAAATTCTTATTTATACACGACGTTTTTTTGGCGGACGACAACCATTATGAGGAATAGGCGTCATATCAACAATATTTATGATCCGAAAACCAAAAGAGTTTAAGGCACGGATAGTTGATTCTCGCCCTGGACCTGGACCTTTAACCATAACTTCTAAATTCTTAATACCATAATCTTTTACTGATTCTGCACAACGTTCTGCTGCAACTTGAGCAGCAAAAGGGGTAGATTTACGTGATCCACGAAACCCTGAACCACCAGCAGTTGCCCATCCCAGTGCATTACCTTGCCGATCAGTAATAGTAACAATAGTATTGTTAAATGAAGCATGTATATAAGCCACGCCATCTACAATTTGTTTTTTTACGCGCTTACGTGCACGAACTAATGCCTTTGCCATTGTTTACTTTTCTCGGTTATTTCTTTATTAGTTTACTAGGACCTTTGCGTGTACGTGCATTAGTTTTAGTACGTTGACCACGAACCGGAAGATTACGACGATGACGTAAACCTCGATAACAGCCCAAATCAATCAATCGTTTAATACTCATATTAATCTCACGACGTAAATCACCTTCTACAACAAATTTAGCTACTTCATCACGTAATTGATCTATTTGTTTTTCAGATAATTCACTAATTTTAATACTTTCACTAATACCAGTAACGGCGCAGATTTTTTTAGAACGAACTTTACCTATACCAAATATTGAAGTTAATGCCATAACAGTATGTTGTTTATCAGGAATATTTATTCCTGCTATGCGAATCACTATATTCTCCTAATTATCATATTATTAATTTTTAATAAGAAATGTTTTATACAAATTTTAAAAATTATAAATTTATCCTTGACGTTGTTTATGTTTATAATCAGATCTACAAATTACTCTCACGACACCATGACGCAGAATAATTTTGCAGTCACGACATAGTTTCTTAACAGAAGCACGTACTTTCATTAAGTTTCATCCTTTTTATAAATACATTTTTTAAATTATTTACTATATCCTTTAAAATTAGCTTTTTTTAATGCTAGATCGTATTGATTTGACATCATTAATGTCTGTATTTGAGACATAAAATCCATAATAACTACAACTACAATCAATAACGAAGTTCCACCAAAATAAAATGGTACTTTCATAAAATTACGCATAAATTCAGGAATAAGACAAACAAAAGTTATATAAAAAGCACCAACTAAAGTTAAACGAGTCATTACTTTACTAATATATTTTGCTGTCTGCTCTCCTGGTCTAATACCTGGAATAAACGCTCCGGATTTTTTTAGATTATCGGCTGTTTCTCTGGGATTAAAAACTAATGCTGTATAAAAAAAACAGAAGAAAATAATAGAGCAAGAATATATTAATATATAAAGCGTTTGACCTGGCTGTAAATATAAGGAAAATGTTTCTAATAATTTCCAGTTATCATTTCCAAACCATGCTATCATGGTTGCAGGAAAAAGAATTATACTAGAAGCAAAAATAGCTGGGACAACACCGGCCATATTTATTTTTAGTGGTAAATGTGTAGATTGTACAGCATAAACACGACGACCTTGCTGACGTTTTGCATAATTTGCTAATATACGACGTTGGCCTCGCTCGATAAAAATAACACAATATGTTACTATAAATATAAGCAACAAAACAAGTATCAGTAAGAAAATGTTTAATTCACCTTGTCTAGCCTGTTCTATAGTATGACCTATAGCTGGTGGTAGACCTGCAACTATACCTGCAAAAATAATAATAGACGTGCCATTACCTATTCCCCTTTCAGTAATCTGTTCGCCTAACCACATTAAGAAAATAGTTCCAGTTACTAAACTTATAATAGCTGTCAAATAAAAAGATAAACCAGGATGAAAAAACAAACTATGCATACCTAACATATTTGGTAAATTAGTAGCTATGCCTGCTGATTGGACTATAGCTAAAATTAAAGTACAATAACGCGTATATTTATTAATTTTACGACGACCAGCTTCTCCCTCTTTTTTTATTTCCGATAGTGAAGGATGTAGTGTAGTTAATAATTGAATTACAATTGAAGCTGAAACATATGGCATGATGCCTAATGCAAAAATAGAAGCTCTACTAAGAGATCCTCCAGAAAACATATTGAACATCTCGATAATTGTTCCACTTTGTTGTTCTAATATTTTTGTAAGTATAGTAGGATCAATACCGGGAATCGGAATAAAAGATCCAATACGAAATACCAATAAACAAATCAATAAAAACAACAATCTAAATTTTAATTTACCTAAATTATCTTTGGTGTTTTTAAAATCTAATCCCAATTGTTTTGTCATTTAATACTTAATCCTCAATTTTACCACCCACAGATTCAATAGCTTTTCGTGCACCTTTAGTAACATTTAAACCAATAATTTTTTTTGGTACAGAAATATTTCCTGAACAAACGATTTTAACAGATTTAACATTATTATTAATAATATTAAAAACTTTTAACGTATTTAAATTTATAATATTATCTTTGACTTTTGTTAAATCAAAAAGATTAATTTCTTTATGAAACAGTTTTTTTCTAGAAACAAAACCAAATTTTGGTAAACGACGGTAAATTGGCATTTGACCGCCTTCAAATCCTCTACTGATATTTCCTCCAGATCGGGATTTTTGTCCTTTATGTCCTCTTCCACAAGTTTTACCCGAACCAGAACCTATGCCACGACCTACACGTTTTTTAGTACATTTAGATCCTATAGCATAGGATATGGTGTTTAACCGTAAATTGTTATTCATCTTTTACTTCAACCATATATGAAACAGCATTAATCATACCACGTATAGATGGACTATCCTTACGAGAAACAGTATGACCTATATGACGTAATCCTAAGCCTATAAGAGTATTTTTATGACACGCTAATCTACCAATAGAACTTTTTATTTGAGTTACTTTAATCATTTTGGTCATTAATATATCACTCCATTGTTTTCTATAAATTTAATTTTTTATAGAATTTTACCCAATTTAGCAGCAATCATTTCAGGGGAACTCATTCGTTTTAAACCTTCTATAGTAGCACGAACAACATTAATTGGATTCGTCGAACCATAAGTTTTAGCTAGAACATCATATACACCTGCAACTTCAAGTACAGCCCTCATTGCACCACCAGCTATAATTCCAGTACCTTTTGAAGCTGGTTTCATAAATACTTTAGAACCAGTATGTACACCTTTGACAGAATGTTGTAAAGTTCCGTTATTTAACACAATATTAATCATATTACGACGAGCTTTTTCCATTGCTTTTTGAATAGCAGCCGGTACTTCACGTGCTTTTCCATATCCAAAACCTACACGACCATTTCCATCACCTACTACTGTTAACGCAGTGAAAGAAAAGATGCGTCCACCTTTAACAGTTTTAGACACACGATTTACAGCTACTAATTTCTCCTGTAATTCACCCATTTGTTTTTCGATATTTGCCATATTAATAAATACCTATCTAAAACTGAAGTCCTGCTTCACGAGCAGAATTCGCTAATGCTTGGATACGACCATGATATTTAAATCCAGATCGATCGAAAGAAATACTGGTAATACCTTTTTTAATTGCTCGTTCTGCTATAATTTTTCCAACAATAACAGCAGCTTCTTTATTTCCAGTATATTTTGTCTGTTTATTAATAACTTTTTCTAAAGTAGAAGCAGAAACTAAAACTTCAGAACATTTTGAACTTATTACTTGCGCATAAATATGACGTGAAGTACGATGTACAATTAAACGAATAGCACCTAATTCTTTAATCTTATATCTTGTATTATTACCACGACGAATACGATTAAATTTTTTATTATTCATAACATTCACCTTACTTCTTTTTAGATTCTTTTATACGTACTTTTTCATCAAGGTAACAAATACCTTTACCTTTATAAGGTTCAGGAGGACGATAAGAACGCAAGTCAGCTGCTACTTGACCTATTAATTGCTTATCAGCACTTTTTAAAACAATTTCAGTTTGGATTGGACACTCTGCAATCACTCCAACAGGAAGTACATGATTTACAGAATGGGAAAAACCTAACGATAAATTTATTATATTATTTTTAACTGATGCTCGATAACCTACACCATTTAACTGTAGTTTTTTGATAAAACCTTTACTAATCCCAATGATCATTGCATTAATTATTGAGCGGGATGTACCAGCTTGTGCCCATCCATCAACAAAATTTTTATAAGGATTGAATATTAAAGTATTACCGATATGTTGTATTTTGACAGCTCTATTTATAATACGACTTAAGACTCCATTCTTACCTTGTATTGAAATGAAACCACTATCTATTGTTATTTTTACATCTGATGGAATAATAATCGGTTTTTTAGCAATACGAGACATTAAAATCCTCCAATTATGCTATATAGCAGATAATTTCACCACCTAATTTCATGTTACGAGCCATGCTATCAGACATAACACCTTTAGATGTAGAAATGACAGCTATGCCCATACCGTCTATTACTTTTGGTAGGTCATTTTTTTTCTTATAAATACGTAGTCCAGGCCTACTTACTCTATCAATTTTATCTAGTACTGGCTTATTTTTAAAATATTTCAAAGAGATTTCTAATAGAAAATTTTTGTCACCAATCACTTTAAAATCTTTAATATAACCTTCTTCTTTAAAAACCTTAGCAATGGCTAATTTTAACTTAGAAGAAGGCATAATAATAGTAATTTTTCGAGAAGATTGACCATTACGTATTCTAGTTAACATATCCGCTATAGGATCTTGCATACTCATTAATTACTGATCTCCTCTAAATTTATAAATTTGGTATAATAATTACCAACTAGCTTTTTTAAGCCCTGGTATTTCACCACGCATTGCCGCTTCTCTAACCTTTATACGGCTTAAACCAAATTTTCTTAGAAAGCCCCGAGGACGACCTGTTTGACGACAACGATTACGCTGACGTGAAGGACTAGAATCCCTAGGGAATCCTTGTAACTTTAAAACAGCATTCCAACGAATTTTATCTGAAACTTTGACATCAGAAATAATAGATTTAAGTTTATTTCTTTTTGTAAATAATTTATTTGCTAATTTTACTCGTTTAATCTCACGTGCTTTCATAGATTGTTTAGACATTATAGTTAGATACACCCCATTTTATTGTTTACGAAACGGGAAATTAAAGGCAGAAAGTAAAGCTATACCTTCTTTATTAGATATTGCAGTTGTAGTAATAGCAATATCTAAGCCGTTAATATTATTCATCTTATCATAGCTAATTTCAGGAAATATAATTTGTTCACGTATACCTATATTATAGTTTCCAAAACCATCAAATGACTTAACAGAAAAACCCCGAAAATCACGAATACGAGGGATAACAACAACAATCAACCGTTCAAAAAATTCCCACATTCTTGCTCCACGTAGTGTTACTTTGCAACCTATAGCATATCCTTGACGAATTTTAAATCCTGCTACCGATTTTCTAACTTTAGTAATTAACGGTTTTTGACCAGAAATTACTGTTAAATCAGATACAGCACTATCTAAAAACTTCTTGTCCGCAACTGCTTTCCCAACACCCATGTTTAAAGTAATTTTTTTTATTTGGGGTACGCGCATGACAGAATTATAGCCAAATTGTAACATTAATTTATTGACTACTTTATTTTTATAATAATCATGCAGTTTTGACATCTGTTTTACTCCAATCTTACTTAACAACCTCATTATTGGATTTAAAAAAGCGTACTTTTTTACCATCTTGAAATCTAAAACCCACACGATCTGCTTTACCGGTATTCGCATTAAAAATTGCAATATTTGAAATCTGAATTGCACTTTCTTTTTCAATAATACTACCAGCTTTATTAAGTGATGAAACAGGTTTTTGATGTTTTTTAATTAAATTAACACCTTCTATAACAACTTTAATAACTTTATCAGATATTAAAATATTTTTAACCTTTCCTTTTTTACCTCTTTCACTACCAGTTAAGACAATAACTTCATCATTACGACGAATTTTAGCTGCCATAGTTAACCTCAGTTAAAGCACTTCAGGTGCTAAAGAAATAATTTTCATAAATTTTTCAGTACGAAGTTCATGAGTTACTGGTCCAAAAATACGAGTACCAACTGGTTGTTCATTATTATTCAAAATAACACAAGCATTACTATCAAAACGAATAATTGAGCCATCAGAACGGCGAACACCTTTTCTACTACGGACCACTACTGCTTTTAATACTTCACCTTTTTTTACTTTACTACGCGGAATAGCTTCTTTAATACTGATTTTGATTATATCACCAATTTTTGCATAGCGACGTTGTGAACCACCTAAAACTTTAATACACATTACCCTGCGTGCACCAGAATTATCAGCAACGCTTAAAACAGTCTGCTCTTGGATCATTATGTAATGCTCCATAAATATCTTGATGTATATTAAAATTATTTTTTAATATAAATTAAGTATTATTTTTAAATATTATATTTCTTCAATTAAAATTAAAAAATGATGAACGATCCAAATGGGCAGTTCATCTATATTATAGATTTATATATTTATATAGAATATATTATTACGGTATAGCTTTTTCTATTATTCGAACTAATATCCATGATTTAGTTTTAGATAACGGACGACATTCGCGAATTTCTACTATGTCGTTAATATTACATATATTATCTTCATCATGAATATTTAAAGTTGTCGTTCTTTTAATAAATTTACCGTATATATTATGCTTTATAATTCTTTCTATAGCAATAACTGCAGATTTTTGCATTTTATTACTAATAACACGTCCTTGTATAGTACGAATTTTACTATTCATCACAAATTAAGCCTTTTCAGTAATTAAAGTCTTGATTCTAGCGATATCTCGACGTACCTTTTTCAGCATATGTGTTTGCTGTAGTTGGCCAGATGCTGTTTGCATACGCAAATTAAATTCTTCACGTAATAAACTAAGCAATTCAGTGTTTAGCTCTTCGATATTTTTTATACGCAACTTTGCTGCTTTCATTACATTACCGCTTTAGTCACAAAAGTTGTCTTGATAGGTAGCTTTGCAGCTGCCAATTTAAATGCTCCACGTGCTAGTTCTTCATTTACATTACTATCTATTTCATATAGAATTTTTCCCGGTTGGATCATAGCAACCCAATATTCTACGTTACCTTTTCCTTTTCCCATTCTTACTTCTAGTGGTTTTTCTGTAATCGGTTTATCTGGAAATATACGAATCCATATTTTACCTTGACGTTTAACGGCTCGAGTCATTGCTCGACGAGCTGCTTCAATTTGTCTGGAAGTTAACCTTCCTCGTTCAATAGCTTTTAATCCAAACATTCCGAAACTAACTTCTCTTCCTGCAGCTAAACCACGATTTTTACCTTTTTGTACCTTACGAAATTTTGTGCGTTTTGGTTGTAACACAGCGATTCTCCTTTTACTTACGGCTTTTACGCTGATGTTTTTTTGTTTGAGTAGCTAATTCTATAGGTTTTTCAATATTAGGAATCAAGTTATCTAGGATTTCACCTTTAAAAATCCATACTTTCACTCCAATAACACCGTAGGTCGTATATGCTTCAGAAATGTTATAATCAATATCTGCACGTAAAGTATGTAAAGGAACACGTCCTTCACGATACCATTCAGTACGTGCTATTTCTGATCCTCCAAGTCTACCACTAATTTCAACTTTTATACCTTTAGCACCTAAACGCATAGCGTTTTGAACAGCTCTTTTCATAACCCGTCTAAACATGACACGACGTTCTAATTGTGTTGTAATGCTATTTGCTACTAATTTTGCATCTAATTCAGGTTTACTTACTTCTGAAATATTTACTTGAGTTGTAACACCAGATATATTTGCTATAACCATTCTAAGTTTTTCTACATCTTCACCTTTTTTGCCAATCACTATACCTGGACGAGCTGTGTGTATAGTAACACGCATACTTTTTGCCGGTCGTTCAATTACTATACGAGATATAGATGCTTTAGATAATTTTTTATTAAGAAACTTACGTACTTTATAATCATTTTCTAAATTGTTTGCAAATTCTTTTGTATTTGCAAACCAAGTAGAATTCCATGGTTTTATAATACCTAATCTCATTCCATTTGGATGTACTTTTTGGCCCATACTAATATCTTCTCCATAATGTCAGCGATTAGATACAACTATAGTGATATGGCTAGTACGCTTCATAATTCGATCTGATCGACCTTTAGCTCGTAACCGCATCCTTTTCATAGTGGGACCTTCATCAACTGAAATTTTCTTAATTTTTAGTTCGTCAATATCAGAACCATCGTTATGTTCGGCATTAGCAATAGCAGATTCTAATACTTTTTTAACTAATAAAGATGCTTTTTTATTGCTATATACTAGAATATTTAAAGCTTCTGATACTTTTTTTCCACGAATCAAATCTACTACTAATCTTACTTTTTGAGCAGAAGAATGAGCACGGCGATACCTGGCAATACTTTCCACTTTTTCCCCTTACTTTACTTTTTTAACTTTTTTATCAGATGTATGACCACGATAAGTACGTGTTGGAGCGAATTCACCTAACTTATGCCCTACCATCTCATCAGAAATAAAAATAGGAATATGTTGACGACCATTATGGACGGCAATTGTTAGACCAATCATCTTAGGAAAAATAGTTGAACGACGTGACCAAGTACGTAGGGGTTTTCTATCACCATTTTCCACTGCTTTCTCTACTTTATTAAGTAAATGTAGGTCTATAAATGGACCTTTTTTGAGAGAACGTGGCATTATGAGTGTATCCTTTTTAAATAATATTATTTATTACGTCTACGTATGATAAACTTATCAGTACGCTTATTTTTTCGGGTTTTTTTACCCTTTGTTTGAACTCCCCAGGGAGTAACAGGGTGTTTACCAAAATTACGACCTTCACCACCACCATGTGGATGATCAACTGGATTCATTGCAGTCCCGCGAACAGTAGGACGAATTCCTCTCCAACGAGATGCTCCGGCTTTTCCTAAAGCTTGTAGCATATGTTCATTATTACCAACTTCTCCTAAAGTTGCACGACAGCAAGATTCAATCTTACGTATTTCTCCTGAACGCAAACGCAAAGTAACATAAGAACCTTCCCTTGAAACTATTTGTGCATATGCACCAGCAGAGCGAGCAATTTGACCACCTTTTCCTGGTTTCATTTCTACATTATGAACAATAGAACCTATGGGAATATTTTTTATTGGAATTGTATTTCCTAACTTAATTGATACATTAATACCTGATTGAATTTCATCACCAATTTTCAAACCTTTAGCAGCTAAAATATAACGACGCTCACCATCTTTATACAAAATTAAAGCAATATTTGCAGAACGGTTTGGATCGTATTCTAACCGTTCAATTGACGCAGTAATATTATCTTTATTACGTTTAAAATCTATTAATCGATAGTTTTGTTTATGACCACCGCCAATATGACGTGTGGTAATTCTACCATTATTATTACGTCCTCCGGATTTGTTATTTTTTTCTAATAAATTAGGATATGGTTTTCCTTTATAAAGATTAGGATTAATTACTTTTACCATATGCCTACGACCCGGAGATGTTGGCTTACATTTTATAACTGCCATTATTATTCTATTTCCTTTCCTTTATTCAGAACCATTAATAAAATTCACATTTTGGCCTTTTTGTAAAGTTATATAAGCCTTTTTCCAATTTTCTCCATGATTTTTGTTTTTCTTTTTGATTTTGCCTTTGACAATTAAAGTATTAATACGTTTGATTTTTACTTCAAATATTTTTTCAATAGCTAAAAAGATATCTTTTTTATTAGCATTCTTAGCCACTTTAAGTACTATCGTATTATTTTTGTTAACCAAAGAAGATGCTTTTTCAGAAGAATGGGGTTTACGGATTATTCTAAAAAAACTTTCTTTACAGATCATTGTAAAATACCCTCAATTTGTTTTATCGCATCAACTGTTGCAATAACTCTATCAGAAATAATTAAACTAATTGGATCTATATTTACGACAGTTTTTACGCGAACTTTATATAGGTTGCGAGATGATAAAAGCAAGTTTCTATCTAGTTCACTAGTGATTATAAGAATATTTCTGTTTGGCAAGTCTTTTAACTTTTCTAACAATAGTTTAGTTTTTGGCAATTTTAGACTAAAACTTTCAAAAATTAGTAATCTATTCTGGCGTATTAGTTCAGATAATATACTTTTTAATGCACCTCGATACATTTTTTTGTTTATTTTTTGACTATAACTTCGAGGTTTTGCTGCAAAAGTTACACCACCAGAACGCCAAATTGGACTACGCAAAGAACCAGCTCTTGCCCGTCCTGTACCTTTCTGGCGCCAAGGTTTTTTACCAGAACCGCTCACTTCAGATCTATTTTTTTGAGAACTAGTTCCTTGACGAGCACTTGATGCATACGCAACTACTACTTGATGAATTAGAGCTTCATTGAAAAAAATACCAAAAGTATCTTCAGAAACAGTTATATTACTTTGCATGTCCTGTAATACCAATTCCATTTGCTATTCTCCTAATTTTTAACAGCTTGTTTAATAATTAAATTGCTGCCTATAGCACCTGGAACACCACCCTTAACCAATAATAAATTGCGCTTGATATCAATACTCACTATATCTAAACTTTGTACAGTTACACGTTCTTTACCCAACTGACCTGCCATTTTCTTACCCTTAAATACCTTACCAGGTGTTTGGTTTTGACCAATAGAACCAGGAACACGATGAGATAGCGAATTGCCATGAGAAGCGTCTTGGGTTCTAAAATTCCACCTTTTAACTGTACCAGCAAAACCTTTACCTTTAGATATACCAGTTACATCAACTTTTTTAATATCGCAAAAAGAATCAATACTAATTTTCTGCCCTAAAGAATATATTTCACTGTCATTTACTCTAAATTCCCAAAGACCACGACCGACTTCAACCACTGCTTTCTTAAAATGACCAGCTTCAGCCTTAGTGATATGACTTATTTTTTTATTGCCAGTAGTCACTTGAATTGCTTGGTAACCATCACTAATAAGTTTCTTAATTTGAATAACGTAATTGTCTTCAATTTCTATTACTGTTACGGGAATAGAAATGCTTTCTTTAGTAAAAACACGGGTCATTCCTATTTTTTTACCAACTAATCCAATCATTACATTCAACCTCATCTTAATATAACAGATCAACCTAAACTGATCTGCACATCAACACCTGCAGCTAAGTCTAGGCGCATAAGAGCGTCGACAGTTTTTTCAGTTGGCTCAACAATATCCACTAAACGTTGATGTGTACGTATTTCATATTGATCACGTGCATCTTTATTAACATGTGGAGAAATCATAACAGTAAAACGCTCTTTACGGGTCGGTAATGGGATTGGACCACGAACCTGCGCACCCGTGCGCTTAGCTGTCTCAACTATTTCTGCAGTTGATCTATCAATTAGACGATGATCAAATGCTTTAAGACGTATACGGATTCTTTGGTTCTGCATGGACCAGAGCTCCCAAGTTTCTATGAAAAAACTAAAATCAATTACCAATCTTTAAGATTGGAATCATCCAATGCATGCTGTCCATTTAAAACAACTAATGGAGCTGCAAAACTATTAACTGCTGTAACATCGATTTTATATTATATCTTTTTAAAGATACAAAATCACTTCCATAATATTATACATATATTTATTAAATAATCAATACATATTATGTTTTACTTTTAATATTATGATATATGTGTTATTTATATTATCAATATAATACTGTTTATTAAAATAATTTTATATATCATTTTTCAATGAAGATAAATTCAAAACATTTATTTATATTTTAGCGGCCGTATGTACGGCCACCTAAAAATAATTAGTTAATAACTTTAGCAACAACACCTGCCCCTACTGTTTTACCACCTTCTCGAATAGCAAAACGTAAACCCTCGTCCATTGCAATCGGATGAATTAAGGTAACAGACATTTTGATATTATCACCGGGCATAACCATTTCCACTCCATCTGGAAGATCTATAGAACCGGTAACATCGGTAGTCCGAAAATAAAACTGAGGACGATAACCTTTAAAAAATGGAGTATGACGTCCTCCTTCTTCTTTAGATAAAATGTAAACTTCTGCTTCAAATTTGGTATGAGGTTTTATTGTACTAGGTTTAGCTAATACTTGACCACGCTGAATTTCTTCTCTTTTTATACCTCGTAATAATATACCACAATTTTCACCAGCTTGTCCTTTATCTAATAGTTTGCGAAACATTTCAACACCAGTACATATTGATTTTACAGTTGGTTTGATTCCTATAATCTCTACTTCATCACCAACTTTTATGCTACCTCGTTCAACACGACCTGTTACAACTGTACCTCGACCAGATATCGAAAAGACATCTTCAATAGGTAATAAGAAGGGAAGATCAATTGCACGTACGGGTTCTGGAATATAACTATCTAAATAATTAGCTAATTCCATAATTTTTGCTTCCCATTCTGGTTCTCCTTCTAATGCTTTTAAAGCAGAACCACGAATAATAGGAGTGCTATCTCCTGGAAAATCATATTGTGATAATAAGTCGCGAACTTCCATTTCTACTAATTCTAATAATTCTTCATCATCAACTAAATCGCATTTGTTTAAAAATACAATTATGTAAGGAACACCTACTTGTCGACCTAATAAAATATGTTCACGAGTTTGGGGCATTGGCCCGTCAGTAGCTGCAACAACTAAAATAGCTCCATCCATCTGTGCAGCGCCAGTAATCATATTTTTTACATAATCAGCATGACCAGGACAATCAACATGTGCATAGTGACGATTTAAAGTTTCATATTCAACATGTGAAGTATTAATAGTAATACCTCTAGCCTTTTCTTCTGGTGCATTGTCAATTTGATCAAAGGCACAAGCTTGACCACCATATTTTTTTGATAAAACAGTTGTAATTGCTGAAGTTAAAGTAGTTTTTCCATGATCAACATGACCAATAGTTCCTACATTGATGTGCAATTTATTTCGTTGAAACTGCTCTTTTGCCATGACTGGATTCCCTAACTATAATATTTTTCAGTTAAAAATGAAAAATATTTTATTTAAATTTAAAAGTAGCTTTTTATTTACCACGAGCTTCAATAATATTTTGAGCGATATTATTAGGTGCTTCATCATATCTCAAAAATTCCATTGAATAAGAAGCACGACCTTTAGTCAACGAACGTAACTGAGTAGCATAACCAAACATTTCAGATAAAGGTACTTCAGAATAAATAACTACACCCATTGCGTTTGATTCTTGACCCCTCAGAATACCACGACGACTGCTTAGGTCTCCAATAACATCTCCTGTATTTTCTTCTGGCGCCTCAACTTCAACTTTCATGATTGGCTCCAGTAAAACAGGCTTAGCTCTTTTAAATCCATCTTTAAATGCTAAAGAGGCTGCTAATTTAAAAGCCAGTTCTGAAGAATCTACATCATGATAAGAACCAAAGTGTAGCCGCACGCCTAAGTCAACTACTGGATAACCCGCTAATGGTCCTGCTTTTAATTGTTCTTGAATACCTTTATCAACTGCTGGTATATACTCATTAGGAATGATACCACTCTTAATATCATTAATAAATTCGTATTCTTTGTTTTTTATTTTCATAGGGTACAAATCTATTACCACATGACCATATTGACCACGACCACCAGATTGTTTTATATATTTACCTTCGACATTTGTAATTTTTTCACGAATTGTTTCTCTATAAGCTACTTGGGGTTTTCCTATATTAGCTTCAACATTAAATTCACGTTTCATTCTATCTACAATGATATCTAGATGTAATTCACCCATTCCCGCTACGATAGTTTGATTAGACTCTTCATCAGTCCATACACGAAAAGAAGGATCTTCTTTAGCTAATCTATTTAAAGCTACACTCATCTTTTCTTGGTCCGCTTTGGTTTTTGGTTCTAATGCAATGGATATCACTGGTTCAGGAAATTTTATACGTTCAAGAATTATCGGTGAATTTAGATCACATAAAGTATCACCAGTCATCACATCTTTTAGACCTATAGCTGCAGCTATATCTCCTGCTCTTACTTCTTTAATTTCTTCTCTTTTGTTAGCATGCATTTGCACAATACGACCAAAACGTTCTCTATTAGATTTAGCAGAATTTAATACTGCATCACCTGAGCTAACCACTCCTGAATAAACTCGAAAAAATGTCAAATTACCTACAAATGGATCATTAGCAATTTTAAATGCTAATGCAGAAAATGGCTCTTTATCATTCGGTTGTCTTAAAACTATATCATCATGATCATTATCTAATAAACCCTTAACTGCAGGAATATCTGTTGGTGCTGGTAAATATTCTATTACTGCATCTAACATAGATTGTATACCTTTATTTTTAAATGCAGAACCACAAGTTACAAGAACTATTTCATTATTTAATACTCTATTACGTAAAGAATGTTTAATTTCTTCTTCTGTTATTAGATCACCATTAAAATATTTTTCCATTAATTGATCAGATGATTCAACTGCTGCATCAATTAAATTTTGCCGCCATTCGCTAACTATATTTAACATGTTAACTGGAACTTCTTTATACTCAAATGTAAGACCTTGATCATAGTCATTCCAATAAATAGCTTTCATTTTAATTAAATCAACAATACCTTTAAATTTTTCCTCTGAACCAATTGCTAAATGTATAGGAACAGGATTAGCTCCTAAACGTGTTTTAATCTGTTCTACAACATTTAAAAAATTAGCACCCATACGATCCATTTTATTAACAAATGCAATGCGAGGAACTTTATATTTATTTGCTTGCCGCCATACAGTTTCTGATTGCGGTTGAACACCCCCAACAGCACAGTAAACCATCACTACACCATCAAGAATACGCATAGAACGTTCTACTTCTATAGTGAAATCAACATGTCCGGGAGTGTCGATAATATTAATACGATGAGGATCAAATTGACTAGCCATCCCAGACCAAAATGTGGTGGTAGCAGCAGAAGTAATAGTAATTCCTCTTTCTTGTTCCTGGGCCATCCAGTCCATAGTAGCTGCACCATCATGTACTTCTCCTATTTTATGATTTACTCCTGTATAAAATAGAATACGTTCGGTGGTAGTTGTTTTACCAGCATCAATATGAGCACTAATACCGATATTACGGTAATGTGTAATAGGTGTTGTTCGAGCCATTTAATTCCTCTGATTATAAGACTTCCAAAGTAACTTAAGACAAGCAAATGTTTAAAATTTACTATGAATAACAAACTAAATATATTTTAATTACCAACGATAATGAGCAAATGCTTTATTTGCTTCTGCTGTACGATGTATTTCTTCACGTTTTTTAACAGCACTACCTTTATTTTCTATAGCATCTGAAAGTTCATTTGTTAACTTAAAAATCATAGATTTTTCTGATCTTTTACGAGCAGCTAAAACTATCCAACGCATTGCTAATGCATTTCTTCTAATTGGTCGCACTTCTACAGGAACTTGATATGTAGATCCTCCTACACGACGAGATTTTACTTCAATTATTGGACGTACATTTTCAATTGCCATTTCAAAAGTTTCTACTTCACTTTTATTCAGTCTTTTTGATAATGTTTCAAGAGCAGAATATACTATTGATTCAGAAATAGATTTTTTACCATCTATCATTAAAATATTTATGAACTTACCTAATAATTCAGATTTAAATCTTGGGTCGGGTAAAATTTTACGCTGACTTATAATACGGCGACGTGGCATAAAAACACTCCATTATAATTAGTGATTTTTAATTTAATTATTACTATTAAATAGTAATATTAATAAATAATAAAAATCAAATATTAAGATTTTGGTTTTTTCATACCATATTTAGAACGGCTTTGTTTACGGTCTTTAACACCTGCGCAATCTAAAGCTCCTCTGATAGTATGGTATCTTACTCCTGGTAAATCTTTAACTCTACCACCACGAATTAAAACTACTGAATGTTCTTGAAGGTTATGTCCTTCCCCACCTATATAAGAAGTAACTTCGAAGTTATTAGTTAATTTTACTCTACAAACTTTACGAAGTGCAGAATTTGGTTTTTTAGGAGTAGTTGTATACACTCTAGTACATACACCTCTTTTCTGTGGACATGATTCCAATGCTGGTACATTACTTTTAGTAATTTTACGAATACGTGGTTTACGAACCAGCTGATTAATTGTTGCCATTAAAATAGCTCCCAAATTTAATTTATTAGTTTCAAACTAAATTATTTAATTAAATTTATAAATTAATAATTATTATTAAAATAATGTAGATATCAATTAAGTAATATAGTTAATTTACCAAATCATTTGTTGTTTATGTTTTTCTGTTAACTTAACAAAACCATTATAATTCATCAAATATACTTTAGATGAAATTTGTTTAAGTAATCCTCTTGCTATTAGATCATCCCTCAAAACATATATTCTAATACCTTTATTAATTTGTAATATTTTCTTTAGAGTTGCATTACCTTTTAAACCAGCTATAACACCATCTTGTAATAAAATAATATCATCTTTAATATCTATAAGTAATAATAAAGTATTAATATCGCTATAAGAAGGAGAATTAATAATAGTATGCAACATTGTTATATTATGTCTAAAAGGTAAGTACATGATCGTAACTTACTAATTGTTTTTTTATTGTTTTAGAATCAACTATATTAACATCTAATAAATGAAATTCTTTAACTGATAAACCACGTTCTACTAATGAATCAAAACATAGATAGTATTTTTTTATACCATATAATTTTAAAACATAAAAAGTAGAATAATAGTGACGATTTAAAATTATTTCAGGGTGTTGATCAGGATATAATTGCAATATACCATCGCCTATAAAAAAAATTCCTAGATTTTTGTTTAATCTGCCAACTGCTAGAGCGGCATTTAATCCTTCTAAACCTGAACTAGTTCCATAAGGCATATGGGAAAATACAAAAGCTACACTCTTCACTAAAATTGAACCACTCTATCACTTTTTATAACAGCTTCAGTTAACGCACTTAACCCACTGAAATTAAAACCCAGTTGCAGATTACCTAAAGAGCAATATCTCTTCTCGGCTTCTTGTGAATTTAATATTCCTCGATAAAAAGCTGATGAAATACATATGTTTAGTAGAACACCATTTTTTTCATTAAGATCTTGCCATGCTTTTACTAAATTAAATTCATTTTTAGGAATTATAATAAATTGATTTGCATTTAACACACCTTCTCTATAAAAAAACACACTACTTAACTTATGACCTTTTTTAAAGAGCTCATTAGAAAATAATAAAGCACTAGTTGCATTTTGAGTACCAAATGGAGGTCCAGTTACTAATAAACTATAATTCATATTATGTATAAATACCTGTTAGTAAGGAGATTATTTAAATAATACTGCTAATTAATAGCATATTACAGTATTAAGTCTAATTAAACACTTTAATAAATTCCATTATTTTGAATTTATTAAAAATTGATTATGAATTACAGTTAAACTGTTTTTTAATAATATTGAAATTAATACTTAGATTATTATTCTATAATATAGAACATATAATTGACTAATTACAGGTTTAATGTGTATTAAATTATTTTTTATTAATATTTTATCTGAATATATACATTTTAAAACAGATAAATTTTATTTAAATTGATATTATAAAAAAATATTTAAAATAAGTCACTTATTCGCAATTTACCATAATTTTTGTAATTCAGTATATTTCAATAACTAAAACAGTAATATTAACAAAATGAAGATAAATATTGAAACACATTTAACTATTTCAATTTTAAATAAAACACTATAAATAAAACACTATATAGTTAAGTATATAAAATTACTTTTTATCAATTTCAGACAAAAATCTAGTTCTTTTTTATATATAATAAAACTCAATCTAAGTATATAAAATACCGCACTATTATATAATTAAGATTAAACGAAACAATTAATTTGATTTAATAAGATAAAAGTTGGCGTTATTAATGTATATATTGTATAGATTGAAAAGTTATAGATAATAATAAATTAATTAATGATGATACTAAATATACAAAATGTTTGCAATAAATTTTGGATAAACAAACTAGTTATTTATAATTATTTGCTACATTTTAGATATATTTATTTTGGTTAATAATTATGTTAGTTTAGTTAATGTAATATTAAAAATATTTTATTATAAATAATACTGTAGAAGTTTTTTTATATTTTACTAATTTAATAAACTATTATTTTTCAATAATATAATAATTATTCCATTAATATGATATTTCTAAATGTTGAATTAATAAAAATAAATTATTATTCTAATTTTATATAAAATTGATTTTTTATCATACTATAGTATTTGTAAAACATATTAATGACTTGTTTATAAATACAAAATTGATAATTATCTTAAGTTAAATATACTAAACTTTTCAAAAAATAAGTAAGTAATTATAATTGTATATTACAAAATAAAATTAATTTTATAACATATAGTAAAATTGCATTATTATTAGAATAAAGGGTCATATAAAAAATCACTTAATAGTACAAATTTTAAAAAAATAGATTCAATGATATAATTGTATTTTTTGTAAGATTATAAATATACTGGTAAAAATTTAGAACTTATTTCTATGCTGTTTATTTATAAAGTTACTATAATATCTACATCGTAATATTTTATTTATAATTAAATTATTGAAAATAATAGTAATATTATAAAGAAATTTAAAATTATGAAATTATTTATAATAAACTAAACAAATTATTTTACAAAAGTAAGTAATTTTTAAAAATATTACTTATGAATATACTAAAGAATAATTTTTATTAAAAATCAATTAAATATTGTAAAAAAACAAATCATTATTAAGTTAATACAAACAAAATGTTATTACCCGTATTTTTTTGGGCATGATTAAAACAGAGGATAATATCGAATGGTTTTCGGCAAACCACCAATAGACCCTATACTTGAATGGTTCCTTTCTCATTGCCACATTCATAAGTATCCATCTAAAAGTACTCTAATTTACCAAGGGGAAAAAGCCAAAACTCTATATTATATTATAAGAGGATCCGTTTCAGTACTAATTAAAGATATAGAAGGAAAAGAAATAATACTTTCTTATTTGAATTCTGGAGATTTTTTTGGTGAATTAGGATTATTTAAAAAAGATCAGGATCGTAGTGCTTGGGTACGTTCAAAAATTGCATGCGAATTAGCAGAAATTTCTTATATAAAGTTTCGTCAATTAATTCAATTAAATTCAGATATTCTTGTTAAAGTATCATCACAAATAGCATATCGTTTACAAATGACTTCAGAAAAAGTTAGTAATCTTGCATTTTTAGACGTAAAAACCCGTATTTCCAAAACTCTGTTACATTTAACAAAACAACCAGATGCAATGACACATCCTGAAGGAATGCAAATTAAAATTACTAGACAAGAAATTGGTCAAATAGTTGGTTGTTCACGTGAAACAGTAGGTCGTATTTTAAAAATATTAGAAGATAAAAAATTAATTTATGCTCATGGCAAAACGATAGTTGTTTACGGAACTAGATAGCTTTTTAAAATTAAAGAGATAACGGCATAATTATGTTTAGTATGCCGTTATTACCATTTAATTTATAAATTTATTATTCAATTCTTTATTTCTATAATTAAATATAACATGGCTATATTAAAAATAAAATCCTAATGCTTTGTAAACTTTCTCTATAGTTTCTTTAGCTTTTATCTTTGCTTTAAAAGACCCTTCGTACATTATTTGCTTTAGAAATGGTATGTTATTACGATAGTAATGGTAACGCTCTTGAATATTTGATAAAATTAAAACAATTTCATTTGAAACTTCATATTTCAATTGACTGTACATTTTATCTTTAAATTCTCTTTCTAATTCAAAAATTTTTTTGCCAGTCAAACCTGATAATATCTCTAGGAGATTAGACACACCTGCTTTTTCCTTAATATCATAGCGTATTATAGGAGGATTTTCAGAATCAGTGATTGCATGTCTAATCTTGCTTTTAACGGATTGAGCATCTTCTAATAGACCTATAACATTATTACGATTATAATCTGATTTAGACATTTTTTTGTTAATTTCTATAAGAGACATTACTTTTTTACCAGTATGAGATATCATGGTATCTGGAATTTTAAAAATATCTCCATAATTATCGTTGAAACGTTTAGCAATATGACGACATAGTTCTATATGTTGTTTTTGATCTTCTCCGACAGGTACTTTATTGGTTTGATATAATAGAATATCAGATGCCATTAATACTGGATAATTAAAAATTCCTACATTTGTATTATTTTTGTTCATTAATTTGTTTTTAAACTGCGTCATCCGACTGAGTTCTCCAAAATAACAAAAACAACTTAAAATCCAATTAAGTTGAGTGTGTTCAACTACGTGAGATTGCACAAAAACAATACTTTTATTAGGATCAATACCACATGCTAAATAAAGAGATAGAGTATCTAGAATAGACTTATTGAATAATTCATGATTTGGATGTGTTGTTAAAGTATGCAAATCTACGATGCAGTATATACATTCAAAATCATCTTGTATTCTAACCCATTGTTGAATTGCACCTAAATAATTACCTATAGTTAATTCGCCAGATGGTTGAGCAGCGCTAAAAACCACAATTTTTTTCATAATTAAATCCTAATTATTTAGGATAACAAAATTTTATTAAGAAACATAGATTTAGAAAAACTATTATATTAGCTAAATAATCATATTTTTAATATGTTTATTTTAATAATGAACTACTTTTTTCTATTTCCTGACGCATACAATCAATAACTTTTTTATAATTACTACTATCAAAAATAGCAGAACCTATAACAAACATATCAGCACCGCATGTGGCTATTTTCCCAATATTATCTATTTTAATTCCACCATCAACTTCGATAATAATATTATATCCATTTTCATCGATCATATTACGTACTTTACGCAGTTTTTCTAATGTATTAGGAATAAAGTTTTGATTACTAAAACCTGGATTGACTGCCATTAGAACAATTATATCTAATTTATCCATTAAATAATCAAGATAACTAAGAGAAGTGGTTGGATTGAAAACCAAACCAGCTTTACAACCATGTTCTTTAATCATTTGTATTGAACGATCAATATGTTCACTAGCCTCTGGATGAAAAGTAATATAATTAGAACCAACTTTAGAGAAGGATTTGATTAATGCATCTACAGGTTTAGTCATAAGATGTACATCAATTGGTGCAGTAATACCATAACTGCGTAAAGATTTTAAAACCATCGGTCCTATAGTAAGATTAGGAACGTAATGGTTATCCATAACATCAAAATGAATTACGTCTCCCCCAGAATCCAAAACATTTTTAATATCTTCACCTAGCATAGCAAAATTAGCTGAAAGTATTGAAGGAGCTAATAAATATTTTTTCATCTACATTTCCTGATTAATTCAATTTATCTTTCTATCTTTGTTGATAATAAAATTAAATTTTTAACACAATATTAATGATTAATTTTACTTACAATATACTTGTTTAAAATTTATATTTTATAGAAAATAAATAATATTAAAATTTTATTTTTCAAGAAATGAAATTTAATAAAATACATACATAATTATTTAATTTAAGATAGTATTCATATTATATTTTAAAAAATATGTTTTATGGTTATTTTAATACCTGTTATTACTAGTTGTTAGTATATAATAACAATTTATAATTTTGAATATAAACATAAAACATGTTTATACATAATATAATTATTTATTGAATTGTATATTAAATATGACGAAGTTGACAGCAGTCATTAATTGATTCTATTACTAATTTATCAGGTATATCATTACGCAATTCTGATATTCCAATAGATATAGGTATTACTAATCGCAATTGATTACCTGATATTATCTTCTTATCACGCATCATATAATTTAGATAATCTTGTGCAATCATTTCTATTGGACCATATATCGGTAAATTAGCTCTTTGTAACAAATTAATTATTTTATTAGCATTTTTTTTATTAAATTGTATTAAACGTTCTGCAGTACGTATAGCCATTACTATACCAGCTGAAACAGCTTCTCCATGTAACCATTTTCCATAACCCATACATGCTTCAATAGCATGGCCAAAAGTATGACCAAGATTTAATAATGCACGACATCCAGTATCACATTCATCATCAGAAACGATATTAGCTTTTAATTCACAACATTTACGGATACAATAAGTAAGTGCATTTTTATCTAATGACATTAATAAGTCAATATTTTGTTCAACCCATTGAAAAAAATCATTATCTAAAATAATGCCATATTTAATTACTTCTGCTAATCCTGAACTGAATTCTCTTGCAGGTAAAGAAGATAAAAAATCTGTATCAATAATTACTAATAAAGGTTGATGAAACGCACCTATCATATTTTTACCTAATATATGATTGACACCTGTTTTACCGCCTACTGAGGAATCTACCTGAGAAAGTAAAGTTGTTGGTACCTGAATAAAACTAATACCGCGCTGATAGATAGCTGCAGCAAACCCAGTAATATCTCCTATTACACCTCCTCCAAGAGCGATTAATTTTGTATCACGACCATAAGATGATTTCAGTAAAGCACTAATTATTTTATCAACTGATTTCATATTCTTATATTGCTCACCATCTGGTAAAATTACATATTCTACTTTTATTTTTGATTTTTCCATTAATGTCAATATTTTATTTAAATATATATGTGATAAAGTTTCATTAGTTACTATCATAACTTTATCACTAGACATTAAAGACCAAAAAGAAATATCATTACATAATCCAGAAGATATAATGATTTTATAACTTCTATTTCCTAATGAAACAGTAACTTTTTCCATAGACGTTATTACCTCTAGTATTTAATATTTTACTACTAAATTTTTAAAGGATTTCCTTTTCTAACATATATATAATCTGATTAGCGACAATTTTTGTATTTCTATCATCAGTGCTAATTGTAATATCAGCTATTTCTCTGTATAAAGGATTTCTTTCTTTAGCTAGATTTTTGAGTATTTTAACAGGTGATAAATTAACTTGTAACAAAGGTCTTTTTTTATCACGTTTTGTACGTGATAATTGTTTTTCTATAGTTGTTTCTAAGTAAACTACAATTCCACGAGCAGAAAGACAGTTACGAGTGTTTTGTGATTTTACTGATCCTCCTCCAGTAGCAAGTACAATACCTTGTTTTGTAGTTATTTCATTTATGATTTTTTCTTCACGATCGCGAAAACCTTTCTCTCCTTCAACGTCGAAAACCCAGCTTATATCTGCTCCAGTACGTCGTTCAATTTCTTGATCTGAGTCAAAAAATTCCATTTTTAGCTGTTGTGCTAAATGACGGCCAATGGTACTTTTCCCAGCACCCATAGGGCCAACTAGAAAGATATTACGTTTTTCTGCCATTTTTTTGTTGGTATTTATAAGATTTGTGAATGATATCCAGCATTTTACTAAGCTGGCCAGATAAAATAATTGACATATCATGTATGATTGTTAAGATTAGTTTTTCTATTATGAATAATACCAAGCTGATAATCAATTAAAATTATCTATCGAATAATTTTTAATTTTGTTTATATAACGATAACCAACTATTATCACATAATACAGACTATATTCATAGCATTATTTATGCAATAAAATTTTTATTCTTAATTTTCAAGCATATTTATTTTATATTAATTTTTTAATGATTATGTTTTAAGAACTATTATTAATATGAAAACAAGATAATATTAATATATAAATAATTTAAAAGTTTGATTGTTTTAGCAAAAAGATCATATTATTTACAGACAATTGATATGTATTTAAGGATATCTGATTTATTTTCCTAAAATATTTTTTCATAAGTACTTTATTTTAAATAAAAAATTATTTATACTGCGAAAATATCCATTGTTGTATTATTAATCTTATTAAATACATTCTAATTTAGTAGAACTGAATTATATAATTTAATTAATCAAAAATTAAACCATATGATCTTTTATATATTGTGTATTTCTTAGTCAAGAAGAAATTATTATTAATTGTCATGTAATTTTTAGATTAAAAATAAATAGATATTTTATGATATTTAAATTTTTATGATACAACTTATTACGTTTATTAACAAATTTAAATACTATTGATAATTAATTTTATTTAAAAAATTAACAATATGTTTATAAAAAATATCAGCATGAGAAATAAAAGGAATATGAGCCGCTTTGTCAAATGTAATAGAAGATGATTGCGGAACTATATTATCTAATATTGGAATAATTTGACGTGGAACTAAATTATCTAAAGCACCATAAATGCGTAAAAAAGGAATTTTAATTGAAGTCAATTCTTTTCTAAGATCTGTGGTAGCTAAAATTTTTAAACCATGATTCAATACATGTATTGATGGAATATGTTGAGAAAATATTATTTTTTTTAATTTTGTAATGTTAATATTAACATCTTTTGCTCCTAGTGTTTGTAATATTAAAAACCGTTCTATTGCTTGTTGTAAATTATTCTGTACATAATGTTGAAAATTATATAATATTTTTGGTTTGATACCCGGCCAATATTCTGTAGATACAAACTTTGGAGATGATGATATAGTAATAATACCACTTAAGTTTCTAGGTTCCATTAAAGCTAGTTTCATTGCTATTAATCCACCTAATGACCAACCAATAACTACTGATTTATATGGTAAAAAATTAATTAATTGTTTTGCTAATTCATTCAAGGTTACATCATTAAATACTTTATTTAGTCCATAACCGGGTAAATCAATTAGATATAAGCGAAACTCTTTTTCAAAAAAAGGAATGATAAAATTCCAAATTTCTGAGTTAATTGCCCAACCATGCAGGAAAACAAGATTTATATTACCTTTTCCATAAATTTTATAGTACATGTAAGATATTTGATTAAGTTTACATTAAGTTGAAAATATTTTTATACTTTATCTATATTAAATAAATAGCTTTATGATTTAGATAAAATATAATAATCATTATAAAATAAATATCAATATATTGTATATTTATTAAATATCAATCATACAATATAAAATATTTTTAATCTATTAAATAATAATTGAGTAATTTACAATGATGACAATTAGTGATTCTGCTATAAAATATTTTTTAAAATTACTAAATAAACAAGAAGATGGTACACAAATAAGAATTTTTGTAAATAATCCAGGTACACCCAATGCTGATTGTACTGTCTCGTATTGTCAGAAAAATAATATTAATTATACAGATACTAAATTAAACTTTAAAAAATTATCTGTTTATATTGATCCTATAAGTCTTCCCTATTTAAATTCAGCAGAAATTGATTTAGTAGTAGATGAATTTGGATCCCAACTTACACTAAAAGCACCTAATGCTACTAAAAATTATAAAACATCTAAAAATACTTCAATTTATACACAAATAGAATCCTTATTAAACACACAAATTAATCCTAGATTAGCAGTACATGGCGGATATGTATCATTAGTGGAAATTACTGATGAAAATTACGTTATTCTAAAATTTGGGGGAGGATGTAACGGGTGCTCGATGATCAATGTTACCTTAAAAGATAGTGTAGAAAAAGAGATATTGTTAGCTTTTCCTATTTTAAAAGGAGTGATTGATAACACTGAACACCTACGTGGAAAACATTCTTATTTTTAATATAATTATTAAAAATAATTAAATAACAACATTTAGTTAATATTATTTTGAAATAAGATTTTCTACAATATTATAGCAATGATCTGTCATGCCAATATTACTTATAAAATTAATATGTAATGTTTTGTGATTATTTTGTTTTTTAAATAGTATAATTATTTGATACATAAATATAATTAAGAACAGTTATCATAGTTATCTTTTTTTAAATATTATTATTAACTAATAAACATAACATACGTCTTATAGGTTCAGCTGCACCCCATAATAGTTGATCTCCAACTGTAAAAGCAGAAATATATTTAGGACCAATATTAAGTTTTCTTAAACGACCAATTGGTGTGAATAATGTTCCAGTAACTTTAGCTGGAGATAATTCAACCATAGTTACATCAGGATCGTTAGGAATTATTTTTACCCATTGATTATGTGAATCTATTATTTCCTCAATTTGCTCTAATGGTATATTTTTATTTAATTTTATAGTAAAAGCTTGACTGTGACATCTTAATGTACCGATACGTACACATAATCCGTCAATTGGAATAATTTTTTTGCTATCCAGAATTTTGTTGGTTTCTGATTGACCTTTCCACTCTTCCTTACTTTGACCATTTATTAATTTTTTATCTATCCAAGGAATTAAACTATTTGCTAGAGGTACGCCAAAGTTATCTGTAGGTAAAGCCCCAGAGTTAATAAAATTACTAATATTACGTTCAATATCTAAAATAATAGATGTAGGATTATTTAAATCTTTAGCTACATGGTTATAAATAGCGCCCATTTGTATTAATAATTCTTTCATATGACGAGAACCGCTACCAGAAGCTGCTTGGTAAGTAGCAACTGACACCCAATCGATTAAATTATTGGAAAATAAGCCACCTAATGCCATTAACATTAAACTTACAGTGCAATTACCTCCTACAAAAGTTTTAATACCGCTATTTATTCCTCTATAAATTACTTTATAATTAACTGGATCTAAAACAATAATTGTATCTTTTTGCATACGTAATATAGAAGCAGCATCTATCCAGTATCCTTTCCAACCTAAATCTCTTAGTGTAGGATATATATGTTTAGTATATTCGCTTCCTTGACAAGTAATAATTATGTCTAAATTTTTTAAGTGTTTTATATCAAAAGCATCGTAAAGGATATCATGTTGATTACCTCCAAAATTTGGTGATAACTCTCCTTGTTGTGAAGTAGAAAAAAAAACTGAATTAATGACATCAAAATTATTTTCTTCTACCATTCTAGACATTAATACTGAACCAACCATACCACGCCAACCAATAAAACCAACATTTTTCATATTATGTCCATTTTGAATTGTTCAAATGTTTAATTTTTTTTAAAGGAAAAACTAGATGTATTAATTTTACTAAGCTATGTGTAATAATTAAATACACATAGCTTTTATTTAAAAGCATATGGATTATTGATAAATAATTTACAAATTAACTAATAAAAATGTATTTACATTATAACCAAGGTATTAAATAAATGAACGAGATAATTTCTGGAACGATACTATTGTTATTAATTATGGATCCATTAGGTAACTTACCTATTTTTATGTCAATTTTAAAATATATTGAACCTAAAAGAAGGAAAATAATTTTAGTCAGAGAAATGATTATTGCTTTAATCATAATGCTAATATTTTTGTTTTCAGGAGAACCAATACTAAATTTTTTAAATTTACGTACAGAATCAGTATCAATTTCTGGAGGTATTATTTTATTCTTAATAGCGATTAAAATGATTTTTCCTTCATCTGAAGATAATAATACAGTGTTACAGGCAGGTGAAGAGCCATTTTTAGTTCCTTTAGCAATTCCATTAGTTGCCGGACCATCTTTATTAGCAACCTTAATGATGTTAGCTCATCAATATTCTAATCAAATGCACATTATTATAATTTCAATATTAATTGCATGGGTGCTAACGTTAATTATTTTATTACTTTCAGAACTATTTCTACACATACTAGGAGAAAGAGGTGTTAATGCACTAGAAAGGCTTATGGGATTAGTTCTAGTTATGTTAGCAACACAAATGTTCTTAGATGGTATTAGAGTTTATCTAAAATTATAATTTAATTATTTTTCATATATAGATATAAAACTTTGTATTTAAATTATTTTAAGTTATTTTTTATGATGATCTTAAAAATATTAATAATATTTTGTTTTAAATAAATTTTTTAAGGAATAATTCGGAAAATATATAATTTCTTAATGTAATTATTATATGAATATAATATAAAATGTATTGAATTTTTCTGATAACCAGAAAAACATAAATCTATATATTATAGATATGATTATTTTTAAGATTCAATTGCTATTCTTAATTTTTTCATTGCATTTTTTTCTAGTTGACGCACACGTTCTGCTGAAACACCATATTTATTAGCTAATTCTTGAAGAGTGGTTTTGTTATCTTCTTCAAGCCAACGTGTGCGTATAATATTTCTACTACGTTCATCTAAACTTTTTAAGGCATAATTTAATTTATCAGCTGCATGTATTCCCCAATTATTTTCTTCTATCCCATTTGCAAAATCAGAAGTCTTATCTTGTAGATAAAGTACTGGAGCCATAGATTTATCATCACTGCTTTCATCATTATTAAATAGATCAAAAGTCATATCTTGAGCAGCCATACGAGATTCCATTTCACGTACATCTCTACTACTTACCCCTAATTCACGAGCTACCATTTCTACTTCATCTTGGTTAAACCATCCCAGATGTTTTTTTGTTTTTCTTAAATTAAAAAAAAGTTTACGTTGAGCTTTAGTAGTAGCTACTTTTACGATTCGCCAATTCCGTAATACATATTCATGAATTTCAGCTTTAATCCAATGAACAGCAAAAGAAACAAGTCTTACACCAACTTCTGGATTAAATCTTCTTACTGCTTTCATTAATCCAATATTACCTTCTTGAATTAAATCAGCTTGAGGTAATCCGTATCCAGAATAATTACGAGCTATATGAACTACAAAACGTAAATGAGATAAGATTAATACCTTAGCTGATTCTAGATCTCCATGATAATGTAATTGTGTAGCTAAATGTTTTTCTTCTTCTGCTGACAACATAGGTAATATATTTGCAGCTCTAATATAAGATTCTAAATTACCTAATGGAGCTATAGTTAAATCTTGTGTCTGTTTTATCATTACGACTCCTTCATGGAATTAATATAAATAATTATACATTTTAGTTAATGTAAATCTTTTCATGAGAAACAAAGAAACAATTTTTAAATACGATAATTAATTATTGTTAGTAATATTTTTGATTATTTTACAATGAGATCACGAAAACAATTAACTTATATTTATAATAATAATGATAATATACAATAAATTATAGTAGATAATAGGACTATTACTCACCATGATATATTAATTTTTACGATAAACATAAAATCTGTGGATTTAATAAATAAGATATTATATTTCAACGTAAATTCTTATTAAGAAAAGTAATTATATTTACATATTGTAGAATTATAACATTTTAAAAAACAATATTAAATATAAATATTTAATTCTTTATTTATATTTTGGAAATATAGCATCAATAAAATCTTTAGATTTAAAAGATCTTATATCATTTAAGGTTTCTCCTGTACAAATATATCTAATAGGTACTTCTAATTGACTAGCTATGGAAAATATTACTCCACCCTTAGCTGTTCCATCCAACTTAGTAATGGTAATGCCTGTTAATTTGATGCATTCATGGAATAATTTTGCTTGAACAACTGCATTTTGTCCAGTATTAGCATCTATAGTTAACATTATTTCATGGGGAGCATGATGATCTATTTTTTTTACTACGCGAATAGTTTTTTTGAGTTCTTCCATTAATTGTGATTTATTATGCAGACGTCCTGCAGTATCTGCAATTACTATATCAATATTACGTGATTTAGCGGCTTGTATTGAATCAAAGATAACTGAAGCAGAATCTGATCCAGTAAATTGTGCAATTACCGGAATTTGATTTTGTTTTCCCCAAAATTGTAATTGTTCAACTGCAGCTACACGAAAGGTATCACCTGCAGATAGTATAACTGACTTTCCTAATTTCTTATAATAATGCGCTAATTTACCAATAGTGGTTGTCTTTCCAACACCATTAACACCTACTACTAAAATAACAAAAGGTTTAGTTTGATTTATTTCAATTGGAATATCTACTTTAATGAGTATATTTGCTAATTCAATTTTTAATAATTTGTATAGATCTTCTACTTCTGTGATATTTTTATTTCTTACTTGTTGTGAAAGTTTTTTAATTATTTTTTTAGTAGTTTCTATACCTATATCAGATAGTATTAATTGTTCTTCTAATTTTTCAAATATTTCATCACTTATTAAAGTTACCTGAAATATCTTATTTAAATTTATAGTTAAGTTTTGATGTGTTTTTATTAAACTATTTTTTAAACGTGTTAGAAAATTATGTTTTTCCTTAAAATCACTTCTTTGTGTGTTTGTATCAACAAAATTATCATATTGTGATTGTAAATCATTATTAACCGAATTATTTTTCAATTTTATGTCTATATTATTTATAATTGATATAGAATCTTTAAGTTTTATATTGCTCTTGTCATTATTTTTGTTATCATTTTGATTACAACAATAATATTTATCTGTACTATTGCTAATATTATTTTTCTTTTCTATTATTTTATTATGTTTTTTAAATTTTAACCAAGAAAAAAAATTATTAATTTCCTTTTTTACCATTTTATTTTGGATCCTTCTGGATTGATGTTAACATATTTTTATCGCAAAATTAGTTAAAAACTTTGATATTTATTAAATATTATTCTTATTTACATATTACAATATAAATTAAATTATGAAAAAAAAATCTAAAAATTATCTTTCTGGATATGTGCGCATAATAGGAGGTCAATGGAAAAGACATAGATTACCAGTAATAAATATTGACGGATTACATCCTACTACCGATCGTGTCAGAGAAACTTTATTTAATTGGCTCAGTCCTATAATTCAGAAATCTAATTGTCTTGATTGCTTTACAGGTAGTGGAGCTCTTGGATTTGAAGCTTTATCAAGATATGCACATTTTGTAACAATGCTAGAATTAAGAATTTCTGTGGTAAAACAATTGCAAAAAAACTTAAAAAAATTCAAAGTTTTTAACAGTGAAATTATACAAACAAACACTTTGTGTTGGCTAAAACAAAAAGGTAAACCATTTGATATAGTATTTATCGATCCTCCATTTAATAATGGTCTTATAAGTGAAACTATATATTTGTTAGATAATAATGGTTGGACAAAAAATGATTCACTCGTATATATTGAAAATCACATAAATATTAAACCAGTTACTATCCCAAATAATTGGATATTACACAATAATAAAATTGCTGGAAAAGTAAGTTATTCATTATACAAAATAAGAAAATAAGATCATTATTAATATTAAGATAAGTTTAAATATACGAGTACATTTGTTTTTTAGATACCTTATTTTATAAATATAAAAAATTAATTTTTTTAACAACAAAATGATTTTAAATAACAGATATAACACAAATCAAAAAATCGTTTACAAAAATATTATATAATTAAATAAAACAAAAAAAGAAAATCAACCAAAATTATTTTTATTTAAAAATAAGTAAAATGAAATTTATTTGTTATGATTTTCTTTGGTTAATTAAAATATATTGATAACATAGTTAATAATCATGAAAATAATTAATTTGGCACAACGTCCAAGAAGATTACGTGTTAATACTTTAATACGTCAAATATTCCAAGAAAGCAATATTAGTTTAAATAAATTAGCTTTTCCAATATTTGTTGAAGAAAACTTAGATTCTTATAAAGAAATAGAAACTATGCCAGGTATAATGCGAATTCCTGAAAAAAAATTACCATATGAAATAGAACGCATAGCTAATGCAGGTATCAATACAGTATTGGTATTTGGAATTTCGCATCACAATGATTCTACAGGCAGTGATACATGGAATGAAAATGGTTTAGTATCTAGAATGATTCGTATATGTAAAAATACAGTACCAGAAATTGTATTAATATCTGATATTTGTTTTTGTCAATACACTAATCATGGGCATTGTGGTGTAATATATAATAATGATGTTGATAATGATAAAACCTTAGGTAACATGTGTAAACAAGCAGTGGTGGCAGCAGCATCTGGTGCTGATTTTGTTGCACCTTCTGCTTCTATGGATGGCCAGGTATGTAACATAAGAAAAGCACTAGATTTGTCTGGTTTTACTCAAACTTCTATAATTTCTTATTCAACTAAATTTGCTTCCTCATTATATGGTCCTTTTCGTCATGCTGCTAATATTAATGTTAATGAAGGTCGTAATACTTATCAAATAAATCCATTGAATCGTAGAGAAGCTATTAGAGAATCTTTAATTGATGAAACAGAAGGAGCAGATGTGTTAATGGTAAAACCGGCAGGTTTGTATCTAGATATATTACGTGATATACGAGAAAAAACACAAATACCTATAGCTGCATATCAAGTAAGTGGAGAGTACTCGATGATAAAATTTGCTGCAAAAGCTGGAGCAATAGATGAATATAAAATGATTTTAGAAAGTTTAGGTTCAATCAAAAGAGCTGGTGCAGATATCATTTTTAGTTATTTTACTCTTGATCTAGCTGAACAAAAAATTATTTAATTTTTGTTCAGTATCATAATCAATCTTAATATAAATATTTTTAGCTATTTAAAATTAATTTTTCAATATCAATAATGTTTACATATAAATATATCACTGTTTACAATGTTTTTATTAATTATTAGTTTTTATTTAATCAATATAGTTAATATTACTAAAAATAAAATATGAATTATTTTACATAAAATGGTATTACTATTGACAATAAATAAAATATTATTGGTATTTTATTAATTAAAAATTTATAAAACTAAATATTAACTTATTGTAATAAACCAATTATTCGTAAATTATTCTAATAAGGTATAATAATGGTTAAGTTAGGTGTAATAATGGATCCAATTTCTTCTATTAATATAGAAAAAGATACGACATTTGCTATGTTATTGGAAGCAAAAAAACGTTGTTATGAAATTCATTACATGGAAATAAAAGATATTTTTATGTATAAAAATTTGGCTTATGCAAATACAAGTTTACTAAATGTACAAAAAAACTATAAAAATTGGTATCAGCTTGATACAAGAAGAGATATAAAACTTTCTGATCTTGACATAATATTAATGCGGAAAGATCCACCATTTGATATGCAGTATATTTATACAACGTATATTTTAGAACATGCTGAAAAATTAGGTACTATTATTGTAAATAAACCACAGAGCTTAAGAGATTGTAATGAAAAATTATATATATCATGGTTTAATGAATTTACTCCCAATACATTAGTAACTTGCGATAAAAAAAAACTAGAAAATTTTTGGATTAAATATGATGATATAATAGTAAAACCTTTAGATAATATGGGTGGTAAATCTGTTTTTCGTTTAAAAAATAAAGATTCTAATTTTTCAGTTACTATAGAATCAATAACTGAAAACGGTAATGTTTTTTGTACAGCTCAAGAATATATTCCAGATATAAAATATGGTGATAAAAGAGTTTTGTTAGTAGACGGAGAACCTGTTCCTTATTGTTTAGTTAGAATGCCTAAAGAAGGTGAACATAGAGCTAATCTTAGTGCTGGTGGTCATGGAGAAGTAAGAACTTTAAATGCAAATGATTTAAAAATTGCTAAAAAGATTGGTCCGATTCTAAAAAATAAAGGTTTAATTTTTGTGGGATTAGATATTATTGGTAATAAAATTACAGAAATTAATGTAACTAGTCCTACTGGTGTTTGTCAAATAGAATCAGCATTTCCAATTTCTATCACTTCTATGTTAATGGATGCAATTGAAAAAATTTTGCGTTAAACATGAATATATTTAAATTATAATTTATTGTTTTGATCTATTATAGATCAACTTATTTAAAATATAATTTCTTAATTATTATGATTTCATCACATAAAACATTTTTTAAATATTTTATATATATATGATTATTTAATATATAATATTTAATATATAATACTGTTATAGCATTGTTGATTAAAATTATATGAAATTTTATATATTTAATTTACATTTCTGATTATGCTATGATATTTATTTTAAGTAATATCAATTAATTTGTTAATTACAACGATTAGTAGCACAACGCTTCAAATATCTAGCATAAGAATATTTAAGTAATATTATTTTAAATTTCAGATTAAAATCAAATAATATTATTACTAAAGGAAATATACAGAAATGTCAATAAAAATTATATTAGCATTTGATTTTGGTAATAAAAATATTGGTGTTGCAATAGGACAATTGATTACTGGTATAGCAAGTCCTATGAATTCTTTAAAAGTTAAAAATGGCATACCAAACTGGGTACAAATTGAAAAATTAATAAAACAATGGAATCCTAGTATAATTATAGTCGGTCTTCCACTAAATATGGATGGTAGCGAGCAACATACTACTTCCTGTGCTAAAAATTTTGCCAATTATTTACATAATAGATTCGGCATCAGTATTTATATGCAAGATGAACGATTAAGCACTAAAGAGGCAAGATCTGAATTGTTTGAATTTGGTGGATTCAGATCACTGAATAAAGATTCAATTGATTCAAAATCTGCTGCAATTATTTTACAAGATTGGATAAGATCCTATCTTACAGTAATAAATTAAATAAAATATGTTTTTAATAAATTTAGTATAATAACAGTTATTTAATTTAAATTATTAAATTTACTTTTAATAATAGCAAAATTTTTCTATTTAAATAAAAATTTAATCATTTCATTTTCTAATATTTTTCGATCTTCTAGATTAATTAATTTGAGTTTCTTTTCATTTATTAATATTGTTTGTTTTTTAGTCCAGTGTTCCCAAGCTTCTTGAGAAATTTCATTATAAATACGTTTACCAATTTTACCTGGATAAATTTGAAAATCCATGCCTTCAGCTTTGCGCCTTAGAAAATTACAAAAAATAATACGATTCATTATGAAATCCTTATAATATTGAAGCAAAGAAACATATAATTAATTTTAATAAAAAAATTACGTTTTAAAAGTATTTTAAATAATTAGTTGAACTTAATAATATAAAATATTAATATTAATTTTGCTGATTTTTAAATCAAATTATAAATTATATAATACATATGACTAGTAACTTTATTTCTTCAAAATATAACAATAACATTAAAATTAGTATAAATAAATCTCATAACAGGATTCGTAGTTTTGTATCACGACAAAGAAAATTAACTCAACATCAATTAAATGCAATAAAAAATAACTGGGCAGAAATGGTTATTGAGTTTACACCAAAATTAATAAATTTTTCTAAGTTATTTAGATCAGATAAACCAGTTATTATGGATATTGGATTTGGTAATGGAAAATCTCTAATTAGTATGGCACAGCATAACTCACATCAAAATTTCTTAGGTGTTGAAGTATATTTACCAGGTATTGCAAATTGTCTGATAGAAGCAAAAAAAGTACAAATAAAAAATTTACGTCTTGTATACTATGATGTTCATGATGTATTAGAAAAAATGATTCCTGATCATTCACTGAATAAAATACAACTGTTTTTTCCTGATCCCTGGCCAAAAATTTGCCACCATAAGCGCAGAATTATAAATACATCATTTACTAATTTAGTAGGTCAAAAACTTAATAAGTACGATTCTTTATTTCATATATTAACAGATTGTAAAAATTATGCATCTTATATAATGCAAATAGTAAATAATACTAGTAATTCTAAAAGCCAATTTATAAGACAAAGCAATACCATTATCTCTAACTTCAGCCGTCCTGTTACTAAATTTGAACAACGTGGAAATCTTTTAGGAAATAAAATACATGAATTAATTTTTAAAAAAATAAATTAAATGTATTATAAATAATTAGTTAATATGTAAACTTATTTATCTATTAAAAATAATTCTAATAAATCATTTAGAAACAATCTTCCTTTTTTACTTATTTGCCAATATTTCTTTGATTCAATAATATAACCATGTGATATTGCTTTATCTATATTAGAACGAATAAATTTTTCTTTTAATCCAGTAGATATTTCAAAATCTTCTCGAGGTAATATTTCTATTAAGCGAAATCTGTTTATAAAATATTCAAAAGGTTTATCTGTATCAGAAATTATATATTTTCTATCAACATAAAATCCTTGCATAAATTTTTGCGGATGACGTGTTTTGATAGTTCGTAATATCCTGCCGTCAGATTGTGTAATTTTTCCATGTGCTCCACAACCAATACCAATATAATCACCAAAATACCAGTAATTAAGATTATGTTTACAATAATAATTTGGCTTCGCATAATTTGATATTTCATATTGTTTATAACCAGATTTAATTAGTAGATTATGACCTTCTTTAAATATATATGATAATACATCATCATCAGGTAAGATAATATTTTTTGCACTAAAAAATGTGTTGGGCTCAATAGTTAATTGATACCAAGATATATGTGGAATATTGAATGAAATAGTTTTCTGTAAATCGTTGACAGCTTCCTGGATAGATTGCTTAGGTAATCCATGCATTAAATCAACATTAATATTGTTCAATCCAGCATCTTTAACTAAATAAATTGCGTTGTTTATTTCTTTAACATTATGAATACGTCCTAAATAATTGAGATGTTTATCACTAAAACTCTGTGCACCAACTGAAATACGATTAATGCCTTGATTTTTATAAAAATATAATAAATCTATATCAATAGTGCCAGGATTAATTTCTATAGTAATTTCTATATCTGATACAAAATTTAAATTTTCTTTTATGCCATCTATTAATAATTTCATAGATTCTATATCAATTAAACTAGGTGTTCCACCACCTATAAAAATAGTACATATTTCTCTATCGTTAATTAAATGTAGATCGTTTTTTAAATCTAGTAATAAATGATTTATATAATCGATATATGATACTTTTTTTTTTAATTCGTGAGAATTAAAATCGCAATAGTAACATTTTTTTACACACCAAGGAATATGTATATATAGACTTAACGGAGGTAGATAAACCATATTATTTACAATTAAATATAATAAATATAAGTTAAAGTTAATAGTAGCAGTTATAAAAAATTATAAAGATATATCATTTATCTAGAATAATATCATACATTTTTATAATTGTTTCTAATTCCAAAAATTTTGGTGCCAATACGTAACATTGTGCTTCCTGTAACAATAGCTGCTTGCATATCATTACTCATTCCTAATGAAAGAGTATCAATATTTACAAATTCTTTTTTAAGTTTATTGAATATTATTACCATTTTTTGGTATTCATTTACTTGTTTAGTGTAATCATTTTCTAATTTTGGAATAGCCATCAATCCGCGTAATCTTAATTTAGGTAAAGATATGACTTGTTTCGCTATCTTAAAAACATTATCTGTTATTATTCCAGATTTTTTGTCTTCCTTACTAATATTAACTTGAATTAGTACATTAAGAGGCAGTAAACCTGTAGGCCTTTGATCATTTAATCTATGTGCAATATGAATTCGGTCAATTGTTTGACACCAAGAAAAATATTCCGCTACTAAACGGCTCTTATTAGACTGTAAAGGTCCTATAAAATGCCATTCTAAATTAGGATAAAAATATTTTATATACTTAATTTTTTTTATACCTTCTTGTACATAATTTTCTCCAAAACTTTTTTGTCCTAAAGATGCAATCTCCATAATATCACTTACAGATTTGTTTTTACTTACTGCAATTAATTTAATATTTTTGGAGTTGCGATTATATAATGATGCTATATCGTCAATTTTTTTTAGTAGTTCTTTGAAATTATTTTGGATAAATGTCATAAAATATAATAGTAAATATAAATTTAAAATTTTTAGTAATATGTAAATAATTAGTTATTAGTTTAATTATTAGTAATGTAACCTTATTCTCTTAAAAAAGAAATTATGTCCTCTTTTAATTGATCTTGATGCGTAAATACAAAACCATGAGGACCATGTTCATATAATTTTAATTTTGAATTATATATCAATTTATGAGTTAATTTACTCGTAAATTCATAGGGCAAAATTTTATCATTACTTCCGTGAATAATTAAAGTAGGAATATTGATTGTACTTAAATCATAGTAAAAATTAGTTTCAGAAAATGAAGTAACACAATCAATAGTTGCTTTTAAAGATGCTAATAAAGCAATATTTAAAGTTTGAATAATTATACCATCCGATACTATATTACCATAAAAATTTTTTGCAAATTCTTTGATAAATTGAGGTCTATCCTTTAATAGTTCTAATTTTATAATATCAAATACTGACTTATCAATACCATTTGGATTATTTTTATTTTTAATAACCATTGGTGTTATTGTTCCCAATAGTACAAGTTTTTCTACTTTATTTGTTCCGTATCTACTAATATAACGCAATACATCTCCTGTACCCATAGAAAAACCTACTAACATGACTTTAGATAATTTTAAATGTTCTATCAAACAATAAATGTCATCAGAAAAAGTATTATAATCGTAACCAAACCAGGGTTGTTCCGAACGACCAAAACCTCTACGGTCAAAAGCAATCGATCGATAACCTTGATTTGCAAAGAAATACATTTGGTAATCCCACATATCGGAATTTAATGGCCAACCGTGGCTAAATATAATAGGTATTCCTTGTCCCCAATCTTTATAGTAAAGATTACATTTATCGTTGCTTGTAAATATACTCACTGTTCGGTTTTCCCTTACTTGTGAACAAATTTATTTAATTAAATTAAAAACTTTTTTATTAGCTATTAAATATTAATTTTATTAAGATTTTTAAGTTTACATTTATAATTTTTACAGAATGCATATAATTAATATCTATTAATTCCAAGATTGCCAATATCATTAGGATATTATTATATTAATAATAGTAAAAGTTATTTTGTAGTTTTAAGTTTTAACATCTAATAAATTTTCATTCAGCATTTTTTATAGAAAAATAATAATATTCTAAATGTCTCCATGTTTTTCCCTTAATTCTACTTCAGCATTTAACTTTTTCAATTTTTCTTGCATTAATTCATGACATAGTGTTGCTAATTCACGAACAGATGAATATTTATAAGTTTTTAAATCTATAGGAGAAAGCATTTCGATAATTACTAAACCATTTCTTAATCTATTAAGATTAATCTTACCATGAGTATTTGAAAAAACAACTGGAATAATTGGAACTCCAGCTAATATTGCAGCTTGAAATGCTCCAGATTTAAAAGGTAATAATCCTTTTCCATTACTTCTAGTACCTTCTGGAAAAATCCAGAATGAAATACTTTTTTGTTTAAGTTGATTAACTATTTTCATAATAGTAGCATAAGCTTTAATTTTATTATCACGATCAATTAGTATATTTCCAGTAATCCAGTAAAATAATCCAAAAAAAGGAATCCAAAACAAACTTTTTTTACCAATAGTAACTGTGTTAGCTGGAATTATTTTGGATAAAATTATCATATCATAATTGTTTTGATGATTTGCTATATAAATGGCATTACCTAAATACTTCTCAGTAAATTGTGATTTCCTTAATTCTATTTTTATGCCTAATAATGTTGATAGTATTCCTATCATGCGTCCAAATATAGATACATGATTTGGACGTCTAGGAGAAAAAGAACACCAAATAACACCGATAATACAAATTGTAAAAGAATAAATCATAAAAAAAATCATACGTAATATTAACAACATATACATCTCCTTATTATATTTTGGAAATGTTTTCAATTAATATATTTTATTTTTTATAATAATATAACATATAAAAATGTGCTAATTATAATAAATCAATATCTTATAGTGATCAATATATTAAAGTTGCTTGCATTATTATAAACAAAGAAAATAAATTTTTAATTATTCAAAAATATTATAATATATTTTAACTTTTTATAAAATTGTCATTATCGCTTTACTACATAAAAATTAAATATATCTTTATATCTTAAATATTTTTTTTATTTTTCTGAATAATATCAAATCTTCCACTGTTACTATAGGCATACCATGAATATTTGCGAATGCAATAGCTTCTTGCATATGAGCCATTGAACCATCATCATTAGTTAGTTCACATATAACTCCAGCTGGTTTAAATCCAGCTAGTTTAACTAAATCTATTGTTGCTTCAGTATGTCCTGCTCTAACTAAAACTCCTCCTGTGCGAGCACATACAGGAAATATGTGACCAGGTCGGTTAAGATCTTCAGGTTTTGCATTTTCTGCTATTGCAGCACGAATAGTAGTAATTCTATCCTTAGCTGATACTCCTGTAGTAACTCCCTTAGCTGCTTCAATAGTAACAGTAAATCTAGTTCCGTAAAAACTTGTATTATTTTCTACCATCATTGGCAAATCTAATTGTTTACGTAATGCTTCAGTTAAACAGAGACAAACAATTCCACTACCATAACGAATTGTTAATGCCATTTGCGCTACTGTCATGGTTTCAGCAGCAAAAACAATATCACCTTCATTTTCACGATTTTCATCGTCAACCACTATCACACCATTTCCACTACGTATAGCAGAAATAGAACGTTGCACACGTTCTTCTAGTGTTCCAAATTCAGAAAGCGACTTCTGATTCATATTGATAAGCCTTTTGATAATTATATTGAATTACTAAAAAAAGAGTAGTTTTTATTTTTAAAATAAAAATATATTATTATATCTGAAATATATTATTATATCTGATATGATTTTAATTTATATTCTAAGTAACAACTGATGGTTTTGATAACAATATTACTATTTAAATATTAATAATCAAGTAACTAAAATTAATTATTCAATTTATTAATATTCAACATAAAATTTATTTTTAAAATTTCGTTGTACTTAAAAAAATAAAGTGTTAATAATTATCTTATGATAAGGTCCTTAAATCGATTATGTGTTCTAATTATTAAGAATAACATTTTATTTTATTAAAAAATAAAAAATTTAATATATGATTTGTATTATTTATTATGAAATAAATATTAATAATATTCTATTATAAATGGATTATTTATAATATTGATTTATTTTATCAAGTATTAATCTGTTATTATTTTTTAATTAATGATAAACAATCACTGTATAGATAAAAATTCTATATTATGTTGTATTTGATGAATATGAAATACAATAAATTATAAAATTAACTTTTAATGTTAAATGAAAATAAAACTGTAAATATATAATAATTAATAAATAGTAGTGTTAATTTAAAAGTAAATTTATCTGTTTTTAACATCATGTTATATTGAAATCAGAATTACTGAAAATAAAAATTATTCTAGATTATTTTATTAATTTATGGAGATTAATTAATGAAGGTCTTTCTTGTTGGAGGTGCAGTACGTGATGCATTGCTTAATATACCTACTCAAGATAAAGATTGGGTTGTAGTTGGTGCTACTCCTGCAATGATGTTAGAAAATGGCTATAATCAAGTAGGTAATAATTTTCCTGTTTTTATTAATCCAAAAAATGGAGAAGAATATTCTTTAGCTAGAACTGAACGTAAAACAGGAAAAGGTTATAATGGATTTACTACCTGGTCTGCTCCAAATGTTACATTAGAACAAGATCTAAAAAGAAGAGATCTAACCATAAATGCTATAGCATGTGATGATCAAGGTATATTAATTGATCCCTATAATGGTCGAAAAGATATTATCAATCGTAAATTACGTCATGTATCTTCAGCATTTAATGAAGATCCTCTACGCGTTTTACGTGTAGCAAGATTTGCAGCAACATTCGCTCATTTGCATTTTCGAATAGCTAAAAAAACAAAAAAACTAATGTATCAAATGGTTAAAAGTGGAGAATTATCTAATTTAACAACAGAACGTATATGGCGCGAAACTAGTAAAGCTCTTATATCAATAAATCCCCAAGTATATTTTTATATTCTAAAAGAATGTGGTGCACTAGATATATTAGTCCCAGAATTAAATGATTTATTTGGAATTCCTTCTCTATTGAAGTGGCATGAAAAAATAGATACTGGCATACATTCATTAATGTCATTAGCAATATCTACTGCTCTATCTGATTCTATAGATGTTAGATTTGCTACATTATTCCATGATATAGGTAAATCATTAACTCCAGTAGATCAATTGCCTAAACATCAAAATCATAGTCAATTGGGACTACCATTAGTTAAGTCATTATGTAAACGTTGGTCTGTACCAAATTCCGTTCGTGATTTAGCTATTATAGTAATTCAACTACAAGATCAGATAAATAATATTGAAACTAAAACTGCAGAATATATAGTAGACATTTTCAATCGCATTGATGCATGGCGTAAACCATTCCGAGTAGAACAAATAGCTATTGTTAGCGAATCAAATGCGAGAGGTCATACCAGAAAAAGTCATTCATATAATCAAAGCAATTATTTACGTTTAGCTTTTAAGTTAGCTCAAACTGTTTCTACTAAAAATATAATTCAACAAGGATTTACAGGTATTAAAATCTTTGAAGAATTAACTAAACAAAGAATTGAAGCTATTAAAAATGGTTTAGGTAAAACTTATTAAATGATAATTTAAATACATACAATATATTATTAGTATTTTTAACCTAATTTACCTAAAATAACGATACTATAATTGTTATTCATCTATTTTAATTAAAGTTTTATATTAAGTCATTATACCGCGTTTAATTTTAATTCCCACTTGTTTTGCTTGAGCTATTGCATTGGGTTTGCTTACTTTTACACATACACCAGGTGAATTAAAACGTTTCATTATTAAATTTGCTATTTCTTCAGCAACTTTTTCAATTAATAAAAAATGATTTTTTTCTAAATATACTAAAATAGTTTCAGATACATCAGAGTAATTTAAATATTTATCGTAACCTTCTTCTTTTTTTCCTAACAATTTATTATCCCACATTATTTCAACATCTAAAATTAATTTTTGTTTTATATTTCTTTCCCAGTCATAAATACCAATTTTAGTAAATATAACTAATTGTTCTATAAATATAATATCCATAATCTTAATTATCGTGATTTTAAATATCAATTTTTTGTTGAATTCATTATCTAAAAATCATTATTATTCTAAATATTAGAGTAAATACTATAGTAACTGATTATTTATTAAATTATTTTAATAAAAACATATTTGATTTTCATGGTATATTATAAGTTTGGATCTGAAAGTTCTGTTAATGACCAACGAGGATATACCTTAATAGATAAATCCTTACGTATATCACTTTTAATACGTAACATACCGACATATGCAATCATAGCACCATTATCTGTACAAAATTCTGGACGAGCACAAAATAATTCTGCATTAAATTTCTTAATCATTACAGACATTCTTTTACGTAAAATAAAATTAGCACTAACTCCTCCAGATAATACTAAACGTTTAAATCCAGTTTGTTCTAAAGCATTTTTACATTTGATTAATAAAGTTTCTATAATTGCATCTTCAAAAGCTAATGCAATATCAGAACGAGTTTGATCATCAATATTATTTTCATTAATAGTATTTGCAGCAAATGTCTTTAATCCAGAAAAGCTAAAATTCAAATTATTACTACAAGTCATAGGTCTGGGGAAAATAAACCTTTTTGATTTTCCGTTTCTAGCTATTTTTGACAAAATAGCTCCTCCTGGATAACTAATACCCAATAATCTAGCTACTTTATCAAAAGCTTCACCTGCAGCATCATCAACTGATTCACCTAATATTGTATATAATCCAGTTCCGATTACACTAACTAATTGTGTATGACCACCTGAAACTAATAATGCTAAAAAAGGAAATTTTGGTTTATTATTACTTTCTAACATTGGAGCCATAATATGACCTTCCATATGATTTACTGGTATAGCAGGTATATTCCATGAAAATGCTAAAGCATGACCAATTGATACCCCAACCAATAAAGAACCAACTAACCCAGGTCCTGCAGTGTACGCTATAGCATTAATTTGGTTTAATTTCAAATTAGCATGTTTTAGAGCCGACAAAATCATTGATGCAACTTTTTGAATATGATTCCGTGATGCCAATTCTGGGACTATACCCCCATAACAAGCATGAAATTTTCCCTGACTATATATCTTGTTACTTACTACTCCAAGTTTTTTATCATAAATTGCAATGCCAGTATCATCGCAAGAAGTTTCAATCCCCAATACGCGCATATAATCCTTTATTCCATAAAGATACTTTTTATTTTTATCGGTAAACTTCAATATGAAAGAATATTATTCTTTATATGATATATCTAAATAATTATTATTAATTATTGTATTTTTATTAATTAAAAAATTAATATTTTGCAAATCAATTTATAATATACTAAAATATTTTGGACGTTAAGAACTTAATTATAATATATTAAAATTAACAGCGCAATAAGATACTATCCATAATATAAATGAAGGAATAATGTAATGCCAATAATTAATGTTCGTGAAAATGAACCATTTGATGTAGCTTTGCGTCGTTTTAAACGATCTTGTGAAAAGGCTGGAATATTAACTGAAGTTCGTCGTCGTGAGTTTTACGAAAAACCCACAGCAGAACGTAAACGTGCTAAAGCATCAGCTATTAAACGTCATTCAAAAAAAATAGCACGTGAAAACGCACGTCATGTTCGTTTATATTGAATATATTATTATAATAAATTACCTATACTTTAATTTACTTATAGTTTAAATATCGAAATGCAATTAATTATTTTTTACTACTCATTTCTTTTTATGATTTTATATTAATATTTAATTGGGCTTATGACTGAAATAATTTCACGTAAATTCATCATTGAACTAATTTATAAAACAGATATTATCCATTTAATTAATAATCGTATTAATTTAAAAAAACACGGAAATAACTTCTATGCATATTGTCCTTTTCATAAAGAAACAAATCCTTCTTTTGTAGTTAATAGCGAAAAACAATTTTATTACTGTTTTGGTTGTGGTGTTCATGGTAATGCTATAGATTTTTTAATGAAATATGAAAACCTTAATTTTATAACAGCTATAGAAGAGTTAGCTAATATAAATAATGTTGAAGTAATATTTGAAAACCATCAGTATTCAAACAAAAAAATTACATTTTTTAGAAAAAAATTATATGTTCTAATTGATGAAATCTATAATTTTTATAGAAAAGAACTTAATAAAGTTAGTGCAAAATATGCTCTAAATTATCTTAATCATAGAGGTTTAAATATAAATACTATAAATCGTTTTGGGATTGGGTTTGCCCCTAAAGGATGGAAAAATATTCTTAATAAATTTGGAAAAAATGATAAAGATCGTGAATTATTAATTAAAGCTGGTATGTTAGTTAATAAGGAAAAAGACTATTTATATGATAGATTTCGTGAAAGGATTATATTTCCAATTAGAAATAGAATAGGCCATGTAGTGGGTTTCGGCGGTCGTTCAATCTATAATCGACTACCTAAGTATCTAAATTCGCCTGAAACAGATGTTTTTCGTAAAAGAAATCAACTATATGGTTTATATGAAGCACTGCAGTGTAATCCAAAACCGGATTCTTTAATAATAGTTGAAGGATATATAGATGTAATTATGTTATCTCAATATAATATTAATTACGCTGTCGGTTTATTAGGAACTGCAATAACTGTTGAACATATTAGACAATTATTTTACCTAACAGCAAATATAATTTTTTGTTTTGATGGAGATAAAATAGGACGTGAAACTGCTTGGAAAACATTAAAAATAGCATTACCTTACATGAATGATGGTTATCAAATTAATTTCGTTTTTTTACCAGAAAATGAGGATCCAGATACATTGATCCGTAAGGAAGGTAAAATTAATTTCGAAAATAGAATAAAAAAAAGTATACCACTTTCTCATTTTCTATTCGACACACTATTAATGAAAGTGGATCTTCATTCATATGATAGTAAAACTAAACTAAGTGCATTAGCATTACCATTAATTTCTCAAATTCCAGGTAAAACATTGCGTATCTACATGCGTAAACAACTTGGAATTAAATTAGGTATTCTTGATGAACACTGTATTGAACAATTAATACCTAAAATAAAAACCGAAAAAACTACTCCTGCACTACCATCTTTTAAATTTACTACTATGAGAATTTTATTAGCATTGTTAATACAAAATCCGAAACTAGCAATTTTAGTTCCATCTTTTAGTGATTTTTCAGGATATAAAATATCTGGTTTGTCTATATTTATAGAAATAGTAAACCAATGTAATAAAAATGTCATATCAAATACAGCACAATTATTAGAGTTATATCGAGGAACAAATTTTATTACTAAGCTTGAAACATTAGCATTGTGGAACCACATGATAGTAGATGAACAAATCAAAGCAGTATTTCAAGATTCGTTAAATAAAATCCGTAATAACTTACGTGAACAACAACTTGAATTTTTAATTACTCGTGATCGTATAAGAAAATTGAATAGTGAAGAACGTAACCAATTTTGGGTTCTGAGTAAGATATTCGCAAAAAAATAGCTTATTTAGTAAGCATTTATATTTTTTAAAATAATAATTCATGTTAATAAATTTACTAACCTGGTAAAAGATTAAGAATCAATTTATTAACGTTTAAGCCATGTCTTATTTAAAATATTGTTCTGCTAGAGGCAGTACTCTTGCTTCATTTATGAGCAAAAATTAGCTCGTAGCCAATAGATATCAATTTAATTCACAGGAGTTTAGATACCGTCTTATGGAACAAAATTCACAGTCACAGCTTAAACTTCTTATTACTCGAGGCAAGGAGCAAGGATATTTAACCTATGCTGAAGTTAATGATCATCTACCAGAAGATATCACTGACTCTGATCAGATAGCAGATATTATTCAAACAATAAATGATATGGGAATTCAGGTGGTAGAAAAAGCTCCAGATGCTGACGATTTAATATTGAATGAAAGCAATTCTAGTACTTATGATGATACTTTAGAAGAAGTTGCTGCTCAAGTATTATCAAGTGTTGAATCTGAAATTGGGCGTACTAACGACCCAGTACGCATGTACATGCGTGAAATGGGTACAGTAGGATTACTTACTCGTGAGGGAGAAATTGATATCGCAAAAAGAATAGAAGAAGGAATTAATCAAGTTCAGTGTTCAGTAGCTGAATATCCAGAAGCAATTACTTATTTATTAGATCAATACGATAAAGTTCAGTTAGGAGAATCTAAATTATCTGATTTAATAATAAATTTTATTGATCCTAATGCAAAAGAAAATTTAACGCCTATACCTGATCATATTGAATCTGAATTATGTGAAAAAGATTGCAATAATAGTGATGAAGATGACGAACATGATGAAAATATAGATCCAGAATTAGCTCGTGAAAAATTTTTAGCTCTTAGAGAACAATATGAAATAACTAAAACTGCTATTAAAATTAAAAGCCGTAACCATATAGATGCTATTAATAAAATCAAAAAACTATCAGAGATATTTAAAGAATTTCGTTTAGTACCAAAACAATTCGATCATCTAGTAAATAATATGCGCAATATGATAGAACGCATACGTTTTCAAGAAAGAATAATCATGAAATTTTGTGTTGATTTATGCAAAATGCCTAAGCAGAATTTTATTAGATTATTTTCTGGTAATGAAACAAATGAAATGTGGATTAAAGATATTATATTGATGAATAAACCATGGTCTGAAAAATTTTTAAAATATGAAAATGATATTTTAAATTGTATACAAAAATTAATTGAAATAGAAGGAGAAACTGGATTAACTGTAGAACAAATAAAAAATATAAGTAAGCGTATGTCTATTGGCGAAGCTAAAGCTAGAAGAGCTAAAAAAGAAATGATAGAAGCTAATCTTCGTCTAGTTATTTCAATTGCAAAAAAATATACTAATCGAGGTTTACAATTTCTAGATTTAATTCAAGAAGGTAATATAGGTTTAATGAAAGCAGTGGATAAATTTGAATATAGAAGAGGTTATAAATTTTCCACTTATGCTACATGGTGGATCAGACAAGCAATTACTAGATCTATTGCTGATCAAGCACGCACAATTAGAATTCCTGTTCACATGATAGAAACTATCAATAAATTAAATCGTATTTCACGTAAAATGTTACAGGAGATAGGTCGTGAACCAACACCAGAAGAATTATCTGAACGTATGTTTATCTCTGAAGATAAAATTAGAAAAGTTTTAAAGATAGCTAAAGAGCCAATTTCTATGGAAACTCCGATAGGAGATGATGAAGATTCACATTTAGGTGATTTTATTGAAGATACTACTTTAGAATTACCTTTAGAATCTGCTACTTCTGAAAATTTAAGATCAGCAACTAATGATATACTTGCAGGTCTTACTGCACGTGAGGCTAAAGTATTAAGAATGCGTTTTGGTATAGATATGAATACTGATCATACATTAGAAGAAGTTGGAAAACAATTTGATGTTACTAGGGAGCGAATTAGACAAATTGAAGCTAAAGCTCTGCGCAAATTACGTCATCCTAGTAGATGTGAAATTTTGCGAAGTTTTTTAGATGATTAAATTTTTAGAAAATTAACTGTAATATTTTCCTTTTTATGTTATCATTACTTGTTGAGAAGATAACATAATTTATTCTAAATAAGAATAAAATTTGATCGTCATAGCTACTATATATCTTTATATCTTTTATGAATTTAATAGACTATTTAGACTAAGGCCTCTTAGCTCAGTGGTTAGAGCAGGCGACTCATAATCGCTTGGTCGCTGGTTCGAATCCAGCAGGGGCCATTAAAAAACCAACAAGCAGTTAAAGGTAATAATATTCAGTAATAAATTATATTAATATTTTTTGTGATCAAAAATCATAGATAAATATAATTTATAATATTTTAAAAATCATTGTAAATATTAGTAATTCAATTAGTTTTTTTCTATAATAAAAATATTTATTACTAAATATTTTATTTAAAAACTTAGTAATAAAAATATTAGTTCTTTAAAATTTTATTTTGATATACCTTTCTGCTATTTTATCAATAATGTACTATATTACAGAATAATCCTATGGATATGAAAAATCATTTTATATGGAAAATTATTTGATGAATAATTTGGGAATTATGAATGAATATTTTACAAACTTTATTACATGCTTTATGGCAGAAAGATTATAATACTTTATCAGATCCCACAGTAATGTGGTTAATTTATGGAATTTTATTCATCATTGTATTTTTAGAAAATGGATTATTACCAGCTGCTTTCTTACCAGGAGATAGTTTACTGATTTTGGTTGGAGTTCTCGTAGGAAAAGGAATAGTTAGTTTCCCACTTATAGTTATTATACTTACTATCAGTGCTGGTTTAGGTTATTGGATAAGTTATATACAAGGAAAATGGTTAGGAAATACTATAGTAGTACAAAAATGGCTAGCACAACTGCCTGATAAATATCATAAAAGAGCACATAATCTTTTTTATCGTCATGGTCTTGCTGCATTATTAATAGGAAGATTTATAGCTTTTATACGCACTTTACTGCCAACAATTGCTGGAATGTCAGGATTAAATAATATACGTTTTCAATTTTTCAGCTGGATTAGTGGATTATTATGGGTTATAATACTTGTTACCATGGGATTTGTATTAAGTAAAACAAAAATTTTTATTCATTATGAAGACAAATTAATGTTTTTATTGGTGTTATTACCATTAATTTTGTTATCATTTGGAATGATAAGTTTAATTGTAATGTTTTACAAAAAATATAAGTCTAATAAAAATAAAATTAAATAATATGTTATTCTATAAATTTATATAATATCAATTTTATGTAGCATTATTATACATATTAATTTATTTTGAATTTTTGATTGTTAATGTCTATAATTTGTTATTATATTGTTAATATATTTAAAAAAGTAATAATACATGTACATGATTAAGTATTACGATAAGATATAAATATCTATCATTAATCTGATATTATAATTTGATATGAGATTGCACATTTATTCTATTAAAATAAAAATAGTCTTCTGTTATTTATATGTTAACTCAAGATATGATCATGGATACTTCAAAAAATAAACAGAAACCCAGCAAAAATATCATAAACATTACTCAAAATATCATTGCTAAAGTTATTAGTATAATTGAAACTAGATTACGTTTAGCAACATTGGAAATAGAAGAAGAAAAATCTAAAATTTTAAAGATATTATTGATGATAACAATAATGTTTATGTTTATTTTTTTAGGAATGCTTTGTTTATTAATGATAATAGTATGGTCTGTAAACGCGAAATATCGAATTTTAACTATGATTATTATAAGTATTATCTTATTTTTATTATCTTTTTTGGTTGGATTGTATACTTTTAAAAAAATCCGTCAATCTACTTTGTTACAATATACTCGTAAAGAATTAAAAACTGACTGTAACATACTTGAGGATAAAAATGAATGAAAAACAAAAAAAGTGAATCAATAAGTTTAATATGCAATGAAATACACAACCAGCGTATAAATTTATCAACATTGAAAAATGACTGGATTATGGGAATGACAAAATATGATAATTATTGGTTAATTATTATGAATGTAAGTAAATACTTGTTTATTAGTAGTGGTATTTTAGCATTATTTTTTAGAAAATTTCGTAGATTTAATTATCTATTAAAATGCATTAAATATGGATATTTAGGATTTTTAAATAGCTTAAAGGTTATAAGATACCTTGTGAACTTAATTAAGTTTATTTAATAACTATATTTGTTTTTTACTTTTTTAAAGTCAACCTATAAGCCGGGTTCTGTCATGGACAGTCATTCATCTAGATCAATAATTACTTATTGATTCAAGCAGCCTACCCGGGGTTATTAGCACGGGTTGTACTTTTCTTTTTTTAAAGATATTCCCCTATTTGGCCTTACTCTAGGTGGAGTTTACACTGCCAACAACTGTTACCAGTTGAGCGGTACGCTCTTACCGTACCTTTTCACCCTTACTAACTAATATTCTTTATAGATAGCGGTTTTTTTCTGTTGCACTGTTCGTAAGCTTTCACTTCCCAGGTGTTACCTGGCACCCTACCCTAAGAGCCCGGACTTTCCTCCCCTTAATTTGTCTTGTTATACTTTTGACAAAAAAGCGGCGACTGTCTAGTTGACTTTTATGATATAATTATAACACATATTATCCTTAATATTACATTAATTAATTGATATTTTATAAAAATTTATCATAAATTATGATGATATGATATTTGTTAAATATTTTTAATAATTATGTTATTATGAGTATAATATTAATATATTTAGATTTAGTAAAGGTATATAATGAACATTAATCTTGTACCATCAGGTTTGCAAATACCAGAAGATATTTATGTAATTATTGAAATATCAGCAAATGATAATCCAATCAAATACGAAATAAATAAAAAATTGGGAGTTTTATTTGTTGATCGTTTTATACTAACAACCATGTTTTATCCATGTAATTATGGTTATATTAATAACACTTTATCTCTTGATGGTGATCCAGTTGATATATTAGTCCCGACTCCATATCCAATAAGACCAAAATCTGTAATTAGATGTCGTCCTGTAGGTATTTTAAAGATGATTGATGATTCCGGTGAAGATTCCAAAGTAATTGCCGTTCCGCATAATACAATATCACAAGAATATGATAACATTTATAATGTTAATGACCTTCCTAGGTTATTACGTGATCAGATAGCACATTTTTTTGCGCATTATAAAGATCTAGAACAAGGAAAATGGACAAAAATAATCTGCTGGGATGATGCTCAAGCAGCTAAGCAAGAAATTGTGTCTTCTATTGAACGTGCTAAAAAATTAAATGATTAAGTATTTTTAATTTGTATTTTACATAATTTCATTGTTATTTGATATTTTAAAGAATTTGGCTATCGATTTTTTTATTTTAAATGATTTTTTAAATTATTTATCATAAAAAACAGAAGCTAAAAACTTTGGATTAGTTAATGATTGGCGGGGTATATAGTTTAATGTTTTTCCACTCCAATCTTTAACATGTGCTCCAGAAGCTACGGCTATTACATGTCCTGCACTTGTATCCCAGATGTTGGTAGGACTAAATCTAGGGTAGAATTGTATTTTTCCTTCAGCTAGCAAACAAAATTTAAGTGATGATCCTATTTTAATAATATTGTAATTACTTAATCTAAATAAAAATTCATTTATTTCACTGACACAACAATTGTTATGCGAACGACTAATCGCTACTGTTGGTGGAGTGATATAACAAGAACGAATCTGTTGTGTTTCATTATTTACTACCTTGTACGCTTTATCTCCATGTATCGCATGGTACATAACATCTAAGGCTGGTGCATAAACAACTCCTAAAGTAGGTATTCCCTGTTCAATTAATGCTATATTAACAGTAAATTCGTTGTTACGTTTAATAAATTCTTTTGTTCCATCTAATGGATCTATCAACCAATAGCTTTGCCAATTTTTACGAATTTCCCAAGATATTGGGTTTTCTTCTGATAGTATGGGAATATCAGGTGTAAAATTTTTTAATCCTTTAACAAGAATATCATGTGATAAAATATCTGCATTTGTTACTGGAGATTTGTCATTTTTTTGATTAATTTCATAATTAATATTATTATATATTTCCATTATAGCTTCGCCTGCTAAACGAGCTAGCATACAAGTATTTTGTATTATATTTTTTTTGTTTTTATTCATATAATGTTTTATATGGTATATTTTAAGTAAAATAAAAATTTTATATTATATAAAAATATTTAAAATAATGAATTTATTAATAAAAATTATAGTATATTATTAACACGATATAATATTTACGATCAATCTTGCAGATATTTCATTATGAATATTAATATAAACTTCATGTTCTCCAATTGTACGTAAAACACCATTAGGTAATCTTACCTCACTTTTATTTATTTCAATACCATAAGAGGCAATTGCATCAACAATATTACGAGTACCAATAGAACCAAACAGTTTACCCTTTTCTCCTGATTTAGATGTAATCGTAATTTTGCCTAATTTTTTGATTTTTTCTGCTTTATCTTTTGCAAAAATTATATTTTCGGTTAATTGGTTTCGTAATTTTTTTTGATTTTTTTCAAATAAACTAATATTATTTTTAGTGGCAATTACGGCTTTTCCAGTCGGAACTAAAAAATTACGTGCATATCCAGATTTGACATTAACAATATCACCAATATCACCTAGTTTTTTTATTTTATTAAGAATGATAATTTTCACTATATAATCCACCAAATAATGTAAAATATTTTTATTATAAAAAGAAAATTACTTATGCCGGTCAGTATAGGGTATTAAAGCTAAATAACGTGCACGCTTAATAGCTGTTGATAATTGACGTTGGTACTTTGCACAGGTACCAGTAATACGGCTTGGAACTATCTTTCCATTTTCAGTAATGTAATTTTTAAGTGTTATAATATCTTTATAATCAATTTCATTGATCCCTTCCACAGTAAAACGGCAAAATTTGCGACGACGAAAATAACGTGTCATATATTTAATCCTTCTAGATGTATTATTGTAATTTTTTATGACTGAATATTAGGTTTAGGTAGTGGTTTAATTATTATTATTAAAAATTTTATAATAAACAAATTATTTACTCTTCAGAATCTTCAATGTCAGAAATATTAGTTTCATTATCTATAAGATCTTCTCGTTTATTATTTCGACGTTCGTCTTTAATTTTAATTATACATGAGGGTTCAATTATTGCATTCTTTACACGTGTTATCATACTACGTATTATCATATCGTTTAATCTAAAATTATTTTCTAACTCTTTAATTGCTTCTCGAGGTATTTCAATATTAAGCAAAAAATAATGAGCTTTATGAAGATTATTAATTGGATAAGCTAATTGACGACGACGCCAATCTTCTAACCGGTGTACTTTTCCTTTAGATTTTTTTACATAACTAGTATATTGTTCAACTATACTTAAGACTTTTTCGCTTTGATCTGGATGTATCATAAACACAACTTCATAATGACGCATTGTAATTGCTCCTTAAGGGTTATAGCTTCTTTTATAATATTAATTCTCCACTACTACTATTGAGAAGCAAGGAACTATATTTAAAACACAAAGCATGTAAATTAGTACTAAATAACTCCTAATAAATTAAATATTTTTATTAAGTATTTTTTAATTAAATAAATAAAAAATTATATCAATAATTTTTTAAATAGTAAAACTATAATAGTTAAAAATGTAATATAAAAATTTTCTATTAATAAATAATCTAAAATATTATTTTTAATAAAATTAGGTAAAATTATAAGTAATGATTTGATTATTATATAAATATACAGAAAATGAGCAAATTAAATACTTTAACTGTTAAATCAATTATTATGTTGTAAAAATTTTTCTTGTCGCATAATTTCAAATAGACATATGCCAGTTGCAACTGAAACATTCAAAGATGGTACTATTCCATACATTGGAATACTTATTAATTCATCACAATACTTACTTGTTAAATAACGTATTCCAGTACTTTCTGAACCCATGACTAAAGCTAGCGGAAGAGTTAATTGTTTTTGATATAAATTGATTGTTGATTTATTTGAAGTTCCTACTATTAGAATATCTTGTTTTTTTAATAAACATAAAGTTCTAGCTATATTAGTAACTTTTATTAATGGTAAGTTTGTTGTAGCACCACTAGATATTTTTTGTACAGTTGCGTTTATTGAAGCTGAACGATTTTTGGGTACTATTATTGCATTCACTCCAGCTGCATCAGCAGTACGTATACAAGCACCTAGATTATGAGGATCGGTAATACAGTCTAAAACTAATAATAGTGGCTTTTTTATATTGTAGATAATATTCTCAAGAAATTTTTCAGAATGTTGATTAACAGATTTAACTACAGCTATTATACCTTGATGGTTATCACCTTTGTTTACTTTACTTTCAATGAATTTACGGTTGACTAAATGAATTTTAACACCTTTTTGTTTAAGTAAGCAATATAATACATTTAAACGATGATTATCTGTATCTTTGAGAATAAAAACTTCCAGTAAATTTTGTGCGTTAATATTTTGTATAGCTTGCACAGTATGTATTCCAAAAACAATATTATTCATAATATTTATTTGATATAAAATTTATAGTATTTAAAAACTAATCTAGTATAATTGTTTTTCCTTTAGTTTAATATACTAGTATTTTCTATGTTTTTATTTTGTATTGTTATTTTTTTATTGAGTATTTTTTTACTAGAAATTAGTATAAAATCTATTCTTCTTTCTTTCATATTTACAGAGGAAATATAAACTTTTACTTCATCACCTAAACGGTATATATCACCGCTAGATTCACCTATAAGACGCTGAGATATTGCATCAAATTTATAGTAATCCTTTTTTAGAGTTGAAATATGTATTAATCCTTCAATAAAAAATTCGTTTAGACGAACAAATAAACCAAAGTTTGTTACACTAAAAATAATACCGTCAAATATTTCACCTATCTTTTTTTTCATGAAATAACATTTTAACCAATCAGCAACTTCACGAACAGCTTCATCAGCACGACGTTCATTTATTGAACATTGATAACCTAGTTTTATCATTTCTTTATTACTATAATGATAATCTCCATTATTGATAAATAAATCATTTGTTTTTCTTTTTTCTTTATATAATAAATATTTAATAATTCTATGTAATATAAGATCTGGATAACGACGAATAGGGGAAGTAAAATGAGTATATGAATTCAATGCCAAACCAAAATGACCTCTGTTTTTAGGATCATAAGTTGCTTGTTTCATAGAACGCAATATCATAATTTGTAACATTTCAGCATCTGGTCTTGTAGAAATTTTCATTAATAATAACGAGTAATCAATTGGTTTAATTTTTCTGCCTCTAGAGAATATAATACCTAATTCATTTAATACAACATTAAAGTTTTTAATACTATCATCACTAGGACCATCATGATCGCGAAACAAAGTAGGTTCCTTACTTTTTTCAACAAAACTAGCAGAAGCAAAATTAGCTAAAATCATACATTCTTCTATAATTTTATGTACTTCATTACGAAAAATTCGTTTGATTTGATCAATGTTATTTTCAGAATTAAATATAAATTTTATTTCTGAAGTTTCAAAAGAAATTCCACCTCTATCCTGACGAGCTCTTTCTAAAATTTTATATAGTTTGTAAAGTTTTTCAAGAACATTTTTAATCATAGAAGATCTATTATATAAATTATCTTGCTTTTTTAAGATATTCCAAGCCTCATCATAAGTTAAACGGGCATGTGAATTCATTACTGCTTCGTAATGTTTAAAATCAATTAATTTACCTGCAGAAGATATATTCATTTCACATACCATACACAAACAATCAACTTTTGGATTAAGAGAACATAACTCATTAGAAAGAATTTCAGGTAGCATTGGTATTACTTGTGATGGAAAATATATTGAAGTACCACGCAAACATGCTTCTTTATCTAAAGGAGTGCCAGGACGAACATAATAGCTAACATCAGCAATTGCTACCCATAAACGCCAACCATCATATGTTTCTTCACAATAAACTGCATCATCAAAATCTTGTGCACCTTCATCATCGATAGTAATTAAAGGTAATTTTCGTAAATCAATTCGACCTATTATATCCTTTTCTGATACATGACATGCTAAATTATTAATTTGTAATTTCGCTTCTGATGACCATTTATAAGGAATTTCATGGCTTCTTATTGCCATGTTAATAGCAATATTAGTACTCATATTTTCACCTAGTATTTCAACTATTGTACCAATAGCTTTATCATTAATAGTTGGTCGCTTTAATAAGCGTACTAATACTATAGAATTTTCACCAGCTTTTAAATTTAAATTTAATGGTATTATTATATCAAAGTTTAACCTGCTATCTTCTGGTATAACAAAACTACCATTTAACTTATTTATATAATAACGACCAATAATTTTTTTATTTCGTGATTTCTTAATTTTAATAACACGTGCTTCTTTACGGCCTTTACGGTCAGTATTAATTATTTGTGCAACTACAAAATCTCCATGCATACAAAGTTTCATTTGTTCAGTTGACAAATAAAAATCATCTTTTTGACCTTCCACACGTAAAAAACCATATCCATCACGATGACCAATTACTTTGCCTTGTATTAAAAAATTTTTTGTTAAGATATAATATTTATTTTTTGTAAATAACAATTGACCATCATGTTTCATTGATCGAAGGCGACGACGTAATCCCTCTATTGTATTTAGATCTTGTAGACACATTTTTTTACTTAATTCTTTAAAACTTATTGGTTTTTTTTGTTTCTTAATAAATTTTATTATAAATTCACAACTAGGAATATAATTTTTGTATGTTTTAGTTGATATATCTTGAGAACAATATTTTGGCATAATATTTCCTACAAAATTACTTGATATTCAATATCATCAAGGATTAATTACAAATTAATGATATTTTAATTGATTAAAACATATAAATACTTTATTTAAAATAACATAATGTTTTAATTACTAGAATTTTAATTCCATTGAATTAAAATCATAGTATTAAGTATTTAAATAATATGTTATATATTCAAATTATTGTAGGTTAATGATATTTTATTTATTTTATATTTATTGCTAAATTATAAAATATAAATTTTATATAAAAATATTGATCAAAACAAATACAATATCTCTTAACTATTTATGATATGCCAATTCAATGGTTAACAAGGGAATAATTTTTATAAATTATTTTAAATATATTTAATTTTAATAATATATTAAAATTAAATAATATAAAATATTATTTTTTAATTTATTTTAAATTAAAAGGGTTTTCTATTATTATGGTATCATTTCTATCAGGACCAGTTGAAATAATATGAATAGGTACCCCGAGTAATTCCTCTATACGATTTACATATTCACGAGCTTTTTTAGGCAATTTATCTATTGTATTAATACCACATGTTGTTTCATTCCATCCAGGTAATATTTCATATATTGGTTTAGCTTTTTGCCAATTTTCAATGGTTAATGGTGTATTAAATAATTTACTACCATCTGGCATTATATAAGCTATACAAATTTTTATTTTATCTAATTGATCTAATATATCTAATTTTGTTAGACACAGTGCTGAAATTGAATTTATTTGTATAGATCTGCGTAATAATACTAAATCTAACCATCCGGTACGACGCTGACGACCAGTAGTAGAACCGAATTCTTTGCCTTTTTGGCATAAAAAATCCCCAGTTTTATCAAATAATTCGGTAGGAAAAGGTCCTGCACCTACTCTGGTAGAATAAGATTTCATAATACCCATTATATAATCTATATGAGAATAACCAATTCCTGCTCCTGTAAAAACTCCTCCTATTGTAGTATTAGAAGAAGTAACATAAGGATATGTTCCATGATCTATATCTAACATTGCACCTTGTGCACCTTCAAATATAACTAAATCACCCTGTTTATAAGCATTATGTAAAATTTCTGGTACGTCTACTATCATGTTGCTCAAAGAATCAGCAATAAACATTGTTTTACTCAATATTTCATTATAGTTTACTGAATCTGATTTAAAGTAGTGTATTAATTGAAAATTGTAATAATCTACTAGTTCTTTTAATTTATTTGCAAAATTAACTTGATCAAATAAATCTCCTAAACGTAACCCTCTTCGTGATACTTTATCTTCATATGCAGGTCCTATACCTCTACCAGTAGTACCAATGGCTGTAATTCCTTTATGCTTTTCTCTTGCTAAATCCATATGTATATGATATTGCAGAATAAGAGGACAAGATATAGATAATAATAAACGTTTACGTACTGGAATATTACGATCTTCTAGTGATTTTATTTCTGTTATTAAAGCATCAAGAGAAAGTACTACACCATTTCCAATAATACTAGTTACATTGTTTCTTAGAATACCAGAAGGAATTAAGTGAAGAACAGTTTTTTTACCATTATTTATAAGTGTATGTCCAGCGTTATGTCCACCTTGATATCTTACTACATAATTTACTCTTTCAGTAAGTAAATCAACTACCTTTCCTTTCCCTTCATCACCCCATTGGGTGCCTATTATTACTACATTTTTAGCCATTGATCAAAATTACCTCTTAATTAAAATAAAATTTTTATTTTTAATATATTTATAATAAACAATCAATCTACAAAATTAATTTTCGTATATTAATTGAATCAAATTCATATAATATATTAATATTTTGATTAAAATTATCAGTTATTTAAGTAGAAATAATTTTAATTCATATTAACGAAAGGTTTTTTCATATATTTAAAAAATTCACTATCTAGATTGAATATTATTAAATCTTTGTTTTTATCAAAAATATTTTTATAAGCATTTAAACTCTTTATGAATACATAAAATTCTATGTCATTTTTAAATGTATCATTAAATATTTTTGCTACTTGAAATTCTGTATCTCCATAAATAATTGATGCTTGTTTTTTTGCTTCATCTATAATAAGACTTGCTTGATATTTAGCTTGTTTTTGTATTTTCTTTGCTTCTTCCTTACCTTTCCAAATCTCATTTTGTGCTAAGGATGAGCGCTCATAACGAATTTTATTTAGTAAGCAAGTAAGTTCATTATTTGCAAAATTGATGTTATTAATTTGTATATCAATAATTTTAATGCCTAATATTTCCATAATATTAGTATTTGACATTAATTTATTGTTTTTATTTTGATTATAAAAAATTGATGTTTGAATTTTATTTTTATTTAAATTATTTAATGATTTATAAATATCTTTTGATAAATTAACATTTAAATCGTTTATAATATCTTTTATATGTAATTTTGCTATTTTTATATGTAAAATTTCATTAGATATTTGATCTAACATAGTTTCTATTTTTGAATAGTTACCTTCTGTAGATATATAATAATTTTTAAAATTACTAATACGCCACTTAATATAATAATCAATAAAAATTTCTTTGTTTTCCTTAGAAAGAAAATGATTTGATTGTATGTTTAATGTACGAATACGATTATCTAAAACTTGGATAAAATCAATAAACGGAATTTTAAAGTGTAAACCTGGTTCTAATAATATAGGATTATTATTTTTTTTATCTGTTAAAATTCTATTGAAACGTATTAAAATAGCATTGTTTCCTTCATGTATTATAGTAAAAGATAATTGAAACATTATTAAAGTTATTAATATTAAAGTTATTTGTTTCTGCATGAATTATTCTCTCTTTTCACGCTTAATATCGCTTCTTATAGTGTTTGCTTTACGTTGATCCATGATATTATTATTTTTTGTATTTAAAATTTTATTTTGATCGTTGATATTATTATTGGAATCTATTTTTAGTTTATTTTTAATAGGTTTTGTTTGTTCTATCAGCATTGAATTTTTTTTGTATGATGAATCAGTAGGTATTAGCATAATACTATTTTTATCAGTATCTACTAATATTTTTCTAGAATTATTCAGAATGTTTTGTATAGCTTCAATATATAAAAATTCTCTTGTTATTTTCGGATAAGATTTGTATTGAGGTAGTATCTTTGCAAATCTTTTTGCTTCTCCTTCTGCATTTAATATTCTATGTTTTTGATATACATGAGCTTCTTCAAGAATATCATTAGATTGATTTTTAGCAATAATTTGCATTCTATCAAAATAATTTTTTGCTTTAAGTATAGATTTTTCTTTATTCTTTTTTGCTTGCATTACATCATTAAATACTGATTGTAATTCTTCAGGAGGCTGTAATTTTTGAATATCCACTCCTATGATATTAACACCCATTCTGTAAGGACCTATCACTGCATCAATTTGATGTTTCGTATTATCACAAATAACATCATTTCTTTTTGTTAAAATATCTTCTATTTTTGTTCTACCTATAATAGTGCGTAATGAACTTTTAGTTGCTTGCAACAAGCTATCTTCAGCATTTATTACTGAATACAAATAATACTTTGGGTTAACTACTGTATAACGTAAAGTAATTTCAGCATATACTAAATTCTCATCAGCAGTTAACATAACACCTGAGCTGCTTAATTCACGTACTGTTTTGGTATTGATAATTTTTACTTCATCTATGAAATTAAACTTCCAATTTAATCCTGGTTCAGCTAAATAATTGAATTTACCAAAACGGGTTAATACACCATATTCTGATTCTTGAATAGTGTAAAAACCACTTAATATCCAAATAGATAACAAACTTACTGAAATTGTAATAATGAACTTATTAGAAAAAAAATTGGATTTTCTTTTATTATTTGGTTTATTGTCATATTTTATGAATTTTTTAATTAATTTTTTAATTATATATCCTAAATTATATTGTTTTTTCTTAATATTATTATTGCTATTTTCATGACTATCCCTTGGATTTTGATTTTCCTTATTATTTCCGCTGTGATTCGAATACATTTCCTCCACTCCACTATAATTATATTTATTTTATTAAATAATTTTCATCATAGCTAATCACTTTAATCTAATTTAAAACATTTAAATCATAAAATATTATGAATTATTTTTTTATTTATAATTTCTATATATTATTAGAAATAAATATATTACTATAAGCAATAGCTTTATAATAGTTATATTTAATAATATTTAACTACATAAATAATTATTGATGTACTTACCTGAAAAGTAAATATCAACTTAATTAAGCTTATTATTAAATGTTTTTAATATTTTATTTGCAGATAATTGAATGTCATCACTATCTAAATAATAAAGATTATTCCATTTACGCATCCAAGTAATTTGACGTTTAGCTAACTGTTTGGTAGCATAAACTGCTTCATAAACCATATCTTCATATTTAATATCACCATTTATATAAGACCACATTTGACGATAACCAACACACCTTACAGAAGGCATATTTATATGTAAATCACCTCTTTCGAATAAAGCTCTAGATTCATCTTCAAATCCTACTGCTAACATATTTTTAAAACGTAATTCAATACGTTTATGTAGTAACTCTCGATTATAAGGCATAATGCCAAATTGGTATAAATCATATTGTAAAGGTTTTCTAGATATTTTTTTTATTTCTGTAAAAGTTTTCCCAGAAATATAATAAATTTCTAAAGCACGCTGAATTCTTTGTAAATCATTAGGATGAATAATATTTGCAGATTCTGGATCAATTTTACATAGTTCATCATGTAAAAAATGTTTGCCTTTTTCGTATGCTATTTGATCTATTTTATACCGAATATTAAAATCAGCAGATGGCAAATTTGATAGTCCTTCAATTAATGCTTTGAAGTAAAACATAGTTCCACCAACCAGACAAGGAATTCGACCATTTTTTACTATCTTATTCATTATTTTTAATGCATCTTGTCTAAATTCTGAGGCAGAATAACGTTCAGCTGGATCTTTTATATCTAATAAATGATGAGGTGTTAATAATAATTCTTCTTGAGATGGTTTTCCTGTTCCTATATTCATTTGCCGATATATCAAAGCTGAATCTACACTGATTATATCTATTGGTAACATTTTGTGTAATTTAATAGCTAATCTTGTTTTTCCTGAAGCTGTAGGTCCTAACAATAAAATAGCTTTAGGTGTTTTTAATTTGGTCATTGTTTAAACATTTTATTATATTATTAATATCGATATATTGTATCAAATTTGATGGAGGGGTAATAAATAAATTAGGACAAAAATATTCAATTTCTGCTAATAAAATATTTACTTTTAAAACGTTCCAGGATATAAACTTATTATCTTCATAATAATGTTCTAACCAATTAATTAGTTGCTTTAAAGAATTTTTCTTCTGCTGATTTAAGTAATCTAATATTGCATATATTAAAGCTGTTAAATTATATTCATGAAAAGTTGAAGGTATGGAATATAAAGTTAAATGATTTTTTTCTATTTGGAAATAAATTCCTGTCTGTTTTATTAATTTATTGTTATTTTTTAAAATGTTATAGTATATTTCGTCAATCTTGATTTTTAATGGAAATAACAAAGGACGAGTTTTGAAATAAATTCTACTATGGTTTAATTGCGATTGCTTTAGATAACGTAGAGAAGTGTTTATTGACATTAACATTAATTTTTGATCTTTTTTTAATAATGCATATGCATTGTGTATTACAGCTAATAATTTTCCAAAATATTTTGAGTAAATAATTGGTGATCTATAAGAAGAAATATGATTATTATAAAATTCTGTCATATCATGGGTTGTTAAATTAGATATATCATTTTTATAAAACCAATCTGGCAAAGAAAAACAATTATTACTTTGTGATTTAACATAATCTGTTTCTAATTTAATTTTATTTTCTTTGTAGCACAGCTCTTTAGAGGTTTTTTTGATATTATTATAATCTAATATATTATTAATACTCTTAATGATAAAATCATATATCAATTTTGGTTCATGAAAACGAATTTCTTTCTTTGAAGGATGAATATTAATATCAATTTGGCAAGGATCAATTTCTAAATAAATTATATAAGCTGGCTGTTCGCTATTTTGAAACACAGAATGAAATGCTTTCCTAACAGCATTATTAATTAATTTATTTTTTACTATTCTTTTATTAACATATGAATATTGTATTTTAATGTCTATTTTACAAATATTTGTATCTGCAATCCAACCATAAATAAATAAATTATCATTTTGATATTTAATACATAAACTCTGCTGGATAAAATTAGAACCACAAATAAATTTCAGTCTTCTTTTAATTTCAGTTTCAGTGACTGCCAATGGTTGATAATATATCAAATTTTCATCATTACTTAATGATAAAGTAATATCAAAACGAGATAATAATATTTGATTTAAGAGACTATATATGTGGTTAAATTCAGTTTTCTCATTTTTCATACATTTACGACGAACAGGGGTATTATAAAACAGATCAAACACTTTAACTGTAGTACCAACTGGATGTGTTGTAGGTATTGGTTTACTATTTATTTTATTTCCTTCTGTATAAATTTGCCAAGCTTGATTTTGTTCTGTAGTTTTTGAAATTAATGTTAATCGTGAAATAGAACTAATACTTGTTAGAGCTTCTCCTCGAAAACCTAAACTTGCTAGTGATTCTAAATCTTCTTTAGATTTTATTTTGCTAGTGGCATGTTTTTTCAGAGCTAAAAATAGTTCATCTTTAATAATTCCACATCCATTATCTTGAATTTGAATTAATTTCATTCCACCTTGTTTAACATGAATATTTATGTTATTAGCACCTGCATCAATGCTATTTTCTATAAGTTCTTTAACAACTGAAGCAGGACGATCAATTACTTCTCCGGCTGAAATTTGATTTATTAAATAAAGAGGCAAGAGTTTAATCGACAATATTTATTATCCTTTGAAATTAAAACTATATAAATTAAATAATTACATAAATTATATTTTAGTACATTATATATTTATAAAAAATTAAATATTAATTATATTATATATAAAACAAGAATTATATTTGAATTTATTAACCCACATTATAGACATTTATTTATAATCTACAGTAATTTGATATAAACCTATTTACTTTAAATTATTATTACTCGATGTATCAATAAATACTATTTAGTTAATAAAAAATATACAATTTTTAATTAATTTTTTGCTTATATAGTGTTTTCATTTTATTACGTTTATTTTTCATATCAGGATTAATAAATTTCCAAAGAATCTTAAATAAATCTGTTGCTAATAAACCTCTTTTGCCAAAATTATTTGTTAATTCATCTGCTGCCGCACCGTGCACTACACAACCAGTACAAGCAGCATTAAACAAAGTGAATCCTTGACCTGCTAAAGAAGCTATAATTCCACTTAATACATCACCCATTCCACCAGATCCCATACCCGCATTACCAACGTCTGCAATTGCTATATTGCCTTTTTCATCGGCAATTATAGTGCCTGCACCTTTTAATACTATGACACCTCCATATTTATTTACTAAATTTTTTGCAGCATATAAACGATCGTTTTCAATTTCATTAATATTTGAATTTAATAACACACTTGCTTCACCTGGATGAGGTGTTATTATTCGATTGTTTTTTTTATTATTAATAGTAGCTAAAAAGCCTAGTGCATCGGCATCCCAAAGCATAGGTTTGTTACTAATAGATATTTTTCTTAAGATATCTATTGCTAAATCTTTGTTTCCTAAACCTGGTCCAATAACAATTACGTCTGCCCAAGATAGAGATTTTTTTAATACAGAATCTTTTGTAATATCATCAATCATAATCTCAGGACGAGCAGTAATTATAGGAAGAATATTAGCTTGATAAGTTAATAATTTTACTAATCCACTACCTGTTCTAAGTGCAGCTTCTGATGTCATAAAAATTGCACCTACCATACCCATATCACCACCAATTATTAATAATCTACCATTATCACCTTTATGTGAAGTTGGTTTACGTGGTTTGAACCAATATGACAAAAAACTAGAATCATAACGCAATATAGGGGGTTTTTTTTGTAATAAAAAAGATTTCAATCCTAAATCAACATAGTACAGTTTTCCAATATAATCTCTAGCTCTTCCGGTAATTTGTCCAGGTTTCAGAGCAATGAAACTTAAAGTATGTGAAGCAAAAATAGCCATTCCTGGTACATTACCATTAGATGCAAATAAGCCAGAAGGGATATCAACAGATAAAATAGGAGCATAATGTTTATTAGCTTTTTCAATCAGTATGGAATAAATTTTATTTGGAATACGGTTAATACCAGTACCCAAAAGAGCATCAATAATTATATCCACTTTATCAGGCCAAATTTGATTTGGACCAACAATTTTCCCATCTATTGATAACCAAGCATTATAGGCAAATTGAGTTTCTTTAGAAGATATTTGCTCATTTACTGAAACTAAAGTTACTTTTTTTCCGGATATTTTGGCTATGCGTGCTGCTATATATCCATCACCACCATTATTACCTTTACCGCATAAAAATAACCAATGTTTTGCATCAGGCCAATTGAAAGAAATATGTTTATAAATTTCATTTCCAGCTCTTAACATAAGTTCATATAAGGTAATACCGAGATAATTTACACCATCACGTTCTAATTTATTTAATAAATGTACAGGCCAAATGGAATGTGGCAGATAGTTTGTTTGATTTTTTATAATTTTTTTTTTAGTCAATGCTTAAATCTCCAAATATTATTAATATATAATTTGATTATTTTAATAATACTATATTGAGATAAAATTTATATTTTAAGGAATGTTTCATTAATTATACATATAACTAAAGTAACAATTTATGTATATCATAATTATGAATTAACAATAAAGAACAAGAAAAGGTATGAAATTGTAATATTGAAAATAACATTAATATTATTTTTTAGATATGGAGCGGGAAACGAGATTCGAACTCGCGACCCCGACCTTGGCAAGGTCGTGCTCTACCTACTGAGCTATTCCCGCAAAAATTTTTGTCAAATCACTATCTATAACAGATAAAAATATTTTGTAACTTTAGGTTATTACTTTTATTTTTATAGAGTTAATAAATATTTTCTATAATAAGCTAATTCTGCTACAGAATCCAGTATATCATTTAATGCAATATGTGAACAAGTTTTTTTTATGTTATGTACAATTTCTGGTTTCCAACGAATAGCTAATTCTTTCAATGTACTGACATCGATACAACGATAATGAAAATAATATTCTAATGTAGTCATATATTTAAAGAGGAAACGACGATCTTGTCCTATACTATTACCACACATAGGTGATTTTTTTTCTGGAACCCATTGTTTTAAAAATTCTAATGTTAATTTTTCAGCATCTCTTTCTTTAATTTTACTTTTTTTTACTCTATTCAATAAGCCATTATATGTATGAATTTGTAAATTCCAATTATTCATTTTTTGAATTTGTTCATCATTTTGATATATTGCTATTACTGGTCCTTTTGCTAGAATATTCAAATTTGTGTCAGTTACTACAGTAGCAATTTCAATAATACGGTCTTTTTCTGGATCTAACCCAGTCATTTCCATATCAATCCAAATTAAATTATGTTCTGAAATAGCCATAAATCCTAAATCCTAATATGAATTATAAGTAAGTATATTTATGTGCATATTAAAATATTTTAATTATTTATTAATAATATATTATATTTTACACTAATTATACTTGATAAATTAAAAATTTTTATTTATTAAATAATTATATAATATATACATTTCTTTAATATTTATTAAAGAATAATTATTAAAATGAAATTCATATGCTATAATTAAGAATAACTGTTGGATATATTATTTTTAGCTTTAGTATTACAAGGTATTAAAGTATTAGAGGTAATAATTGCTAATAGTAACTTTAGCTTGTCTACGAAATTAATAGTCAATATATTTTTTTGGTTTTATAAAAAAATATATCTAAATTTCATAAAGCATAATGTTAATAAATATTTTACTTTCAATATTTTTTTTGTGCAGATTTTAGAAGATAATTTATGTTCAATAAATCTTGATCTAAATATAATCACTATACTAGCTGACGACAAAAATCAGATTTAATTATATTTATAAGGTAACAATTTTATTTCAAGATAAAGATTATTATACTATAAAAGACGCATTACTGGCTGGTGACTCAATTATGTCTGCACAGTTTTTAAATAATAAATTCGTTACTATTTATCTAACTACAAATAATTACTATCGTATTAATATTTTCTATAACTGTGTGTTGCGTTCAATAATATTTTTATTAAGTAAATTCAATAACCATATGTTAGTATACCTAATTTATTTGTTCGTAATAAAATAATAATTTTTTATTTTAATAATTATATTGGACCATTAATGAAAATTATGATAGGTGTTATTATTTTATGAAGTATTTAAACTGTATGGACAGAAACTATAAATGCTACGATGAGGTAGAATTATTAAAAGATGGTATTATTATGATATTAACACTAAAAATGTAGTAAAATTAATAAAAGATCAAGAAATAGAAATTTTTAAATTAGATTCAACGGTGATTAATTTATTTACTCCAAGTCAAATAAAACTTATTACTGAATTAGAATATATAAGAAATGTTATTCTAGCGTAAATCAGTTACAGCTAAAATACCTCTATTTTATAAAAAAACATCCAACAAATTAATTAATATCACTTATGCGTGTAATAATTTTTGTATTTCTATCATTATGGATTAATGAATCAACTTTTGCTATTAATGTTGCTGATTTTTACCAATTAAAGACGCAAATAGCAGAAAAAACAAAATTTACTAATAATCAATTAAAAAAATCTGACGAAAGATCTTTATTTTTTCAAAAGAATAAAGATTTTCTTTCTAGCAAAAATCAACATATTAAAAATATAAAAAAATATAAAAAAACTATTAATCTTTTTCCAAGATTAAATATTGAAATGAAACAACAAATTGATAATTTACAAAATATTAATAAATTAAATAGAGATAAACAATATTACAATGATATAAATCAAGAAATTCTTCAAACAATTTTACAATTAATAGAAGAAGGACGTCAGTTCCAAAAAGAAAATGAAAACATTGTTGAAATTAGCAATTCACTATCAAAATTACCTAGAAAAATAACTGATATAAGGCAATCTATATACACAAGCAAGAATATAGAAAAAGATGAAGTTGTAATAGTTGATAACATTCAAAGAAATAACAAAAAATTTATACATCAAGAAGAACTTGAAAATAAAGAATTATATGCTGATGAATTAGAATTAGAACAACTATCAGCAAATAATAGACAAGAATTAGCACGTTTACGTTCTAAGATTCATCATATTAAATTTATTTGTTTAAATAAACATCTTCATAATTTACGAGAAAAATTAAAGAATCAATATCAAGTAAAATCATCAAAAGAAATGAAAGAAATTACAAAATATAATCCATTTATAAATTATATTCATATAAATCAAGATTTTTCTGTTGCTCTATCTAATCAAATTAAATTAATGGATCAAATAAATTATAAACAACAGTTAATTTATGAACAAATAAATAAAACTAAATATTTAATTTCAATGTTTAATGAAAAATCTAGTGGATTGAATTATTCAGTTTTGTTAAGTGAGACACTAAGATTACGTTTAGCACAGTTACCTGAAATGCCACAATTAAAAAAAATTGAACAAGATATAGCTAAAACCCGTTTACAACGTTTGCATTATGAATATTTGATGGAAAATAAAGAAAAGGTAATTGAACAAGAAAAAAGAAATTTTTTAAATATATTCCCTAACAATAATTACAGTAAAATATCCAAAAAAGAACTATTTATAAAATATGAGTTAGTTAATTTATTAATTTCTGGGTGTGATAATTTAATTATTGAAAATACTAAATTAAAAATAGCAACGATACAATTACAAGATGCTTTAAAAAAAGTAAAAAAATTATCTCAAGAACGTCTTTTTTGGATTGCTGATACAAATCCTATAAGTTATAAAAATATAACAGATATTTCACATAATATAAATTATCTATTATCTTTAGGTATTTTACATCACCTTAAAGAAGGAATAATGGAAACCATTTTTGATCTTAAAAAAATGTTGCCCATTATAGGTGCATTTTTATTAGTAATTTTAAGTGTTATTTTCCGTAGTAAATACAATAATTTTTTAGAACATTCGGCTGCTAAAGTTGGAAAAGTAACACAAGATAGGTTTCGATTAACTATTCGTGCCGTTATACTATCAATTCTAATGTCTTCTGCACTTCCATTACTATGGATGCAGATAGGATATACTTTACAAAATACATCTTATCCCATTGTGATTGCTTTAGGTGATGGAATAGCAAAAACCGCACCTATAATAGCAACGTTTATAGTTATAAATGTATTTTCTAGACCAAATGGGTTATTTATAATGCATTTTAGATGGTCTCAAATTTTAGTAAAAAGAGGAAATACTAACTATTTTATAACATTATGTTTCATTTTACCTATTATTATTTTACTGACAGTTATAGATAATTTAGAGGAATATAATTTATATTCATCTCTGGGTCGTATATGTTTTATCCTTATATGCATTGGTATTAGTCTTGGTAGTATTAGTTTAAAAAAATCACAAATTCCACTTTATATCAATAAGAGTGGTAAAAGTAATAATTTTATAAATAATACAATATGGAATATTATCATTTTAATTCCAATTATTGCTGCAATTGCTTCTGCATTAGGTTACCTATCTGCTTCTAAAGCTATTTTATTACATATAGCAATATCTAATATAATTTGGTTCATTATTTTAATAGTATACCATATTATTCGTCGTTGGATGCTTATTCAACATCGTAGATTGAGCTTTGATCGTGCTAAACAGAAGCGTGCTGAAATACTTGCTCTTAGAGCAAGAAGTGAAGAAGAAAAAGAGTTAAGCATGCAAAATGCTGATTCTATAGAAATTGAAGAACCCGTGGTTAATTTAGACGTAATTAGTGCACAATCATTAAAACTTGTCAGATGGATTTTAACTTTACTTGCATTAGTGTTATTAATATTTTCTTGGTCAGACATACATTTGGCTCTTGGTTTTTTCGATAACATTTTATTATGGAATACAAACACTTCAACTCAAGATAATGCAAACTATCATCCAATTACATTAGGTGCATTGTTAGTTGCTGTTCTTACCTTTATAATTACATTGCAATTAGTTCGTAATATGCCAGCTTTAATGGAATTAGTAGTACTACAACACTTAAACTTAAGACCAGGAACTAATTACACTATTTCTACACTAACCAAGTATGTTACCATCATATTTGGTGGTTTATTTGGTTTTTCTGTTATTGGAATAGAATGGTCTAAATTACAATGGTTAGTGGCTGCTTTAAGTGTAGGATTAGGTTTTGGTTTACAAGAAATTTTTGCTAATTGCATATCTGGATTAATTATTCTATTTGAAAGACCTATACGCATTGGAGATACTGTTACTATACGTGATTTAACTGGTAGTGTTACTAGAATTAATACACGTGCTACTACTATTACTGATTGGGATCGTAAAGAGATAATAGTACCAAATAAAGCATTTATAACTGAACAATTTGTCAATTGGTCATTATCAGATTCGGTTACACGTGTTGTTTTAACAATTCCAACAATTAACAATAATAATTGTGATAAAGTAACAAAAATTTTAAAACATACTGCTGAATGTTGCAGTTACGTACTAAAAAATCCTTCTCCCGAAGTTTTTTTAGTAGATTTACAGCAAGGTATAATGCTTTTTGAATTGCGAGTATATGTGGCTGAAATGGGACATCGTATGCCATTGCGTCATGAAATGAATCAATTAATTGTAGAAAAATTCGCACAAAATAATATAGTGATACCGTTACCTTCATTCCAAATGCGAGTAGAATCTCTAAAAGGAAAATATTTTCAAAATAAAACTTTTGATAATAAATTATTTAAATTTTATTAACTAAACTTATATTATTTATTATTAAAAAATTCTTTGACAAATATTTCCCCAAGCAAAATATCTTGATTAATGTAATTTATTATGTTTTCTAATTTTTTTTGCTCAAATTTACTCAACGGACCTATTTTTTTATATTCTTTAATTCCATATTTTCCAACTATAAAAGGTTGAGTGAAGAATTTAGCATATTTACAATCACCTTCAACATATGCATATTCTAAAATATTATCTTCTCCTTTAAGAGCACTTAATAGTGATAAGCAAAAACATGTAGCTGCATAACCCATTGATAAAGTTGCTGAACCACTACCAGCTTTAGCATAAACAACTTCACTACCTGCTTGTTGAACACGTTTAGTGATTGCAATTATTTCTTGTTCATTAAAATCAACATTTATGACTTGAGATAATAGAGGTAAAATAGTTTTATTTGAATGTCCCCCTATTACTGGGACATTGATACAATTTAATTTTTTTTCTTTCATTTCACTCACAAATATTTTTGCACGCATAATATCAAGTGAAGTTATACCAAATAATCTATCTCTAGAATATGAGCTATAATGTTTTAATACTTCTGCAGCAATTACTACAGTAGTATTTATAGGATTAGTAATAATTCCTATTAAAGCATTAGGTGATGTTAAAGCTATTTGTTTAGTTAAATTAAGAATAATATTGGCGTTAATTTTGAATAAATCTTCACGTTCCATACCTGGTTTACGAGGTATTCCTGCTGCTATTATTACTATATCTGCATTTTTTAGTGCCGGAGATGGATTTTCTCCAACAAAACTTTTTACTTCTATATTAGTAGGAATATGATTAAGATCTAATGCTAGACCCGCCATGACAGGTTTAACGTCGTGTAAATATAGTTTTGATCCTTCTGGCAGATACAGTTTTAATAATAAAGAAAGAGTTTGTCCTATACTTCCAGCAGCACCTAGAATAGAAATTTTCATCCTTGACTCCTTAATTAATATAATATTCAATTTAAGAATTTTATTTGTTATTTTTTATCACATATTAATATAATTTTCTTAAGTTATAAATTGTAATAATTAGTATAATACTTAAGAAATACTTATTTATATTTTTTTGATAAAAATAAAAAAAATACAGGCCAAATAATTCCATTAACAATACTATTTAAAAATATTTTATTTCTAAATGATGCTCCAATTATAAAAAATTCAATAAAAAATATAGCTAAATTCATAAATAAAGATATAAAAATAACCATTAATATTTGCTGAAATAAATTCAAATTTCTAATTACTTGAAATTTAGATGTTATAAAAAAAGCAATAATACTAAATGTTATTGCACCAATGCCTAACTTAGATCCTGAAATAATATCCATTAATATACCTAGGAGAAAGCCACTAATTACATTAATTGAGTATGGTAAAGCTAATAACCAATAAATGAGCAATAGCAAAAACCAAGAAGGACGTAATAATATATAATTTGATGGCCAAGGCATTATTTGTAATAAAAAAATTATAATAAAAGACAAATAAATAAATTTATTGTTGCAAAAACAATATTTGTTCAAGTTACAGACCTTTATTTATGTAATATGAAACAACTAATAAAATAAATCTGCTATTATTTTTTATTTATTTCATTTGGTTATAATTTTGTTTGGTATATATCTCCATTATTTGATTCACTAGAATTATTTGTTCTACATAATAACAATAAATAATCTAAATTCCTAAAGTTAGTCACTGGATGTAACTGAATATAAGCCCTAAGTACTCTATTATCTATTTTAATTGAAGACACTGTCCCAACTGGATAACCTTCTGGAAAATAATTATCGAAATTAGATGTAACCATAATATCACCAACATGAATATTCTGATTAATATCAATATCATTTTTTATTAAATATTGTAATTGAAATTCTTTATCACATCCTTTTCCTATAGCCATTGCATGTACGTTATTACGCAAAGATTTAACAGCAATGCCACTAGATGAATCACAGGATAATAACACTCGACTAGTATTGTTGTTTACAGAAATTACTTTTCCTACAATACCTTTATCTGCAATAACAGGTTGGTTTTTATATACACCATCTATGTTACCTTTATTTATAATTACTTGATCAGAATATGGAATAGAAGTTGTAAATATAACTCTACTAAGCATTACATGTTTTTCATTATGTAAAACAGCAGCACCCAATAATTTACGTAAATATTCATTTTCTTTTTTATATTTATTTAATAAAAGAACCGCACTATTTTTTAAGTATAATTCATATCTTAATTTTTTATTTTCTTCTTGAAGAAGGCTATTTGAAGAAAAATTTTTCAATGTGTCTTTTAAAATTTGGGATGGTTTACTAACAAAAGAACAAAAGGTACCTATAGACGTGTCTAAATAACTACGAATTTTAGTGAATAGACCTATCTTACAATCCACAACAATAAGTATAATACTCAAAAATATCGCTAGAAAAAAACGTAATTTCAAGAAAAAAGACCTTGTGCAATTCATATTTTTATGATACTAAATCCAGAAAAAATAATTAAATTTTTTCACTCTTCGCTAAATAGATCACCACCGTACATGTCTATCATTTCTAATGCTTTACCTCCACCTCTTGCCACACATGTCAAAGGATCATCAGCAATAATAACTGGAATACCAGTTTCTTCTATAAGTAACCGTTCTAGATTACGTAATAAAGCACCTCCACCAGTTAATATCATACCTCGTTCAGAAATATCTGAAGCTAATTCAGGAGGACATTGTTCTAACGCAACCATAACAGAACTAACAATACCAGTTAAAGGTTCTTGTAAAGCTTCAAGAATTTCATTAGAATTTAATGTGAAGCTGCGTGGTACACCCTCAGCTAAATTACGTCCTCTAACTTCAATGTCATGAACTTCATCACAGGGATAAGCTGAACCGATTTCATGTTTTATTCTTTCTGCTGTTGCTTCACCTATTAATGATCCATAATTCCGCCGTACATAATTGATGATAGCTTCATCAAATCTATCACCACCAATACGAACTGAAGAGGAATAAACAACTCCATTTAAAGATATTACTGCTACCTCAGTAGTACCACCACCTATGTCTACAACCATAGATCCTGCTGCTTCAGAAACTGGAAGACCAGCGCCAATAGCAGCAGCCATCGGCTCTTCTATTAAAAAAACCTCTCGTGCACCTGCACCTTGTGCAGATTCTCTAATAGCACGTCTTTCAACTTGCGTTGCTCCTACAGGAACACACACTAAAACACGAGGACTTGGACGCATGAAACTATTACTATGTACTTGTTTAATAAAGTGCTGAAGCATTTTTTCTGTTACAAAAAAATCAGCTATAACACCATCTTTCATTGGACGTATAGCTGCAATATTACCTGGAGTTCTGCCAAGCATTTGCTTAGCATCGTATCCTACGGCTGCAACACTTTTTGGAGAACCAGTTCGGTCCTGTCTAATAGCAACTACAGAAGGTTCATTCAATACAATACCTTGACCTTTAACATAAATTAAAGTATTTGCAGTTCCTAGATCAATAGATAGATCATTAGAAAACATACCTCGAAATTTTTTAAACATACTTTTAATAACAAATCCCATAAAATAATAGAAAAAATATGGTATATAGCTACTAATTAATTAAAGAAAATACATTCAATTAATAGTCTTTTATTAATATAAAAATAAGCTAGTTCTTGATATCAAGATTATTGAAATAATTTTGATATCAATTATTTAGAATAAAATATATATTTAATATATACAAATTAATTAACCCAAAATATTTTACTAATTATAAAATATATTTATTACATAAATAATGAAATATTAAAATAAAGGATAAATATCTTATCTAAAATTTAAGCTTACTACTTAAAATTAAATTATACAAGTTTATCTGTCTAAATTAATTAAATCAGTTAATATTATTGATTAAAATTATATTAATTTTTTAAAAATGAATATTTATAAATTGTTTATCAATTATTCATGTAACTTTTTCTAACATTTTATAATATTAGAAATATTTTTATATTAAAATATATGTAGTTATGTAAATACAATAATTCATTATTTTGGTAAAATGCTATATTATTTTACCATAAAAATACAACTATAATTTATTCTAAATAATAAATATTATCATAATAATTATGACTAAATATATTAAATAGTTAAGGGAGAAAATGAACAATATGAAATATAAATTTCATATTTTATTTTTAAATGGACCGAATTTGAATATGCTGGGAATCAGAGAAACAGAAAAATATGGTTGTAAAAGTCTAAAAAATATTTTAGATGATTTAACGAAATATGCTAATAATTTAAACATAAAATTAAGTCATTTACAGTCTAATGCTGAATTTAAACTAATAGATCGCATTCATGAATCTTATGGAACTGTAGATTATATTATTATTAATCCTGCAGCATTTGCTCATACTAGCATAGCACTAAGAGATGCCTTATTATCAGTAAGCATTCCCTTTATTGAAATACATATTTCTAATGTATACTCCCGTGAGTCATTTCGACAAAATTCTTATCTCGCTAATATATCAGAAGGACTAATGTGTGGATTTGGGCCTGAAAGTTATCTATGGGCTTTAAAAATAGCAATACAAAAACTTTCTAAAATTAACTGATCAATAAGATATAAGATATGGAAAATTCTAAATGGATATTCGTAAAATAAAAAAATTAATAGAATTAATAGAAAAACATAATATTTCTAAACTAAAAATATCAGAACAAACAGAATCTATTACCATTAATCGACTTTTCAAAGATAATAATTTTGCAAAAAACCAACAACAATTTTCTATTTCACCTAAATCAATGCTTACTCAAAATATAGCTAAATCCAAAAAATCAGATAATCAAGAAATATTAAATAAAGATAGTCATTATATTATACGATCTCCTATGGTAGGTATTTTCTATCGCACTCCTAATCCTGAAGCGAAAGCTTTTATCGAAATAGGTCAAAAAATTAATATAGGAGATACTCTTTGTATTGTAGAAGCAATGAAAATGATGAATCAAATTCAAGCTGATACATCTGGCATAGTAAAATCAATTTTAGTAGAAAACGGTCAACCAGTTGAATTTAATGAACCTCTAATCATTATTGAGTATTAGGACGCAATATGCTAGATAAAATAGTTATAGCTAACCGTGGTGAAATTGCATTACGTATTTTACGAGCTTGTAAAGAATTAGGTATTAAAACTGTAGCTGTCCATTCTGATATAGATAGAGATCTTAAACATGTATTGTTAGCAGATGAAACTGTTTGTATTGGACCAGCACAGCTAGTTAAAAGTTATCTTAATATACCAGCTATAATTTCAGCTGCTGAAATTACTGGAGCTACAGCAATTCATCCTGGTTATGGATTTCTTTCGGAAAATGCTGATTTTGCAGAACAAGTAGAACGGTCTGGTTTTATATTTATAGGACCTAAAGCAGAAACTATTCGTTTGATGGGAGATAAAATATCTGCGATTAATAAGATGAAAAAATTTGGTATTCCCTGTATACCAGGATCTGATGGACCTTTAAGCAATGAAATACAAAAAAATTATAAAATTGCAAATAGAATAGGTTATCCTGTAATTATTAAGGCTTCTGGAGGAGGTGGCGGATGTGGCATGCATATTGTCTATAAAGAAAAAGATTTAGAAAAATACATTAATATTACAAAAATAGAAGCAAAATCTATTTTCAATAACGATGTTGTATATATGGAAAAATATATAGATAATCCTCGTCATATTGAAATTCAAGTAATTGCAGACGGCAAAGGTAATTCTGTCTATTTAGGTGAAAGAGATTGTTCTATACAACGTAGACATCAAAAATTACTAGAAGAATCACCAGCATTAAATATTTCACCAGAACTTAAAAAATATATAGGAGAACTTTGTTCTAAAACATTTGTTGAAATCGGATATAAAGGAGTAGGTACTTTTGAATTTCTCTATAAAAAAGGAAAATTTTATTTTATAGAAATCAATACTCGTATTCAAGTAGAACATACTTTAACAGAAATGATTACTGATATTGATTTAATTAAAGGGCAAATAAGGATTGCCGATAATGAAAAATTATGGATAAAACAAAAAGACGTTGTTTTCCGTGGACATGCTATTGAATGTCGTATAAATGCCGAAGATGCAAATACATTTATTCCAAGTGCTGGAAAAATAAATCGTTTTCATGCACCAGGTGGTTTTGGAATAAGATGGGAATCACATATTTATACAGGATATAATATTTCACCGTATTATGATTCAATGATAGGTAAGTTAATAACACATGGAGAAAATAGAAATGAAGCATTAGGTCGCATGAAAAATGCTCTATCAGAATTGATAATAGATGGTATAAAAACAAATATAGATCTACATATCAAAATTATTAGTGATAAAGCATTTCAAAATGGTACTAATAACATTTGTTATCT
>NZ_SZZT01000005.1 GCF_009829945.1 Pantoea sp. SoEX
TAAAAATGTTTATAGTAAACATTTTTAATATTTATTTTATTAATTTTTATATCCTTTATCATGAAAAATAGGATTTTTTGCTGTTATTCGTGCTAGTATATCACAGCGATTATTTTCTGGATGATTTGAATGACTTTTTATCCATTCCCATTTTATTTTATGATAGTTGATGGCTGAATCAAGACGTTGCCAAAGATCAATATTTTTAACTTTAGTTTTATTAGATGTTTTCCAATTATGTTTTTTCCATTTATGTATCCAGCTGGTAATTCCACAACGTACATACTGACTATCTGTACTTAATAATATATCATAGGGTTTTTTTAAAATTTCTAATGAAATAATAGTTGCCATAAGTTCCATGCGATTATTTGTAGTAAGATAATATCCGGCACTATATATTTTTTCATGTATACCATATTTTAAAATAAAGGCGTATCCTCCTGGACCAGGATTCTTAATACAAGAACCATCAGTAAATATTTTTATTATTTTACACATTTTTATATACTCTAACTAAATTACCTAAAATGGAATTAATTTCGTAATGAATAAAGATAATAATCGTCAAATATTTTTGGATACTGAGACTACCGGTATTAATAATACTGGAATTTATTATGAAGGTCATAGGATAATAGAAATAGGTGCCGTTGAAATAATTAATCGTCGTCCAACAGGTAATGATTTTCATAAATATTTAAATCCAAATAGATCAGTCAGTTATGAATCCTTTAAAATTCACGGTATTGCTAATGATTTTCTAATTAATAAACCAAACTTTAGTGAAATAGCCAAAGAATTTCTTGATTATATTCGAGATGCTGAATTAATAATCCATAATGCTTCTTTTGATGTTGGTTTTATAAATTATGAACTAAGCAGACTAAAAATAGGCATAAAAAATATTGAAAATATTTGTCGTGTTACAGATAGTCTTGCAATGTCACGTAAAATGTTTCCTGGAAAAAAAAACAGTCTTGATGCTTTATGTTCTCGTTATAACATAGATAAGGAGAAACGTAAATTACATAGTGCAATTATAGATGCCAATATTTTATCTAAAGTATTTCTATTGATGACTAGTGGTCAAATCTCTTTGTCTTTTATGCAAAATAGAAATAATAAGAAAAATTATATTAAAAATTTTAAACGTATAGATAATATTACACCTTTAAGAGTTATAATGGCTGATAAAAAAGAAATATTAGCACATGAAACAAATCTGAATTTAGTAAAACAAAAAAAAGGTTTTTGCATGTGGATAGATAAATTCATGACAGAAATAATAAAAAAATAAATAATGATTTTATTTTATTAAATACCTTAATTAAGGTCATTATATTGAGTAAGATTATATTTTAATATAAAGTATTATTTAATATTTTATAAAAGTTTTTATGTATATATTAATAATTAATTTAAATCCAATGTAATCAATAAGAATTTCTACTATCTTAATCTAATCTAGACAATCATAACTTAAAAAATATTTTCATATATAGTTTTACTTTCAAATATATCAATAATATTTAAATCAAACTCATATAATCTTATTTTTTTCATTAGATAAATCACTCTAATTAATTTAGTAATTTTTAAATTCAGGAGCGTAAAAATCATGAAATTTATTCAAGTAATAAATCCAAATACTACTACATCAATTAATAATATAATTAATCGATCAATTCAGAGAGTTAAATCAGATCATACTAATATTTCAATAACTTCTCCAGCTAAAGGAGGCATATCAGCAATAGAAGGAAATTTTGATGGAACTATTGCTGCTATGGGTATATTAGAACAAATAAAAATTGGAAAATCTCAAGGTGCTGTTGGGCATATCATAGCTTGTTTTGGTGATCCAGGTTTACTTGCCGCGCGTGAAATAAGTATAGCACCTGTAATTGGAATGGCTGAAGCAGCCATGCATATTGCTACTTTATTGTCAACTAAATTTTCTATAATAACTACATTACCTCGCGCTTCATTTATTATACGACAATTAGTACAACAATATGGAATGACAAATTATTGTGCTTCTATAAGAAATATTAATTGTTCAGTTTTAGAATTAGCAAATAATAAAAAAATATTAAAAGAAAATATATTTCAATGTTGTCTGGAATCTAAAAATAAAGATGGTATTGGAGCTATTATATTAGGTTGTGCTGCTATGTCTGATTTAGCACCTTTATTAACTCAAGAACTTAAGCTTCCAGTTATAGACGGTATTAGTGCTGCAGTTACCTTAGTTGAATTGCTGATTAAATTAGGATTAAGTACTAGTAAACATGGCGATTTCAGTTTTCCTTCAAAACAGGAGATTTCTGGCATATTTCAATACCTAAATTAAATTATATAATATTAATGGTGATAAATTTAAAATGAATATTATTAAAAATTATCCTCGTGATTTAATTGGATATGGTTCTAATCCGCCTCATGCTAATTGGCCTAAAAATGCTTATATAGCAATACAATTTGTTTTAAATTATGAAGAAGGAGCAGAAAGTCATATACTTAATGGTGACAAATATTCCGAAAAATTCCTTTCTGATCTTATTGATACTGATGTTTATCCAAATCGTCATATGTCTATTGATTCTCTTTATGAATATGGTTCTCGTGTTGGATTTTGGCGTATTCATAATGAATTTCAAAAAAGAAAATTACCGCTTACAATTTTTGGAGTATCTATAGCACTAGCTAAAAATCCTGAAATAGTTAAAGCTATAAAACAAGCTAATTATGATGTAGTTAATCATGGATTGCGTTGGATTAACTATCAAACTATAGATATTGAAACAGAACGCAATCATATGCAAAAATCTATATCACTATATTACGATTTGTTTGGTAAATTTCCTACTGGTTGGTATACTGGAAGAGATAGTCCGAATACACGTAATATACTTATAGAACAAGGTGGATTTACATATGATAGTGATTATTATGGAGATGATTTACCTTTTTGGATATACATGAAATCCAGTAATAGTATTTTAAAGAAACATCTGATCATTCCATATACCCTTGAATGCAACGATATGCGTTTTGCATTGCCTCAAGGATTTAATACGGCAGAACATTTCTTTATTTATCTTAGAGATACATTTGATATTCTTTATGAAGAAGGCAAAATTTCCCCAAAAATGATGTCAATAGGCATGCATTGTAGACTATTAGGACGACCAGGGAAATTTTGTGCGTTAAAAAAATTTCTTGATTATATACAAGAATATAATAACATATGGATTTGTACTCGCCAACAAATTGCCGATCATTGGGTAAATAAACATCCTGATTAATACAGTTGATTTTGTTATTATAGTCAATTATTATTTTGGTTATATTTAGGTAGTCAATCATATAAAATATATTTTATGTATCCAGTATACTGATTTGAGGCATGGTTAATCCTTTTTTTTCTAAAATATATGCAGCATGTAACGTAATGTCTTCTCTAAATGGAGCAGCAATAAGCTGAATACCTATTGGTAATCCATTTTTTGTTCTAAATGGTACAGTACAAACAGGTAATCCTAGAAAAGAAATTGGTTGTGTTAACATTCCAAGACTAGATTTAGCTGGTAAATCGTTACTATTAACAGAAATTTTTTGTTGACCTATAGTAATTGCACTACACGGTGTTGCAGGAGCTATTAATATATCAAATTTTTTAAAAAGAGGTAATACTTGTTTTTGAAAATGACGACGAAACCGTTGTGCTTGTATATACCAATTACCAGGCATTATAGCTCCAGCTAATAAACGCTCTCTTGAATTACATTCAAATTTCTCTGGTATTTGACGCAGTGCAGGTAAATATTGATTCCCACTCTCTCCTGCTGTTATTATAAATGCAGCAGAACGAGCTAATTCAGCTTCTGGAATTACAATTTCATCATTTGCCTGCAGAGCTTTTCCTGCAATATTTATTACATTTTTAGCTTCTTCATTACACCAATGTGAAAAAAAACCTCCAAGTAAAGCACATCTTAATGCATTAACTTCACTATTCAAATGTAGTAAAGTTTTAGTTACAGGAAAATCTGCTTGAAATGGATCTGTAAAATCTCTTCCTTGTATATAATCATATACTAATGATAAATCTTCTACTCTACGTGCAAATAAACCAATATGATCAAGACTATGTGAAAAAGTATGTATTCCACTACGAGATAATCTACCAAATGTTGGTTTTAAACCGAAAATACCACATAATGAAGCTGGTACCCTAACTGAACCATTTGTATCGGTACCTAGCGAAAAATGAATTAAACCAGCTGCTACTGCTGCTGCTGAACCACCAGAAGAACCACCAGCTATTCTTGTTAAATCATGGGGATTATGTGTAGTACCATAATAACTATTTTCAGTAGTAAATCCATATGCGTAGGCATCCATATTTAGCATTCCCGAAAGAATAGCTCCTAATTGAGATAATTTAGATATAACCCAAGCATCATTTTTAGCTATAGGACGTCCAATAAATATGCTAGATCCTGATATTGTAGTAAATCCACTAACGTCAAACAAGTTCTTAACAGCATAAGGAATTCCTGATAGAGGTGTTAATTGTTCGCCTCTATGTTTTTTTTTATCTATTATACTTGCTTCTTTCAACATACGTTCTACAGTAACTTCAGTCCAAGCATTTAATTTAGGGTTATACTTTTTAATCATATCGATAGTTTTATTTGCAATCTCTTTTACACTTATATCACCCTTTTTAATTGCTTGATTTAAATTTAAAATTGACATATCACTTAGCTTCATGCTTTATAAACTCCTGCTATAGATAAACGTTCTTCTAATGGAAATGCCATCAAAGGTGTAGCAATATCAGAAAGATATTTTATTTGTATTGCCAATTCTAAACGACTTGCTTGATTTAAATTTAAATTCATTACTTTTTCTATTTGCATTATATAATTTTGCCAATTAATTTCATTATTCATTATTAATCCTATTATTAAAATCCGTTTGCACTTCCATTACAACGAGGATCACTAGCCCCTTCTATCATACCATTGCCATGACGTACTATAGCACCAGCATGACCTACTTCTTCACTAAATTCAGGCAATATTTCTACTTTATGTCCAATACAATATAATTTTTTTATAATCTCTAATTCAAATCTTTTTTCAAGTTTTAAAGAATCAGAAGATTCTCCCCAAGTTCTTCCAAATATCCACCTTGGCATAGTTATTGATTTTTGAAGAGGTATTTTTTGAATAGCATACCTTGTAAAAATGGCTGCTTGAATTTGTGGTTGTCCATCACCACCCATAGAACCATAAACCATAATTCGATTATCTGTTAATCTAGCAGCAGCTGGATTTAATGTATTAAATGGTTTTTTACCAGGAGATAACGATAAAATATGTTTTGGATTTAGACTGAAAGCAACACCACGATTATGCCAAACGATACCAGTATTTGGAATTACCACTCCGCTGCCAAATTCATAATAGATACTCTGAATAAATGATACAGCTAAACCGTTTTTATCTATAGCACCCATCCATACAGTATCGCTAGGACCATATCCTAAATTTTTTAAAGTTAAAGCTTTTTTATCATTTATTTGATTAGCTAATCGTATAAAATTTTCTTTATTAAGTAAATCTTGTAAGTTTGTAGAAATATATTGGGAATCTGTAATATATTTATTTCGTAATAAAAAAGATTGTTTTGTAGCTTCTACTATGCGATGTATAGTCTGTACCTTATCTGCATTAGCCATATCTAACTGATCAATGATACCTAAAATCAATAAAGATGCCATTCCTTGTGTTGGTTGTGTTGTATTCCAAATATCTCCTAAACTATGAGTAATATGTAATGGTTTATATCTGTAAGCTTTATGTTTTTGGAGATCTTGAATAGTAATAGGTATTTTAATTAATGACATTTGTCTTGCTAAATAATTGGCAAAATTGCCTCTATAAAAAGTTTCTATACCTTCTTCAGCTAATTGTTTTAATGTTTTTGCCAATTCTTTTTGCACAAATATACTACCTAATGCTGGTATCTTTCCTTTAGTTAAAAAAGTAGAAGCAAAACCTGGTTGATCCTTTAATTCTGCTATTTTGGTTTTAGTGGCTTCATACTGAGATTGAGAAACTGGCACTCCATTCATAGCATACATAATTGCATCTTCCAATAGACGCTTTAGTGACATTGATGAGGGCTTGCCATCTACTTTTAATTCTTCAGAAATACATAAAGCTTCTTGCCAACCACTTAATGTGCCAGCTACAGTTAAAGCAGCTTTTGAACCACGATGTGGAATTACCAATTCATTTTTATAAAAATCAAAATTAGCCAGAGAACCTGCAGCGCCACTAGCATCAATAGCTATGGGATTTCTTCCATTAGGTGGAACAATTAACCAAAAACCATCACCTCCTAATCCGTTCATGTGAGGGTAAACAACTGCTATAGTTGCAGCAGCTGCAACTATAGCTTCAATTGCATTGCCGCCCTCTTTCAATATCGATAATGCTGTTTCACTTGCTAGGTGGTGCGGTGTTACCACCATACCTGATAATGCCATATTACTATAGATCATTATTTTTTATTTGATAAAATGATTAATATACTTACTTTAAACTAAAAAACGTTTTATTTGAAGATAATATCTAGTAATAATCATGGATTATTTTATATAAATTTGTTATTTACTAAAACAAATTTATTCTTAATAATTCATTTGTTAAAGATAATATTATGCTTTAACTTATTAGATATTTAGATATATTGATAGTTTTTATTTTTTAAATAATTAATGCTTATTGATAATAAATATTTCATAGGAACTAATAATATGGATATTAGTAAATATCAGCAAATTAATCCACCACATCGTTTATTGATGGGACCTGGACCTATAAATGCAGATCCACGTGTTCTACGTGCTATGTCAGCTCAATTGATAGGTCAATATGATCCTGATATGACCAATTATATGAATGAAGTTATGATACTTTATCGTAATTTATTTAAGACTAAAAATCGCTGGACTTTATTAATAAATGGAACTTCAAGAGCAGGTATTGAATCTATTCTATTATCAATAATTCATCCTGGAGATATAGTATTGGTATTAGTCTTTGGGAGATTTGGCTATTTATTATGCGAAATTGCCCGTAGGTGTCGTGCAGTAGTTAATACTATAATAGTTCCTTGGGGTGAAATAGTTGAACCAGATAAAGTAGAAGATGCCATAAAAAAAATCAAACCAAAGTTACTGCTCACTGTGCATGGAGATACATCTACTACTATGCTTCAACCACTAGAAGACATTGGTAATATATGTACAAAATATGATGTTCTATTTTATACTGATGCTACTGCATCATTAGGGGGTAATAAATTAGAAACTGATATATGGAAGTTAGATATTGTTTCAGCAGGAATGCAAAAATGTCTTGGAGGACCTTCAGGCACTTCACCTATTACTATAAGTTCTAAAACAGAAAAAATAATTAGAAATCGTAGTTGTGTAGAAGAAGGAATAAGAACTGAAGAACATAAAAACGGTTGTAACGAAATGATATACTCTAATTATTTTGATCTTGGGATGATCATTGACTATTGGGGTCCACAACGTCTAAATCACCATACTGAAGCTACTACAGCTTTATATGGAGCTCGAGAGTGTGCACGCATTATTTTACAAGAAGGATTAGATAAAAGTATTTTACGTCATCAAATTCATGGTGAAGCTATGTTACAAGGAATCAAAGGAATGGGATTAGAAATTTTTGGTAACGTTAATTATAAAATGAATAATATTTTAGGAGTTATAATTCCTCGTAATATTAATGGCAATCAAGTAAGAAAATTAATGTTGGAAGATTTTGGAATTGAAATAGGTACGTCTTTTGGTCCATTAGAAGGAAAAATTTGGCGTATTGGTACTATGGGATATAATGCTCGCAAAGATTGTGTTATGCAAACATTATCAGCATTAGAAATGGTATTAAATCATCTTGGTTATAAAACTATACAAGGAGTTGCATTACAGACTGTTTGGAACTATTATGAGAAAATAAATTATGTTAGATAGTAATGAGGCAAAGATTTCTGCTAAGCGCATTATATCGCGATGTAATGAATTAGCGAAAATAACTTGCATGGAAGCGGAAATAACACGTCTTTATTTATCTAAAGAACATCTAATTGTTAATAAATTAGTTGGACAATGGATGCAAGAAGCTGGTATGTTGGTATGGCAAGATGAAGTGGGAAATATTTGTGGTCGTTATAACTCAACATTTATTAAGACACCAGCAGTAATTTTAGGATCACATTTAGATACAGTAAAGAATGCAGGTCGTTATGACGGGATACTAGGTGTTTTAAGTAGTATTGAGGTAGTATATTGGTTAAATAAAAAAAATATTAGATTAAAATTAGCAATTGAAGTTATCGGATTTGGAGATGAAGAAGGTACTAGATTTGGTATAACACTTCTTGGTAGTCGCGCTATAACTGGTACTTGGAAAAAAAAGTGGTTGTTTTATACTGATGTTGAAGAAATTTCTATTAGTCAAGCTATGATAAATTTTGGTCTTAATAGTAACAATATACATAATGCATCTAGGAATGTAGAAGATATTGTTGCATACGTTGAACTGCATATAGAACAGGGACCTTGTTTAGAAAAAGAAAATTTACCTCTCGGTGTAGTAACTAACATACATGGAGCACGTCGTTTCAAATGTAAATTTGTAGGAGAATCTGGTCATGCTGGTACAGTTCCTATGATGTATCGTAGAGATGCTCTTATTGCTTTTTCTGAATGGATTACATATATGGAATATATTACTATTAAAACACATTCTCAATTAGTAGCTACTGTCGGGATTATTAATTGTAGCCCCGGTGCAATAAATGTTATTCCTGGAATGATAAATTTTTCACTTGATATTAGAGGTCCTAAAGATGTTCTATTAGAATCATTATCATATGTTTTATTTAAACAAGCTAAAAGAATAGCTAATAATCGCCATTTAAATTTTGAATATGAAGAATATTATCGTACTTCTGAAACCATATGTGATACCACATTACAAAATATCTTATGTACTTCAATTGAAAAGGTACAAGGAAAAAGTATTTTATTACCTAGTGGGGCTGGACATGACGCAGTTGCAATAGCTGAACGTTGGCCGGTAGCTATGTTATTTATAAGAAACTACAGAGGTATTAGTCATAATCCAGAAGAATCAGTTAACATAAATGATATAGTATTAGCTTTACAAGCATATTCTGATGCAGTTTTTAGAATTGTTGAAGAAAAATCTAAATATTACAACTCACATTAAAACCAATTATTTTATATAATGTATTTTTTATTAAACAATTATATTTAATTATAAAATTTTAATGAATTTGAAATATTATATAAATAGCTGTAAAATTGATTTAAATATTTGTTAAACTAATTTTTTATTAAAAATAAATAATATCATGTATCATAGTAAAATATAAGATATTATTTTATATAATTATTATTAAAAATAATTTTTATATTATTTTGTTTATTATAAATAAATAAATTATATTGAATAATATTAAACTTTAAGACTATCAATATATTATTATAAGTTTAAGTTATTTATTAATATATTTATTCCTTTAATTTAAATATTCCATTTATAAAAAAAAGAAAATGAGTTATATTGATTCTGTCCTATAAAAATTTTAAATTAAATATTATTTAAATACATCATATAATAACAATCTTTAGTAATAAAAGTTGTTCAATTATTAAAAATAATTAAAAATGTAACATTTTATATTTTAACTGTTGTTTTATATATTTAATACATTAAACAATTTTTTTCACAAAGATAAACTCATGAGGAAATAATCATGCATCATCCTACTCCATTAATTAATACCATAGTCGGTGCATTTATTTTATCTTTTATCTTTGGGATGCTAGCTAATAGATTAAGAATTTCTCCTCTGGTAGGTTATCTGGCTGCTGGAGTATTAGCTGGACCTTTTACGCCAGGATTTGTTGCAGATATCAATTTAATACCTGAACTAGCAGAATTAGGTGTCATTTTACTTATGTTCGGGATTGGATTGCATTTTTCTTTAGTAGATCTGCTGTCAGTAAAAAATATAGCTATTCCTGGAGCTATTGCTCAAATTACCATGGCAACTATATTGGGTATGATTTTATCTTGGGCAATAGGTTGGTCATGGATAACTGGTTTAGTGTTTGGACTTTCTCTATCAACAGCAAGTACAGTGGTTCTAATGCGAGCATTAGAAGAAAGGAAATTGATAAACAGCCATAGGTGTCAAATAGCTATAGGGTGGTTAATTGTAGAAGATATAGTGATGGTTCTTACATTGGTATTATTACCAACTATAGCAGGAATATTAGAAAAAGGTAATACAAGTTTTGGTACATTGATGTTGGATTTTTCACTGACAATTAGTAAAGTAATTACTTTTATGGCACTAATGATGATAGTAGGACGTCGAGTTATACCTTGGATTCTTGCTAAAAGTGCTGCAACTGGTTCACGTGAATTGTTTACCTTAGCTGTTTTAGCTCTGGCATTAGGTATTGCTTTTGGTGCAGTAAAATTTTTTAAAATTTCTTTTGCTTTAGGAGCTTTTTTTGCTGGAATGGCGTTAAATGAATCTGAATTAAGTCACAGGGCTGCTCATGATACTTTACCTTTGAGAGATGCTTTTGCTGTATTATTTTTTGTTTCTGTGGGTATGCTATTTGATCCAATGATTTTAATTAAACAACCTTTAGCAGTTTTGGGTTCTTTAATTATTATTGTAGTTGGAAAATCATTAGTAGCATGGACTTTAGTTATGTTATTAGGTCACTCTCGTCAAACTGCTTTAACAATTTCAGTCAGTTTAGCACAAATCGGAGAATTTGCATTTATTCTTACTGGATTAGGTATTTCACTAGGATTATTAAGTAATGAAGTAAGGAGTTTAGTATTAGCTACAGCAATTCTTTCAATAATAATTAATCCAATGCTTTTTACTTTAGTAGAAAGTTATTTAGCAACTCAAAATGAAGAAGAAATAAATCCTAAAGAAATTAATGAAGAAGAAATACAAATACCTGTTAATATATGTAATCATGCTGTTATCATAGGTTACGGTCGTGTTGGTAGTATAGTAGGAAAAAAACTACATGATGTCGGTATCCCACTAGTAGTAATTGAAAATTCTAGGCCAATGGTTGAATCGCTACGTAAAAAAAACATTAATGCTGTTCTTGGAAATGCTACTTCTGAACATATCATAAATCTAACAAATTTAAATTGTGCAAGATGGTTATTACTTACTATTCCAAATGGATACGAATCAGGTGAAGTTGTTACCATAGTAAGAAAAAAATATCAAAATATCGAAATTATTGCACGAGCACATTACGATGATGAAGTAAATTATATTATGGAAAGAGGAGCTAATCAAGTAATCATGGGAGAACGAGAAATTGCAAATAGTATGTTACAAAAACTCAAAAATGAAATAGAAAAAATAAAGGTATAACTATATTAATTCATAATGTACTATTGAATAAAAATGCTCATAAAAATCTATTTACTAGTTGGCACATCATATCAATATGTGTTTTTTCTGCATTTAACGCAGGAATGTATTCAAATTTTTCTCCTCCTGCATTTATGAAATAATTTCTATAACGGTTATCTAATTCTTCTAAAGTTTCTAAACAGTCACATGCAAAACCAGGACCGATTACTTGAACATGTTTTATCCCTTTAGAAGGAAGCAACTTTATTATTTCATCAGTATATGGAGTTAACCAAGGTTCATATCCAAAACGTGACTGAAAAGATATTTTAAATTGACTGTCATTTAATGAAAATTCTTTAGCTAATATTTTAGTAGTATCTAAACAACGTTGAAAATAATCATCACCTTCATTTACTAAACGTTTTGGAATGCCATGATAAGAAATTAACAATAGATCTGGTTTGCCATGTTCTTTAAAAGATTGGTTAATACAAATTTTCAGTGCATTAATATAAGCTGGATGATCAGCATAATCTCTAATAAAATAAATATCTGGCAAAGATTTATAATTTTTAAAAACTTTATATAGGCTATCCCAAACTGATGCCACAGTTGCCGAAGAAAATTGAGGATATAAAGGTAATACAACTAATCTATTTATTCCTTGTTTTATTAATTGATCTATAGAATATTTTATACTAGGATTTCCATAACTCATGCCAATTTCTACTGGTAATTGCAATGCAGAAGCTAGCGCGTCTCGTTGATGTTGACTATATATCAGTAATGGTGATCCCTTTTTTGTCCATATAGAAGAATACATTTTGGATAAATATATTGATCTAAATGGTAAAATAATACCATTTAGAATCGGCCACCAAATCCAGGTGGGAATGTTAATAACGCGTTTATCACTTAAAAACTGTCTTAAATAACGCCTAATAGCTTTTCTTGTTGGAGCATCTGGAGTACCTAAATTTACAAGTAATATACCTGGATTACTTTTTCTCATTAAAAATGATTTCCTAAAAAAAGAAAAATTTACTTAATGATATACTAAATTATTTAAATAAAAAGTACTATTCTTCGATAATTTTAATCAATTGTGAACTTACTTCATATACTTTTTGAGTTGCATCGATTTTATAGTAGCTAATATTACCTAATTTTAATTCTTTCATGTAGTATTTTATTAAAGGAGTTGTTGCCTTATAATATTCATTAAGTCTATCTATGATCACCTCTTTTCTATCATCATTACGTATATTAAGCTCTTCTCCTGTTATATCGTCTTTATTATATAATTTCGGAGGATTAAATAATATATGATAAACACGTCCTGATTGTATATGAACTCTACGACCTGTTATTCGATTAATTATTATTTTATTAGGTACAATAAATTCTAATACCTTATCTATTTTAATTCCAACTGTTTTCATAGCTTCAGCTTGTGTAAGCGTTCTAGGAAAACCATCTAGTAAAAAACCTTTTTTACAGTCTTTACAATTTATACGATTTTTTACTAAATTAATAACTATATCATCAGTAATTAATTGTCCTTTATCCATAAGAATCTTTGTAGATTTACCAATTTTTGTATCTTCTTTTACTAATTTACGTAACATATCACCTGTAGATATTTGAGGAATACCGTATTTTTTTGCAATGAATTGAGCCTGAGTACCCTTACCTGTACCCGGAGCTCCTAGTAAAATAAGACGCATTGCAATCATTTCCTTACTATAATTAAATATGATTAAAGTCAGTAGCACAATATAATTTTTTCATGAAGAAATAAATAATTTATTCATTCTAATAATAAACTTATTTGGATCTTCTAAAGTACCACATTCTGCTAAAAGAGACTGTTCTAACAGTAGTTCGATCCAATCCTTAAAATTATCTTCATTGTCAATATCTGTTATACGTTTTACTAAAGGGTGATTTGGATTGATTTCAAAAATATATTTAACTTCAGGTAATTCCCTGCCAGCTGCTGATAGTAATTTTGCCATTTGTGTTGTCATTTCATTAGAATCAGTAGTAACAACTGCAGGTGTATTAGTAAGACGATGAGTTAATCTAACTTCTTTTACTCTACTGAGTAATAAATTTTGTATACGTTTTATAAATGGTTCTAACTGTTTTTCAATTTCTTTATGTTCTTTAATTTCTTTATCTAGTAATTTATTTACTGAATCATCTACTTTACTAACAGATTGGAAAGATATACCATTAAATTCATTTAAATAGTTCATCATCCATTCATCTATACGATCTGAAAGCAATAATACTTCTATATTTTTTTTGTGAAATAGTTCCAAATGTGGACTACTTTTAGCTGATATATAACTATCAGCAGTGATAAAATAAATCTTTTTTTGACCTTCTGCCATTCGATTAATATAGTCGTTTAATGATATTGTTTGTTCGCTTGTATTATTTTTTGTTGAAGTAAACCTTAATAAATTTGCAATATTTTTAATATTATTATTATCTTCAGCTGGACCTTCTTTTAAAACTAGTCCGAATTCTTTCCAAAAAATTTTATATTTTTCAGCATTATTTTTTGATAATATTTCCAACATTTGAAGAACACGCTTAGTTATAGCTAAACAAAAATTCTTTATTATTTTACTATCTTGTAAAACTTCTCTTGAGACATTAATAGGTAAATCATTTGAATCAATTAATCCACGAACAAAACGTAAATAATTGGGTATAAACTGCTTAGCATTATCTAAAATGAAAACACGTTTGACATATAATTTAATTCCTCCTTTATGCTCCCTGTTCCACATATCAAATTGTGCATGTGAAGGAATATACAATAGAGTAGTATATTCTTGTTTACCTTCTACTTTATTATGACTCCATATTAATGGTTCTTTAAAGTCTTTTGTAATATGTTTATAAAATTCATTATATTCCTCATCAGTAATTTCAGATTTATTACGTGTCCATAATGATGTAGCTTGATTTATTCTTTCCCATTTAGTAGTGTTATCTTTTTCATCTTTAACTTCAATTTCTACTGGTAGTGAAATATGATCAGAATACTTACTAATAATATTTCTTATATTCCATATATCAAGAAAGTCATTTTCTCCCTTACGTAAATGCAAGGTTATATCTGTGCCTTTATCTAATTTTTTAATATCTGCAATTGTGTAATTTCCCTCACCAGTAGATTCCCAAAATACTCCTTCTTCTATTGGTTTACCTGCTAATCTAGTATGTAAAGATACTTTTTCTGATACAATAAATGCAGAATAAAAACCTACTCCGAATTGACCAATAAGTTCATCTTTATAATTTTTAGAATTAATTGCTTCAATAAATGATTTAGTCCCGGATTTTGCAATAGTACCAATATTATCAATAACTTCTTCTCGGGACATTCCAATCCCATTATCACTGATTTTGATTGTTCTATTCTCTTTGTTAACAGATATTCTAACACGTAATTTTTCATCATTTTCATATAATTGTGGATTAGATAAAGAAAGAAAACGCAATTTATCTGCTGCATCAGATGAATTAGAGATGAGCTCTCTTAAAAAAATTTCCTTATTTGAATAAAGCGAATGAATCATTAAATGTAAAAGTTGCTTAACTTCAGATTGAAAATTACGAGTTTCTTTTCCTTGCATATTAATTAGTACCTCAATCAGATTAATTTTAAATAAAATATAAAAAATGTAATATTTACTGTTAAACAATAATTTAAAGGTAATTAATAAATATAGGCTATTTATTTTTTATAAATTTGTTTAATTATTGGATTAACATTGTTTAAATACCTTTAATATAAATTATATTTTAACGATATCTATCAATAATATATTATTGAATATCATTTAAAATAATGTTTAAAATAAAAAATAATTCAAAAGTTGCTGATAATTGTTCCATATAATTTTTGTTTTAAAAAGGTATTTTTAATCCTAATGGTATTTGCATATCTGAAGATAGAGAAGCCATTTTTTCTTTTTGAATAACTTCTATACGACGAGCGGCATCATTGAATGCTGCAGCAACTAAATCTTCTAACATATCTTTATCATCTTCTAATAAAGTTGAAGAAATTTCAACACGTCGACAATTGTGTGCACCATTAATAGTAATCTTTACTAATCCAGCACCAGATTCGCCGGTTACTTCTAGAGATGCTATTTCTTCTTGAACCTTAGACATCTTATCTTGCATTTGTTGGGCTTGTTTCATGATATTGCCTAATCCGCCTTTACCAAACATAATTTTCTCTCATCCAAAGTTACAATTATTTTTCAAAAAATACAGGTTGATTTAAATAAATCATAATAATATTTCGTAATATAAACAATGTATTATAACTAATTAAATTATTATTTAGTAATTATAAAAATATATTTACATATTATAATCTAAATAAAATTTTTATTTTATAATTCATCTAATTTTGATGAGTAAATGCTAGTGCACGCAATAGTGTAATATCTATTCCCATCCTATAATTAGGAGCTAATGGTAGATCTTTTCTACCCATTAAAATTATTTGATAATAAAGTTGTAAATCATTAGGAGATAATATTTCTGCTAATTTATTCAATCTAATAGTTTGATCGTTTTCTTCTGTATTCACTAATAGTTTAGGTAGTAATTGAATTATTAATATATGATGTAAAAAACGTAATATGTCTATTAAAAGTATTTCCCAATCTATATATCCCATTAATTCTAATTTATTTAATAATTTAATTAATTTCTCCCCATCTCCTTTTACTAAAGTTTCAATTAAACATAAAGGATATTCACTGTCAGAAATGCCTATCATAGTGTTTACCCCAGCATTAGTAATGTTACCATTACATAATGCAATAGCTTGATCAGTCAGACTTAAAGCATCTCTCATACTACCATCAGCTGATCTTGATAAAATTTCTAATGAACCAGGTTCACTAAAAATTTTTTCTTTGCTTAAAATATAACTTATTTTTTCATATATTTGATTAACTTTAATTTTTTTAAGATAAAATTTCATACATCGTGATAAAACAGTTGCAGGTATTTTATTCAGCTCAGTAGTAGCAAATAAAAATTTTATATGAGAAGGTGGTTCTTCTAAAGTTTTTAATAAAGCGTTAAAACTATGACGTGATAACATATGTATTTCATCTATTAAATAAATTTTAAATCTACCATTCATTGGTGCATATTGTATGTTATCAAGTAGATCACGCATTTCTTCCACTTTAGTACGAGAAGCAGCATCTATTTCAACTAAATCAACAAATTTACCTTGGTTAATTGCTAAACAATTGTTACATAAATTACATGGAATAGATGATATTCCAACTTCACAACTAAAACACTTAGCTAAAATACGAGCAATAGTAGTTTTACCCACACCTCTTATACCTGAAAAAATATAAGAGTGATGTATTCTACCTAAAGAAAAGCTATTTATTAATGCTTCAAGAACATGTTCTTGTCCTACTACATCAGAAAAATTTTTTGGGCGCCACTTTGTAGCTAGTATTTTATAGGTCATAGAAAAATATTTTATATTTATAGATTATATAGTAATATTAACAGTTAGAAATAATAAAATTATTTCTTATATTATAAAGATAGCTAATAAAAAATAAATTATTAATAAAAAGGTTATCAATAAATTTAACAGCAAAATATATAATATTTACTATACTTTGTTGTATAGAGTATAATATCACTTTATTTATTAATAATTCACCTTTCATGTAACACGGGAAAAACTTTCAAAGTCGTTTAACATAAATAACATATGATAACATAATTTTTAATAAAAAATCATTTTACTTTATTTAAGATGATAGTCAAGATAGTAAAATTACTAAATTAATATTTATTTTTTAGAAAATATTAATAAGAATAGTTTATTAGCTCATTTGAAACATTTCTTTATGTATGTGGTAAATATTTAAAATGGTTTATTTATGAACAAATCCATGACAAAAATAGATTATTTAATGAGATTAAGACGCTGCCGTTCAATTGATACACTTGAAAGAATAATAGAAAAAAATAAATATGAGTTATCAGATGATGAATTAGCAGCATTCTACTCAGCAGCGGATCACCGATTGGCAGAACTAACCATGAATAAATTATATGATAAAGTTCCTAGTTGTGTGTGGAGGTTTGTACGTTAATTTTAATTTAATATTTTGACATTGTTGTCTTACACGTTACAAAATATGTTAAGCAATGAATGATATAATTTTACAAAGATAAATTACTAACAGTGGCACTATGGTGCCCCTGTTAGTCACATTCCAGCACATGAATCATTCGTTATAGCTGCTTCTTTCCAGATCTGACAAAGTTAACGAATTAACATTGCAGAATAACCAACAAGTTCACCATTACTTCTAAAGTATACATTGACCAGTTATCTTATAATAAGATTAAATCAAAAATATTGCAAGTTTTAGTCTGAAAATATTTTTATAAATTTTGCTTATTGTATATTTTCTATTGATTAATAGAATTTTTCTTGGCTTGTTGAAATTGATACATTTGCGAGTAATATCCTTTATTTGATATCAATTTTTTATGATTGCCTTCTTCAATTATTTTACCTTGATATAGAACTAATATATTATCAGCTTTTACTATAGTAGAAAATCTATGAGCTATTACTATTAATGTAGTATTATGACGTAATTCATTTAAAATTTTCTGAATTGCTTGCTCGGTACCAGAATCGATATTTGCAGTAGCTTCATCTAAAATAATAATTTTAGGTAATTCTACTAATACTCTTGCTAAAGAAAGTAATTGTTTTTGTCCCGATGATAAATTGCTGCCCTGTTCACCCAATTTTGTATGAATACCATGCGACATGGAATTAACTAAACTTATTAATTGTACTTGTTCTAATACTTGCCAAATTATTCGTTCTTTAATTTTCCTACCTAAACTTATATTTACTAATAAAGAATCTGCTAAAATTACTGGTTCTTGTTGAACCATAGCTATTCCATTCCTGAGTACACTATGTGTCAATTGATTAATAGGACGATTGTCAAAATAAATGTTCCCACTAGTAATAGGATAGTAACCCATTAGAAGATTTGCAAGAGTACTTTTTCCACTACCAGTGTATCCTACAATGCCAACAAAATTACAAGAAGGAATATTTACATTAATATCAATTAAAATATTACGTTTTTTATCGTAAGAAAAATTTAATTTATCTAATATAATACTTCCTGAAGTTAATGGAAGATTATCTATTCCATATTTTTGTTTGTTAGAATCCATTAATTCAAAAATACGTTCTCCAGAAACAATCGCTTGCTGTATAACTGGTTGTTGAGCAGCAAATTGAACTAATGGTTCATTTAATCTACTTAAATATGTTATAAATGCGTAAAGCACACCTATTTTAAAAATATTGTTTATATATAAATTAAATAATATTAATAATCCACATAATATTAAAGTAGACAATAAATTTAGTAATGGTCTAAGTAAACAGCCGTCTAAACGCAGTGTTTGCATTCTAGCTAAATAATGTAATCTACTAATTTTTTTAATTTTTTTGCGGAAACGTTCTTGTTGCCTAAATTGTTGTATTACATTCATACCATTTATTGCTTCGTTAAAACTATTATTTATATCAGCTAGATAATTTTTTACCTGTCTAGTAATTGGTGTACTATAATGTTGGTATATTATTATTATTATTAATACCATTGGAAATAAAAGCATTGCTAATAATGCCATTCTCCAATCTAATATTAACATTGCAACTACCATTGTAACAATTAAAATTGTACTTCTTAAAACTGTCGCAAATACTGTAACATATAAATCTTTAATAACTTCAGTATCATTAGTTATCCGTGATATTATTTGGCCTATGGGTTTTTTGTCATAAAGACCAATTGGTTGATATAAAGCAACTTCCATTAAATCTGTTCGCAGTTTTTGAATTACATTAATAGAAACTATATTAAAGAAAAAAACTTGCCAATAATGTAAAAAAGCAGCTAATAGTTGCAAAACTATAACAACACCTATCAGACATTTAAATAATGTTCCTGGTATTTGGTGTTTTGATACTAAATGATCTATGAAATAAGTAATTAATAAAGGACCACTAACTTCAATAATCACAGCAACCCATAGCATACCTATAGCAAATAATAAATATCTTTTCCAAGGCTTACCATAATGTAATAAACGATTCAAAACTAGCCACCAATTTTGTTGTGATTTATTCATTCAGCACCTCTTTAATATTTTTTTATATATAGCGCTGTTTCTAACTGTTGATAGCGATACATATCTTGATACCAACCAGGTTTTTTTATTAGTTTATTATGTTTGCCACGGTTTAATATTTTACCATCATTTAAAACTAGAATTTCATCTGCTTCATTAAGAGATGATAAATGGTTTGTAATCATAATTAATGTATGATTGTTAATCCAATTTCTTAAATTGTTTAAAATTTGATTTTCAGTAGCACTATCAATTGCCGATAAAGCATCATCTAAAATTAAAATTTCAGAATCTATTAGTAAAGCTCTAGCTAGAGTGATACGCTGTCTTTGTCCTCCTGATAACATTGTACCTCTTTCTCCGACTTCTGTTTGGTAACCTTTTGTTAAAAGCAATATATCATTATGTACACAAGCCATTTTTGAAACATATTCTATTTCTTTTTGATCAGCATCTGGTTTTCCTAAAGTGATATTATTTATTACCGTATCAGAAAAAAGAAAAGGAATTTGATTAACTACTGCTAATCTACTACGCCAATTATCTAAACTTAAATTTTTTAATGATATACCGTGATAAAGTATTTCACCTTTTTCAATATCGAAATATCTTTGAATTAAACTAATTAAAGTACTTTTGCCGCTTCCAGTTGGACCACATATACCCAATATTTTCCCTGGTTCTAGATGGAAATTTATATTTTCTAGAACTAAATCTGAGCTATTAGGATAATAAAATTTATTTATTGAAACCTTTAAATTTCCTGGATGATAAGGTAAAATGTAATCATTACTGTTATCATTTTTTACAGAACATTTTTCTAATAGCACTTTATTAATTCTATTCCATGAAGCATTTCCCCGTTCCACAATATTAAAAGTCCAAGCTAATGCTAACATTGGCCAAATCATCAAACCAAGATACATTATAAATCTAGTTAGTTGTCCTAAAGTCATTTGATTATGCCATACTAACCAACTTCCAAAACCTACTGCTAATATATTTGATATTCCTATAGAAATATAAATTGTAGGATCAAATTTTGCATCAACTTTAGTAACACCAATATTTTTCTTGCTATTATCCTGTGCTATTTTTATAAACTGACTTAATTGAGTTTGTTCTATACCGAATGCTTTGATCATACGAATGCTAGTAATACTTTCCTGTATATAATTATTAAGAATAGAAAAAGATGATTGAGCTGTTTTGACACTATGATGCAACTTTTCACCATAATAACGTATAAAATAAGCCATAAGTGGCATAGGAACAAGTGATATCAAAGTTAATTGCCAATCTATTTGTACACTCATAGTTATCAGCACTATTGAACTCATGACTATAGAATCCACTAATGTTAATACTCCTTCACCTGCTGCAAACACCACACAATCTACATCATGTGTAACTCTAGCTACAAGATCTCCAGTACGATAACTTAAGTAAAAAGCTTTTTGTTGTATACTTAACTGTTGATAAAAATTATCTCTTAGTTCAATTGCTAATTTATAAGATGCACCAAATAATAAAATACGCCATGCATACCTCAAAATATAAATTATAATTGCAGTAATTAATATAACAATTACCCACATACATATATCTTTATTAGTCATATTGTTATAGGTAACTCCATCTATTAAAATTCCTACTACATACGGAGGTAATAATTGCATAATAGCAATAATAACTAATATAGTAATTGCACCCAAATATCTTTTCCATTCACGGAAAAAATACCAACTTAATTTAATAAATAATCGCACAAAATTATTCTCGTTTTTTTATATACTTAAAATAGGATAACAAATTAATTTATATATTTTAAATATATTAATTAGATAAAATTAACTAATAAAACATAAGATATATTTCAATAAATTTAAGAAGATTATAAATCTATAAGGTAGGTATTTTATAAAATTAAGAACATTCTAGTAATATAATTTTTTATTAAAAAAATATAAATTTTTGTTATTTTATTATAAAATTAGTAATTCTTATTATGAATACTTGATTAAGATCACTACATATTTTAATATAAAAAATCTTAATACTATTACTATATTAGGATTTTCATTATGAAACGAGCTGTTATTGTATTTAGTGGGGGACAAGATTCCACCACTTGTCTTATACAAGCATTACATAAATATGATGAAATTCATTGTATAACATTCAATTATCAGCAACGTCATCGAGAAGAAATCAACATTGCTTCTCAATTAGCTTCTGAATTAAAAGTACATACACATAAAATAATAGATATCAGTATGCTAAATGAATTAGCTATCAGTAGTTTGACACGCAGTAATATACCAGTTACAAATCATAAATATAATACCGATGATCTTCCTAATACATTTGTACCAGGAAGAAATATTCTTTTTTTAACTTTATCTTCAATATATGCTTATAAAATTAAAGCTAAAATTATAATTTCTGGAATTTGTGAAACAGATTTTTCTGGTTATCCCGATTGTCGAGAAGAATTTATAAAATCATTTAATAGATCTGTAAATCTAGGAATGAATAGTAATATTATTTTTAAAACTCCACTAATGAAATTGACCAAAGCTGAAATATGGGCTTTAGCTGATTATTGGGATTGTTTTTTATTAATAAAAGAGAAGACTTTAACATGTTATAATGGAATAATTGGAGATGGTTGTGGCTACTGTTATTCATGTTACTTGCGCTCTAAAGGACTTAGTACATATCTTAAAAATAGAAAAAGTACATTAAAAAAAATAAAATTAAAAAATAATTTTAAATAGTTTATAATTACGACAATCAACCAATATCTATAAAGTAAATAAATTATTATATTATTTTATGCCTATATTTTATTGATGAACTTTTAGACAAATTATCTAATAACATTTTTAGTATCATTTGAGAATTATTCTTTATCATTATACTAAATAATGCATTTAACCTATCTTTTGGCATATGATACGGAATTACCTTGTTTAACATAACTATTACTAAATTACCTTGAAGATCTTCGGTTACGCCCCAAGAAAATTCACCTTTTTTATATGGACCTTGAAGGCTAAATGCCATTTGATTTATAGGATTTTGAATATCATCACTACGGCTAATTATTGTATTTTTACTCAACAATATTCCTATAGAAGCTAAAGCTTTTTGTTTATCTTTAGCTTTCATTATTTTATCAGCTTGTAACTTAGCTTGCTGACGTGCTTTATCCATCTTAAGCATGTTTATTATCTGTGATTGAACTTTTTTTATAGGTTTTATAGTTTCTTTTTTATGATTATCCATATGAACAACTATTGAATGAATATCATCTAGTTTAATCACATCGGAATTATTACCTACACTTAGTTTACCACTATATAAAGTTTCTTTTATAACATTAAAATCAAGGTCTTTAGGTATATTATTAATATTAAACCAACCAGTTTTAATTTTTTTAACACCAGATACTATTTCAGCATCTTTAAGAGAATTATTATTGTGCAGTACAGCTGAACTAACTTTTTGATTAAGTTCACTAAAAAGATTTGTGATATTTTTTTTACGTATTTTCTTAATAATAATATTATGAACTTCTGATAACGATTTAATTCTGCCAGGCATAATATCTTCTAAATATACAATTATAAAACCTTTAGATGTACTTATTATATCGGATATTTGTCCTTTTTTCTTAAGTCTAGAATTTTTTATTTCGTTTGGTATATTTGTAATATCTATCCATCCTATATCTCCTCCTTTGCTAGAAGAAATTGGATCTATAGACATATTTCGAGCTAATTTAGAAAAAGATATTCCTTTGTTTAATTGATCTAAAACTTTTTTAGCATCTGTCTTAGTTTTAGTCTGAATGATTCTATAACGATTTAGAGGTTTAATATAATATTCACTTTTATGATTTTGATACCATTTATTAATATCGGATTCACTAATAGATTGTTTTATTTTATTAGCGTTAAGTTTTATATAGCTAATACGAAATTTTTCTGGTATTAAAAAATTATTTTTGTATTGTTGATAATATTGACTTATTTCATCATCATTTGTAGTTTGTTTTTTAGCTAATGAATGTATATTTATAATTGCTTTACGGATAGATCTTTTCTGAGAAATTAAATCAGCCAATTTATTAATTTCATTAGGTAATACAAAATCGCTATTTACTATAGTAGTAATTAGATGTTGCACGGAAAGTTCTTTACGTAATAATGTTACATATTGATTAGCAGTTAGTCCTATTTTATTTAGAACATTATTATACTGTTTATTATCAAATACCCCTTTAACTTGAAAATAATTTTGATTAAAAATCACTTCTTTAAGCTGATTATCACTGATACTTAAATTTAAATTATTAACATAACTACGCAACAATGATTTATCAATTAAATAAACTAAAGATTGTTGACGCAATTGACGCATATAAATTTCATTTTGTAACATTTTTTGAAAATTATTACCTAAAGACTGTTGTTGATGTTCAATAGCATCACTTAATGCTTGGTCTAATTCAGCATTGGTGATTTTCTCTCCGTTAACTTGAACTAAATAATCTCGTTTGTTGTTACCGACTATATATGTACCAATGCTAGTTAAAATAAACAATAAAATAGTTACACTCAAAATAACTTTAATAAGAAATGAATTAAATAATGTACGAAAACTACTAATCATATTATAATAAAACTCAATAAAATACAGGGTTAGAAATTTGCCATTAATAATATAAAAATACTATTTTGGTTTATAAAAATCAACAAAATAAAACTTTATTTATACTACTAACATTAATTAATAGAGTTTTTTAACGTTTTACCTGCACGAAAACCTGGTATTTTTCCAGCTGGTATATTTATTTCTTGACCAGTTTGAGGATTTCTACCTACACGAGCAGCACGATTTCGTACAGAAAAAGTACCAAAACCTACTATTACAACATCATCTCCTCTCTTTAGCGCAGATGAAATAGAACCAGTAAATGCATTTAAGACACGACCAACCACTGCTTTAGGAATAGAAGAATCTAAAGCAATTTGATTAATTAATTGTGATTTATTCACCTTTAAAAGCTCCTCTTTAATATAAATAAAACAATATTATTAAAAATAAATACTCAACAGCAAAATTTATATTTATTGAAGCACATAATAACAATATTTTTTTAAGATATTATCTAATTCAATTATATGCTATAAAGCTGATTTTCTAAAGCTAGTTTCAGTACTTCTTCGATTCGTTTTACCGGATAAATATTTAAGTTGGAAATTATATTTTTAGGTATTTCTTGCAAATCACGTTTATTTTCATCTGGAATTAGTACTGTTTTAATATAACCCCGATGTGCAGCTAATAGCTTTTCTTTCAAACCTCCAATAGGTAATACTTGACCACGTAAAGTAATTTCTCCAGTCATTGCTAAATTAGAGCGAACTGGATTACAGGTTAAACAAGATACTAATGCAGTACACATAGCAATTCCAGCACTAGGACCATCTTTCGGTGTAGCACCTTCTGGAACATGAACATGAATATCACTCTTTTCATAAAAATCAGAATTGATACCTAATTTTTCAGCACGAGCCCGTACTACAGTTAGTGCTGCTTGAATAGACTCTTGCATAACTTCTCCTAAAGAACCAGTATAGGTAAGTTTCCCTTTACCAGGAATACATGCTGTTTCTATTGTAAGCAAATCTCCTCCTACCTCAGTCCAAGCTAATCCAGTAACTTGACCAATCCTATTTTTATTATCAACTTTACCGTAATCGAATCGACGTACTCCTAAAAAATCATCAAGATTTTCTATACTAATTGAAACATTATTCTTTTTTTTATCAATTAATAATAATTTCACAGTTTTACGACATAATTTAGAAATTTCACGTTCTAAATTACGTACACCAGCTTCACGAGTATAATATCTAATAATTCCTAAAAAAGCATCATCTGTAATAGTTATTTCTCTTAATTTAAGTGCATTACAGCTAATTTGTTTTGGTAAAAGATACTTTTTTGCTATATTTAATTTTTCATCTTCTGTATAACCGGAAAGACGAATTACTTCCATACGATCTAATAGAGGTGAGGGAATATTCATTGAATTAGAAGTAGCTATAAACATTACTTCAGAAAGATCATAATCTACTTCTAAATAATGATCGTTAAAAGAAACATTTTGTTCTGGATCAAGAACTTCTAGTAAAGCAGAAGATGGATCGCCACGCATATCAGATGACATTTTATCAATTTCATCTAATAAAAAAAGTGGGTTTTTTACTTTTATTTTAGCCATCTTTTGTATTATTTTTCCTGGCATAGAACCGATATAAGTACGTCTATGTCCCCTAATCTCTGCTTCATCACGTACTCCGCCAAGCGCCATTCTAATGTATTTTCGACCAGTAGCTCTAGCAATAGATTGCCCTAAAGATGTTTTCCCTACTCCTGGAGGTCCTACTAAACACAATATAGGTCCTTTAATCTTATTAATTCTGCTCTGTACTGCAAGGTATTCTAAAATTCTTTCTTTAACACGCTCTAAACCGTAATGATCTATATCCAATATTTGCTGAGCTTCACATAAGTCCTTCTTTACCTTACTTCTCTTGTACCAAGGAACTTGAATCATCCAATCAATAAAGCTACGTACTACTGTTGCTTCTGCAGACATTGGGGACATCATTTTTAATTTTTGTAATTCAGATTCAGTTTTATCTCTTGCTTCTGTTGTCATTTTTGAAATTTTAATTTTTTTCTTTATAATTTCATATTCATCTGGTGATTCATCCATTTCACCTAATTCTTTTTGAATTGCTTTCATTTGTTCATTTAAGTAATATTCTCTCTGACTTTTTTCCATCTGTTTCTTAACTCTATTTCTAATTCTTTTTTCTACTTGCATTAAATCTATTTCAGATTCCATCATAGCCATAAGGTATTCTAACCGTTCATTTACATCTGACATTTCAAGAACTGACTGTTTATCTCCTAATTTTAATGGAATATGTGCAGCTACAGTATCTGCTAGACGCGCTGCATCTTCTATATTATTTAAAGAAGTCAAAACTTCAGGTGGAATTTTTTTGTTTAGTTTTATATAACCTTCAAATTGATTAATTGCTGTACGGATTAGTACTGCTTGCTCTCTATCTTCAATTTTAGGTGAAATTAAATACTCCGCTTCGGCAACAAAATGATCACCTTTATCAGCTAATGTTTTTATATAAGCACGTTGTAAACCTTCAACTAAAACTTTAACTGTTCCATCAGGCAATTTCAACATTTGTAATACTGATGATACAGTTCCTACTGAAAAGAGATCATTAATTCCAGGCTCATCTGTTGATGCTTCTTTTTGTGCTACTAACATAATAGTTTTGTCCTGATCCATTGCAGCTTCTAAGCATCTAATTGATTTTTCCCTTCCAACAAATAGTGGAATTACCATATGTGGGTATACTACAACATCCCGCAAAGGTAATACGGGTATTTCAATACATTTAGAACGCTCAGGATTCATGCATCTCTCTCTTAATTCTAAATCTGTGTTGGATAGAACTAAATTTTAGTTTATATAAATTTTTGTTTAAAAATTACAGATATTAATCATATGGGGATGATTGTCACACATTCAATATTAATATAATTAACAAAAAAACTATTAATTATAGTTTAATTTTACGAATTTAAATCAATGCTGTATTTTTTTCTTTATTAGATTCTTGACAATCAGAATTAACGTAAACTAAAGTTGGTTTAGATTTTCCTTCAATTACTAATTCATCAATTAATACTTTACCTATTCCTTTCATTGAAGGTAAGCTATACATAGTATCTAATAATATATCTTCAATGATAGAACGTAAACCACGAGCCCCTGTTTTATGTATTATAGCTTTTTTAGCTATAGCACTTAATGCATTATTGTGGAATTTAAGTTCAACCCCTTCTAATTGAAATAAAGTCTGATATTGTTTAGTTAGAGCATTTTTGGGTTTATGTAAAATTTCAATTAAAGTTTCTTCATTGAGTTCATTTAAAATTGTAATTACAGGCAAACGACCTATAAATTCAGGAATTAATCCAAACTTAATTAAATCTTCTGGTTGACATTGAGATAATAATTTACTTTCAGTAAAATTGTTAGATTTATTATTGATATCAGCAATAAAACCTATTTCTGAACCTATTTTGATACGTTGAGCAATAAATTTATCTAATCCAGCAAACGCACCTCCACAAATAAAAAGAATTTTTGAAGTGTCAATATACAAAAGTTCTTGTTGTGGATGTTTACGTCCCCCTTGAGGAGGTACAGCAGCCAATGTACCTTCAATTAATTTAAGAAGAGCTTGTTGAACTCCTTCTCCTGAAACATCTCTAGTTATAGATGGATTATCAGACTTGCGAGAAATTTTATCAATTTCATCAATATATATAATACCGTTTTGTGCCTTCTTTATATCATAATTACATTGTTGCAATAATTTGTGTATAATATTTTCTACATCTTCTCCTACATAACCAGCTTCAGTTAATGTAGTTGCATCTGCTATAGTAAAAGGCACATTTAGAAGTTTAGCTAAAGTTTCTGCTAATAAGGTTTTTCCGCTCCCTGTTGGTCCTATAAGTAGTATATTGCTTTTCCCTAATTCAATATTATTATGCTTAATATTATTATGTAAACGCTTATAATGATTATACACTGCTACAGCTAATACCTTTTTAGCTAATTCTTGACCTATTACATAATCATCAAGATAGCAACGGATATCATGTGGAGTAGGAATTTTACGTAATTCCTGTTCCTGTGAAACAACTTCCTTGCTACTATCTTCGTAAATAATATCTCTGCACATAAAAACGCATTCGTCACATATATAGACTGATGGTCCAGCAATTAATTTACGTACTTCTTGCTGATTTTTATCACAAAAAGAACAGCAAAGTAATTTATTTAAATTATCTTCATTTTTATCTATCATCATTCAACCCCTTCTTTTATTTTTATATACTCTAGAAACCAGGTGAATGTATTTAACTAATTGGTTAAATTGATTTAATCTTTTTTTCTCCATTAAGATGTTTGTAATGAAGGGTATAATTAAAAACAATTATAACAAAAATAATTTTTATTAACGAGATGTTAAAATTGAATCTATAATTCCATATTTTAATGCTTCTTTTGCCGATAAGAAATAATCACGTTCAGTATCATTTTCTATTTGTTCTAAAGATTTCCCAGTATGTTTAGCCAACAATTCATTCATGCATTGTTTTACTTTTAGAATTTCTCGTGCATGAATTTCAATATCTGTTGCTTGTCCTTGATATCCTCCAAGAGGTTGATGTATCATTACTCGTGAGTGAGGTAAACAAAAACGTTTTCCTTTAGTTCCTGCTGCTAATAAAAATGCACCCATTGAACACGCTTGACCAATACAAATAGTGCTAACATCTGGTTTAACAAATTTCATGGTATCATATATAGACATTCCAGATGTAATGATTCCTCCTGGAGAATTAATATATATATTTATATCTTTTTCCGGATTTTCCGATTCTAAAAATAATATTTGAGCAACAATTAAGTTAGACATATAGTCTTCAACTTGTCCAGTTAGAAATATTACTCTTTCTTTTAACAAGCGAGAATATATATCGTAAGAACGTTCACCATGAGTGTTACGTTCAATTACCATTGGTATTAGAGTATTTTTTTGGCTGAAAATTTCATAACTATTGTTGCTATGTAATAACACTGTTATCTCCTAACATAAAACATGAGATTAATCTTATATTAATTTTTATGAATTAATTAAAAGTATATGAATTTATAAATCATTAAATGATTGCTTGATTCATTAGAATATTAAAATCAATTTTCTTTTCTATTACTTTGGCTTCTTTTAGTATTATATCAATAGCTTTTTTTTCTATTATCATATTTTTAATATTATCTATAATATTATCATTTTTTTTATAAAAATTGACAACTTCTTTTGAATCTTTGTAACTATGTGATAATTCTTCTATTACTTCATGAATACTTTTTTCATCAGCTTGAATATTATGTTGAGAACATATGTTTTGTAAAATTAACTTTATAGCAGCATTTTTTTTTGCTTTATCTATTACTACATTTTCTGTGATTTTTTGAAAATTTTCTAATTTTTTTTGATTAGTTAAAGATTTAGGTGAATGATTTTTGTTTATATCTTTTATTTCATAATTAATTAATGATATCGGAATATCAATTAATTTTAAATTTAAGATTTCTTTAATTATTTGATTTTTTATTTCCTTATACATGGCTATTTTAAAATCTAATTCCATATTTTTGCGTATTTTATTCCTAAAACTAGATATTAATCCATCCTTTATACCTAAAGATTTAATTAAATCTTTATTTAATTCAGGAACAGTAGGTCTTTCAACTTTTTTAAGTTTTATATTAAAATGTACTCTTTGTCCTTTTAATACTTTTAAATGATAATCTTCTGGAAAACTACAATCAATAATAAAATTATCTCCTTTTTTATAACCAATAATCTTTTCTTCGAAACAGGATAACATGTGTCCTTTACCCAATGGCAGAACAAAACCAAGTGTTGTTCCGTTTTTTATTTCTTTTCCTCTAATATAACTAGTAAAATCGATAGTAACACGATCATTTTTTTCTACTGATGAATTTATTTCCACCCACTTTATACATTTTCTCTTAATATTTTCTATAGTTGAATCTATATCCGATTCTGTTATAGTGACTATTGGTTTTTCAATGCTAATATTTTTTAATATTTTCAAATCAATTATTGGATAAGCATTAAATTCAACTACATATTCAAAATCTTTATTTTCAGTAAATATTCCTGGAATATATTTTGGTGAACCAATTATATTTATTTTTTGTTTTGCAATTAAATCAATAAAGTTATTTGTCATGAAATTATTTAAAATATCTAGAGTAACAGAATTTTTATATCTTTGTGATACTATTTGTATTGGTACTTTACCTTTTCTAAATCCATTAATACTGATTTTCTTACATATATTAGTTAGTTCTTTTTCTATAGCTTTATTAATTTTTTCAGAATCTATAGTACAAGTCATTTTATGAATTAAATTCTGATTAACATTTGCTAACAATTGCATATTATATCTCCAACTTATTTTTATTTACCTCAAAACATCATGTTTATAAAATCTATATAAATGGAAAATATAGGTTTGTGTATATTACAAGAAAAGATTCATAGAAAATTATTTATAATATACTTTCATAATAATTTATTATATAAAATATTTTAGCTAAATTATTATAGATAAATCATTAAGAAAATATAATTAATTCAAAATAAATGAATAAAATAATAAAACGGCCCTCAGGCCGTTTAAATTTAAAAAACCTAAGCAATTTGAGTTTTTTTACTATTACAATAAGGCGAATTAGGAACAGTATGTTGTAATACTGACCATTCTTTTAGAGTATATGAATGTAATGCAAGAGCATGTATCCTTGATAACTCAGTAGTGAGCTCACTATAAATAGCACGATGACGTATCAAAAAACGCTGTCCCTTAAAGTGATCGCTAACAATAATTACCTTAAAATGACTTTCCGAACCAGCAGGAACATTGTGTCTATAACTTTCATCGTTTACTTCTAGATGAAGTGGTTTGAAGGCTAAGCGAAGTTTTTCTTCTATTTGTTCGCGAATCATTATTTTGCTCCTTAAATAGAAAGCTTTATATCGCATATAATTAAATATTAGTATCTTTAACTTTTTTACCAAATACAATATAAAAACATATTTTTTATTATTTCATCAATTAGTTAATATTAATAATTTCGTAAAACAAGATAGTTATAACCCTTCAATAATATTTTTTTAAATTTCATAACTAAACTGATACTAAAAAATTTATTAAGGATAATATTATATTTTTTAACACCTTAAATAAGTTATGTAATTAAAAAATTATAAATTTTACTGTTAGATTAGTATTAATCAATATGTGATACTAATTATTAAGATATTAAGTTAAAAGTGCAGGAAATCGAAATTTTATACATTATAGCTAGTTTTATGAAAAACATATTAAATATTATTTTGTATATATACCATAATTGACATAAAAATATAACACAAAATAATTCATTATCTTACATTTACTATTATAAATTTTTTAAACTAATAAATATCAATTTGTTCTATAAAAATGATTAATTTTATCTATATCAAGTACTTATAGTACATAATAAACCAAAATTTATTAATTAATTTTGGTCTTTATTTGAATTTTATACTTATTCAAATTAGAATTTAACATGGATATGTCTAGCTTATTTTAAATATATATGTTTAAATCTTTTAAAAGACTTATAGCTTTGTAAGCTAATCAAAATTAAAAAATTATATTATAATGTTTATAATGAGTAATACTTTAATTGAATTTTTAGTAATGTAAATAAATTTATATTATAGTTAAAATAATTATTCGGTAAATAAATTAAAAAAGTTATTATGTAACTGTTAAAATTAATCAATCGAGTAATAGGTTATATGATTAACATCAATAATATCAAGTATTATTAATTATTTTTTATTTTCAATTTAAATAACTAAACATTTTCTAATTCTGTTAATATTTCTATAATGTTAAATTGTTTAACTAATTTATAAGATAAATAATATGTAGATACAAATAATTTTCAATGAGGTAATTAAATGATATCTAAAAAATACAACAGTAAAATAAAGAAAATTTTATTATTTATCTCTTGTGCTACATTACTTAGTGGATGCGAAAGTGCTTTATTAAATCCAAAGGGTCAAATTGCATTACAGCAGCGCTCATTAATATTAACTGCTTTTTGTTTGATGTTAATCGTTGTTATTCCAGCTATTGTTATGACAATATTATTTGCATGGAAATATCGTGAATCTAATGTAAACGCAAAATATAGTCCTAATTGGTCACATTCTAATAAGATAGAAGCTATAGTGTGGACAATTCCAATAATAATTGTTATTTTCCTTAGTATATTAAGTTGGAAATCAACTCATGAACTAGAACCTAGAAAACCAATTGCATCTAATGTTAGACCTATAGAAATAGATGTTGTTGCTTTAGATTGGAAATGGCTTTTTATTTATCCAAAACAAGGTTTTGCCACTATTAATCAAATAGCATTTCCAGTAAATACTCCTATTTTGTTTAAGATCACTTCTAATTCTGTTATGAATTCTTTTTTTATACCACAGCTTGGTAGTCAGATTTACGCTATGGCCGGTATGGAAACCCAACTTAACTTAATAGCCAATTATCCTGGAATTTACAATGGAATTTCTTCTAATTTTAGTGGGCAAGGATTTTCTGATATGAAATTTAAAGCCATTGTAACTGAAAATAATCAGGGCTTTGAAAAATGGACAGATAATATTAAAAAATCTAACATCGTAATACGAGATATGAATGATTTTGAAAATATTGCTATACCTAGTAAGAATGATCCAGTGAAGTACTTTTCTAAGGTAGATCCCACTCTATTCTTAAAGATAATTGAAAAATTTAAAATGAATCATAATATGGTTCATAATATGAATTATGAAAATGGATAAAATATTATTATTTTATCTATCCAGTTATGTCTGAAAATAGGTGCAATATAAATTTTTGTTTAGGCAACAATACTAGGAGGAAAAATATAATAATATGCATATGTTAGGAAGATTAACATTAGATTCAATACCTTATCATGAACCAATTATTATGGGTGCGGTTTCTGGTATTATAATAGTTGGTTTGTTCATAGTTATAGTTCTTACTTATTTTAAAAAGTGGAAATATTTATGGTCAGAATGGTTAACATCTTTAGACCATAAAAAAATAGGAATCATGTATATTCTTGTTGCATTTATAATGCTATTACGTGGTTTCGCTGATGCGATAATGATGCGTGCCCAACAAGTTTTAGCATCAGCCGGTGAAGCAGGTGTTTTACCGGAACATCACTACAATCAAATATTCACTGCTCATGGCGTAATTATGATATTTTTTGTAGCAATGCCTTTAGTTATTGGTTTAATTAATATTATTATTCCATTACAAATTGGAGCACGAGATGTTGCATTTCCATTTTTAAATAGCTTAAGTTTTTGGTTTACTATAATTGGTGTAATATTAGTAAATTTATCTTTAGGTATAGGTGAATTTGCACAAACAGGTTGGTTAGCTTATCCCCCTCTTGCTGGAAGCGATGTCAGTCCGGGAGTAGGAGTTGATTATTGGATATGGAGTATTCAGTTAGCAGGAATTGGTAGTACTTTAACAGGAATTAATTTCTTTGTAACTATTTTAAAAATGCGAGCTCCAGGTATGGATTTATTCAAAATGCCAGTTTTTGTATGGACTGCTTTATGCACTAACGTTTTGATTATAATATCATTTCCTGTACTTACTGCTACATTATTTCTATTAACACTTGACAGATATTTAGGATTTCATTTTTTTACAAATGAAATGGGTGGTAATATGATGATGTACATTAATTTAATTTGGATATGGGGACATCCAGAAGTATACATATTAGTTTTGCCGGTATTTGGAGTATTTGCAGAAATAACTGCAACTTTTTCTAGAAAACGCTTATTTGGTTACAATTCTTTAGTATGGGCTACTATAGCTATTACTATTTTATCATTTATTGTTTGGTTACATCATTTTTTTACTATGGGAGCAGGTGCAAACGTTAATGCTTTTTTCGGTATTATGACTATGGTAATAGCAGTTCCAACAGGAGTAAAAATCTTTAATTGGATATTTACTATGTACGAAGGGCGCATTAGAATGCATTCCGCCATGTTATGGACTATAGGTTTTTTAATCACTTTTTCTATAGGTGGTATGAGTGGTGTTTTATTAGCTATGCCAGGTGCTGATTTTGTATTACATAATAGTTTATTTTTGGTAGCACATTTTCATAATGTGATTATTGGTGGTGTAGTTTTTGGTTGTATGGCTGGAATAACTTATTGGTTTCCAAAAATATTTGGTTTTACACTAAATGAAACATGGGGAAAGCTTTCATTCTTTTTTTGGATCATTGGATTTTTTATTGCGTTCATGCCATTATATGCGCTAGGATTTATGGGAATGACACGACGTATTAGTCAAAATATAGATCCTCAGTTTCATTCTTTATTAGTTATAGCATCATGTGGCGTATGTATAATAGCGATGGGAATAATATGTCAATTAATAATGTTTTATGTTTCTATACGTGATCGTAAAAAAAATATAGATTTAACAGGAGATCCATGGAACGGAAGAACATTAGAATGGTCTGTTTCTTCACCGCCACCTTTTTATAATTTTGCTTTCATTCCTCATGTAGAGGATTTAGATGCATTTTGGGATATGAAAGAAAAAGGTAAAGCTTATAAAAAGTTTAAAAAATATGAAAAAATTCATATGCCAAGAAATAGCAGTGCTGCGATTATTATTTCTGCTTTTGGTACAGTATTAGGATTCGCATTAGTATGGTATATTTGGTGGTTAGCTATAATATCTTTTTGTGGTATGATTGCTACTTGGATTTTAAAAAGTTTTGATTACGATACAAATTATTATGTTTCAGTTGATGAAATTGAAACAATTGAAAAACAGCATTTTGATAAGATTAGCGAAACAGGTTTAAACAATGGTCAGCAAATCTCTTAAACATAATCAACATATAGAATCTAATAAAATATTTGGTTTTTGGATTTACTTGATGAGTGACTGTATAATATTTGCAACTCTCTTCGCAACTTATGCAGTCATGGTTAACAATACAGCAGATGGACCTACAGGGAAAGATATATTTGAATTACCATTCGTACTAATAGAAACTTTTTTATTGCTGCTAAGTTCTATTACTTGCGGGATGAGTGTGATATCAATAAATAAAAACAAATCAAATATTGTTATATGGTTAGTTATTACTTTTTTATTAGGCTTATCATTTATAGGTATGGAATTTTATGAATTCTATCATTTAATTGAACAAGGCTATGGTCCGACTACAAGTGGATTTTTATCTAGTTTTTTTACTATAGTGGGAACTCATGGAATTCATGTAATTTGTGGTTTGGTTTGGATGTTAGTACTTATTATTCAGTTACTTAAATTTGGAAAGAAAATAAATAATATTACTCGTCTTATGTGCTTAAGTCTTTTTTGGCACTTTCTAGATGTAATATGGATATGTTTGTTTACTATTGTTTATTTAATGGGGGTTATGTAATGAATCATGTTTTTAATGAAAATGAAGATTATACATTACCTGGCAGTGTAAAATCATATGTTATTGGTTTTATTCTATCTATTATTTTAACTAGTATTCCTTTTTGGATAGTAATATTTCAAAGCACATCTCGCTGTATGATGCTTAGTGTAATAGTAAGTTGTGCAATTATTCAGGTTTTAGTTCATTTATTTTGTTTCCTACACTTAGATAGTAAATCTGAAGATGGATGGAATATGATATCACTAATTTTTTCTGCAATAATTATTTTAATTATAGTTGCAGGTTCTATTTGGATTATGTCTAATTTAAATCATAATATGATGGTTAGATAAAACATAATAAAGTTATTAAGTAATAATTTACAATTTAATAATGCTTAAACAATATTTACAATTAGTAAAACCAAAAATAATTTTTGGTAACTTGATTTCTGTCGCTGGTGGTTTTTTGCTTGCCTCAAAAGGCAATATTAACTACAAATTATTAATTATTTCTTTGCTTGGGGTTTCTTTAGTAATTGCCTCAAGTTGTATTTTAAATAATGTTATAGATTGCGATATAGATCAAAAAATGGATAGAACAAAAAACAGAATATTAGCTAAGAATGTTATATCGATAAAAAAAGTTGTTTTTTATTCTTTTATGTTGGGTATTAAGGGATTATTTTTATTATATTTTTATGTAAATTTTATATCAACTTTATTAGCGATGTTAGGAGCGGGTATTTATGTAGTCGTATATAGCTTGTACATGAAACGCAGATCTATTCATAGTACATTAATTGGTAGTATTGCAGGAGCAACTCCCCCTATTATTGGTTACTGTGCAGTAACCAATAAATTTGATATTTGTGCACTAATTTTAACTTTAATTTTTAGTTTGTGGCAGGTACCTCACTCTTATTCTATTGCAATATTATTTTTAAAAGATTATAAACTAGTAAATATTCCTGTATTACCTGCAATAAAAGGTATAACTACAACGAAACACCATATTATTTTTTATATTGTACTGTTTATTTTTTCTATTTTTATGTTAACCATTAGTGGATATGCTAGTTACAGGTGTTTATTTGTTTCATCATTAGTAAGTTTAATATGGTTTATTATAGCTTTATCAGGTTATAAAACAGATAATAATGAAGTTTGGGCTCGTCAACTATTTATTTTTTCTATTTTTACTATTACTGTAATAAGTATAATGATATCTATAGATTAAATTGAATTTATCAATATAATATGATTTGATATGTAAAATATTATTATATTAATTTTAATAATTTGATATGGTTTAACACAATGAAAGATAGAAAGCTAAATACTACAGAACTGCGTACTAGCGTAGGACTAGGAATGGTTTTTTCATTGCGCATGTTAGGAATGTTTATGGTTTTACCCGTATTAACTACTTATGGGATGTTATTGCAAAATGCAAATAAAACTCTTATTGGTATAGCTATAGGTATTTACGGATTAACACAAGCAATATTCCAGATTCCATTTGGTTTAATGTCTGATCGTATAGGAAGAAAACCAGTTATTTTGTTTGGTTTATTTTTGCTACTGTTAGGTAGCTTAATTGCTGCTAATAGTAATTCCATATGGTATTTAATTATTGGTCGGGCTTGTCAAGGATCAGGTGCAATTTCTGCTGCAATAATGGCACTATTATCCGATTTAACTCGTGAACAAAACTTGAGTAAAGTAACTGCTTATATTGGTATCAATTTTGGTATTACATTTGCTATTGCAATAATAATGAGTCCTATAGTTACGCATGCTTTTGGATTACATTCTTTATTCTGGATTATATCTATTTTTTCATTGATTTGTATTTTTATTGTGATATATCTAGTTCCACCAGAAATAAATCATAAGGTTAATCGAGAAATTGATATAATAAAAGGTAGTTTTTTTAAAATATTATTAAATTACAAATTAATTAAATTAAATTTTAGTATTTTTTGTTTACATACATTATTAATGTGTGTTCTTATTGTTTTACCACATCAATTTGAAATAGCTGGAATACCAGTATCAAAACATTGGAAAATTTATTTAACAACTATGTTAATTGCATTTGCTCTTGTAATACCTAGTATGATTTATGCTGAAATTAATCGTTTAGTAAAGCAGATGTTTTTAATTGGTATTATAATTATAATAACATCAGAAATTTTATTACAAAATTTTCTCAATAATCTTTGGATGTTAATTATTGGGATACAACTTTTTCTTTTTGCTTTTAGTTTAATGGAAGCTATTATACCTTCTTTAGTAAGTAAAGAATCACCATTAGGGTATAAGGGTACTGCTATGGGCTTCTATTCTACTAGCCAATTTTTAGGTGTCGCTTTTGGTAGCAGTATGGGTGGTTGGATATTAGGACATTTTGATGCTAAAACTGTATTTTTATATTGTATATTAATTGCTATTTTTTGGTTAATAATTAGCTTTAATATATCAGAACCACCATATATCACTAATACACGTATAACATTAAGCGATAAAGCATTAACTATTGCGGATTTAGAAACAAAAATAAAAGAACAACCAGGTATTTCAGAAACACTAATAGTACATGAAGAAAAAAGTTTATATATTAAGATTGATAATACAATTACTGATAGAAGTAAGGTAGAAAAATTTCTTAATAATTTATAATTATTTATATTTAATTCTAGAATAAATATTATGATTTTTCATTCATAAATTTTTACGTTATTAAATCCGTGTTTAAGTAAATACAGTAATTGTAAACGACTCATTAAACCGTTATCACAATAAAGTAACCAAATTTTATTTTTGTCTAATTTTTTGAAATGTGTTTTTAGTTTATAAAAAGGAATTGATATAATTTTAATATTATTATTCAATTTCAATGGTTTTTTTTCTTGTTCATCGATAGAACGTATATCAATGATACATTTATTTTTATTTACACATAAAATGTTTTTTTCTTTCACTATCTTTTCCTTTTTATAGTTTATCAACTAATAATTTTTTTAAAAAAATGAAAATTATTTAAATAATAAAAACAATAACATTATTCTATTATGTTATTTTTTTAACATATACTTATTTTATAAGAATATTTGTATAATTTTTATATTTATTTAAATATATATAAAATCTACAGTTTAAATTAATTATTTGTATGAAATGAGCATTACATGAATTGTAATTATACTGAATATCCACTGTTATCATTAACAACAACAGTTCAGGAACTACGTGCTTTACCAGTAGAAATGTTGTCATCATTATGTTATGAACTACGTCAATACTTACTAAAAAGCGTAAGTCACTCTAGTGGTCATCTTGCTTCTGGTTTAGGAGTTGTTGAGTTAACAGTTGCATTACACTACGTATATAACACTCCTCTTGATTACTTAATATGGGATGTTGGTCATCAAGCGTATCCACATAAAATTTTAACCGGTAGACAGCATCTTATTAGCTCTATTAGACAGAAAAATGGTTTGCATTCTTTTCCTTGTAGAGATGAAAGTGAATACGATGTTTTAACTGTGGGACATTCTTCTACATCTATTAGCGCAGGCATAGGTATAGCGATAACTGAAAAATATAAAAATAATGGACGTCATATTGTTTGTATTATTGGTGATGGTGCAATTACCGCAGGAATGGCTTTTGAAGCAATGAATCATGCTGGTGATATAAAACCAAATATACTTGTCATTCTAAATGATAATGAAATGTCTATTTCTAAAAATGTAGGTGCTATTAATAATAGGCTAGCACGAATTCTTTCTGGAAAAACGTATTCTGTCTTTCGTGAAAGTGGCAAAAAAGCTCTTGATAAACTACCCCCTATTAAAACACTATTTAGGCGTACCGAGGAATACTTAAAAAGTATAACAACAGCAGGAGTACTTTTTGAGGAAATGGGATTTAATTATATAGGACCTATCGATGGGCATGATGTACTAAATTTAGTTAACACCTTAAAAAATATGCGTAAATTAAAAGGTCCACAGTTTTTACATATAGTTACAAAAAAAGGCAAAGGATATGATCCAGCTGAAAAAGATCCTGTTAAATGGCATGCTGTTCCTAAATTTGATCCTATAAGTGGTACTTTACCTAAACATACAGAATCTTTACCAAGCTATTCTAAAATTTTTGGTAATTGGCTATGTGAAATGGCATCTCAAGATCCCAAACTTATAGCAATAACACCAGCTATGAGTGAAGGTTCAGGTATGGTAAATTTTTCACGTAAATATCCAAAACAATATTTTGATGTTGCAATTGCTGAACAACATGCAGTAACATTAGCTTCAGGGATAGCTATTGGTGGTTATCATCCTGTTGTAGCTATTTATTCTACTTTCCTGCAACGTGCTTACGATCAGGTGATCCATGATGTAGCTATTCAAAAATTACCTGTATTGTTTGCAATTGATAGAGGAGGTATAGTCGGTGCAGATGGACCTACTCATCAAGGAGCTTTCGATATTGCTTTTTTGAGGTGTATCCCTAATATGATAATAATGACACCAAGTGATGAGGATGAATGTCGTCATATGCTATATACTGGTTATAAATATAAAAAGGGTCCAACTGCCGTACGTTATCCTCGTGGTTCTGGTACTGGAATTGCATTGACTTCTTTAGCAATAATTCCTTTAGGTAAAGGTGTTGTTAAAAGACAAGGAAAAAAATTAGCCATACTTAATTTTGGAACCCTTTTAGTAGAAGCTTTGCATGTTGCAGAAAAATTAAATACAACTTTAGTAGATATGAGATTTGTTAAACCGTTAGATGAAGAATTAATTTGTAAACTAGTAAAAAATCATGAAGATTTTGTTACTTTAGAAGAAGGCTGTATTAAAGGAGGTGCTGGTAGTGGTGTAAATGAATTTATAATGAAAAAAAGGTTAAAGATATCAGTTTTAAATATTGGATTGCCAGATAAATTCATTCCTCAAGGTAGTCAAAAAGAAATTCGTAAAGACTATAAATTAGATTTTTATGGCATAAAACAACAAATTGATGAATGGTTAAAAAGATAAATATTAATATTTTACCTAAAATGGTTAAAACCTTTAAAAGGAAATTTCAAAGGTTTACCATTTTTAAACAATGTAAATCCCCTTGACTTATGCATTATTCTGCCTGTAGTAATAAGGAGGGTATATTCAAATTGCTTAAAGCTATATTTAATTTATTAAAATTTGCTTCTGAAATAATTTAGCTTAATGCATAATATAATATTTCATTATACTCAAAATTTTTTGCTAAATTAGTAGATATAGGAAGATTATTTATGTTTATATAATCGACAAAATTACTTTTTTTAATATGTGATGTGACTAGGGTTTGATGATATTAATAAATCTAGGTGGGGCAATATCAATTGCTGAATATGCAACATAATGTTTGTCATTGCAAAATAAGAGATACGGAATGCTAATGACTTTTAGCTAAGGATATTTTATTTTTATAAAATTTTATAACAATTTTAAACCTGATGCGCTATCACCTAATAAAATACCAATAACATAAATTATTTAATTTTTGCTCCAGAACGTTTTAAAAAGTAACATTTTATACAAAATCATATAAATTACAGATAAAACTTAATTGATAAATTACCATTACTTATTATTTGATCTAAATTGTAAAGTTGCTTTATCTAGTACTCCATTAATAAATTTATGACTATCCTGTGCTCCAAATATTTTAGCTAATTCAATACCTTCATTAATTGCAACCTTATATGGCATATCACTACATTTACTAATTTCATAGAGAGCGATGCGCAAAATAGCTTTTTCAATATTACCTAAATTATTTATTTTACGAGATAAATATGGTTTCATAAGTTGATCTAAATAAATATTATTCTGTGTTACTCCAAATAATAATTTATGAAAATAATTAATATCAACATTAACAATATTTTGTTCTGTTAAAAAATATAATTCTACTTCAGATATGTCATTTTTAGATAGTTCCCAAGAATAAAGTGCTTGAACAGCACATTCTCGTGCCCGACGACGACTAGTAAGGCTCATAAATAATCCTTTTTTAATCAATTAATTTTAATAGCTTTTATTACATTAATCATTTCAAGTGCAACAATTGCTGCTTCAGATCCTTTGTTACCCGCTTTAGTTCCAGAGCGTTCAATAGCTTGCTCGATATTTTCAGTTGTTAGTAATCCAAAAGAAATAGGTATATTATTACTTATTGCAATTCTAGCAATACCTGAGCTAGTCTCATTAGCTATATGTTCAAAATGCGAAGTATTACCACGAATAATTGTGCCTAAAGCAACTATTGCATCATATCTATTCGTTTTAATTAATGTATCTGCAGCTAATGGTAATTCAAAAGCTCCTGGCACCCATACAACAGTTATATTATCATGATTTACTTGTCCTATACGTGTTAAAGATGAGATTGCTCCTTCTAAAAGATTATGATTAATGAAGTTATTAAAACGTGATATAACTATAGCAATAGTTGCTTCTGGAGAAGCAATATTAGCTTCAATTACTTTCATGTTTATCCTTAGTTAAAAATATGTATATACACAATTATAATATTCATTATTTCTATATTTATTATTTTTTTGGCATTAAAGTTAATCTTATATCATTACCTATTCTTTTTATATCAGTATATGTGAATGTAGGAGCATCTTTTAAATTATTTAACCCAGGTAATGTACAAAAACTAATACTATTATGTCCTAATATTTTTGGAGCAATATAAATAATTAATTCATCAATAAGATTAGCCTTAATTAATGCACCTGAAAATATTCCACCAGCTTCTACTAATACATTATTAATTTCATGTTTACCTAATAATAAAAGTATTTGGGATAACATACTTTTTTTTTGACACAATGGTAATATCATCTGAACTACATTAGAAGGCCAAATATTTTGATCGTGTTTATGTCTTATTAACCATATTTGGCCAGCTTGACTAATCAATTTATGTTTAGGAGTAACTCGATTATTTCTATCTATAATTACTCTTACAGGTTGACATAATAATTTTTTATTAGGTAAAAAGTTGATTTGTTTTTGTATCTTAGACCAACGCACTGTAAGAAAGGGATTATCAGACAATACTGTAGAACTAGTACTAATAATAGCTGAACTTTTTGCTCTATAAATCTGTACATCATTACGTGAATCTTCTGAAGTAATCCATTTGCTATTTTTATCAATCATGGCAATTCTACCATCTAACGATATACCCAATTTTAACTGTAACCATGGATATCCAGTACACATTCTTTTAAAAAAACCTCTATTTATCTCTTTACTTTCTTCCATCATCAAACCATGATTAACTTTAATACCAGCTTGTTGGAGCAAATTAAAACCTTTTCCTGATACAATTGGATTTGGATCTTGTACAGCACATACTACTCTATTAATACCTGCTTTAATTAAAGCATAACAGCAAGGAGGTGTTAAACCATGATGACTACATGGTTCTAGAGTGACGTATACAGTAGAATTTTTTGCTTGACTACCTGCTATTTTTAATGCTTGTATCTCAGCATGATCTTCCCCTGTTTTTTTATGCCATCCTTCTCCAACAATGTTACCATTATTGACTATTACACATCCTACATTAGGATTAGGAGCAGTAGTAAAACACCCACGTTTTGCTAGCTGTAAAGCACGTGCCATATATACTTCATCTATCAAAATTTACTCCCATAACTTCTTATTATTGATTTTTTAAATCATTGTAGACATTATTGTAGATAAAAAGAAAAATTCTATAAAATTAATATTAAATTATTGTTTTTATTTTTCAGACATTGTGTATGTCATATCAGACGTAATAAAAATACTATTATCATATATCATAAATAGAAACAAAATTGGTAAAATATTTTTATATATTACAAAAATATTTATACATCCTACTAGATATACTTTATACATTTATTTAAAAATAATTTATAACAACTAATAAATACAATTAAGTCAATATCATTAAAGATTAATTTTTATTTGTAATTAAATATCTTGTTATTTATAATATTTGTCATTAATTTTAAAGATAAAGAAATATAAATTGATGACATAGTACCTACAATAATTCCTATTACCATAGTTAATGAAAACCCTTTTAATAATGATCCACCAAATGTTAATAGAATTAAAACCATCATTAAAGTAACTAAAGATGTCATGAGTGTACGGTTTATTACTTGAGTTAAAGAAATATTAATAATATCATAATAAGAAAAGGATTGGATTTTTTTCATGTTTTCACGGATACGATCAGAAATAACTATCTTATCATTAAGTGAATAACCAATTATAGACATTAATGATGCGATAATTGTTAAATCTATCTCTATGTGCAATAAGGATAACAGCCCACATGTGATAATTAAATCGCTCAATAAAGCAACCACTATACCAAATGCTATATTCCATTCAAATCTAAATCCAATATAAAAGAAAACAGCTAATATTGCATAAAAAAGTGCTATTATGCCATTCATTGTTAATTCAGGACCTATGCTTGGTCCTACAAAATTAATGCGGTTAATTGTTATTTTCTGTTTCATGTTTTTTTTAATTGATTCAATTAACTTATCGTTAATATTGTCTGAATTGGAAGAGTTAATTTTTATCAATACACTTTTGTTATCACCAATATTTTGTATTATAGGTGAATTAAAACCAGATTTTATTAATTGGCTACGTAATAAATTAACATTAATTAATTTATCAAAACTAGCTTCAATTACCGTACCTCCGGTAAAATCAATACTCCAATTGAAATTGAAGACATAAATAATTACAGTAGATAACAAAATTAAAAATGCTAATACCGAAAATGCTAATTTATTCCATCGCATGAAATCTATTGGTTTATATCCTTCATGAAATTTATTAATATTACTAATATTTAGCACTTACTATAATCCTATATATACAATTTCTTAATATTTTTATTACTATAGATCAAATTGACTATTGTTCTAGTACCTATAATTGCAGTAAACATTGACGTTATTATACCAATAATAGTCATTATAGCAAATCCTTTAATAGAACTAGTGCCAAAAACATATAGAATTAAGGCTTTAATTAAAGTTGTTATGTTTGAATCTATTATGCTTGATAAGGCTTTTTGGTAACCTTTACTAATAGCTTTATTAATAGAAAATCCATTATGAAGTTCCTCTTTAATACGTTCATTTATCAAAATATTAGCATCTACAGATACTGCTAAACTTAATACTATACCTGCAATGCCTGACATTGTAAGTGTTATACCTGGTAAAATTGATGTAACACCAGTAATAATTATTAAATTTATCAATAGAGCAATAATTGAGATCAATCCGAATATTTTATAGAATAATATCATAAAAATAGCACAAGCAACTAAACCATATAAGCATGATTTTAATCCTTGGATTATATTTTGTTGTCCCATAGTAGGACCTACAGTGTGCTCTTCTATAATACGAATTGGGGTAACTAGAGTGCCTGTACGTAATAACATAGAAAGTTGATGTGCTAAATTTAAATTTTTAATACCAGTTATACTAAAACTATTACCTACCGGAGCTTTAATATTAGCAATATTAATTATTTCTTCATTTTTTGTTAAAATAGCATGACCATTAGAATCTTTCTGACCGCTATCCTTGTATTCTATAAATAAAGTTGCAATATATTTTCCAATATTTTTTCTAGTAAACAGAGACATTATATCTCCACCATTACTATCTAATGTAATATTTACTACAGGATTTCCGTACTCATCAATACTGGAATTAGAGTAGGTGATATGATTTCCTGTTAAAATAGTATTTTTATATAATATAACTGGTTGACCATTAACCATGTATTTAATTTCAGTATCGGAAGGTAAAATATTTTTTGAGATTAATGCTGCATTTAAATTAATATTATTATTTACTAAACGAAATTCTAAAGTTGCTGTTGTTCCTATCATTTCTTTAGCACGCGCTATATCTTGAATACCAGGAATATTAACTATTATATGGTCAGATCCCTGACGTTGTACTGATGATTCAGATAAACCAATTTGGTTTATTCTATTACGTAATATATAAATATTTTGTTGAATTGCTTTTTCTCTTATTTCATTTATATAAAATGGAGCTATCTTTACCACAATACTATTGTTATGATTATTTTTTAATATTAAATTTTTATAAATAGATTTCAAATATATTAAAGCACTATCAACGTCATGATGACTTTTAAAATTTATTTCTAAATTAGAATGCTCATTCGTGTATATGTTATTATATGGAATATTAATTTTACGTAAATCATCCCTCATATTATTAAGATTTTGATTTTGAATTTTTTTTATTAGATTATGTATATCTAATTCAATTAAAAATTGAACTCCACCACGGAGATCAAATCCTAATTTCATTGGTTTAGCTGATATAAAATTTAACCATTTCGGTACTAATGGAACTAAATTGATTGCAGTAATATATTTTTTCCCAACTTTTTTTTCAATAATATCTTTTGCTATTAATTGCGTATCTATATTATTAAATAATAATGTAATAACTCCATTTTTTATTGATATAGATTTATGTTTTAATTTTCTTTCAATTACTAATTTCTTAATAACATCAAAAAAATGTTGATCTGCAAAATTACCATTTTTACCAGTAATTTGTATAGCTGGATTTTCCCCATATAAATTTGGAAGTGCATATAATAAACTTATAATTATAACTAAGGATAAAACAATATAATTCCACTTAGGATAACAATTTAACACGATAATTACTCTTAATAATAAATTATAGTTTTTTAATAGTGCCCTTTGGTAAAATAGATGATATAAAGTCACGTTTAATAATTACTTCAGTAGTTTCATTTAATGAAATAGTGATATATCCAAGTTTTGTTATTTTAGTCACTAAACCAACTAAACCACCATTAGTGATTACTTCATCACCTCTAGAAATAGAATCAATTAATGTTTTATGTTCATCTATACGTTTTTGTTGAGGACGCAAAATCATAAAGTAAACAATTATACTAAAAGTGACTAGCATAATTATTAAAGAATAATAATTTCTTTGAAAAGGTACTCCAGTTGTAGCAAATGCATCAGAAATTAAAAAATCCATAGAATATGCCTCGCTCAAAAATTATTGATCTATACTACATATCAATTTATTTAATTAACTTACTTTTTCTAATCTTTGGTAAAATTTACTTACAAATTTCTGTAATTTTTGTTTTTTAATAGCTTGCCGTATGTCAGACATTAAAAGTTGATAATAATGTAAATTATGTATAGTATTTAATCTTGCTCCTAGCATTTCACCACATTTATCTAAATGGTGTAAATAAGATCTACTATAATGGCAACAAGTATAACAATTACATTCTGGATCTATTGGAGCAACATCTTTTTTATATTTAGCATTACGTATTTTAATTACTCCATTTTTAGTAAATAGATAACCATTACGTGCATTACGAGTAGGCATAACACAATCGAACATGTCTACACCACGAATGATACATTCTAAAATATTTTCAGGTTTTCCAACTCCCATTAAGTAACGTGGTTTATTAAAAGGAATTTGTTGACAAATATTATCTACTGTTTCATACATTTCATTTTTAGATTCACCTACAGATAATCCTCCTATAGCATATCCTGAAAAACCAATCTTTAATAAATTACTTAAAGAAATACTGCGTAAATCTTTGTAAATAGAACCTTGAATAATACCAAAAAGTAAATTTTTATTACCTAAACTATTAAATCTATTTTTACTTCTTTCAGCCCATCTTAAAGACATTTCCATAGAATTTTTGGCATCCTTCCAACTAGAAGGATATTTTATACATTCATCAAATATCATTACAATATCAGAATTGATATCAGTTTGAATTTCAATAGATTTTTCTGGACTTAAAAAAATATTACTACCATTAATTGGATTACGAAAATATACACCTTCTTCAGTTACTTTTCTAATATCTCTTAAACTAAATACTTGAAAACCACCAGAATCAGTTAGAATTGGGCCCTTCCAATTCATAAAATTATGTATACTACCATGTAATTTTATAATTTCTAAACCAGGACGTATATAAAGATGTAAAGCATTTGATAAAATAATCTGTGTTCCCGATAATGCAATTTCTTCAGATGTAATGCATTTTATAGAACCATAAGTAGCTACTGGCATAAAAGAAGGGGTTTCTATTATACCACGATTAAATATCATACGACCTAATCTAGCATTTCCATCTATTTTATTTACTTCAAATTTCATAAAAAATATAGCCTAATATTAACTATAAATAATCAAATCATTCTTTTAAGTAAACTGTTCCTCTGGAGCATGAGGATTTATAGTAATAAACATTGCATCACCGTAGCTAAGAAAATTATACTTTTTAGCAATAGCAATTTGATATGCATGCATAGTGTGTTTATAACCAGCAAAGGCTGATACTAACATAATTAAAGTTGATTTTGGTGTATGGAAATTGGTTATCAATGCATCTATAATTTGGTATTTATAACCAGGATAGATAAAAATTTTTGTATAGTCAAAAAATGGCGAAATTATTTTTTTTGAATCCATTTTAGCAGCACTTTCAAGAGAACGTACACATGTTGTACCTACTGCTATAACTTTATTACCACGATTTTTACATTTTATTACTGCATCTACTACTTCCTTGGATACTTCTACATATTCAGTATGCATACTATGTTCTTCAACTTTTTCAACTCGAATTGATTGGAAAGTTGCCGATCCTATATGCAATGTAATAAAAACTATATCTACTCCTTTTTCTTTTAATTTTTTTAGTAACAATGTGTCAAAATGTAGTCCAGCAGTTGGCGAAGCAATAGCTCCTAAACGAGTACCGTATACAGTTTGATATAAAGTATTATCGATATTGGTAACGGGACGTTTAATATAAGGTGGTATTGGTATATTTCCAATATCATTTATAATATCTATTACATTACGGTTATCTTGAAAAATTATTTTAAATAATTTATTGCAACTTATATTAGATATTATTGCTTTGATATTTCTGTTTTCTCCTAATAATAATTCAGTACCAAATTTTAGTGATTTTGATGAACTTATATTAGCTAATACACAATGATTATCTAAGATTCTTTCTATCAATATTTCAACTTTTCCTCCAGTGAAATTTTTATAAGCAAATATACGAGCTGGAATAACACGAGTATTATTTAAAACTAATAAATCTCCCTTATTAATTTTATTTAATATATCACTAAATATACCATGAGTTATGTATCCATTGGTTCCTTCAAGAAATAGCAACCTACAGTCACTGCGCTTTTCCATAGGAAAATAAGCAATTAACGATTTAGGTAATTCAAAATCAAAATCAGCAACTAACATGAAAATATTTTACTCGGAAATATTATTATATTAATTTTTTAAGAAAAGTTTTAATATATTTATTATCGATTATCAAATCATTAAATATCAATTAAATTAATATTTAACCTTTAATTTTATCTACTAAAGCAGACACAATTAAAACTGTTATTACCGGTAATAACCAAGAAACTTCATTGATTAATGGTATATGAATAAAAGAAATAACTTTATTTTTAAAATCATCATATTTTATAGCATCTAAAATACCAAAAATTAAGCTAATAGATATAGTGGGTATAAAAATTCTCTTATGTTTATACCACCAATGTTTGGTAAAACTTAATATAACTAACATTATACATGGCGGATAAATTACAGTTAGAATTGGAATAGAAAATTTTATCAGGATTTTTAATCCAAGATTAGATATTAACATTGAAACAATACTTAATATGCAAACTAATAACTTGTAGGATACTTGTAAATATTTTGAAAAAAATTCAGCCCATGCACAAGTCAAACCTACTGCTGTAACTATACATGCAATAAAAATCAATAAAGCTAAAAATAAACTACCCAAATCACCAAAAGTGTTTTGTACATAAATATTTAATATAGTTGCACCATCAACATTTTGATCTAATAATCCTCCAATATTAGAACCTAGTTTCATAAGACATAGGTAAATTATTATTAAACCAATACTAGAAATTAAACCAGCCATTGTAGTATAACGTATCAGTAACTTTTTATCGCTTATTCCACGAGATTTAATTGCATTTATAATAACAACACCGAATACTAATGCACCTAGTGTATCCATAGTTAAATAACCGTTAAGAAAGCCGCCACAAAATGCTGATTTTTGAAAATCTTTAGCTGCTAATGTTATGATATTACTTTCTACTGGCCATATTATTACTGAAATACTAAGAACAATTAATGCTCCAATTTTTATTGGAGCAAGAAAATAACCTATTACATCAAGTAATTTCCCTGGATATAAGGAAAGTAAAAGAACACAAGTAAAATAAATTAAACTATATAACAATAAAGGCACAAAATTATTGGTATCAGTGATAATAGGTGCTATACCTACTTCAAAAGAAATTGTTGCGGTGCGTGGTATAGCAAATAAAGGACCAATTAATAAATAACAAATTATTGCTAATATTAAACCAGCAATTTTACCTATTGGCTTACTAAGTACTTCAATTCCTCCATTCACTCTTGATAAGGCCATTATAGTGCAAATTGGTAATCCAACAGATGTAATTAAAAAACCAAAAGCAGCTATCCATAGATATTCACCTGATTGAATACCTACCATAGGTGGAAACACTATATTTCCTGCACCTACAAACAGAGCAAAAGTCATAAAACCTAATGCGATAATATCTTTGAAGGATAAACTATATGTCATAATATTTTTTATTATAAAAGTTGTTCCGTAAAATGATTTTACTTTTAAATTAACTGTAGATTGTTAATAGGTATAATCTATATTTTAACCTAAATAATTAGTTAAATTAAATCTTATGTTATTAAATAATATTACATTATATAATGTAATTCATTGTATCATTATATAATGTAATATTAACCTTTAAATATATTATAATATATAAATTTACTAATCTGTAACATTGTAATTCGGTAATTATAAAAGATCAAATATAATTTTTACTATATAAATTTATCGATAAATATTTAAATTTTTATTGTTAAGTGTTATTCTATTTTTTTAGTAAAATGTTTTAAATAACGGCAGGAGATAGTAAATTGGAAAAGGATATAGGTTTTATTGGAGTAGGTAATATGGCAACATCTATTATTGCAGGTTTAATAAAAAAATCATGCATTTCAAGCCGTAAAATATGGATTTACGACCATAAATTAACTACTAATAAATCAATTAGTACTAAATATAATATTAATGTTGCTAATAGTAGTGAAGTTTTAACTCAGAAAGTTGACATTTTATTTCTTACATTAAAATCTAGTATTTTATTAAAATTATTAAAAAACATCTCAAATCATATAAAAAAAGATACAATAATAGTATCTGTAGCAGCTGGTATTTCTATTAGTCAAATAGAAAAAATTGTAGGCTATGATAAAAAAATTATTAGAGCAATGCCTAATATTAATTCAAGTGTTTGCGAAGGAATGACCTCACTAACACCAAATAAAGCGTTAAATCAATTAGATATTGATTTAATTTTCAAGATATTCAAAATGTTTAGTAAAACTACTTTAATAGATGAAGATTTAATACATACAGTAATAGGTATCAGTAGTTCTGCACCTGCCTATGTTTTTATGTTTATAGAAGCTATGGCTGATGCAGCTGTACTAAATGGAATGACATATTTACAAGCATATCAATTTGCTGCTCAAGCAGTAAAAGGTTCTGCTGAAGTTTTATTAGAAACTAAAAAACATCCAGCAGAATTAAAAAATATGGTATGTTCACCAGGAGGTACAACTATAGAAGCAATAAAGATATTAGAACAAAAAAATTTTAGATCAGCTGTTATAGAAGCTATACAGCAGTGTATATTAAAATCTCATAAACTAGGTAAAGGTTATTAATATAGTTTATTAAAATACATAATTTTTACTTAAAATACTATGTAAAAATCAACTGTTATTATATTTTTTACAAAGACGGTTTTTTATAAATTTGAAATTGCCCATTTAATCGCTTTGTAATATTCTTTTGGAAATTCTGAAATTAAAGAACTAAGAACTAATTTTAAACGACATTTATCAAAATCTGTTATATTTAAATGACCTACTTTTCTTCCGTTTATTACTTGTTTATTGTACCAATGTAAATGTAATGTAGGATGCTTAAGCCATTCAAAATTTATTAAAATTCCTAATAGGTTTATCATCACTGAATAACCAAATATTATAGGTTTTGGTAAAGATAAGTTTAATACAGAGCGCAAATGTAATTCAAATTGACTTATAGAAGCGCCATTTTGTGTCCAGTGACCACTGTTATGAACTCTTGGAGCTAATTCATTAATTAATAATCCTTTGGGAGTAATAAAACACTCCATTGTCATTACTCCAATATAGTTAAGATATTCCATGATTGTGCTAAGCATATTTTCTGCTTGTTTTTGATATTTTTCAGCAACTTTTGGAAATGTACTGCTAATACGTAAAATACCTTGAATATGTAAATTATTAGTAAGGGGATAAAATACGGTTTTTCCATCCTTATTACGTGCTCCGATAAGTGATACTTCACCTAGAAAACATATATTTTTCTCAACAATACATGTACCATAACATGAATTAGGTAGTGTTTCAATTAGCTGAGGATTTATATAGTATTGACCATGACCATTATATCCTCCTAAACGACTCTTAATCACGACTGATTCACCAAGCATATCAAATATATTTATCCAATCTTCTGAATTGGATAAATAATGCCAGGGAACAGTATTTATTTTAAGAAGATCTAGCATTTTTTTTTGTTTTAAGCGATCAACAATCCGATGAAAAGAATTTCTATTTACAAACGAAATATGATTTCTTAATATTTCTGTTAAAGAAGTTTTTGGCCAATGTTCTATTTCAGAGATAATTATACTATCTGATAGAGGTATATTTTCAAAATCATTACTGTTACAATTGACTAAAAAAATATCAATACCTAATAATTCTCCAGCTTGACGTAACATATGACCAAGTTGTCCATTGCCTATAACAACGATAGATTGCATTAATTTTTCCTTGGATCTGGATTGTTTAGTACCATATTAGTTTGTGCTTTACGCCATTTACTAAGACGTAATGCTAAATTGTTATCGTTAATTGCAATTATTTGTACAGCCAATAAAGCAGCATTTATTGCTCCTGTTTTACCTATAGCTAATGTAGCAACTGGTATTCCAGATGGCATTTGTAAAATAGAATAAAGACTGTCTATTCCATTTAGATAACTAGTAGGTATAGGTACTCCTAATACTGGCAGTATAGTTTTAGATGCTAACATTCCTGGTAGATGTGCTGCACCACCAGCACCTGCAATAATAACTTTGTAATTACTATCTATAGATTTTTCGGCAAAATGAAATAATTTATTTGGCGTTCTATGCGCTGAAATTACTTCAACATGACATTGAACTTTTAGTTCTTCTAAAGTTTCTGAAGCAAATTTCATAACATACCAATCGCTCTTAGAACCCATAATAATAGCAATCTTAACTACATTCATATTTAGATACTCTTAACATAAAAAGTTATCAAAAAATCAATTATTACATAATACCTTTCTTTATTTAAACTAATTATTACAAATTGTTTTGAAGTATACTAGACTAATTTATTTCATTAATTATTTTTTATAATTAAAATTTAAAATGTATGTAATAATAAATAGTTTATCTAAAATATAACAAACAAATACCAAAAATTAATATAACCATATTATGGTTTATTGATAATTTTTTATAAAAAGTAATATGAAATAATTGCCTGCAAGAAAATTGAAAATCAATCATCAATTACTTAAATATTTTTATGAATAATAATAAAAATTGTAAATATAATTTTTATTAATTATTATGTCTTGATATATAAAATTATAATTAAAAATTAAGTTAGATATTTTATTAAAATTATAATGAAATGAAAAAATAAAAAATCAACAATTTAATAATGATAGTTATTTAAATAAATATTAATAATGGAAGCTTTAGATGTTAAAAATTTATAATAGTATAAGTCGTAAAAAAGAAACATTTAAACCTATCTATAAAGATAAAATTAGCATGTATGTTTGTGGAGTTACAGTATATGATACATGTCATATAGGACATGCAAGAACCTTTGTAATTTTTGACGTTATTTCACGATACTTAAGATATATAGGTTATAATCTAAAATATGTACGTAATATAACTGATATAGATGATAAAATCATAAAACGGTCTAAAGAAAAAAATCAAAACATAAAATATTTTACAGATTGCATAATTAAAAACATGCATGAGGATTTTTGTTCTATAAATATCTTACCACCAAATAGCGAACCAAGAGCTACTGATCATATAGTAGAAATTATCCAATTAATAAAAATACTAATTGAAAATGATTATGCTTATATTGCTGATAACGGAGATGTTATTTTTGAAGTTAAAAAATGTCCTAATTATGGTATTTTATCACACCAAAATTTAAAAAATTTACACGTTACTATAAGTGATGAAACATTAAAAATAAAACGCAATTCTTCAGATTTCGTTTTATGGAAAACATCAAAAAAACATGAACCTTACTGGAATTCTCCTTGGGGTAATGGTCGCCCAGGATGGCATATAGAATGTTCTGCAATGATTCATAAAGAAATCGGTTCATTTTTAGATATTCATGGTGGAGGATCAGATCTTATATTTCCTCATCATGAAAATGAATTTGCACAGTCAATATGTGCTCATAAAAATACTGTAATCAATTACTGGATGCATTCTGGTATGGTGATGATAGAAAAAAAGAAAATGTCAAAATCATTAGGGAATTTCTTAACTATAAAAGATTTGTTATCTAATAATGATCCAGAAAGTATAAGATACTTTTTACTTTCTTCTCACTACCGTAGTACACTAAATTATTCTAAAAGTAATATTTATAATGCAAATATAGCCTTAGAAAGATTATATACTTCTTTGCTTGATACTGATACCAATAATATTTTATCAGAAAAAAGTAGATTAGAGATAAATTTTGATGATAGATTTCGTAAAGCAATGAATGATGATTTTAATATACCAGAAGTTTATTCTGTAATATTTGATATGGCACATACAATTAATCGTTTTAAAAAGAAAGATAAAATACTTGCTAATACAATAGCATTTAAACTACGTAAAATAGGTGATATTTTAGGAATATTACAGCAAGATCCTAGCAAATTTTTACAAAAACATTACAAAATCAGTATTTCTATAAGAGATGAAATTAATAATTTAATACAAATTCGTAATAAAGCAAGAAAATTAAAAAACTGGTCAGATGCTGATATTGCACGTGATAAACTTAATGAACTAGGAATAATTGTTGAAGATGATTTAATCAAATCTACATGGAGATATAAATGAGATTATTAATTTTACATTAATAGTAGATAGTATTTAGATATTAGTCATGAAAGTTTTCACATGCTTGCAAAGTATTTTGGATTAGCATAGCAATAGTCATAGGCCCTACTCCTCCTGGAACAGGAGTAATAAAAGCAGCTCTTTTATAAGCAACATCAAAATCTACATCTCCAACTAAGGTACCATTTTTAAGACGATTAATTCCTACATCAATAACAATTGCTCCTGGTTGAATCCAATGGCCAGGAATAAACTTTGGTTTACCAACAGCTACAATTAGAAGATCTGCATTTTTTACGTGTTGATATAAATTTTTAGTAAACCGATGTGTAACTGTAGTAGTACATCCTACCAATAATAATTCCATACTCATAGGTCTGCCAACAATATTTGAAGCACCTATAATTACTGCGTTAAGTCCATAAGTATTAATATTATAATACTTCAGTAAAGTTACAATTCCATGGGGAGTACATGGACTTAGTTTAGGTATCCTTTGACATAAACTTCCAATATTATAAGGGTGAAAACCATCAACATCTTTGTCTGGTTTAATCCTATCAATGATTTTAAAATAATTAATATTTTTAGGTAATGGAAGCTGTACTAAAATACCATCAATTTTATTGTCTTCATTAAGATTATCAATTAATTTTAATAATTCATATTCACTAGTATTTTCTGGTAAATCGTATAGAAAAGATAACAAACCAACTTCTTTGCAAACTCGACGTTTATTAATTACATAAATTCTTGATGCTGGATTGTTTCCTATTAATATAATTGCTAAACTTGGTATGCGTTTTCCTTTTTCAAGACGTTTTTTGACTTTTTCAGCTATTTTAAATTGCAAATTTTGTGCTATTATTTTACCATTAATAATTTTAGCTATCATTAATAAATCCACTATTTTATACAAAATTTATTAGAGGAAAAATAATATTTTATATTATCATAATTAAATATTAATAATATAAAAAACAATAAAAAATTATACATTATTTAATATATTTTGATATTTATTAAAAATAAGTATTGATTTATTTTGATTAATGTACTTTACTGTATAAGGTTTTGCGCCCTTAGCTTAATTGGATAGAGCAACGGCCTTCTAAGCCGTAGGTTACAGGTTCAAATCCTGTAGGGCGCGTTTTCTAAAACATATTTTTTCAATATTTATGGTTAAATAATCATATTATTTTTTTAATAATTTATTTTCATTGATTGTATTAATAATAATCAAATAATTAACATAAAACATAAAATACCATATTTATTATCTTTTTATTTTTTTATAAAGATATATTCTATATGAATATAGATTATTTAATCTATCTCATAAATTTATTTATATATAATTATTGTTATCATTAAATTTAATTGTAAATTATAATAATGTTTACTAAATACTTATTATAAGAGGTTTTATGCAAATAAGAAAAGCTATATACCCTGGAACATTTGATCCAATTACATTAGGTCATTTAGATATTATAACACGTGCTTCAAAAATTTTTGATTTTATAATCATAGCTATTGCTAATAAATCTAGAAAAGCACTTTTGTTTACAACAGATGAAAGAATTTATTTAGCTAGGATAGCAACAAAACATTTACCTAATATCAAAATAATAGAGTTTAACAATTTAATATCTCATTTTGCAAAAAAACAGAAAGTAAACATTTTAATTAGAGGATTACGTACTGTTACTGATTTTGAATACGAAAAGAAATTAAGTCAAATGAATAAATACTTAGTCCCATTGCTTGAAAATATATTTTTTATTGCATCTAAGGATTATTCTTTTGTTTCTTCTTCACTAGTTAAGGAAGTTGCATATTATGGTGGTGATGTATCAAATTTGTTACCAATTTCAGTTAACGAAGCATTAATAACAAAACTTAAAATCAAACAACTATAGTTGACATTCTGGACACCAATAACTGCTTCTTGATGCATATTTACATTTTATTATTTTGGTTCCACATATTAAACAAGGTTCATTAGCTCGTCCATATACTTTTAATTGTTGAGTAAAATATCCAGGTTCTCCATTACTTTGCAAAAAATTACTCAAAGTTGTTCCTCCATGTTTAATTGCTTTGAGTAGAACTGATTTAATATTACAAACAAGAAATTTTACTTCTTTATTACTTAAATTCATTGAAATGCGAGATGGAATAATACCTGCAGCAAACAAAGATTCGTTTGCATAAATATTTCCTACACCAACAACAATTTTATTATCCATAATAGATTGCTTAATAGTATTTTTTTTCAGACATATCTTACTAGATAAATATACATTATTAAATGTATCAGTTAATGGTTCTAAACCTAAATTTTTAAATAAAACATTTTTTGATAAATCACTAATCCACAAGCATGCTCCAAAACGACGTTGATCAGTATACCTTAATATATTTTGGTTTTTCATTACTATATCAATATGATCATGTTTTTGGGGTGGTATATATCTACTCAGCAAACTCAACCTACCAGACATTCCAAAATGCATTACTATCCAGCCAAATTTCAATTGTATAAGTAAATACTTTGCTCTACGTTTTATACTTAATATCGATTGATTTTTTATTTGTAAAATTTCCGGTGATACTGGCCAACGTAAATTGATGTTCCTTACAATGATATAATTAATTACTTGGTTAATTAAATAAGGTTTTATGTTAATACGACAAGCTTCTACTTCTGGTAGTTCTGGCATTTATTTTCCACATTATCATGTAAATTATTTTATTTTATGCTCTTTATAAATAACATGTTTTCGCATAAATGGATCAAATTTTTTTAGTTGTAATTTTGTAGATTTATTACGCTTATTTTTTGTAGTAGTATAGAAATGTCCTGTACCACAAGAAGAAATTAACTTAATTTTTTCACGAGTGTTTTTTGCCATATTGTCATTCCTTAATTAATTTTATTTAAAATAACATCAATACCTTTTTTATCTATGATACGCATACCTTTTGTAGATACTCTTAAAGTAATAAAACGTTTTTTGCTTTCTATCCAAAAACGACGATAATGTAAATTTGGAAGGAAACAACGTTTAGTTGCATTCATAGCATGAGAACGATTATTTCCGAAAAGAGGATGTTTACCAGTCACTTGACATATTTTTGACATATTTATTATCCATTTATATTAATTCATAATGATATAGTTGAATAGAAATAATATTCATTATAGCTTATATAATATTATTATATTATATTAACTAACATTAGTAAATAATTAAAAAATAATGAAATATATTACTATTTATATAAACACAAATAAAATTAAAAACCTTAAAATTATTTTTTAATTAAACAGATAAGTAATTTCTTAATTATATAAATTTTTATAATTGTTAAAAATATTCAATACAATTAAAACAAATTATTTTTTCATGAAATTATACTTAAATAAGTAGTAAAATAATATTATTTATTAATAAATAGTAATTAGAAATTATTATATGATTAATTAACCAATTTGTTATTTATATTATCAGTGAATTAAATATATAACTTAAAAGCATCTATTTAAAAATAATTTGTCTTTTATAAAATATAATAATTATTATAAAATAAGAAATCTAATTAAAATATATATCGTTATTCAACTAATATGGTTTTTTATTAATCAATTTATAGATAACTTGTTTTATATTTTCTATAGGTAATTTATAATGAGCTTGATTATATAATAACTATGAACTATTAAATAGTAATTTACATATTGCAAATATAATGTTATTTTCTTATATTGCATTAAAAATATTTAACAAATAAAATATATTGATCATCAACTAATAGTTATTTAATTATGAAAAAAAAAATAGACATTAAAATTCTTGACGATCGGTTAGGTAAAATATTTCATTTGCCTAATTACATAACTCCAGGATCTGCAGGATTAGATTTATGTGCTTGTATTGACAATATTTTGGAAATTAAACCTAACTATACTCACTTGTTACCTAGTGGTTTATCAATTTATATTGCCGATCCTGAAATAGCAGCATTGATTTTACCCCGTTCTGGCATAGGTCATAAGAATGGTATTGTATTAGGAAATTTAGTAGGTTTAATAGATTCTGATTATCAAGGTCAACTGATGATATCCATATGGAATAGAGGAGAAAAATCTTTCTTTATTAAACCTGGAGATCGTATAGCCCAATTAGTATTTGTCCCAATAATTAAAGTTGAATTTAATATAGTTGAGAATTTTCATTTTAGTTTACGTGGGAAAAATGGATTTGGCCATTCAGGTAATAAATAAAATTTTATTTCTAAATTATTAATCCGAAATATTTTATTAATTTGTTTTTTTATTAATATAAAATGTTATTATTAATAAATTATTAAATTTTATCCTAAAGATAATAAAATTATATATTGATAAAAATTTACGGATATTAACCTTATTTATAGTAACTTTAGTAAAATCGGTATTTTATTATTATTCTAGTGCTACATTATTTATAATCTAATTTAATTTATCAAATAAAGACATGTGTATGTATTAAAAACGAATCAATGAATATTTTAAATATATAACTATTGGAAAACTATGATTGAGTATTTATGAAAAAACACAACTTGAAATTCCTTAATCTAGTATTATTAGGAGGAAAAACAGAGAAAAAATTGCAAGCAGCACATCAAGCTGGTTTTGACCAAGTTGAGATATGGAAAGAAGATATACAAAATAACTCTAATGGAATTTCTTCTATTATGCAATTTTCAATTCAAAAAAAAATAGGTTTTACAAATTTACAAGTTTTAAGAGATTTTGCAGGTATACCATATGGACAACACAAACAAAAAAGAGAAGAATTACGCCAATTTATTAATATTGCTCAAGCAATTGGTTGCAATGCAATTCAAGCACCTGCTAGTACTAGAGAAGATTGTCTTATAGATAAAATAGATGAAGATTTACGCTGGATGGCATCGGAAGCTATTAGATATAAGATGAAGATAATGTACGAACCTATGTCATGGTGTACAGTTGACAACACATTACCTTTAGCATGGGAGCGTATAAAAAGAGTAGATCAACCTAATATAGGACTAGTAGTTGATTTATTTCATATTTATGCATTAGGAGGAGATGCTTTACAATTAGATGGTATTCCAGGAGATCGTATTTACGAAGTACAATTATGTGATATTGCTTCAAAACCACCTAAAGATAAAAAAAGTCTGATTAACGTAGCACGTCATCAACGTCAACTGCCGGGAAATGGAATAATAAAAATTGATAGTTTTATAGATAAATTAAAAAGCATAGGCTATCAAGGCCCAATTGGAATTGAAGTATTTAACGATCAACTAAAATGTTTATCCCCATATGAAGTTGCTGAACAAGCATGGATCGCTTTAAATAATTATTGGCCATGATTTTTAACTGTATCGTAAAAAAAATATCATTCAATATTTTGGATTTGTTCTCTTATTTGTTCAGTTAAAACCTTTATTTCAATTGCATAATTAGTAATATTTGAATTAATAGATTTAGATATTATAGTGTTAGATTCACGAATTAGTTCTTGCATCATAAAATCAAGTCTTCTACCTATTGGTACTTGCATTTTTAAAATATTAAAAATTTCTTTTATATGAATATCTAATCTATCTAATTCTTCTGTTATATCAATACGTTGTATTACGTTTATCAATTCATGTTCTAATTTAGAATTTTCTATCTGAACTTCTATATTTTTTATCTTTTCTAAAATACGATAATGTTGTAATTTTGCAACTTCTGGAAGATAACCACGTATTTTATCTATTTCTTTTTTGATTATTTTTAGTTTTTCTTCTATCAAATATCTTAATTCGCACCCTTCTTTTTCACGTATTTTAATTAAATCATCAAGTGCATTATCCATTGCATTTAATATCTCATAATCAATTACATTATCTTTTTCATCCGATATAGATACAATAACACCTGGCCAACGTAAAACTTCAAGTATATTTATAATACCTGTATTATTGTTTTGTATTTTTATTTTATTAGCAATACTTATTATTTGTTTAACTAGTTGTTGATTTATATTTAATGTATAATCATATTTACAATCTATTTCAAAATTTAGAATACCTTCAATTCTACCACGTATCAAACGTTGTCTAATTTTTTGTCTTATTTTTGATTCTAGTTTTTTTATCTGGTCAGGTACATTTAGGTATATTTCTAAATAACGTTGATTTACTGAACGAAATTCCCAATTAATGCTACCCCAGCTGCTTTTTGTTTTATAGCTAGAATAGGCAGTCATACTTTTAATCATAAAATTTGCTCATAATTTATAGTCTTTTAAATAAATATTATTTTATTATACAATACTATAATTAACATTAAAGTGTGAATAAAAAATCTAAATAAAATTTTATTATAAAATATAATATTTTTATTTATTAATGCAATTAATATAATTAAATATTTTAATATATGTATAATTAAAAATTATTTAATTAAAATAAAAGATATTAATATTATTTATTTTTTAATATAAGAATATTAAGTTACATTGATTGGAATAGTCATTAAATAATTTATTGTTTTTTTTAATTATTCTAGTTGAATATATTTGTATTTATAAACTTCATGGAATATAAAATGAAAGATTGGAAACGTCAGTTCATTGAATTTGCTATTAGTAGAAAATTAATACAATTTGGAAATTTCATTTTGAAATCTGGAAGGAAAAGTCCATATTTTTTTAATAGTGGATTGATATCTAATGGAAATGATTTAGCTAAATTAGGATATTTTTATGCACAAGCTTTAATAGAAAGTAAAATTGAGTTTGATGTATTATTTGGTTTAGCTTATAAAGGTATTCCTATTGTTATTTCCATGGCTATAGCTATGTCTAAACATTATAAAATTAAAGTACCTTATTGTTTTAATAGAAAAGAAATTAAGGATCATGGTGAAAGGGGATTATTAATAGGAAGCCCTTTATATGGAAAAGTGATGGTAGTAGACGATGTAATAACTACTGGAATAAGCATTTATAAATCAATTGATATTATTAATATTTATAATGCACATTTAACTGGAATATTAATTTCATTGGATAGACAAGAAACCAAATTTAATGACTATAAACACGTAATTAAAATAAATAATAGATATAAAATTAATTCTATAATAACTTTATCTGATTTAATAGAATACTTGAAAAATAAACCAAATATGTCTGGTAATTTAAAATCCATATACTCTTATCAAGATATTTATGGAATATAAAAATTAGGCAACAATTAGGGTTGCTTTAAAATTTTTTATTTAATATATAAAGTGTATATATTAAAACCCCTATTAATTTTTAACATTAATGAAATAGAAAACTAATTTTTATATGAAATAACAGTCTTCATTCAGCTTATTTTGATTTTGTTATTACGATTTATATTTTTTACTTTTTCATATTTATCATGTAACTACGAAGTTTATGTCCAATAACTTCAATTGGATGTTTTCTTATTAATTCATTTATATCACGTAATTTTTCGTTATGTATTATATTATTATCATATGATTTTCCTAAATCACCTGGTATTAATGAATCAATAAATTTTTTTAATAATGGAATAGCTTTAGAAGAAAATAAATAATTACCATATTCAGCAGTATCAGATATAATTAAATTCATCTCATAGAGGCGTTTACGAGCAATAGTATTTGCAATAAGCGGTAGTTCATGAAGAGATTCATAGTAAGCAGATTCTTCTGCAATTCCAACATGTATCATAGTTTCAAATGTTAACTCAATACCAGCTTTTATCATAGCTACCATAATTAAACCTTTGTCATAATATTCTTGTTCAGAAATTTCTCCTGTATAGTTATTTAAACATTTTTCAAACATAGTATTTCGAGTTTTTTCTCTCCAAAAAATCAAATTTTTATCATTATTTTTCCAATCATTTATCATATTATAAGAAAAATTACCGGAAATAATATTATCCATATGTTCATGAAATAATGGGGTCATAATTTTTTTTAGTTCTTCTGATATATAATATGCACGAATTTTTGCATAATTAGATAATCTATCCATCATTAAAGTAATTCCACCAATTTTTAATGATTCAGTTATAGTTTCCCATCCAAATTGAATAAATTTTGTAGCATAATCAGCGTCTACTCCGTCATCTATTAATTTTTCGAAGCATAACAGTGAACCGGTTTGTAACATGCCACACAATATGGTTTGTTCTCCCATTAAATCTGATTTTACTTCAGCTATAAATGATGATTCTAATACACCTGCACGATCGCTACCGATAGCAACTGCCCAAGATTTAGCAATATTTATACCGTTGTTTTTTGGATCATTCTCTGGGTGAACTGCAATTAAAGTAGGTACACCAAATCCTCTAATATATTCTTCTCTAACTTCAGTACCCGGAGATTTTGGGGCTACCATTATTACAGTAATATCATTTCTTATTTTTTCACCTACTTCTACTATATTGAAACCATGTGAGTAACCTAAATAAGATCCATTTTTCATTAATTTTTGAATATATCTTACCACTTCTGAATGTTGTTTATCTGGAGTCAAATTAATTACTAAATCTGCTTCAGGAATTAAATCTTCATAATAACCAACGTTAAAGTTGTTGTTAATTGCATTTAGCCAAGACTGATTCTTACTGTCTATAGATTTTTTGCGTAAAGCATAAGAAATATCTAATCCAGCATCACGTATATTTAAACCTTGATTTAATCCTTGTGAACCACATCCTACAATTACAATTTTTTTGTTTTCTAAATAATTTATTCCATTTGAAAATTCTTTTTTATTCATGAAACGACATTTACTTAATTGTATGAGCTTATTCCTAAAATTTAGTGTATTAAAATAATTGCTCATAAATTACCTCCTAGTAATTTTATAAATCATTGTTGTATTCAAATTATTTTTTAATATTAATACTTAATATGTTAATTTAACATAATATATGAAGATAAAAAGCGATAGGAATAATAATTATCAATAATTAATAGCTAAGCGATATAAAAACAAATTTTTTACATTATATGTGTTAAGTTATGTATATATGATTTATTTACAGCGAGTCATTTGCTGGAATATTATTAATACTAAATTATTAGTTATTTTATGAACTTATAACATATGTTTTTACCCAAAAACTAAATAATGTATTTTTATTTAAAATAATTTTTATTCATCATGTGTTAAAAAAAAGTGAAATGCTGGATTATTTGTTTCTTCATGAAAATTATAACCTAAAGCTATTAAATATTTTTCAAAACAAACAATATTTTCATTAGGCTCGAAAGCAGCTAACACACGACCATAATCAGTTCCATGACTTCGATAATGAAATAGTGAAATATTCCAATTATTACCTAAAGTTTGTAAAAAATTTAATAGTGCACCAGGTGATTCTGGAAATTCAAAACTAAATAATCGCTCTTGTAAGTTTTTTAGAGGTCTACCGCCGATCATATAACGTATATGTAATTTAGCTATTTCATTATCAGAAAAATCAATTACTTCATAACCTGAATCAATTATTTGATTAATTATTTTATTCCTTTCTTGTAAACCATTAGTCAATCTAACACTAACAAAAAGGTAAGCTTTATCAGTATCTAAATAACGATAACTAAATTCCGTAATGGATCTTTTACCTAATGTTTGACAAAATTTTAAAAAACTTCCGTGTCTTTCTGGAATTACTGCAGCTAATAAAGCTTCTTTTTGTTCCCCTAATTCACAACGTTCTGATACATAACGTAATCCATGAAAATTAACGTTAGCACCAGATAATATATGAACTAATTGTTCATTTATAATTTTATATTCTTTAATATAGTTTTTCATACCAGCCAGTGAGAGAGCTCCAGAAGGTTCAGCAATGGCTCGTATATCTTCAAATAAATCTTTCATGGCAGCACAAATTTCATCGCTATTTACAGTAATAATATCATCTAAATATTGTTTGCATATTCGAAATGTTTCTTTTCCTATGCATTTTACCGCAACTCCATCAGCAAATAGTCCAACATTAGGTAATTTTGTTGGATGGCCCACTTTTAGAGCTGCTTCTAAACAAGCAGAATCTTTAGATTCTACTGCTATTATCTTGATTTGGGGTATGAGTTGTTTTAACAAAATGATTATTCCAGCTAATAAACCACCACCTCCAACAGGAACAAAGACTCTATCTATATGGGCATTTTGTTGCAATAATTCCATCGCTAAAGTAGCTTGTCCTGCAATAATAGCTGGATGGTCGAAAGGAGGAATAAAAGTATATCCATATTTTTTTGAAAGTTCTATAGCTTTATATTTTGCTTCATCAAAATTATTACCATATAGAATAATTTCTCCTCCGAATGAACGAACTGCATCGATCTTAATATCAACTGTTGCTTTAGGCATAATAATTAACGATCTAATACCTAATTTATTAGCAGAATAGGCCACACCTTGTGCATGATTACCAGCTGAAGCTGTAATAACACCTCGCAATTTCTGATCTTGAGTTAATCCTACAATCATTGCATAAGCACCACGTAACTTAAAACTATGTACTGGTTGCTGGTCTTCTCTCTTAACTAAAATTGTATTATTAAATTTTAATGATAGCTTCTCCATTTTTTGTAAAGGAGTTACTTTAGCTATTTCGTAAACAGGTGAACGTAATACAGTACGTAAATACTCAGCACCACAAGGTACATAACTATTATTAGATGATTTTAATACAATCATTACTAAATTAACCTATCAATTGATTTTTATCCCGTACCGCACCTTTATCAGCACTTGTAGCTAACAATGAATAAGCTCGTAATGCGTATGAAATGATACGATTGCGATTAGAAGAAGGGCGATATGCTTTAATACCGCGATTTTTTTGTTCTTGATGTCTATATAACAATTCTTTATTGGACACTAACAATCTAATCCTTCTAGCAGGAATATCGATTTCAATTAAATCTCCATTTTTTACTAATGCTATTGTTCCACCACTGGCAGCTTCAGGAGAAATATGACCTACGGAAAGACCGGAAGTTCCTCCAGAAAAACGACCATCGGTGATTAAAGCACAGCTTTTATCAAGACCTGCAGATTTTAAATAGGTTGTTGGATAAAGCATTTCTTGCATCCCTGGACCTCCTTTTGGACCTTCATAACGAATCACTACTACATCTCCAGGAATTATTTGACCATTTAATATTGCTTTTGTAGCATTTTCTTGGCTTTCAAAAACTTTAGCTTTTCCTCTAAAAATTAAAATTTCTTTATCAACACCTGCAGTTTTTACAATACATCCATCTTTAGCAAGATTTCCATATAATATAGCTAAACCACCGTCTTGAGAATAAGCGAAATTACAGGAACGAATACAACCATTTTTTCTATCTTTATCTAATGTATTCCAATAAAAATTTTGTGAGAAAGCTTTTAAATTATATATACCTGCTGGACCAGCACGAAACATTTTTTTAATTTCTTCATCTTTAGTTATCATTACATCATATTTATTTAATGTTTCACTAAGGCTAAGACCTAAAACGTTACTTACTGGATGGTGAAGTAAACCTGCTCTATCTAATTCACCTAATATACTTATAACACCTCCAGCGCGATGAAAATCTTCCATATGATATTTTTTAGTATTTGGTGATATTTTACATAAATGCGGAACCTTTCGAGAAAGAATATCAATATCTAAAATATTGAATTCAATTTCACCTTCCTGAGCTGCAGCTAATAAATGTAAAATAGTATTAGTAGATCCTCCCATTGCAATATCTAATGTAATAGCATTTTTAAATGCATATTTGTTTGCTATATTTCTAGGTAATACATTATGATCATTATGGTCATAATATCGTTTAGCTAAATTAACAATTAATTTAGCAGCGTTAGTAAATAGTTGTTTACGATATATATGAGTTGCTAATAACGAACCATTTCCTGGTTGAGATAAACCTAATGCTTCAGTTATACAGTTCATTGAATTAGCTGTAAACATGCCTGAACAAGAACCACATGTTGGACAGGCTAATTTTTCTATATTTTTTTTGTTTTCATCAGTGATATTTTTATTAACTGCATGCATCATTGCATCTACCAAATCTATTTTTTCATTTGATGAAATCGTAGATAAATTAATTTTCCCTGCTTCCATGGGACCACCAGATACAAAGATTGTTGGTATATTTATGCGCAATGCTGCCATTAACATACCAGGTGTAATTTTATCACAATTGGAAATACAAACCATGGCATCAACACAATGTGCATTTATCATATATTCTACAGAATCAGCAATTAATTCACGAGAAGGTAATGAATATAACATACCGCTATGTCCCATAGCAATGCCATCATCTATAGCAATTGTGTTAAATTCTTTTGCTACACCACCATGATATTCAATATTATTAACTACTAATTGTCCAATATTATGAAGATGGATATGACCTGGTACAAATTGAGTAAACGAATTCACAACTGCTATAATAGGTTTATTAAAATCATCATCATTCATTCCTGTTGCACGCCATAAAGCACGAGCACCTGCCATATTTTGACCTTTTGTACTAGTATGAGAACGATACTTGGGCATATATTTTTACTCCAGCAGTAATGAATAATATTATGTTGATTTTAAAACAGGAAATAAGATAAAAATAATTGATTTATCTGTATGTTATGAATATTTTAAAAATTAACATTTTAAAAAAACATAACTTAAACCATGAAATTTATGTAATGTTAGCTATTATATAATAGTATTTTGACTTTGATTTGACATGATATTGAAAATTTCAAATATCAATTTTCAATTTATTAATAGATTTTATTAATTTTTTATACATAGATTATATTACGAAATAATATAAAAATAATCTATTTAATCTTCAACTTCACTATAATCTTCTATATTATCAATCTGACACTGACTCCCAGATAGAGTATGAAATCGTTTAGGACGTTTAATATAAGCTATATACTTTAACCAAACATGTTCAGCTTCTGTTGTTGGTTCTCGCAATCCTTTACATACTTCAATAAATAAACGTTCTTCTTCATTTATTGGTTTACGTTTAGATAAAGTTAATTCATTAAAAGCATAACCATAAAACTCAAGAATTTGTGCTTCTTTAATTGTAAAATCTCCATGTCTGGAAAAACCATGAGGATAATGCTTATTATCAAAAAAACGATTTTCACTGTAAAAACTTTTGACCATAAATTTCTTCCTAAATTGCTGTATTATAATATTATTATTTATAATATAAACATTTATTAAACTATTTTGTATTAATTTTTATAATATAAGTTCACTAAATTATATTTTTTATTATAAAAAAAATGTATTGTTAAAAAATGGTTAAACAATTGTAATAAATTTTTTGGCGAGGGTGGAGGGATTTGAACCCCCAACAACCGGTTTTGGAGACCGGTGCTCTACCAATTGAACTACACCCTCAACAATAATAGAAAGGAAATAAAGAAGATATTATGCATTAAACAGAT
>NZ_SZZT01000006.1 GCF_009829945.1 Pantoea sp. SoEX
TTAATATAATATATATTATCATATTAAATAATATTATATTATAATTTTTAATTATTTTAATTGCTTAAAATGATTAACAAAAAATTTTACTTTTTCCCAGTCAGTGTATTCAATATCACAATTAAGATCTGTTGCTCCCCCTGTTAAAAACATAATAATTTTAATTATATTTTTATTAAACCAATTATAACGTGAATATTGTAGGGCGCCGGCAAAAACAGCGCAACAATCTGGTTTCCACGGAGAATTAATTAAGAATTTTTTAGTATAAGAATTAGTATTAGGTAAATTTTTATCACTTTTACGAGCAGTAAGATTAACAGAAAAAAAACCACTAATTAGTTTTTTCAGAGTACATAAATTATATTTTATAAATTTATTAACTATGGGATTAAAATGACCGTAATAAATTGAAGCTCCAATTAAAATACGATCATATTGTTTCCAATTTAATTTTATTTTTATTGCATCATTTATATTTATAACATCACATAATTGATTCATTCTAATAATATCGGCTATATAAAAAGAAATTTTTTTTGTTTGTCCATTACGACTACAAAAAATAATTAATGTTTTCATTAATTTATAATCCTTATTCATAATTTTTGTTATGAGTGACTATTTTAAAAATCGTAAATTAACTAAAAACAATCAAGTTATGTGTTATAATTCAATATAATATTTATATATTATCTTAATAAGTTATAAATCAAATATCAATAATTGCTAAATATTTCAGAACAATTTTTCATATCATATGATTATTTGACTAAATTTTAGTTTTACTATGCTATTTTTAATAAGTTATATAAAATCAATAATTTATTTTAATCTGTTGTAGTTTTTTAAATAATAATGTGAAAAAAATAAACCTATTTCAAATAAAAGGTATAAGGGAATAGCAAGTATAATTTGAGATAAAACATCTGGTGTTAATAACATACCAATAATAAAGGTACCAACAAAAATATATGCTCGATTGTTTTTGAGTTTTTTAGTGTCAGTGATACCTATCCAACATAATAATATAATTACTACAGGTATTTCAAAAGAAATACCACATACCATGAATAACCATATTATAAAATCAAGATAATTAGTAATATCAGTAGCAATAGTTACTCCTTTTGGTAAAGCATTAATAAAAAATTTAAATGCCATTGGCAAAATAAAAAAATAAGCAAAAAATACTCCTAAATAAAATAACAATGTACCAAAAATTGCTATAGGTATCAATAAATTACGTTCGTTTTTATAAAGAGCTGGAGCAATAAACGCCCATATCTGATAAATAATTATAGGGACTGAAAGAAAAATAGATACAATAATAGTAAGTTTTATTGGAGTAACAAAAGGAGCAGTAACTGCTGTTGCAATCATTTTTGCACCTTCTGGCATTTGATTTATTAATGGTAACGCTACTAAATTGTAAATATTGTTTGAAAAATAGACAAGTATTAAAAAAACAATACAAATAGTAATAACACAATTTAATACACGTTTTCGTAATTCAATTATATGATCTATAAATAACTGTTTATTTTCAACAATCATTATTGTGGTCACTTTTAGAATAATGTAAATTATCACTATATAAATAATCTAACATTTTCTTTTGAGATAATATTTTTTTATTTAAATATAAGTTTTTTTGTTTCATGTCATATATATTTTTTAATAAAATTGTAAATGATTGATTAATTTCTTTTAGCAATATTTCAAATTGATCAATATCATATTCCTTTTTTTTAAATAGCATGTTATTTTTGCAAGTTTTTTCTAATATAATTTTAATATCATCAACTTCTTTTATTATTTTATTTTTATTATCAATAGTTAAATTATTTAAACTAACATAATCTGCAATGTTCATATTTTTTTCTAAAATTTTTGATTTAAATAAATCAAAAATTTCAATTTTTATGATTGATTGAAGATTTTTTAATAATTTAAAAAATTGTATGATTGTTTTAGCTATAACAGGAAATCTTTTAGGACCTAAGAAAATTAATCCAATTATAAATACTAGCATTAATTCTCCAAAACTAAAGTTTAACACAAGCTATACCTTATCATTGTTTTTCACTTCATCATTATTAAATAAATTTCTTGATTTATCTATGACGATATTTTCATCAATATTATTACTTTGTTCTTGATCATCATTTATAGCCTTTTTAAAACCCCTGATAGAAGCACCTAAATCTGAACCAAGATTACGTAATTTATCGGTGCCAAATAATAGCACAACAATCATAGCGATTATTAATAGTTGCCAAACACTTATGCCATCCATGAAATACCTTCCAATATTTTTTAAATATTAAATAATTTAATTAAACATTTTGATATTATCTAATTTAAAAATATCATTTTCATTAAATTATGATATTTTTTAGTTAAGTTTAAGACAATCTCATTTTTAATAATGACATTAAAAAAAGTAACATGAATACACATTATATTTAATTATTAAAAATTAAATAATAGTTTTAATTATTATATTTTATTACTTAATAAAAGTATGAACAATATAAGTAACATATACTTTCTTATGAATTATAAGATAATCGATTTAATTAACAATTTTAAGTTTATTAATTAATATTATTTTTAATATAAATATATCTATAATTACGTTATGATATATAATAAATTAATATTTATTATTATAATACATTAATATAATAGTTAAAATAGTATTTTAGATAAAAAATTATTTTATCTTGTTATATTATTAAATATTAGTAATCTATTAAATAATTTTTTAATTAATTCATTAATGAGATTCATATTTATGATAATTATGTTTTTTAGATAATTCTAGATCAATAGAATATTTAACATTAATCTATAAATTACAAAATTTTTTTGTATCTTTTTTATAATTAAGATAGGTTTTATCTAAACTATTTTATATCATCAATAAATAATATCATCTGATCATATATTTTTGTTGTATAATTCACTATTTGATTAACATTTATATGGTGATACTCATTTTTTTCCGTAAATGATTTAAAGATAGTAGGACTAAAATGATGTGTTATTTCATATATTTATATAATAAATTAGGTAATTTTTTGAATTTACTTAAACTTATATAATTTTATGGCTTTAATATGTTATTAGATAGCATTTTTGATATTAATTTTATTTTTTGAATAGAAGCATTTTTTTATAATGTCCTATAAATTTACTATTATTTTATATAATTTAACGGTTTCTTAAGATATATTAAAATTTAATTTTTATAATCGTTTGATTTAATTATTTAAGCAATCTTTTTTTGTATTTCAATATTAATTTTTTATTACGAAAGATGACTATTTATTCTTTTATACACATAAAATAACAATTCATTAATATTTAAAGCAATTTAATCTATTGTAGAAAATCTTTTTTTAAACATTATCTATTAAATTTTTGTTTTATATATTTTTGTATATAATGATTTTTTAATAGATTTTTTAACTAAAAGATCAGTAAATATATTATATCTTATATTTTTTAAATATAAATTCTGTAATAAACTTAGTTAATAATACTTATATATTTATAAAACATTTATTAAAAATAATTTATCATTTAATAATGATTATCCATTAGAATTTCTAAAGCAGAAATTCTAATGTTTTAATACGATATTACAGATAAAATTATTTATTATTCTATCTATTAATAATAATTTTATGATATTATTAGTATTTCAATATTTTATAATTTATAAAATTTTTTATTTAAAAAAACCAATTTTACTGTAAATAAATCTTCATATTATATGAAATTAATCAAATTAATTTATCCTACGTTTTCATTACGTAAATCAATAGCTGCTTGTACCATATTTTTTAAAGATTGACGTACTTCATCCCAACTACGAGTTTTTAAACCACAATCAGGATTAACCCATAAACGTTCTTTTGGAATATATTTAGCAGCCATTTTTAATAAATTTTTCATAGATGATACGCTAGGTATATTGGGAGAATGTATATCATATACTCCAGGACCAATTTCATTTGGATATTCGAATGATTCAAAGTATTTTAATAGTTCCATATTAGATCGCGAAGTTTCAATTGTAATAACATCTGCATCTAAATTTGCTATAGAGTCCATAATATCATTAAATTCACAATAACACATATGAGTATGTATTTGTGTAGTATCTTTTACAACTGAAGAAGTTATATGAAAAGCTTCAATAGCCCATTTTAAATAATTTTTCCAATTTGATTTATGTAGAGGTAAACCTTCACGTAATGCTGGTTCATCAATTTGAATAATTCCTATTCCAACTTTTTCTAAAGCTTCTACTTCATCTCTTAATGAAAGAGCTATTTGTTTTGCTACTATTTCTCGAGGTATATCTTCTCTTATAAAAGACCAACATAAAATTGTTACTGGACCAGTTATCATTCCTTTTACTGGTTTTTTTGTCAGTGATTGCGCATATTTTGCCCATTCTATTGTAATATCTTTTGGACGAAATACATCTCCTATAATTATTGGTGGTTTAACACAACGAGAACCATAGCTTTGTATCCAACCGTTTTGTGTAAATACAAAACCATCTAAATGTTCGCTAAAATACTCAACCATATCATTTCTTTCTGCTTCACCATGCACTAATACATCTATATTTAATTTTTCTTGTTCAAAAATGGTTTGTTTTATGTTTTTAAAAATGTTCTCTTTATAGTCATCATAATTTAATTTTCCCTGCTTTAATTTTAAGCGTAAATTACGAATATCAGAAGTTTGTGGGAAAGAACCTATTGTAGTTGTTGGCCAACATGGTAAATTAAATCTTTTATGTTGTAATTTAATACGATTCTTATATGTAACATTACGTTTTACGTTTTTTTTGATAAAATTTTTTATACGTTTTTGTACAATTTGATTATTCACTTTTTTTGAAAAAGGATGAGAAATTATAGAATAACTCCAACTTTCTAAAAGTGATTTATCGTTATTATTAAGAGCATCTCTTAATAATGCAAGTTCTTCACATTTTTGTAATGCAAATGCAAACCAATTACTTACCTCTTTTTCTAAACGTTTTTCATAACTTAAATCTATTGGAGTATGTAATAATGAACATGAAGTACCGATCCAAAAATTTTGACGTTCATCTGTTAATATTTTTAAACGATCAAAACAATTACTTAAATTAGTACGCCAAATATTACGTCCATTAATAATACCTAAAGATAAAATCCATGATTGCGGAATTCTATCATTTAACATTTTAATATCGTCTTTTCCATGAACTACATCAATATGAATACCTTTTACTGGTAATTGACTAATTAAATTTATATTTTGGCTAATGCTATCAAAATAAGTTGTAAGTAATAAATGATCTTTCAAACATAACGTATTATAGGCTATTTCAAATGCATCATGCCATTCTTTAGTTAATTCTAAAGATAATATAGGTTCTTCAATTTGTATCCATTTAACTCCTTTTTTAATTATTTTTGATAATATACATTTATAAGTTGATAAAATATTTTCTAATAAAGAAAGTTTATTAAAATTTTTATCTTTAGTTTTTCCTAACCATAAATAGGTGATTGGACCTAATAATACAGGTTTTATTTTATGATTTAATAATAGAGCTTCATCTATTTCGTCTAATAATTGAGTCCATTGGATCTTAAAATTTTGATTTTCTTCAAATTCTGGAACTATGTAATGATAATTAGTATTAAACCATTTTGTCATTTCAGATGCTTTAGAAGAATTTCCATGATTCGAAACTCCACGAGCTATAAAGAACAAAGTATCTAAATCTACAGTACCATCTGAATTTTGGTGACGTTTAGGGATATTTCCTAATAATAAACTAGTAGTTAATACATGGTCATACCAAGCAAAATCACCTACAGGTAATATATCTATTCCAGCTTTTTTTTGTTGCTCCCAATGACGTTTACGTAATTCAGATCCTATTTTTAATAATTCTTTTTGATTTATATTTCCACTCCAATAATTTTCCTGAGCTTTTTTTAATTCTCTATGAACACCAATACGAGGAAAACCAAGTGTATGGTTTAAAATAGCCATTTGAAGTTCTCCAAAATATTTTTAATTAATTTTTTTATAGAAGTAGACTATATTATTTTCAACGAATATTAATCATATTATTGATATAAATAATATGATTAAATTTCATTCTAAAAAATAATTGTTTAAATTCTTAATATTTATTTATTATATTAATTTATGATAAATTATTTTATTTTCAATAACATTTGTTATTGAAAATAAAAATTAAATATTTTATAAATTAATCAAATTGACAATTGTTGTTATATATTATTAACATAACATATAAATATTAAATGATTATTGAATGGATATGTTTATATCAAGAAATAAATTAATAATTTATAACCAGTTTTTATGCTTAAAATAAAGATATGGAGCTACACCTACTATAATCATTAAGCAAATTACTGCTGGATAACCAAAACTCCATTTCAGTTCAGGCATATACTCAAAATTCATTCCATAACTTGAAGCTAGTAGTGTAGGCGGCAAAAACATTACTGATACTACAGAGAATATTTTAATAATTCGGTTTTGTTCAATATTTATTAACCCCATAGCAGCTTGCATTAAAAAATTAACTTTTTGAAATAAAGATTCATTATGAGGTAATAAAGATTCAATATCTCTGAGTACTTCTCTTGCTTGTTCTAATTGATTAGTAGGTAAACGTCCTTTTCTCAACAAAAAATTAAGTGCTCTTTGAGTATCCATAAGACATAATCTAACTTTCCAGCTTACATCTTCCAATTCAGCTAAACAAGATAGTGATGAATTATATTCTTCACCTTGTTGACCTTCCATTACTACACGACTAAGTTTTTCCAATGCACTATAAATGCTTTCCATAGCATCTGCTAATTGCTCAATTTTTGTTTCAAATAAATCTAATAAAAGCTCAAAGGCATTTCCATCAAGTAATGTTTGATTACGAGCTCGCATTCTATATAATCGAAATGCTGGTAATTCTCTTTCACGTAATGTATACAATCTGCCTTCACGAACAATAAAAGCTACTGTAGAATTACCAGCATGATATTCAGCGTCTTCATAAAAAAAGAATGAATGTATGTGCAAACCGTCGTTATCTTCAAAAAAACGAGCTGATGCTTCAATATCTTCTAGCTCTGGACGTGTAGCTAAATGCTGTCCTAATTCGTATTGAACTAATTTACGTTCATTTTCTTCGGGTTCAATGAGATCTATCCAAATAGCTGATGTTAATTGATCATTTTTTTCCTCAAGTTCTAGCTTTATAAGACGACCAGAATCTAACTTAAATGCATATAGCATATCAACCCTACATAAAAAAATTTATTAATTTAATTTATATTTTAACAATAAAATAAAAAATAATTAAGTTTATTATTTTTTATTTTATTTTATACAAAATAATCATTTATTTATTATGTATGATAAACATATATTTCTACATATGCTATAAATCATAGCTATTTTATTATAATTAAGTTAATTATATTAGAAAACACTGATATAAAAAATTCATTTTAATAAGTTATTAAAATGAATAATTGGTAATGAATAATTGGTTTTGAAATATAAACTACAATAAGCATGCGATATATTTTCTATTTTTAATAGAAAATATATTACACATTTACTTGTTTTTATAAGAATATATTTTTTCTATGCAATTAAATGGTAATTCTTTAATAAAACGAGAAGGCTGACAGTTGATTTCCTTTCCATACAATCGACGAGTTGTAGCATAAGTTAAAGTAAGTTTAAACATTGCTCTAGTAATGCCTACGTAAGTTAAACGACGTTCTTCTTCTAATTTAATATTTTCATACATAGACATCCTGCTTGGCAACATACCTTCTTCCATACCAACAATGAATACTTCACTAAATTCTAATCCTTTTGCTGCATGAATTGTCATAAGTTGTACTACATTATTATTTTTCCATGTATCATCAAGTTGATTTTTATCTTCTTCTAATACAGAATAAGATAGAAATTCTTGTAAAGGTGTTAAATTATTATCTTTGCAATTAAACTGTTGTGTAGCATTTACTAGTTCTTTAAGATTCTCAATTCGATCATAAGATTTTCCTATTTCTTGTTCATACATTGACCACAAACCAGAATCTTTAATAACTATATCTGTTTGTATATAAAGTGGTAATCCAATAGTTTTTTTTATTAAGTTAGTAATTAATTTTATAAAATATTCTAACGAAGCAGTAACACGTTTTGTTAATAGTTTTGATTTTATTAAATTATTAGTAGAATTCCATAATGTTAATTTCTCTTTCTGAGCAAATTCACGTATTATACTAACTGTACGTTCTCCTATACCACGTTGTGGAGTATTAATTATACGTTCAAAAGCAATATCATCATTTTTATTGTTTATAATACGCAAATAAGCAATTACATCTTTAATTTCCTTACGTTCAAAAAATTTCATTCCACCGTAAATACGGTATGGAATTTTTTTATATAGAAGTGCATCTTCTAATATACGTGATTGAGCATTACTACGATAAAGAATTGCGCAATCTAAAAATTTATTTCTTTCTTTCTGTAATTTTTTTATACAATTAGTTACGAAATTAGCTTCATCTAATTCATTGATAGCTTTATAAATAGATACAGGTGCACCGTCTGTTCTATTTGTCCATAATTTTTTACCCATACGTATGCTATTATTAGCAATAAGAGTATTAGCAGTTTGTAAAATTTTGTTAGTAGAACGATAATTTTGTTCTAATCTTATAATTTCTGTCTTAGGATAATCGGTTAAAAATTTTTGTATATTTTTGACTTTAGCTCCTCGCCAACCATAAATAGATTGATCATCGTCACCTACTATGATTACCTTACCTTTGTTACCAGCTAATATACGAGTCCACTCATATTGAATGCAATTTGTATCTTGAAACTCATCAACCAATATATTATTAAAACGATTCTGATAGTAGCCAAGAATATCTGGTCTATTAAGCCATAGTTCATAGCTACGTAAAATAATTTCTGCAAAATCAACTAAACCTATACGATCACATGCTTCTTGATATTCTTTATAAATATGCAACCAATTTTTTTCTATAAAGTTATTGCTAACATTTTTTGGTCGTAATCCTTCATCCTTTTTGTTGTTAATGTACCACATAGCTTTATTTGCTGACCATTTTTTTTCGTCAAAATTCATATTTTTTATTAAGGATTTTATAAAACGTAATTGATCTTCATTATCTAAAATTTGAAAGTTTTTCGGTAAATTAGCTTCTATATGGTGTATTCTAAGTATACGATGTGCTAAACTGTGAAAAGTGCCAATCCACATTTTATCTTTACTTAAATTTACGAGTTTATCCACACGATTACGTATTTCTGTAACAGCTTTATTAGTAAAAGTTACAGCTAGAATTGAACTTGGAAGACACTTATCTATTAATAATAGCCAAGCAATACGATGCACTAATATCCTTGTTTTTCCACTACCTGCACCTGCTAATACTAATAAATTACTACGTGGAGCTGAAACAGCTGCACGTTGTTTATCATTTAAACCTTCTAGAATTTTAAGAATTTTCATTATTAATGATATAGTAGTAAATATAATAAAAAAATTAATTATTGTTAAATATAAATGATTGACATAAAAATATGTTATATTATAAATATATACATATAATCATGATAATTATTTCTATATATATATAGAACCATCATAAACGTGTTTAGCAGGACCCTTCATGTAAATTGATTTTCCAGGTCCTTTCCAGGAAACATATAATATTCCTCCCGGTAATTCTACTCGTACTTCTGATGATAATAAACCTTGCATAATACCGCAAGCAACAGAAGCACATGCTCCACTACCACATGCATATGTTTCTCCTATATCTCGTTCATATACACGTAAACGAATATGATTGGAATTGATGATTTCCATAAAATTAACGTTGGTTAATTTAGGAAAATAATAATGTTTTTCTATTATAGGCCCTAATGAACTTACTTGAGCAGTATTTACATTTTCTACTTGAATTATACAATGGGGGTTTCCAATTGATACCATTCCAAAATTTAAATATTTATCTTTAATTTTAATAGAGTAAAATTTCTTAAATTTATTTGTTTTAAATGGGATTGCACTTGGATCGAAATTTGGCTCATTCATATCTACACATATTAAATTATCTTTCATTATCTTTAATAACATGTTTGTAGTTTTTGTACTTACTCTAATGTTATTTTTATTTGTTAATCCTTTTAATTTTACAAAAAGGGCAAAACAACGTGCTCCATTACCACATTGAAATACTTCACTACCATTAGCATTAAAGATTTTATAATGAAAATCGCAATCAGGATTGTTAGATGATTCAACAATTAATAATTGATCAAATCCTATGCCTAAGTGACGATCGGATATTTTACGAATAATTTCTGATGATAAATTAAAATTTTGTCTTATACCATCTATAATCATAAAATCATTACCTAAACCATGCATTTTAGAAAATTCAATTTTCTGTTTCATTTCTATACCATAAACTAATTATTTATCAAATAAAATACCTATTATAAAATAATTTTTGATAAATCTACCATTTATAAAAACTAAAATTTTTATTTTTTTATCTTATTATTAAACTTTATAAAGTGATTATGAATTATTTTTATTGTATTTAATAATTCGTTATGTATTTCATATATAATATTTGATTTTTTATTAATATTATTATCAAGTTGTTTTAATTCTTTTTCATTCCATCCCCAATATTTGACTAGTCTTATTAAAATTTTTCGGCGCCAGTTAATTGAATCATTATTTTTTTTACTAGTAAGTTTCTCAGATACTTTATAATAAAAACAGCAACGAACTAGATAGAGACGTATATTATCTTTTGTAGCTATTAAATAATTTGTTATACGATTTAACATCATACAATATGGATCAAGACCAAAACAAATAATTTCACCCTTATGTAAACATTCTTTAACATCAAGGGATAATAATTTTGTATTTGGGTATTCTATACTATAAGCTTCAATTAATAATGTTTTAAGTAATGATTTATAAGGAGAACTAATACTCTTATGAATATTTAATAAAATTATATGTAAATATTCTTCAATCTTTAAAGAACTAAAATCACCTAAATCAAACCATTCATCTCGAATCAGTATCCCCTTTTTATATAGTAAGATAATATATTCTTCATATTGATATTTTTCATTATATGGTATTATTGGCCACAAAATTCTTTTACCTGCTATACGAAATGAAGTACGATAAAATTCATCTAATAAAAATATATTATTAATGCAATTAAAGTTTTTTTTACTAAAATCATTTATTTTTTTGTATTGTAAAGCATTTTCATCAATTAAAAAAAAATTAATTTTAACTCCTATTAAATTGCACCAATTCTTTAATGCCATACATTTGATTTTTAAATGTTCAACCTCTTGATTATTTAACCAAGACTTATAAAATACCCAAATATCTAAATCTGAATTATTATTTTGACAAATAGAAGAAGTACTTCCCATAGAATAAATACCTGTAATTGGCATTTCATCTTTTGGTATATTTAGTTTTTTGCTATTGCCTATCAAATTAATCAATAATTTATATTGATTTTTATCAGGTACGAATGAACTTATTCCATACGGCACTTTACCTTCAGTATACCCAGGTATTAATGGATGTTGATAATGTAAAAAAATCGGTATTAAGTGATAAATTTTTCGTAAATCAAAATGCATATTAGATAATGCTCGATTTACTCGAAGTTCATAAATAGCATCTAATCTTTTTTTTACAGTTAGTATATTATAAATACTAAAATCGTTTTTCACTTATTTTAAGTGTCTAATTCATGTTCTATAATTTCGTTATATTATTATAATATTTTCATTGCAAACTAACAACAAAACCTATTTATTTACTATATTTTATTTTATAAATAATTTATTTAAATATTCTATGATATGTAACAAATTGTTTTATTTATTAATTTTTTATACAATTTCTTTCACATTTTTACAGCTTATATTGGTCAAACAATATAATTTATAATACAGTAAAATAAAATATAACTAAAAGACAACTAATCACATGTTAAAGAAAGTATTAAAAATTGCAACAAGAAAAAGTCCTTTAGCTATATGCCAAGCTACATATGTTAAAAATCTACTTAATAAGATATATCCAAAGTTAAATATAAAATTAGTTCCTGTAGTTACACAAGGTGATATTATACTTGACAAATTAATTTTTAAAATAGGTGGAAAAGGTATCTTTGTTAAAGAACTGGAACAATTAATACTGCAACATCAAGCTGATTTAGCAGTACACTCAATAAAAGATCTACCTGCAAAACTTCCTGAAGGTTTAGGTTTAGTAACTATTTGTAAAAGGGAAAATCCTTATGATGTAATTGTATCTCATGAATATAGTTCAATAGACGATCTACCAAAAGGAGCAGTAATAGGTACTTCGAGTCTTCGTAGAGGATGTCAAATTATTTCTTATCGTCCAGATTTATTAATTCATTCAATCAGAGGTAATATTGGTACAAGGATAGATAGATTAAGTAGAGGAAAGTATGACGCAATAATTATCGCTGCTGCAGCACTTAATAGACTAGGTTTAAAACATAAAATCAAACACCAAATAATTCCTGCTAATATTTTATTACCAGCAGTTGGACAAGGTGCTATAGGAGTCGAATGTCGTCTAGAAGATAATAATTTAATTCGTCTTCTTAAAGTATTAAATCATGAAGATACTGCAGTATGCGTAAAGGCAGAACGTGTAATGAATAATTATCTTCAAGGAAACTGTGAATTACCTATAGCTAGTTTTGGAGTTTTAGAAGGTGATGATATATGGCTACGTGGTTTGATAGGAACACCTGATGGAAGCCTTATTATAAAAAATGAAATTCGAGGTTCTCGATTAAAATATAAAGAGATGGGAATCATATTAGCAAAAAAGTTGCTTAGTAGTGGTGGACAAAAAATTTTAAATATACTACATGAAAATAATTAAATGAAAATTTTAATAATGCGTCCCGAATCAGATTCTCAAGAACTTGTCTTACGTCTACGATATTTAGGAAAACAAGCCTGGAGCTTGCCTTTAATTGAATTTAAACCAGGAAATGACTTAAATTACCTTCCTTTCTATCTCACTAATGTATTATGTACTGCTGATCTAGTATTTATACTATCAAAACAAGCTGTTCATTTTGCTAATGATATAATGGAAAAATATAATATATCTTGGCCAGTTAATTTAAATTACTATGCAATTGGTTATACAACAGCTTTAGCATTTAAAACAGTTAGTAATTTAAAAATAAAATATCCTAAAACTAAAGAAAATAGTGAAGAATTAATTTCCTTAACTAAGTTAGATAAAATAAAAAATAAAAATGCTATAATATGTGGTGGAAATTCAAGTAGAGGACTTTTGAATAAAACACTATTAGATTTTAATATAAAAGTATTTTATATAGAATGTTATAAATCAATTAAAAAAATATATGATGGAAATATTGAAGGTAAAAGGCTAAGAACATTAGGTATTAATACTTTAGTAATAACTAGCGGTGATATGTTAAAACAAATATTTTATTTATTTTCTGAAAATGATCGTAAAGAATGGTTGCTTAAATGCAAATTAATAGTGGTTAGCGAACGTTTATTCAACATGGCTTATCAGTTAGGTTGGAAAAATATATCTATTACCGAAAAGGCTAACAACGAATCGATTATTAAAATATTATTAAATAGTTAATAAATAAAGAAACATAAAAATAATTTTTATTGGTCGGCGAGAGAGGATTTGAACCTCCGACCCACTGGTCCCAAACCAGTTGCGCTACCAAACTGCGCTACCCGCCGTAGTTTATATTATTACTATTTTGGGTGACTAGTGGGACTCGAACCCACGACTACTGGAATCACAATCCAGGACTCTACCAATCTGAGCTATAGCCACCAAATGCGTTAGTATACCATACTGTATAATTATTTGTATATTTATAATTTAATACTGCGCCCGACAGGATTTGAACCTGATACCTCTGCCTTCGGAAAGCAGCACTCTATCCAACTGAGCTACGGACGCATATAAAATATTAGTTCAAAATATATTATAGATTAATTATAATAATATTAATAATAAACATTTAACATACAATTTATTAATAACATTATTATAATTCACACCTAATTATAATTCATACCTAAGAACGTTTCATCATATCAAAAAAATCATCATTAGTTTTAGTCATAGCTAACTTATTAATCAAAAATTCCATTGCATCTATTTCTCCCATTGGATGCATAATTTTTCGTAAAATCCACATCTTTTGTAATTCTTCTTGTAAAGTTAAAAGTTCTTCTTTTCGTGTTCCAGAACGATTATAATCAATTGCTGGAAAAACTCTTTTTTCAGCAATCTTTCTGGATAGATGTAATTCCATATTACCTGTTCCTTTAAATTCTTCATAAATTACTTCATCCATTTTGGAACCAGTATCAACTAAAGCAGTTGCAATAATAGTTAAACTTCCACCTTCTTCTACATTACGTGCTGCTCCAAAAAATCTTTTCGGGCGGTGTAATGCATTAGCATCTACACCACCAGTTAATACTTTACCAGAAGCAGGTACCACTGTATTATAAGCCCTTGCAAGACGTGTAATAGAATCAAGTAAAATTACTACATCTTTTTTATGTTCTACCAAACGTTTAGCTTTTTCAATAACCATTTCAGCAACTTGAACATGTCTAGATGCTGGTTCATCAAAAGTAGAAGCTATTACTTCTCCTTTTACTAACCTTTGCATTTCAGTTACTTCTTCTGGTCTTTCATCTATAAGAAGAACCATTAGAACACAACATGAATAATTATGTGCTAAACTCTGTGCGATATTCTGTAGTAACATTGTTTTCCCTGCCTTAGGAGGAGCAACTATTAAACCACGTTGACCAAGACCAATAGGGGATGCTAAATCTAATACACGAGTTGTTAAGTCTTCAGTAGATCCGTTACCACGTTCCATTCTTAGACGATGATTAGCGTGTAATGGAGTAAGGTTTTCAAATAAAATTTTATTACGTGCATTTTCAGGTTTATCATAATTTACTTCATTAACTTTTAATAGAGCAAAATAACGTTCTCCTTCTTTAGGAGGACGAATTTTTCCAGAAATAGTATCTCCAGTACGCAGATTAAATCTACGAATTTGACTAGGAGAAACATAAATATCATCTGGACCTGCTAAATAAGAACTGTCTCCTGAACGAAGAAATCCAAATCCATCTTGCAATATTTCTAGCACTCCATTACCAAAAATATCTTCACCACTTTTTGAATGTTGTTTTAAAATTGAAAAAATGATATCTTGTTTACGCATTCGAGCTTGATTATCTAGCCCCATTTTTTCGCCTAATTTAATTAATTCAGTAACAGGCGTATTTTTTAGTTTGGTAAGGTTCATATTGAATGGGTTCTTAAAATCATGAGGAGAGCTTCAATATTACTGGAAATATTATTAGAGATTAATATGATAAATAACCTACTATAACTTATAGCCATTACTTACAAAATAATCCTGGAAATAAAAACCATTGAAAGTATCGATATTGAAAGCAACGATGTCAAAAAAAGAGAAATATTAAAATTTATCAAAATTTTACCATTGTATAATAAATAATTATTATCTAACTATTATTTTTAATATATAAAATTGCATTTTTCATAAAAAGATCCTTGAACATAACATGTTCAATTATTTTGCGAGATTTTTGTCTAAAAATTCTTTCAATTGCGCTTTAGATAAAGAACCCACCTTTGTTGCTAAATTTTTACCATTTTTAAACAAAATTAATGTTGGAATACCCTTAATCCCATATTTTTGTGCTTTTCCAGGATTTTCATCAACATTAAGTTTAGCAACAAGTAATTTATCTTTATATTCTTCTGCAATTTCATCAATAATTGGCGACATTGTTTTACAGGGACCACACCATTCAGCCCAAAAATCAACTAATGCAGTAACATCACTTTTTAATATGTTTTCATCAAAATTATTATCGGTTAGATTAATAATTATATTATTGTTACTCATTTGAAACTCCAATTATAGTCATAATATTTTATAAAAAGAAGAAATATTGCCTAAATTAGATTAGTTAGTGTTTTTTGAAATAATACAGTTACTACACTCAAAATAAAAATCATTAACTACTTACCTTAATCAATAATAATAAAAAAATCAAGGAAAATTTATGTATAATTCATTGAAAATAGATATCATGATATGTTTAATTATATAGTTAGTGAATTTATTATTAAGTAAACATACTTTTTGATTCTTTATTCAAAGATATAAAAATAACATGTCTATTAGGATATAATAAATCAAATAAAAAATCAATAAGTATAATTTTTTTATTTGATTTATGATTAAAATAATGGTTAACATTATTTATTATAAACACATAATATTATATTAAGTAAAATAATAATCCAGTACCACAAATTATCATAAGACATATTATAAATAACATAATACATTTTTATAAAAATGTGGTACAGAATTATTTTAATTTTAAAATTTTTTATATTTAAAAATTTGTTAATTTATTTATAAATTGGTAATTTTTATTAATTTTGTTAAAAATTTCTTTTTATGATTTTTAGAAAATCCAATAATAATTACAATTATTACTCATTAAGATCAATTTTATCAAAATGGTGCTTACCTAGCGGATCTACTAAGTATCCCGTAACTTTTTTATTAACTGGTTCCAGTATTTGCGAATGAGCTATTATAAAAATAGGTAAATTATTATGCATAATCATTTGTGCATGTCTATAAAAATCAATACGTTGTTGTATAGTAACTTTTGGAGAATGAGCTAAATCAATTTTTTCGTTAAAAGGTTTATAACACCAGTGGGAATAATTTAAAGTATTTCCTTTTTCTTTAGAACAGTTAAATAGTTCTTTGAACAAATTATAAGGATTTCCGTTATTACTATTCCAACTCATTATTATAGCTTGATTTTTACCAGAATTTGAATATTTTAAATAATCATCAGATGATTTATTATAATTAACTATTTTAGCTTTTACACCTATTTTTGCCCAATCAGCTTTTATCATTTCTGCCATTTTTTGAATGTCATAAGTATTAGTATTATTTTGACCTTCAGGTATCGTCCATAATTCAATGGAAAAATCATCTTTTATACCAGATTGTTTTAATAAATTTTTAGCTTTTATAGGATCATACTGATAATTTTTAATTGATTTATTATGTCCTAACATAATTGACGGGATAATATTTTCTGAAATTTGACTACTATCTTGATAAATAGAATGTATAATTGCTTCTCTGTTTATTGCTATAGATAAAGCTTTACGTATTTCTAATTTATTAAGAGGTTTCTTTTCAGTATTAAAAGAAATGAAATGAACATTCAATCCTGGTTGTTTTACTATATTGATGTTATTATCTTTTTTGATATTTTCTAAATCAGATAATTTTGGATAAGACATAACATGACATTTGCCATTTTTAATTTTTTCGTAACGAATCGTAGCATCTGGGATAATAGAATATATTAAATAATCAATTTTTGGCTTTTCTCCCCAATAATCAGGATTTACCTTATATTTTATATTCTTATCCTTTTTATATATTATTAATTGAAATGGACCAGTTCCTACTGGATTAGTATCAATTTTTTCAGGAATTCCTTTCTTTAGTAAATTTTCTGAATATTCTTTTGAAAGAATAGATGAAAAATCCATAGCTAAATTAGATATAAAATTTATTTCTGGATAATTTAAATAAAATTTCACTTTATTATTATCTATTTTTTCAATTTTACTTATTAATTTAGACATTCCGGTTTCTTCAAAATATTTATAATGACCGCCAGAAATATTATGATATTTATTTTCTTTATTAAATTGACGATCAAAAGTAAATATTACGTCATCGGCATTAAATTCTCTAGTTGGTTGGAAATATTTAGTAGATTGCCATTTTACTCCTTTGCGCAAGTTAAAAGTATAAACTTTACCATCTGAACTAATATCCCATGATTTAGCTAGTCCTGGTTCTATATCAACAGTACCAGTTTTAAATTCAACAAGTCTATTATAGATGGGAACAGAACTAGCGTCATAAGTTGTATTTGAAGTAAATAATTGCGGATTAAAACCTTCAGGAGAACCTTCAGAGCAGTATATCAAAGTTTTTGCTTGTGTATTATTAGAAGATATTAATATAAAAACTGCACTAATAAACCCCAAAATATTTCTATATTTTATTATATTAAAAAAACAATTAGTAATGCCTTTTATGTCATTTCTATCATTTTTGAAATGCAAATTCGCGAGCATTCATAGATCTCCATCAGAGATGTGTTATTACTTCAAAAGGAAAAACAATAAAATTAAATATAATATTTTTTCCTTCCTTATTATGTATAAAAACAAAATTTATAAGATATTATCAATAACTAAATATAATATGTTTTTTAAGTAATATAACGATTATATAATAAAAATTAAGCTTAAATACAACCGTAGCTACTAAGATTCAAGATTTAAACAAATTATAATGAAATTAAAGATAATGAACTTATATTTGTCAAAAAATATATTTAAAATTTACTATTAATTAAATATTTTTTATATTTTTTTGTTTTTATTCTCACATTTAAGATAGTTTATTAATATAATATTATCTTGCTAAATTTGTAAGTCAAAACGATCTTCTGCTTTTTTCCAGTTAATCACATTCCAGAACGCTTTTATATAATCAATTCTTCTATTTTGATATTTAAGATAATAAGCATGTTCCCATAGATCTAAACCTATTATTGGATAACCAGAAACACCAGCAATTAATTTACCCATTAAAGGATTATCTTGATTTGCAGTTGAAACAATAGACAAATTATTATTATTTTTTATTAGCCATACCCAACCTGATCCAAAACGCGATAAAGCAATTTTTTCAAATTCTTCTTGAAATTTAAAAAAACCATCAAATGTATTTTCAATAGCATATTTTAAACTTCCTTGTAAAACACTATTTAATTTTAAACTTTGCCAAAAAAAAGAATGATTAGCATGACCGCCAGCATTATTTCTTAATGCATCGCGGATATTAATAGGTAATTCGTTTAATTTTGTAATTAAATCTTCAACTGGTAGTTCAGCTAATTTTGTATCTTTTAGTAAGATATTAGCATTATTTATATAAGTTTGGTGATGCTTGGTATGATGAATTTCCATTGTTTTTTCATCAAAATATGGTTCTAAAGCATCGTATGAATATTGTAACTGCGGCAGTGAATAACTCATATTATTAACTCTCCAACAAATAAATAATTATTAAACATATTTTATTATTAAGTAATATATTATTTAATATTTATTAAATTTTTTTAAGAATTGATAATTAACATGAAAAATAAAAAATTGATCTATTTTAGTACTAATTATAAATAGTTACAATATATTCCAATTTCATATTGACATTTTATAATATTAATTATCTTTTATATTAATCTTTGAGGATTAGAATATATAGTATAACATCCAGGTTTTGAAAAACCTACAAGAGTTATATTATATTTCTCTGCCATTTCAACTGCTAATGCAGTAGCTGCAGATAAAGCAAATATTATTTCAATACAACAAATTGCAGATTTTTGAATTATTTCATAACTAGCTCTACTAGATATCAAAATTGCACCTTTTTTATCTTTTATTTTTCCTATATATCCTAATAGTTTATCTAAAGCTACATGACGACCTACATCTTCATATCCACATATTAACTGACCTGTATTTTTTATCCATAATGCAGCATGAGTACAGTTAGTTTTTATTCCAATAGGTTGATATTCTTTGAGCTTTTTGATTGCAATATCAATATGTTTAAGATTGATTTTTTGACTAAATGGCAATGGTTTAATATTATAATTAATAGCTTGATTTAATTGTTCAATACCACATATACCACATCCAGTTCTCCCTAACATTGCTCTTTTCTTTATTTTAAAAGCTTCGAAACAACGAGAAGAAATATCCATTTGAATTTCGATGCCACATATATTAAATATAATATCTATACCCAATATATCATTATAGGAATTAATGATACCTTCTGAAAGAGAAAATCCAATTCCAAATAGATCTAAATTTTGCGGAGTAACCATCATAACTACATAAGATATACCATTATATATCAAAGCAGCAGGATATTCTTCTGCTAAAAAATCGTTTTTTATACTAGAGAAATAATCATTATTTTTCCAAATTTTTTTTTTACTATAGTTTTAATATTAATTGATTGTATTGTATTTTTTCTTATATTTTCTTTCATATTAAAATTCCAGTAAAATAATTGTATAATAAAATGAGAAAAATTATTTATAATCATATTTTATTATTTTAATAAAGATATATCTGCAATTTGTAAAAACAGAGATCTTATTTTTGACAATAATGTCAAACGATTGATATGTATATTTTCATCAAAAGTATTAATTTGTACTTTATCAAAAAATTTGTCTATTATTGAACTTAATGTAGTTAATTCAATTAATGCTTCTGTATATAATCCTTTGGAAAAATATGGTTGTAATTTAATTGTTAAATTTGATATATTATTTAATAACTCTATTTCTTCTTTTTGTTTTAATAAAGATATATTTATGACATGACATACGGTATGATTGGACTTTATTAAAAAATTAGAAACTCTTTTATTGATAACTATTAGTTTATTAGATTCTTTAAGAGATAAAAAATAGGATAAAGCTTGCATGCGTAGGTCAAAATCTGCTGGATATAATGGACGAACTGATAACACTGCTTTAAAAATATTGATATCAAAATCAATATAAAATTTTTCAAGACGCTTAAACATAAAGTTTAAGATATTATTAATAATATCTTTAATAATTAATTTATCTTTATATATACTAACTGCTTCCTGTACTAGATCTTCTAAACTTAAAGGTAATTTTTTCTCAATAATAATTCTTAGTATTCCAGATGCAGCACGACGAAGAGCTAGGGGGTCTCTACTACCTTTAGGGATTTCATTTATACCGAACATTCCTACTAAAGTATCTATTTTATCAGCAATAGATAGCGTACATCCTATCAAACTAGAAGGTATTGTGTCTTTAGAAAAAGATGGTTTATACTGTTCACTTAGTGCAAATGCAATATCTCTATTTTCCCCATTATATATTGCATAATACATGCCCATGATACCTTGCATATCAGGAAATTCACATACTACTCTAGTAATTAAATCACATTTTGATAATAAACTAGCTCGTATAGAATATTCTACGTTAGCACCTATTTTTTGAGCAATCCACTTAGATAAGTGCTGTATTCTTTTAGTTTTATCTCGTAATGAACCTAATTTTTTATGAAATATTACTTTTTCTAATAACTGTAAATTATCTAATAAAACTCTTTTTTTATCATGATCGAAAAAGAATTTAGCATCTTCTAAGCGAGCATTTAATACTTTTTCATTCCCAATAATTATATCGTTATTGTCATTAGATTCTATATTAGTAATAAAAATAAAATTAGACAATAAATTACCCTTAATACCATATATTGGAAAATATTTTTGTACGTTTTCCATTATATGAATCAGTAGTTCATTTGGAATATTTAGAAATTCTTCTTTAAAGCTAGCATGTAAAATAATTGGCCATTCAACTAAAGATGTTACCTCTTGTAATAATTCATCATTCAGGTATATTTTACCACCTAATTTACATGAAGTTAATTCTATACCATTTTTTATTATTTCTTTGCGTTTTTTATAATCTGCAATTACCTTACCTTTTTCTAAAAGAACTTGAGGATATTCATCTGCATTAATCAACTTAATTTTACTATGTCCCATAAAACGATGACCGTAAATTATCCGTTTAGATTTAACTCCGAATAAAATACTGGGAATTAACTTATCTCCAAATAATATTGTAATTGTATGAACTGGACGAATAAATTTTATATTATTTTCACCCCATCTCATTAATTTGGGTATAGATATTTTTTTTATTGCTTTTTCAATAATTTCTGGCAATAATAAATTTGTTTTTTTACCTTTAATTATTTTACGACAAATCAACCATTCACCTTTAGTAGTATACAGGGTTTCTAATTCAGAAATAGGTACTTTGTTAAAATGTATCCATGTATTGGCTTTTTCTGTGATATTTCCCTTAATATCAAATGCTTCTGTTAATTTAGGTCCCCTTTTTTCAATTACTCTATCAACTTGATAGGTATTTAAATGCATTACTTTTAAAGCTAAACGTCTGGGAGAAGCAAACCAAATTACTTTTTTATAAACTAATTGAAAAACTTTAAGTTCTGCGATAATATTTTCATAAAATAATTGTGCTAAACCATAAAGCATCTTTGGTGGAAGTTCCTCTGTACCTATCTCCACTATTAAAGTTTTTCCACTCATTTACAACCTCTTCATTTTTTTAAATTACACATTGGAAAACCTAATGCTTTACGGGAAATATAATACGCTTCTGCAATAGATTTAGTTAGGTTACGAATACGTAAAATATAGCATTGACGTTCAGTTACTGAAATAGCTTTACGAGAATCTAAAATATTAAAACTATGAATTGCTTTCAAAACACACTCATAAGCTGGTATTGGTAAAGGGGTTTGTAAACTTAATAAATATAAAATTTCTTTTTCATATTGCTCAAAGCGAATGAATAAAAAATCAGTATTAGCATATTCAAAGTTATACGCTGATTGTTCTAATTCATTTTTATAAAATATATCTCTATAAGTAGTTATACCATATAAACCGTTATTCCATACTAAATCATATACGTTATCAACACGTTGTATAAACATTGCAATTCTTTCCAAACCATAAGTAATTTCTCCAGTAACAGGTCTGCAATCAATACAACCAATTTGTTGAAAATAAGTAAATTGAGTAATTTCCATACCGTTAAGTAACACTTCCCAACCCAGCCCCCAAGCTCCTAAAGTTGGATTTTCCCAATCATCTTCTACAAAACGTACATCTTGTACTGCAGGATTTATATTCAGTTTTTTTAGTGAATTTAAATATAGTTCTTGAATATTTTTAGGTGCAGGTTTTATGATAACTTGAAATTGAAAATAGTATTGTAAACGGTTTGGATTTTTACCATAACGACCATCATTAGGTCGACGCGCAGGTTGAACATATGCTGCTGCAATTGGTTCAGGTCCCAATGCATTTAAACAAGTTATTGGATGAGAAGTTCCTGCTCCTACTTCTATGTCTAAAGGTTGTATAATTATACATCCTTGCCGTAACCAATATTCTTGTAAGGTTAAAATTAATCCTTGGAATGTTTTTATATCAAATTTTTTCATTATACATTTAAAATTTATTAAATATTAAAAAACAATCATAAAATATTCTTTTATAGAGATAAAATTATTTATATACTGAAATAGGTAATTTTTAGTTAAATTTATTTGATTTATAATAAATAACCAAAGAATTTTTTATTATTACACTCAGTAGGTTAATTTTTGATAAAAGATAATATTATTTTCCTATACAAAAACTAGAAAAAATTTTGTTCAATAAATCTTCAGAAGTAAAAGATCCAGTAATTTTATTTAATTCTCGTTGTACAAATCTCAGATCTTCAGCTATAAGTTCTTCTGTGTAGTAATTCATCAACAATTTATTATTAATTTTTATTAAATGCTTATATGCTACTTCTAAAGCATGAATATGTCTTCGTCTAGCAATAAAATTACCTTCTACTGTGTTTTTTAAACCCATAATTTTCTTTAGATATTGAAATAAATATTCCATTCCAGCATTTGTTAATGCAGATAAATGAATTATTGTAAATCCATTAATTTTAGTAATACCCACAGGTTCTCTAGTAATATCTGCTTTATTCCTAATTATTGTGATAGGCACTTGAATAGATAAATCATATAAAAAATTTAATAACATTTCTACAGATTTTTCTGTTGTTACCTTTATTCCATCAACTACAAATAAAACATGATCTGCTTTTTTAATCTCATTGAAAGCTTTTTTTATACCAATACTTTCAATTTCGTCTAGAGAGTTACGTAACCCTGCTGTATCTAATATACGCAGAGGTATCCCATCAAGATTTACATAATCATGTAATATATCACGAGTTGTGCCAATTATATTTGTGACAATAGCCATTTCTTTTTTTATTAACGAATTAAATAAACTAGATTTACCAACATTAGGATTTCCAGCAATGACTATTGTCATACCTTCATTTAATAAACAACCCTGATTTGAATCTGAAATTAATTGTTTTAAATTATTAATGATATTTTTTATATTACTATAAATTTCTTTTTTAGAAATACTTTTAATGTCTTCGGTAGAAAAATCAATAGATGTCTCTATAGAAATTCTCAGATTAATAATTTTTTCTGTTATTTTATTTACGTGAGATGAAAATACACCTTGCAATGAATTAACTGCTGACATAGCTGCTCGTACCGAACTGGCATTAATTAAATCTGCAATTGCTTCCGCTTGTGTTAAATCAATTTTTCCATTTATAAATGCTCTTTGAGAAAACTCACCTGGATTTGCAATACGTACCTTAGGTAAACTTATTATAGATTTTAATAATAAATCTAAAATTATCGGACCTCCATGACAATGAAGTTCTAAAACATCTTCGCCAGTGAAAGAATGTGGATTAGGAAACCATAAAGCAATTCCTTTATCTAACATTATGCCATTAAAATCATTAAAAGGGAGATAATCAGCGTAACGAGGTCTGGGAATTTTATATAATATTTTTTTAGCAATTTCTGCAGCTTTAATTCCAGAAACACGTAAAACCCCTATACTACCGTATCCAATAGGTGTTGCCTGTGCAACAATCGTATCATTTTGATTCATATCTAATAGTTATTTTAAATAATAAAATTTTTGTTTAATTGTATTGTAAGTAATTATTAATAACCATATTCTTTTAAGCTCCGATAGATTATTTGTTGTTGTATAATTGTTACTAAATTACTAACAATATAATATATAACTAAACCAGATGGGAACCATAAAAAGAAAATACTAAATACAATTGGCATAAAATTCATAAATTTTTGTTGCATTGGATCTGTAATATTTGCCGGTGACATTTTTTGTATGATAAACATAGTAACACCCATAATTATTGGCAGTATATAGTATGGATCTTGCGCTGACAAATCGTGAATCCAAAAAATAAATGGAGCATGTCTTAATTCTACACAACTTGAAAGCATATAGTAAAGAGCTAAAAAAATAGGCATTTGGATAATCAGAGGCAAACATCCACCAAAAGGATTTACTTTTTCTTCTCTATATAATCCCATAATTTCTTGCCCCATTTTTTGATTATCATGTTTAAAACGATCACGTATATTTTGAATCTTCGGTTGTAACATACGCATTTTTGCCATGGATAGGTATTGAGCTTTAGTTAAAGGATACATAATGCCACGTACAATAAAAGTAATAATTATTATAGAAAAACCCCAATTATTTACAAAACTATATATGAATTTTAATAATTTAAAAAGTGGTTTTGAAAGAAACCATAACCAACCGTAGTCTACAGTTAAATCTAGATTAGGAGCTAAAAGGCCCATTTGATCTTGTAGTTCTGGTCCAAGCCAAATAGTATTAGAAATATTTTTTTGAGTATGAGGTGGAATAATTATGGTAGAAGATTGATAACCTATGGTAACTTCGTGGTTATTAATATTGTTTGTATAAATAGTATTAATACCTTCATTATTAAATATTAAAGCTGATGCAAAATACTGTTGGAGCATAGCCACCCAGCCACTTTTGGTTTTGATATTCAAGTTTTCATTTTCTATTATGTTTTCAAATTTATATTTTTTATATCTTATTTTATCTGTAGAATAAGCTGCACCACGAAAATTATGTAAAGTAAAATTATTATTAACAGTACGAGATTTTGGCAATTCAACCGTTTGTTTCAATTGACCAAATGTTGATATTTTTATTGGTTTTTTACTAATATTATTAATGTTATAAAGTATATTTACTGAATAATTTCCTTTTTTAAAAATAAAAATTTTTGTATATTTAATTCCGTTTTTACTTGTATATTCAATTGGTACTTTTAATTCATTTTGTCCTTTTCTCATTTCAAAATAATTTTTTTTTGCAATAAATTTTGGACGTATATTTTTTTCTATATTATCTGGACCATCAACACCATTTATACCAGTTTGCGCTTGATATAAAAATAAAGGATTTGTTTCAAGTAATTTTAATGGTTTATTAGATCCAAGTCCTTCTGCAAAATTTAGCAGTTCAACTTGATGTATATCTCCACCATAATTACTAATATTTAATGAAAACACATCAGTTTTTACCAAAATATTCTGATCTTTGTCTTTGATTGAAATATTTTTGTTAGTATTTCCAGAGATATTACTTTCGTTATTACTACTATTTTTTATTTCTGGATTATTAGCTAATTCAACACTATGATCCATTTGCCAATTTTGCCAAAAAATAATGAACAATAATAAGAAAACAATCAAAAAAAGATTGCGTTGTGAATCCATCTTTAATATTCTCTTCTATGAAAAATTTTTGTTGGTACAGGATCGTGTCCGCCTTTTTGTAAAGGATGACATCTTAGTATACGTTTTAAAATCAAAACACTTCCTGATATTACTCCAAATCTTTGCAGAGCTTTGATAGCATATTGAGAACAGCTCGGATAAAATCTGCAATGTGGATTTAACAATGAACTTATAAAAACTTGATATATACGTACCAATGCAATCAAGATTCTTAAAACGATTGAAAATGACGCTGCCATAATTTCTCCAGTTTTTTCAAGATCGTAAAATTATCTAAATAAACAATTTCTTTTTTAGCAATAACAATAAAATCCATTGATGGTAATTTATGTTGATTTAACCGAAAATATTCCCTAATGAGTCTCTTAACTCTATTACGTTCATGAGCGAGTTTAACATATTTTTTAGCAATAGTAAGCCCAATACGTGGATATTTAAGTTTATTAGCACGACCAAATATATTAATTTGCGAAGAGTAAGCACGTTGAGGTTTTTGAAACACAAAAGAAAATTCTTTAGAATTTAATAAACGTAATGTTTTGGGAAAATAAAATTTATGCATAATAAATTAAATAACATCAAAAATGTTTAGAAATAGTTAAACAAGTTCTTCCTTTAGCTCTCCTATAAGCTAAGATTTTACGACCATTTTTAGTAGACATGCGAGCTCTAAATCCATGAGATCTATTTCGTTTTATTACGGAAGGTTGATAAGTTCTTTTCATAACATCATATTTCCTTAAAAATTAATTAATATCAATAGTATTAATTATTGTGACTTAAATTAATGATTATTTTTAGTAAAAATTAACCTAAAAACAAAAATTTCACTCTACAATTTAAATATCTTTATTTTACAATATGCAATTATAATGTATTTAATTAGATTTTTTATTTGATTAAAAATTAAAAACTAAATATTACTATATAAAATACTACTTTAGAATAATTATCAAGAAAATTATATACTAGAGAAATAAATTTATAAAATAAATAATTGATCATACCGTAAATATTTTTAAGAACTTTAATTTCATTTTAAATGCGTAATTAACTTGTTAGTAAGCGAGATTTTAATATTGTTATGTTTTAATTCAATTCTTATAGAAGTTTAGCTGAATTTTAATTATTCTAGCTAAATTATTGTGTGAAAAATTTATTACTAAATATAGTATTTTTTATTTATGTTAACAAATAATTTTTTAATTTTTAATGTTAGCTTAAATTTTATATACAATTATAAGATTGGAGTGTAAAGTGTCAATTACGCTTTGGCAACAATGCCTTACCAGATTACAAAATCAACTAACTGCTACTGAATTTAGTATGTGGATTCGCCCATTACATGCTAAAATGAGCAAAAATATTCTTGCTTTATATGCTCCAAACAGGTTTATACTTGACTGGGTAAAATATAAATACTATAAAAACATAAATGAACTAATGAAAGAACTTTGCGGTATTGATGCACCGCTATTAAATTTTAAAGTAGGAATTTGTAATTTAGAAAAAAATACTACAGTGAAAATTGGGATACCTATTACATCAATAAAAAAAAATTTTATAAATAAGCAGATTGAAGTTGCATCCTGGAATAATTTTTTAATAAAATCCAATATTTTTTACAATTCAAACTTAAATAAAAAATATACTTTTGATTGTTTTGTAGAAGGTAAGTGCAATAAATTAGCACGTACAGTAGCATATCAAATAACTAGTAATAGTAAAGATATTAAATACAATCCATTATTTATTTATGGTAGTACTGGATTAGGAAAAACTCATTTGCTTCATGCAGTAGGTAATAAAATTGTTGATAGATTATCTAATGTAAAATTAGTTTACATACATTCGGAACTTTTTGTTCAAAATATGGTGAAAGCATTAAAAAATAATGCAATAGAAGATTTTAAATGTTACTATCGTTCAGCTGATACTTTACTTATTGATGATATACAATTTCTTGCCAATAAAGAAAGATCTCAAGAAGAATTTTTTCATACTTTCAATATATTAATAGAAAATAATAAACAAATAATTATTACTTCAGATCGTTATCCAAAAGATCTGCTTGGTATTGAGGATAGACTAAAATCACGTTTTGGATGTGGATTAACTATAGCAGTTAAACCGCCTGAACTAGAAACTCGTATAGAAATATTAATGAAAAAAGCTAATGAAAATAGTGTTATTTTATCTCATGATGTAGCATACTTTATTGCTAAGCATTTAAATTCTAATATACGTGAACTTGAAGGCGCTTTGAATAGAATAATTGCTAATGCTAATTTTATAGGATGTATAATTAATATTGAATTTGTGAACAAGGTATTACAAGATCTACTAGCTTTACATAGAAATGTAGTAACAATTCCTAATATTCAAAAAAAAGTAGCTGAATATTATAAAATAACAATTTTAGACATTATTTCTAAGAATAGATCACGTTCATTTACACATCCACGTCAAATTGCTATGACTATATCTAAGGAATTAACTAATCATAGCTTATCGGAGATAGGTAAAGCTTTTGGTGGACGCGATCATACTACTGTGCTTCACGCATGTCGTAAAATTAAAATATTATGTAAAAACAATTATAATATCGAAAAAGATTTTTATAATCTTATTAGATTATTATCTTCTTAAAAATATCAATTATTATGAAATTACTTATTGAAAGAGAAAAATTAATTAAACCATTACAACAAATTAGTCTTTCACTAAATAGTAGACCTATACAACAAATTCTTGGAAATATATTAATGGAAACAGATGGTCAGTTTCTTACTATAATTGGAACTGATCTAGAAATAGAAATGATAACACGAGTAGAGTTATTAAAATTAGATCAATCTGGATCTATTACAGTACCAGCAAGAAAATTTTTAAATATTTGTCGGAGTATTATATCTGGATCAATTATCAATATTCATGTTGAGAATAACATGATGTTAATAACTGCTAATTCTAGTAGTTTTTCTTTATCAACATTACCACCCATGAATTTTCCTAACATTGATGATTGGAATGTTGAAATTGAATTTGATTTATTGCAAGAAAATCTAAAGAAATTAATAGAATTAACTCAATTTTCAATGGGTTATCAAGATGTACGCCATTATTTAAATGGAATTATGTTGGAAATAGAAAATCAAGAGGTTCGTGCAGTAGCAACAGATGGTCATCGCCTAGCAACTTGTTTCGTAAAAGTTAATAAAGCATTACCTAAATATTCAATAATCATGCCACGTAAGGGTATAATTGAATTAACGCGTTTATTAAACGGAGAAAACATATATTTAAAAATACATATTGGTTCTAATAATATTAGAATTTATACTAAAGAAATTATTTTTACTTCTAGATTAATTGATGGTATGTTTCCTGATTACCGTCAAGTACTGAAAAAAAATTCTAATAAAATATTCCAAGTATTAGAGGTAGATTGCTTGTTACTAAAACAAGCATTATCCCGAGCATCTATACTATCTAATGAAAAATTTCGAAGTATTCGTCTACAATTAAGTCATAATCAATTGACCATAACTGCAAGCAATTCTAATAACGAAGAATCAAAAGAAAAATTAGCAGTTAGTTATAATGGGAACAAATTAGAAATTTGTTTTAATGTTATATATATTTTAGATATATTGAATACGTTAAAGTGCGGAACAATACGTTTATTATTTACAGATTCTATATCTAGCGTACATATTAAAGATACTACCAATCCTTATGTCCATTATGTGGTAATGCCAATGCGAATATAATGTTATATTGTTTAATTTTTGTAAAAATGAAAAAATACTATTTTTAACTGAAATTAAGTATATCTGTCAATTTATAGTAATTTGAAATATTAAAAAATAATCTTAAAATGTAAATTATAGTTAAAATGAGAAATATCTATGTTAAATTCCTATGATTCTTCTAGTATTAAAGTTCTTCGAGGTCTTGATGCTGTGCGTAAACGTCCAGGTATGTATATTGGTAATACAGATGATGGTACCGGTTTACACCATATGGTATTTGAAATTATTGATAATGCAATTGATGAATCTCTAGCTGGCTACTGTAATTTAATTAATATAACTATACATAGTGATGATTCTATTTCCGTTAAAGATAATGGACGTGGGATACCAACTGATATTCACAAAGAAGAAGGCATTTCTGCAGCTGAAGTAATAATGACAGTGTTACATTCTGGTGGTAAGTTCGATAATTGTTCTTATAAAGTATCAGGTGGTCTTCACGGAGTAGGAGTTTCTGTAGTTAATGCTCTATCTGAAAAATTAGAATTAAACATATATAGAGATAATAAGATATATCAACAAATTTATCACTATGGAGTACCAGAATCTTCATTACATATTATTGGTAATACTCAAGACAATGGAACTAGTATACGTTTTTGGCCAAGCAAAAATATATTTACTAATATAACTAAATTTGATTATAACACTTTAGCTAAACGTCTGCGTGAATTATCTTTTTTAAATTCTAAAATATCTATTTGCTTTAGAGATCAAAGAAAAGATAAACGTGATTACTTCCATTATAGTGGAGGTATTAGAGCTTTTATTGAATATTTAAATCAAAACAAAAATCCAATACATCCAACTGTTTGTCATATCACTAATGAGAAAGATAATATTAGTATAGAAGTAGCAATGCAGTGGAATGATGGTTTTCAAGAAAATATTTATTGTTTTACTAACAATATACCACAACAGGATGGGGGAACGCATCTTGCTGGTTTTCGTACAGCTCTAACACGTACATTAAACTCTTATATGGATAAAGAAGGTTACCATAAAAAATCTAAAGTTAATACTACTGGTGATGATGCTCGCGAAGGTTTGATTGCAATCGTTTCAGTAAAAATGATAGATCCAAAATTCTCATCTCAGACTAAAGAAAAACTAGTTTCATCTGAAGTAAAATCCGCAGTTGAACAAAGTATAAATGAACAACTATTAGAGTATTTATTAGAACATCCTAGTGATGCAAAAAAAATCATAAATAAAATCATTGATGCAGCTCGTACTAGAGAAGCTGCACGTCGTGTAAGAGAAATGACTAGACGTAAAGGAGTATTAGAACTAATAGGTTTACCGGGAAAATTAGCCAATTGTCAAGAACATGATCCTGTATTATCGGAAATTTATTTAGTAGAAGGTGATTCTGCTGGTGGTTCAGCAAAACAAGGAAGAAATCGTAAATATCAAGCAATTTTACCTTTAAAAGGAAAAATTCTTAATGTTGAAAAAGCCAATTTTGACAAAATGCTTAATTCAGAAGAAGTAATTACATTGATAACTGCTTTAGGATGTGGTATTGGGAGAGAAGAATATAATCCAGATAAAATTCGATATCACAGAGTAATTATTATGACAGATGCTGATGTTGATGGTTCTCATATTCGTACTTTACTGTTAACCTTTTTTTATCGTCAAATGCCAGAAATTATACAAAGAGGTTATATATATATAGCTCAACCTCCTCTTTATAAAGTACAAAAAGGGAAAAAAGAATATTATATTAAAGACGAAGCTGAAATGTATGAATATCAAATTAAGAATGCACTAAATGGAGCTTTACTGTATACTAAACCTGAATTATCCTCTATAAAAGGAAAAGATTTAGCAAAATTAATTAATAAATTTAATAAAATTAAACAAAAAATAAGCAATATGTCACATGTTGTACCTATTAAATTGTTTAACGCTTTTATTAATAACGATAATATAACTGATTTCAATAATGAATCAGAAGTGTACACATGGCTAAATAATATAATAAAATATTTAAATAAATTCGAAAATAATTATAGTAAATACGATTTAAAATTACATAAAAATGTAGAAAAATCTTGTTTTAACTTAATTTTTAATATTTGTATTTACGGTGTTAATACAGAATATGTTATAAGTGAAGAAATATTTCATAATATAGAATATAAAAAAATTTACGATTTAAATTCTATTTTTCGTAATTTATTAAAAGAACAATTATATGTAAAAAGAGGAGAACGTCATAAATTAGTAGATGATTTTGGACAAGCTATTGATTGGTTAATCAAAGAATCTAACAATAATATGTCAATTCAACGTTACAAAGGTTTAGGGGAAATGAACCCAGATCAATTATGGAAAACAACTATGAATCCCGATACTCGTCGTATGTTACGTGTAACAGTAACAGATGCTATAACTGCTGATAAATTGTTTAGTACTTTAATGGGTGATTCGGTAGAACCTAGACGTTTATTTATTGAAAATAATGCGCTAAAAGTTTCTAATATTGATATTTGACAAAATATTGATCCATGCAATACTATTATCAGGATTAATATGCTATATAAAAAATAAAATTAAATATAACACATTTTTATAATATTATTGCACAATTTTATCAAAAAATCATTAATTTCAGGTTTATTAATGCCAGCAAAAATTTTATCCTCGAGAATTATAAGCTTACACTCGTTTTGTCAAAATCCTATTAGTTCTTTAAAAAAAAGCGATGGAGGTATTTTAGCTATATTAAAGAACTATACTCCAGTAATGTATGCTATTACTCCTGAACGTTTAGCTAAATTATTAGCTCTAGAAGTTGAAAATACATCAAAAAACAATAATCTATTGATAGAAAACAATATTATCAATAATAAAACAAGTAGAAGTATTTATACACCTATCGGAAAATATGCTATGTATGATGGTTGGCAACCAGATTCTGATTTTATAAGACAAGCTGCAATTTGGGGCATACTATTGACTAGTCCGATTACAGATGCTGAATTGTCAGGATTTATATCATATTGGCATGCTGAAGGCAGTTTATTTCATCATATTCAATGGCAACAAAAATTTGCACGCAATTTGCAAATGATCCGTAATAGTAATTTTGATAAATCAAGAGTAAATGTTAATCAAATATCTAATGCAACTCTTAGTATTCCTAAAGGTTTTCGAGGATAATTAATGAAAACGCTTAATAATATTTTAAGTCGAATAAAAAAAATTATACCAGAAGGTACTCAACCAAAATTCAATACAGGTGAAGATCTTTTAGCATGGAATCAAGAAGAAGGACGGTTGAATTCAGCTACCATTGCTCGTGAAAATAAAGCAATGAAAATGCAACGTATTATGTGTAGATCTGGTATTAGAGAGTTACACATTAATTGTTCATTTGATAATTATCAAGTAGAGAACGAAGGCCAAGGTAAAGCTCTTAAATTAGCAAGACAATATTCCATTGAATTTGATAATAGTATTGCTAGTTTTGTTTTTTCTGGCCGTCCTGGAACAGGAAAAAATCATTTAGCAGCAGCAATAGGAAATGAACTAATATTGAGAGGTAAATGTGTCTTAATTGTTACTGTTGCTGATTTAATGTCTAGTATGAAAGCCACTTTTAATGAAACTAGCGATATTACTGAAGATCAGCTAATTAAAAACTTAAGTGATGTTGATTTACTAATAATTGATGAAATAGGGATACAAAGTGAATCGAGATACGAAAAAATGATTATTAACCAGATCGTTGATAGAAGATCCTCATCTAAACGACCAACAGGTATGTTATCAAATCTAGATCATAATAATATGAACTCTCTTTTAGGAGAAAGAGTTATGGATAGAATGAGACTTGGAAAAAGTATTTGGGTTTATTTTGACTGGGAAAGTTATCGCAGTCGTATTAGAGGGGATGAATATTAAATGCAATTAAGAAATTCACTAGTGAAAATGTATAACTACTCAACAGTAACAGATTTTGCTAAATTACGCGGTTGGTCTATGTTTCTACATTTAATAATAGCTACATAATAGGAAAGTAATTGTAATGGAATTGTATAAAAAATAGGAGCCGTTATATTCTCTACATATGGTAGCTGAATTATTTTCATATTATATGTATCTTTAAAATCTGTGTTTTGATCAGTAAATATATATAATAAACCACCTCTAGTTCTTATTTCTTCGATGTTACATTTCAATTTTCTTAAAAGTTCGTTATTTGGTGCTATCACTATTACAGGCATTTTATCATCAATTAATGCTAGTGGGCCATGTTTTAATTCTCCTGCTGCATATGCTTCAGCATGAATATAAGATATTTCTTTTAACTTTAGTGCTCCTTCCATAGCTATTGGATAATGATCACCTCTACCTATAAATAATGCGTGATTTTTATTAAAGAAATCTTTAGCTATTTCTTCTATCATCTTATCTTTAGCTAGAACTTGCTCTATACGATAAGGCAATGTTTGAATTGCTTTAATAATGTTATGCTGTACTTCTAAATTCATACCATTCAAACTACCTAACTTAATTACTAACATTAATAAAACTGTTAACTGTGTACTAAAAGTTTTAGTAGAAGCTACTCCTATTTCAATTCCAGATTTAGTGGTTAAATATAAATCAGATTCACGTACTATTGAAGAATGAAGTACGTTGCATATTGCTAATGATCCTATAAAATTAAATTTTTTTGATAAACGTAACGCTGCTAAAGTATCAGCAGTTTCACCAGATTGTGACAAAGCAACTAGTAAACTATTTTTTCTTACCTGAAATTTGCGATATCGAAATTCAGAAGCAATTTCAACATCACAAGGAATATTAGCTAAAGATTCAAACCAGTAACGTGAAACTAATCCAGAATTATATGATGTACCACAAGCAATAATTTGAATATGTCTAATTTTCTTTAGAAATTTTATATTTACTCCTAATTCTTCAAGATCTATCTCTTTATTTTTACAACGTCCTCTTAATGTATTTTCAATTGCTGTAGGTTGTTCATAGATTTCTTTCTGCATATAGTGATTATAATTACCTTTACTTGTTATATCATAATGTATATGAGATTTAATCTCGTTTCGATTAACAATATTACCCATAACATTAAAAATATTAATTTTATCGCAGCTAATCTCTGCAACATCTCCTTCTTCTAAATGAATAAAACTATTGGCTATAGACAATAAAGCCAGCTGATCAGATGCAACAAAATTTTCACCCACTCCACAACCAATCACTAAAGGATTACCTATTCTTACAGCTACAAGAATTGTTGGATTACGTCTATCCATAACTACTATTCCAAATGATCCATTGATTTGAGGAATTGTTTGTAAAACTATCTCTAATAGAGATCCTCCATGTTGTTTTTGTTTTAAATGTAATAGATGTGCTATTACTTCAGTATCAGTTTCAGAAGAGAAAAAATATCCACATGATATAAGCTCTTTTCTTAGTTGTTCATGATTTTCTATCATTCCATTATGTACGACAATGATGTATTCAGATATATGTGGATGTGCATTAACTTCCGAAGGAATTCCATGAGTTGCCCAACGTGTATGAGCTAATCCAATAAACCCTATTAAATTTTTATTTTGAGTGGCTTCTATTAATTTTTGCACTTTTCCTAAACAACGAAAGCGATTAAAATTTCCAAATTTATCCACTACAGCTAGACCAGCTGAATCATATCCACGGTATTCTAAACGTAATAAACCTTCTAACAAAATTTTTGTTATATTACGTTGCGCAACAGCACCAATAATTCCACACATAATAACATTTTTCTTAAAATTATTATTAAATGATAATATCAAAAAAATAAAGTTATCTTTCTGATGGACGTTTCCAATCTTTTTTATGAATTTGTTTTTTAGGATTTAATACTAAATTTTTATTTTTTACATCTTTTAAAACAGTTGTTCCAGCAGCTATAGTAACATTTTCTGAAATATCCAATGGAGCAACTAATTGACTACAAGCACCAATAAAAACATTATTACCAATAACAGTATTTAATTTATTTTTACCATCATAGTTACAAGTTATTGTACCGGCTCCAATATTTACATTAGCACCTATTATTGCATCTCCAAGATAAGAAAGATGTTTTGCTTTTGAAGATTTGCCTAAAGAAACATTTTTCATTTCAACAAAATTTCCTATACATGAGTTTTTGTCTAATTTAACATTATTACGAAAATGAGAGAATGGACCAACTTTGCATTTTATAGATAAATTTGAGTTACTTATAACTGAATAAGGATAAATATTACAATCATCACCAATAAAACTATTTTTAATAATACAACCAGATCCAATTTTTACTCTATTACCTAGTATTACATGTTCTTCTATAATTACATTAGTATCAATTTCAACATCAATTCCGCATATTAATGTACCTCTCAGATCAAAACGATTTGGATCAAATATTGTAACTCCAGATAGCATTAAAATTTCTGCTTGTATATTTTGATAAATTCTTTCTACATTTGCTAATTGTATGCAATTATTTACGCCTTTTATTTCATATAAATTTACTGGACTAGCAGATTGAATAAAACAATTATCTTGATAAGCTATTTTAACTATATCTGTTAAATAAAACTCTTTTTGAGCATTTTCATTAGTAATATTTTTTAACCAATATCTTAATTTTCTTACATTAGCAATCATTATACCCGTATTAATTTCTGTGATATTTAAATATTGATCATTTATAATATCTTTATGTTCAATAATTTCTGTAATAATCCCATTATTTCTAATTATTCTACCATATCCATTTGGATTATCTGATATTACTGTTAACAACCCAATACCGTCGTTTGGTTGTATACTGAATAGACGTTCTAGAGTTTCTTTAGAAATTAATGGAACATCACCGTATAAAATTAATAATTTTTCATTATCATGAAGATATGGTAGTACCTGTGCGACTGCATGTCCTGTACCCAGTTGTTTATCCTGTAATATCCAGTTTATTGAAGAATCATTTAAATATTGTTTAAGCAATTCTCCTTTAAAACCATATACAATGTAAATTTTATCTTTATTAATCTCTTTGGCTACATCAATTACATACTCGACAATATATTTACCTGCTAGTTTATGCAACACTTTTGGTAAATTTGAACACATTCGTGTTCCTTTACCTGCTGCAAGAATGACTATATTTATTAAATTATTACACATAAAATATGATTTATATCTTTGATTATTTAATTGATTTTTTAGTTAATTCGATTACACGTAATTTTGCTATAGCTTTTGCTAACTTTATAGAAGCTATTAAATAATTAACATCTTTATGTCTGTTTTTTATTTGTTGTTCTGCTTTAAATTTTGCTTCTAATGCACGTTTTTCATCTAAATCGGTTCCTCTAATCGCAATATCAGCTAAAACTATACTTCGGTTTGGCTGTACTTCAAGTATACCACCGGAAAGATAAATAAACTCTGTATCTCCATTTTTCTTAACCAAACCAATCATTCCTGGTTTTAGTATAGTTAACAAAGGAGAATGTCCAGGAAAAATGCCTAATTCTCCTTCAATACCTGATACTTGAATTTTTTGTACTAAACCAGAAAATAACTGTTTTTCTGCACTAACTACATCTAACTGATAGTTTTTAATCATTATATTTTATGCTCTTAAACATTTTCTAAATTATAAATGTTTTGCTTTTTTTATCACTTCCTCAATAGTTCCAACCATATAAAATGCTTGTTCAGGCAAATTATCAAATTCACCTTCTATTATACCTTTAAATCCGCGAATAGTATCTTTTAGAAAAACATATTTTCCTGGATAACCTGTGAAAACCTCCGCTACAAAAAAAGGTTGAGATAAAAAGCGTTCAATTTTACGAGCTCTTGATACCAATAATTTATCTTCTTCAGATAATTCATCCATGCCTAATATTACTATTATATCTTTTAATTCTTGATATCTTTGTAATATACTTTTTACTCCACTAGCTACATAGTAGTGTTCTTGGCCAACAAATAATGGGTCTAATTGACGGCTAGTAGAATCAAGAGGATCAACTGCAGGATAGATACCTAGAGATGCAATTTGACGACTGAGTGTTATAGTAGAATCTAAATGAGAAAAAGTAGCTGCTGGCGCCGGATCTGTTATATCGTCTGCGGGAACATATATTGCTTGAACTGAAGTGATAGAACCAATTTTTGTTGAAGTAATCCTTTCTTGAAATAAACCAATTTCTTCTGCTAAAGTTGGTTGATAACCTACAGCAGAGGGCATACGACCCAATAATGCTGATACTTCTGTACCAGCTAGAATATAACGATATATATTATCAATAAATAATAAAACACTACGTCCTTCATCACGGAATTTTTCTGCTATAGTAAGACCAGTAAGTGCTACTCTTAAACGATTTCCTGGAGGTTCATTCATTTGACCATATACCAAAGATACTTTATCAATAACATTTGATGTAATCATTTCTCGATAAAAATCATTTCCTTCTCTAGTACGTTCACCTACACCAGTAAATACTGAATACCCAGAGTGTTCAGCTGCAATATTACGAATTAATTCCATCATATTTACTGTTTTACCTACTCCTGCTCCTCCAAATAATCCAATTTTACCTCCTTTTATAAAGGGGCATATAAGGTCTATCACTTTAATTCCAGTTTCTAGTAGTTCTTGAGAGTTAGCTTGATCTATATAAGAAGGTGCAGATTGATGAATAGACATGAATTCAGGTACATCACCGTTTTCTTGTTTAAATTGTCCTTTCATATCTATGGGTTCACCTAGAACATTCATAATACGTCCCAAAGTAGCTTTTCCAACTGGAACCTGAATTTTTCTTTTTAGATCAGTAACAATTAAACCTCTCTTTAATCCATCAGATGACCCCATAGCTATAGTACGTACTATACCGCCACCTAAATGTTGTTGTACTTCTAATATTAGATTATTATTACCATTTTGTACGTCAAGAGCATTGTACAGTAATGGAATTTTATCTTGAGGAAACTCAACGTCAATGACAGCTCCAATAATCTGGATAATTTTTCCAGTTACCATTTTAAACCCTCTATATAAATCTGCTTATTAAACTGCAGAAGCTCCTGAAACGATTTCTATAAGTTCTTGGGTAATATTAGCCTGACGACATTTATTATACAATAAATTTAATTCACTTATTAAATTGCAACAATTGTCAGTTGAAGCTTTCATAGCGACCATCCTAGCAGCTTGTTCACTTGCCAAATTTTCCAATACTGCTTGATAAAACCGTGATTCTATATATCTATATAGTAGGTTATCTAATAATGTCTTAGAATCAGGTTCGTATAAATAATCCCATGTAGATTTGATATTGCTTTTATTTTCAATAGGTGATAAAGGTATTATTTGGTTAATACATGGAATCTGAATCATCGTATTATTAAATTTATTACTTACTATGTAAAGTCTATCAATATTTTTTTCATCATAAGCTGATAACATAACTTTGACTAATCCGATTATTTCAGAGAAATCAAAATCATCTCCTATTCCACTAATATGTCCAACAACATTAATTCCTATAATAGAGTCAAAAAAGGAAATTCCTTTAGAACCTAAAATAGATAAATCAGTTCCTATATTTTTTTCTTGAAAAGATTTTATATTTACTAATAGTTTTTTAAATAAATTTATATTTAAACCACTGCATAATCCTCTATCAGTTGAAATAAGCAAATAACCAACTTTTTTTACTTCACGTTCTGTTAGATAATGATGTCTGTATTCTAAATTACCTAACGTAATATGATTTATAACCTGAATTATCATGTCATGGTATGGTCTACTAGCTAATACACGTTGTTGAGATTTACGCATTTTGGATGCAGCAACCATTTCCATTGCTTTTGTTATTTTCTGTGTATTTTTTACAACTTCTATTTTATTACGTATTTGTTTTATGCTAGCCATCGATGTATTTTTAATATCCTAATATTATTATTCACAGTTAAATTTAAAAAGATACTACAATGATTGAGTTGATTTAAATGTGTTAAATAGGTTATTTAATCTTGTACTAATATCTCTATTATATTTGCCATTTATATTAATTTCTTGTAACAAATCAGCATAATTTCTTTCTGCAAAATCTATTAATGATTCTTCAAATCTATTAATATCTTTAACCTCAATATCATCTAAATAATTATTTGTAGCTGCGAATAATAGAAGACTCTGATTAGCAATAGACATTGGTTTATATTGTTTTTGCTTTAAAAGTTCTGTAATTTTTTGTCCGTTTTTTAGCTGTTTCTGAGTAATTTCATCTAAATCAGAAGCAAATTGAGAAAAAGATGCTAATTCACGATATTGAGCTAACGCAGTTCTAATTCCACCAGATAGTTTTTTTATGATTTCGCTTTGTGCAGCATTACCAACACGAGATACTGAAATGCCGGGATTGACAGCAGGTCTTAAACCAGCATTAAACAAACTAGATTCTAAAAAAATCTGACCATCTGTAATAGATATTACATTAGTTGGAACAAATGCTGAAACATCGCCAGACTGTGTTTCAATTATAGGTAAAGCAGTTAAAGATCCTGTACGTCCTTTAACATTTCCTTTTGTAACACGTTCTACATAAGCAGAAGTTACACGAGATGCTCTTTCTAATAATCTAGAATGTAAATAAAATATATCACCAGGAAATGCTTCTCTTCCAGGTGGACGACGTAATAACAATGAAATTTGTCTATAAGCAATAGCTTGTTTAGACAAATCATCATATACAATTAATGCGTCATTACCATTATCACGAAAATATTCAGCCATTGTGCAACCAGAATAAGGTGCTAAATATTGTAAAGTAGCTGATTCAGAAGCAGAAGCTACAACAACTATAGTATTTTTCAATGCCTGGTATTCTTCTAATTTACGAATAACATTAGAGATAGTTGACATTTTTTGTCCAATTGCAACATAAATGCACTTAATACCGGAATTTCTTTGATTTATAATGGTATCTATAGCCATTGCTGTTTTCCCAGTTTGACGGTCACCTATGATTAATTCACGTTGACCGCGTCCAATTGGAATCATTGCATCAACAGATTTATAACCTGTTTGAACTGGCTGATCAATAGGTTGACGATCTATTACTCCAGGGGCAATAACTTCAACAGATGCAAATCCATTATTAGATATTAAACCATTTCCATCAATTGGCATCCCTAGTGCGTTTACTACTCTGCCTAATAATCCTTCTCCTACAGGTACTTCACAAATACGTCCAGTACATCTAACTTTCATGCCTTCAATAAGATCATCAGAAGTTCCCATGACAACAGCGCCAACAGAATCACGTTCTAAATTAAGAGCTATAGCATAACGATTATCTGGTAAGGCTATCATTTCTCCTTGCATCACATTTTCTAATCCGTATACTCTTATGACACCATCCGCAACAGAAACAATAATGCCTTCTTCATAGTACTGTGTTTTAATATTAAATTGAGAAATTCTTTGTTTTATTATTTCACTAATCTCTGTAGAATTTAGTTGCATATGATTAGATTTCCTAAGATTGTAAAATTTTTGCTAAACGAGAGATACGACCACTTATACTATTATCAATAACTAGGTCTCCTAAATAAATAATAATACCTGATATCAAAGAAGTATCAATTTTATGTTTTAATTTCACTTTTCGTAATAAATATTTTTCTAGTACATTTTTAATGTCTTCTAATTGTTTAATACTTAAATCTAAGGCAGAAATTATAATAGCTTCAGCTGTAGTTTCATATGCATCTCGTAATTTACCAAACTCATGTAAAACTGTAGGAAATATATCTAACCGCTTATTTTCAGCCATTAATTGAATCAAATTTTTAGCTTGAGGAATTAATTCATTGCCACATATTTTATTAAATATATTATACATATTTTTAGGAGATAAATTTTGAGGGAAGATTTTTTTAATTTCTGTATCACTAGATATTTGTGCAACTACAGTTAATATATGATGCCAAAGTTCAACATTTTTATTTTCAAGAGAAATATCGAAAATAGCTTTAGCGTAAGGGCGAGCTATTGTGATTAATTCAATAAACATTAATATTTCCTTATTTCAATTCTGAGATTAACTCATCTATAATGTCATTATTGATATTTCTGTCAATAGAACGTTTTATTATCTTTTCAGCACCAATTATAACTAATGTAGCCAACTTTTTACGTAGTTCTTCACAAACAATATCACGCTTAAGATCTATTTCATGCTGTGCTTCTTCTATAATACGAATACGCTCATTATTAGCTTCAGCTTTAGCTTTTTCTAAAATTTGCATACGATTATTATTAACTTGATCAATAATAAACTTAGCTGTCTGTTTTGCTTTTTTTAAATGATCTTCTGCATTTACTAGTGTCAAATTTGCATCTTCTTTTGCTTTTTTAATAAATTTCAGACTTTCATCAATTTCTTTTTGTCTTTTTTCAATTGCATTAATAATAGGAGGCCACACATATTTCATACAGAATAAAACAAACAGAATAAATGATATAGTTTGACCAAGTATAGTTGCATTAATATTCACTTTATCAAACACCTCTATTTTAATTATTAAAACTACACCACTCACGTAGACAATTATGTTAGTTACATTATTTTCTTGAAATTATTTGTAATAACAAACTATAACATTGACAGTTCACATATTTTTTAAAATAAATTGAATTTTAAGTAAGAGCGAACATCAAATATAAAGCTATACCTATGGTAATCATTGGTACTGCATCTACTAAACCCATTACAATAAAAAATTGTGTACGTAAAATAGGAATTAAATCAGGTTGACGTGCAGCTCCTTCCAAAAACTTACCTCCAAGAATACTTATACCAATTGCAGCTCCAACAGACGCTAATCCCATCATAATAGCTGCAGATAAATAAAGAAAATCTACACTTAATTTTCCCATATCAATCCTCAAATTATTAATAATTATAAATTAAAAATTTTAATGTTCTTCAGATGCCATAGATAAGTAGACAATTGTAAGAACCATAAAAATAAAAGCTTGTAATGAAATAATCAAAATATGGAATATAGCCCATGGTACATTAAGTATCCATTGTAGCCACCATGGTAATAGACCATTAATAAGAATAAAAATTAGCTCTCCAGAATACATATTACCAAATAATCTAAGACTTAGAGAAATAGGTTTAGCAAAAAGACTAACACTTTCTAAAATTAAATTTATAGGAATAAATATAGGATTGCGAAAAGGAAACATGGTTAGTTCTCTTGTAAAACCACAGATACCTTTCATTTTTAAGCTGTAATAGATAGTTAAAACAAAAACACCTAATGACATGGATGTAGTAATATTTACATCTGCAGAAGGTACTATACGTAGTGCAGATAATCCTAGAATATGCTTATTAATATAAGGTAATAAATCTATTGGAATTAAATCCATTAAATTCATTAAAAAACACCATACAAAAATTGTCAATGATAAAGGACCAATAAGAGTATTTTTACCACGATATATATCATTAATATTTTTATTAACAAAAACAAAAATTAATTCTATTCCTGATTGTAATTTTCCAGGAACACCAGTTGTAACATTATTTGCTATTTTGTAAAAAACTAATAAAAACAAAAAACCTAGAACTACAGAGAAAAAAATTGAATCTATATTTAATATCCAAAAACTTTTATAAATACTAGAAGTATTAGGATTAACTAACTTTAAATTATGAAGATCTAATTGAAGATTTATAAGATGATGACTTATATATTCCTGTAAATTAGGAATTTTGTTTATTGCCATAGGGCTATTATACCTTATGTTATCATTAATTATTACCAGATTTCATTTTAATTGGTAAAATACTTTAAAACCACTATAAATCAATTATAGCAACATATATTTTATAAAAATTTTTAAACATTTTTGCAACTGATAAAATATAAACAAATCATACATTAATAAAATAGAAAATATCATTTCTCTATGATATTAACAAATTAATTGTTCTATATAATGAAATAAAAAACATTTTCTTAATATTTATATAACAATTGTTATTTATCTTTAAAACATTATAATAAACTAATTTTAATTAAATATCATATAGAAATTTACAATTATAAAGTTATAAAAGTAATATTTTTTCGCAATTCATATATTATGTTACATACTACAATAGTAAAAATATTATCAATAATCCAAATACAACATACACAATAATCATGATTAAATCAATAAGATGTTTAATTAATTAAAATATACATCTTAAATATAAATACGATTATGAAAAACAATTTTACATATTAAATAATAAAAATTCAATGTCTTATGCTTATTTTATTGTGCATATTAACTAGGTTCAATTTAAATATAATTAATTTATTTTATAGTCTATAAAATTTAAATATATTTATTCATCATATATTTTTTTAAATAAATTAATAAAATAGAAATAGCTGATGGAGTAATACCAGATATATTGAGTGCTTCACCAATAGAATCTGGTTTATAATCATTTAATTTAATAATTACTTCATTAGATAATCCTCTTATTTTACAATAATTAATATTTTTAGGCAGAAGCAATTTTAAATTCTTCTGTTGACGATCAATTTCTTGTTTTTGACGTACAATATAACCTTCATATTTTATTTGAATTTCTACTTGTTCAGCTGCTTGCTTATCTATCAGACAAGGACCAAGTTCTTTAATTTTCATTAAATTAAAATAATTAACTTCAGGACGACGCAATAAAGATTCTACAGTTGTTTCTTTTACTAAAGGATTATCAAGTATTGCATTTATTTTTTTAATTAAGGGAGATTGAATATTTATATTAAAAGATCTAAGACGTTTTTTTTCTTTTTCGATTAATTCTAGTTTTTGATTAAAATATTTCCATCTAATATCATTGATTAAACCTAAATCACGTCCTATTTTAGTTAGACGTATATCAGCATTATCTTCTCTTAGTATTAATCTATATTCTGCACGTGAAGTAAACATACGATATGGTTCTTTAGTGCCTAGTTGACAAAGATCATTAACTAATACTCCAATATAAGACTCAGTTCTACTAGGGATCCAACCTTCTAAATCAGATGCCTGACGCGCAGCATTTAAACCAGCTAGTAACCCTTGAGCTGCTGCTTCTTCATAACCAGTAGTCCCATTAATTTGACCAGCGAAAAACAAACCTTTAATATTCTTATTTTCTAAAGTTTGTTTTAAATTTCTTGGATCAAAAAAATCATATTCTATAGCATATCCTGGATGTATTATTTTTGCATAATTCATGCCATTTATAGATCTAATCATTTTGATTTGAATATCTATAGGTAGACTAGTAGAAATACCATTAGGATATATGGTATTACTGGTTAATCCTTCTGGTTCAAGAAATACCTGATGTGAAACACGATCTGTAAAACGCATCACTTTATCTTCAATTGATGGACAGTAACGTGGTCCAGTACTTTTTATTTTTCCATTATACATTGGACTTTTATTGATGTTATTCAGTATGATGTCATGAGTTTTTTCATTTGTATTAGTTATCCAACATGGTAATTGTGTAGGATGTTGTGATACATCACCCATGAAAGAAAAAACAGGCATTACATTGTCACTATATTGTGGATTTAGTAAATTATAATCTATAGTTCTAGCATCAATACGAGGTGGAGTACCAGTTTTTAACCGATTAATATTTGTTGCTAAATCCTTTAATCTCCTTGCTAAAGCAATAGAAGGCAAATCACCTAAACGACCACCATCATAATTTATTGGTCCCATATGTATTTTTCCATTTAGGAAAGTTCCTACGGTTAGTACAATAGTTTTTGTTTTTAATTCTAAACCAGTATGAGTAATAATACCCATGACTTTATTATTTTTTATAATTAAATCATCTACTTCTGATTGAAATAACATCAAATTACTTTGAGATTTTAGCAAATTTATTACTATTTTACTATATAATATACGATCAGCTTGTGCACGAGTAGCTCTAACTGCAGGACCTTTACTAGAATTTAAAATTCTAAATTGAATCCCAGAATGATCTATAGCATGAGCCATTATGCCACCTAAAGCATCTATTTCTTTTACAAGATGACCTTTTCCTATTCCACCAATAGCAGGATTACATGACATTTGCCCAATAGTATTCAAATTATGCGTAATTAATAATGTTTTTTTACCTATTCTAGAAGATGCCATAGCAGCTTCTATACCTGCATGACCACCACCTACTACTATGACATCAAAGTTATTTTGTTGAGACATAAAAGATAAACTCCAATATGATATTATTTTATGAAATAAAATTTATATTCATAGTTTTATAATACTAATAATTAATTATTAGTATTAGACTATTAAATATAAAATATTTAAAATTCCATATCTATAAAAAATATATAATTTATTAATTCATGTTAATAACATTAACCATATGTTATATCTGAAAAATACTTTATATTTATTTAATAATATGATAAGTAAAAAATTAGTTATATAATCATCTAAACAAAAATTATTATTTAT
>NZ_SZZT01000007.1 GCF_009829945.1 Pantoea sp. SoEX
TGATTTCGTGCATTATAGGAAAACCGTATTTTTTTAAAATTAAAGATAATTCTAATGATTTAGTATTAATAGCTGTACAAAAAACTATATTTTCTTCTAAAAATCCAATTTTAATCTCTTTATAATTTAATAACGTATTTACATGATATGCAATAGCTAAACCAGAATCAATTAAACGTGTATTTGGTGGCAGTAACTGTTGTAATTCACTTCGTAATAAAACATAATGAGTGCAACCTAAAATTACAGTATCTGGTGACACATTGGATTTATTTAACCATGGTTGTAAAATACCATATATTTCTTTTAGACAAATTTTCTTTCCTAAAAATTTTGATTCTGAGATATGTACTAATTTATTAGATATAATAGTTAAAATTTTACAACTTTTGGCAAATGACATAATTAATTTTTGTATATAAATACTAGAGATAGTATTATATGTAGCTATTAATCCTATTATACCATTTCTTGTTATTTTGACCGAAGGTTTTATAGCTGGAACTGTTCCAACTATAGGAAAATTACAATGTTTACGCAATTCAATCAGTGCAATAACACTTGCGGTATTGCAAGCTATAACAGCTAAAGATATTAAGTATTCTTTGGAAATTATTTTAATAATATTAACAATACGTTTAGTAATAAATAATTTATTTTTATTTCCATAAGGAAAAGCAGCATTATCAAAGACATAAATATAATAAATATCAGGAAACTGTTTTTTAATTTCACTGTATACTGATATACCTCCTATACCAGAATCAAATATAAGTATTACTGGTTTTAAATTATTTTTAGTTGTTGATAATAAATTATTTGTATTTTTATGTGTATAAATCATAAATATAAAATTCCATAATTTTACTAAATATAAATATATTTAATATTGGTATTTATCTCAATTATCTTAAGGATAAATACTAAATATGTATCCCGATATAGTTAGTAAAATTTATTTCTATAATGAATTTTTTATCTTGAGTGTATTGTATTTATATACTTATTCTTAAATATAACAAACGGATATTATAATGCCATATATAAAAAATAAGTTCATATTAACTATAAACATTTCTAAAAAATTTAAAAATTAATCTAAGAAAAAAAATTTTTTTTTGCAGATTTGATAGCCTGTCTAACTTGTGAAGAAGATACGCCTCCTTGTGAACTGCGTTTATCAAGACATGACTGAAAGTTTAGAATGGAATACACATCTTCTGTAATTAGAGGGCAAAAGTTTTTTAGTTGTTTTAAATCTAAATCTTCTAATGCTGCTTTCTGATTAATTGCTTCTAATATTATTTTACCAACAATACAATGTGCTGTACGAAAAGGTATGCCCTTTGATACAAGATAATCTGCTAATTCAGTTGCATTACAATAACTTTTTTTTAAAGCATCTTTGCAGCGATTTTTGTTTATTTTTAATTTTGTTAAAACTAAAATTGACATACTAATACATGAATTCCAAGTATCTACAGTATTAAATAAACATTCTTTATCTTCTTGCATATCTTTGTTATATGATAAAGGTAAACCTTTTAATGTCATCATAATACCAGTTAAAGCACCTTGTATTTTTCCACATTTTCCCCGAATAAGTTCTAATACATCTGGATTTTTTTTCTGGGGCATAAGAGATGAACCTGATGTCACTTCGTCTGATAATTCTATAAACCCGACTTCATTACTATTAAAAAAAATGAGATCTTCAGCAAATCTTGATAAATGTATCATACTAATTGCTGCATTAGATATTAGTTCTAATACATAGTCACGATCAGATACAGTATCTAAACTATTATTAGTAACAGATTTAAATCCTAATAAATTAGCTAGTTGATGTCTATCAATATTATAAGTTGTTCCTGCTAAAGCACCACAACCCAGTGGGCTAACATCTAACCTTTTCAAGGTATCTTTTAGACGATTATTATCTCGTATAAACATTTCTACATAGGCCAAACACCAATATGCAAAAGTTATTGGTTGTGCATGTTGCAAATGTGTATAACCTGGCATTATGGTATCTTGGTTACATTCAGCAATTAATATTAGCGCTTTTTTTAATTCTAATATATTGTTTAATAATTGGTTAATATTAACTTTGCACCACAACTTTAGAGCAGTTGTTACTTGATCATTACGACTACGACCAGTATGTAATTTTTTACCTAATTCACCTAATTTTGAAATTAATTTACTTTCAACCCAACTGTGAATATCTTCTGCATTACTAGATAATATAACTTCAGGATTAATCCGGATTTTATTTAATAAAACACTTAGTTCATCTTCTAATTGTTTTTGCTCTTTTGAATTCAAAACATTTGCTTTCATTAATGCTTTAGACCATGCAATAGAACTCATAATATCCTGTTCTGCCAATCTGTAATCAAATTGTAAAGAATCATTAAAATTCTTAAAATTGTGATTTATCGAATCTCTAAATCTTCCACCCCAAAGTGACATATATATCCTTATCAATCATTATTAAAAAGAAAATTAAAAAAATAACTTATTTATTTTGTTTTTTAAGAGCTCTAATTCTAGAAACTAAGGAGAATAACTTAACAAAACCTCCTGCATCCTTATGATCATATACGTTATCTTCTGAAAAAGTAGAATAATCTTTTGAATATAAACTATTAATTGATTTTTTTCCTATAACAATTGCATTACCTTTATATAGCTGCATAATTACCTCACCAGTTAATTCATCTGATAATATTTTGGCAGCACATTGTATAGACTTACGCAAAGGTGTAAACCATCGCCCTTCATAAACAACATATGACATTTCATAACCTAACTGTTGTCGCCATTTAAAACTATCACGATCTAAAACTAACTGTTCTAATGCGCGTAGTGCATTAAACATTATCGTGCCACCAGGAGTTTCATAACATCCTCTTGATTTAATTCCTATTAGACGATTTTCTATCATATCTACTCTTCCAATACCATGTTTGGCTCCCATGATATTTAATTTTTTTAAACATTGAAAAGGACTTAATTTTTTATCATTAATTCCAACTACTCGTCCTTTTTTAATATTAATCACTAGCGTTTCCGGTTCATCTGGAGCATCTACGGGGTCATTAGTCCAAATCCAGCAATTTTTTTCAGGTTTTTTAGATGGATCTTCTAACATGCCGCCTTCTGTTGAAATATGCCAAATATTTTCGTCACGACTATATATTTTTTTTGTAGATATATGAGTTTCAATGTTTTTATCTTTTAAATATCTTAAAAGAGATTCTCGAGAATTTAAATGCCATTCACGCCAAGGTGCTATTAATTTTAATTTTGGTGCTAATGCAGTATAAGCAGATTCAAAACGAACTTGGTCATTACCTTTACCGGTTGATCCATGACATAAAGTATCAGCATTAATTTTAATAGCTAAATCAACTTGTGCTTTAGCAATAATAGGTCTTGCCATACATGTTCCCATGAGGTAAAAACTTTCATATGTTGCACCAGTTTGTAAAACTGGATAAATATAGTTTTCTACAAAATCCTCTTTTAAATCAATAATATAACATGAAGATGCTCCAGATTGTTTTGCTTTTTGTTCTATATCAGCTAAAGAGTTATCTGGTTGACCAATGTCAGCTACAAAGGCAATTACTTCGCAAGAGGTATAATTTTCTTTTAACCAAGGAATAATTGCAGAAGTATCAAGTCCGCCAGAATAAGCTAAAACTATTTTTTTTACACGTTTTATATTCATTTATATAATCCTTCTAACATATTAAATAGATATTAATATCTAACTCTAGTACCAATTGAATATCCATTAAGTAAATCGCTTAATTGATTAGGATATTCCCAACTAGCTATATTTACAGGCTGACTTAAAATTTTAGCAGCTCTCAATGCTGCTCTTACTTTTATAACCATACCATTTTTAATTATATTGCTAGATATTAATTTTTCTGCTTCGTATGCATTTATCTCTTTAATAAAATATCCTTTGTTATCTTTTATACCATTTACATCGGATAATAATATTAAACTAGCATTTATAGTTAACGCTATAACCGTAGCAGCTTCATCAGCATTAATATTTAATAAATTACCATTTTCATCAATACCTATAGAACTAATTATTGGTATATATCTATTATTAAATAAAATATCTAATAAATAAGGGTTTCCAGGTATTACATAACCAACATTCCCTAAATTTTTATTTATCATTGCTGAATGAACTATATTTCCATCACCTAAACATAAACCTATAGCGTTAATTTTGTATTTTTTTGCATGTGATAGTAATTTTTTATTAGCAATTCCTGCTAAAGCTCCAATTACTATATCAATTTGATCATGAGGAGTAATTCTTAATCCATCTTTTTTTATTATATTTAACGATAATTTATTCATTAAATCATCTACTATATAACCACCACCGTGAGTGATTATTATAAATCTATTGTAAATATTTACATAATTTGCTAGGGTTTTGAATAGATTATTTAACGCCATTTCTTTTTTTAAAATAGCACCACCTAATTTAATAACCAAAGGTTTCATCATAGTAATATATTTTTATATAATTGATTGTGTTTCAGGAAAACTAAAACGAATATTCATGCACTGAACTGCTTGAGAAGCCGCTCCTTTTAGGAGATTATCTTCAGCTGCAATAATAATAATATGTTTATCTTGTACTGCAAAACCAATATCACAATAAGGTAAACCTACTACTGATTTTAAAGATGGAAATCCTTTATTGTACATTCTAATTAAAGGTTTATCGTAATAAATATCATCAAATGCTTTAATGATATTTTCTTTATTTACCCCTATTTTCAATAGGCAAGTTATAGTAGCTAAAATGCCACGAGAAAAATTTCCAATATGAGGTATAAAAATTACTTCAATACCTAAATTTTTAACGATTTCTAAGTGATGACGATGATTAAAAATTCCATAAGGTTCTAAGCTGATTTCACAAAAATGATTATTTAAAATTGCTTTACGTCCAGTACCACTTACTCCACTAATAGCATTAATTACTGGATTTTGATTTATATCTATTAAATTTGCATTTAATAATGGTTTGATAGCTAACTGTGATACAGTAGGATAACATCCTGGTAATGCTATTAGTTGTGCTTTTTTAATTTCTTTGCGATGAAGCTCAGCTAAACCATATACTGCTTTATCTAACCAAAAATCATATTTATGGCGCAGACCATAAAATCTTTCATAAAAATTTTTATCTTTAATACGAAAAGCTCCTGAAAGATCAAATACTACACAACCATTTTTAAGAAATCTTGGAGCTAATTCATGACTTATATTATGAGAAGTGGCTAAGAAAACCACATCAATGTTACTCTTCCAAATTAATGAATTTGTAATACTTTGTAAGGGCAAATCTATTATATTTTTCATTCTTGGATGAACTTCAGATAAAGATTTACCTATATTTAGACTATTTTCTGAAACTACTAAACCAACTATATTTATGCATGGATGCCGATGTAGAATGTATACTAGTTCTACTCCAGTATATCCAGTAGCGCCAATTATTAATGTATTTAACATAATATCAAATCTCTATTTAAATTTAATATGTTTTACTTTTAATAAATAATGTAATATTTATTAAATTTAATTAATTTGAAGTGCATATAATGATATCAAAAAAATTACCTTCTTTTATCGAGTGTTATCGAAAATTAATATCTATACCAACTATTAGCTCAATAGATCAATCTATGGACTGTAGTAATAAATTTTTAATTGATTCATTAGCAAATTGGTTTAACGATCTAGGTTTGAACGTTGAATTATATTCTATTTCAAATACTCGAAACAAATTTAATTTATTAGCGAAAACTAGAAATGATCTGGGGGGTTTAATGCTAACAGGTCATACCGATACAGTACCCTTCGATGCTAATTATTGGAAATATGATCCTTTTGTTTTAACTGAATTTAATAATAAATTATATGGTTTAGGTGCAGTAGATATGAAAGGCTTTTTTGCATTAATTGTGGATGTTTTGCGAAATATTGAACTAAAAAAATTAAAAAAACCCTTGTACATTTTAGCTACTGCTGATGAAGAAACTACTATGATAGGAGCTAATGATTTTGTAAAATCAACTACATTAAAACCAGATATAGCGATTATAGGTGAACCCACTTCTCTTAAACTAGTTTACGAACACAGAGGATATATTCCTATTATAGTTAGTATTAGAGGTGATTCAGGTCATTCCAGTAACTTATCTCATAGTGTAAACTCTATAGAATTAATGCAGAAAGTAATAAGTAATTTAATAAGACTAAGAAATATTACAGAAAAAAATCCAATTAATCAGCATACAAGACCTTGTTTAATAGTTAATTTTGGTTGTATTAAAGGAGGAGATATAGCTAATCGTATTTGTCCTTATTGTGAATTATATTTAGACATTCGTTTTGTTTCTACTACTAATATAGATACTGTAAATAAACTAATTGATCAAATATTAAAACCTATCACAAATAAATGGAGTGATCGAATAACTATAGAAACATTATATCCACCTATTTCTTCATATAAATGCTGTATTGATAATATCTTTGTAAGAAAAATGCAAAAATTACTAAATAAAAATTTAGAATCGGTTGATTATTGTACAGAAGCACCATTTATACAAAAATTATGTCCAACTTTAATCTTTGGTGCGGGATCAATTAATCAAGCTCACCAACCAAATGAATTTATGCATATGTCATACATTAAACCAGCTTACAAAAATATCTATAGTATAATAAATTATTTTTGTAATTAATAAAATTAATCAAAATTTGATAAAAAGGTTTAATACGTAGATCTTTTTATCAAATTTATCAACAATTATGGTATTTAATGGGTTTAATTCCTAATATATGACAAATTGAATAACTCATTTCATATTTATTCAAAGTATAAAAATGAAAATCTGTAACTCCTTCTTTAGATAATTTTTCAACCATATTCATGGCTATGTGGGTACCTATCATCTTACAAGTTTCGATATCATTATCTAATCCATTAAACAATTTATACATCCATAGAGGAATATTTACTTTACTAATTTTTGCAAAATGTTTTAACTGTCTAAAGTTTGATACCGGTAAGATACCAGGTACAATTTCTACATCTATACCTACAGCAACACAACGATCTCTAAAACGCAAATAATTATCTATATTAAAAAAAAATTGAGTAATTGCACTATTAGCACCTGCATCAATTTTATATTTTAAATTCACTAGATCAGATTGCGCATTTTTTGCTTCTGGGTGTACTTCAGGATAAGCAGCTACAGAAATATCAAAATCACCCACTTTTTTTAGCAAAGCAACTAATTCGTAACAATACATTTTCGGTTTAACATTGCATTTAGGAATATCTCCTCTTAACGCTACTATCTTAGATATACCATTATTCCAATAACTGGATGCTATGTCAAATAATTCTTGACGTGTTGAATCTACGCATGTTAAATGAGGAACCGCTTTTAATCCAGTACGCTCTATTATATTCTTAGTAACATTATATGTAAGATTTTTTTCTTTCGAATTAACGCCATAAGTAACTGATACAAATTTTGGGTTTAATTTACTCAGAAAATTAATTGAATTCCATAGAATTGCTTCCATTTCTTTATTACGGGGAGGAAAAAACTCAAATGAGATATTAAATTTTTTATTAAATTCCAATTCACTTTGATTTAACTGTTTTTGTTGATTAGCATCATTACTCATCCCATTCACCTTAGTCAAGGATTTTTTAAAATTTTAATATCATTACTTAAATCATGTAATGCTAGACATTAATAGATTATGGTTAAATGCCTTAAATTTATAAAGTATTGTATTTATATGAAATTAGCTTTAATCCAATTATTATGAATTAATAAAAGAAATAGATAAAATATATGATTGAATGACAATAATTGATATTAATGAAAGATAATAACCTAACGTAAATTATCTACATGAAAATATAATAGGTTAAATATTTTATAATTATATTTTATTGCTAATCATTAATTTTATTGAAAATAACCGAAAATTATAATATAAATAACATTAGATTTAATAATTACTTTAGCTAATTTTATTAGTTTTCTAATAGATGATATGATGTGTGTTTTGTTATAAAAATACTAAAAATTATTTGAGACAATTTTAAATGCATTATCTAAATCATTAATTAAATCTTCTTTATCTTCTATTCCTACTGAAATTCGTAATAACATTTCAGAAATGCCCGCTTTATTTCTTGCTTCATGAGACATACCTGCATGTGTCATACTAGCAGCATGACAAATCAAACTTTCTACACTTCCTAAAGATTCTGCTAGAGTGAATAATTTTAGTGATTTTAAAAATAGCTTGAGTGTTTCAATGTTTCCATAAATTTCCATGCTGATAATAGCTCCAAAACCCTTTTGTTGTTTAACTGCATATTTATAACCAACATTATCCACTAAAGAAGGATGGTATATTTTTTTTACAAATTTTTGTTGTTTTAAATAATCTACTATTGCTAAAGCATTATTTTGAGCTACATTAATTCTAGGTAATAATGTACGTATACTACGTAGTAATAAATAACTATCAAAAGCTGCAGCAGTAACACCTATATTATTAGCCCACCAAGATAATTTATCTAATATCTCAGAACTTTTTGCAATGACTATTCCTGATAATATATCGGAATGTCCATTAATATATTTAGTGCAAGAGTGAACTATTAAATCTGCACCTAAATGTATAGGATTTTGTAATATTGGAGTCATAAATGTATTGTCTACTACGCTAATAGCACCAACGTCTTTTGCTAATTTACAAATCATAGCAATATCTACTACTCTTAATAAAGGATTACTCGGACTTTCAATAAATATCATATTAGGTTTTTCATCAAAAACTTTATGTAATTCTGATATATTACTTTGATTAATAAATTTTACATTATATAGATTGTGATGATTCATACTTTGAAATAAACGATAGGTACCACCATAACAATCATGAGGTGCTATTAATAGATCACCTGGTCTAAGTAAGGACATTGTTATAAGATGAATAGCTGACATACCAGTGTTTGTTAAAATAGATCCAACTCCTCCTTCTAAATCAGATAGAGCTTTTTGTACTATGTCTCTAGTTGGATTGGTGCGACGTGAATAATCATGTAATCTTGGTTCATTAAAAGCAATAAAATTATAATTGCTAGAAAGATAAATAGGAGGTGATACACAACCATATTGTGTATCAGTATTTAAACCCCTATGAACTGCTACAGTTGCTTTTTTAAAATTCATTTTTTCAATCCTAATAATTGTAAATACTTTAAAAGTAAAATATTTTATAAAATTTAATTCATTAATTATATTTCACTATATAACTTATAAAATAATGATGTTTAATAATTAAATTTCAATAAAATTACATATATCAATTTGTAATTTTTAAATTATTTGAATATACAGGAATGCTAAATTTAGTCAAAATAAGCATTCCTGTTTTTATATTATATATGTATTTATTTGTTTTTATTAACCAAAGAAAATCTTTTATTAAAGCGATCTACTCTACCTCTCGTTGAAACATCTCTTTGTTTACCAGTATAAAATGGATGACATTGGTTACATACATCTAAATTTAATTTCTGTTCTTTTAAAGTCGAAAAAATCTCAATTATATTTCCACAAGTACAATTAGCTGTGATTATTTGATAATTGGGATGAATACCTTTTTTCATAAAAAAATAGCCTTTATTATAGTTAACATTACTTTAATCAATATGTTTTAAATTGTATTCATAATATGAATCATAATTATTAATATTTATAATTATACAGCTTAAATGTAGAATAAATATATTCTATTTTAAAGATCATATATTTATTTTTTAAAATATAAATTTCTATATTTTTATGCATAAAGAGACTTATATGTCTATTGTTCAAGTTGCTTTACCAATTCCATTAAATCGTTTGTTTAGTTATATATATCCAAAAGACATAAAACCAGTTATCGGTGGTCGTGTAAGAGTAACTCTTGGTAATAGAAAAATGATAGGTATCATTGTATCATTAGATGAAAATGACGATCATCTTTTAAAAGAAAAAAAACTAAAAGAAATTGAAGAAATTATAGATAAAGAATCATTATTTTCTAGCTCTTTATGGAAACTATTACAATGGGCTGCAAACTATTATCACTCTCCTTTAGGAGAAGTTTTAAATCATTCTATTCCTGTTTTATTACGTCAAGGAAAACAAATTAATTATGATTTCAAATGGTTATGGCACATTACTGAAAAAGGTAATATTTTTAACATTGATGTTCTTAAAAAGGCTCCAAAACAACAAAAAGCCCTAATTTTATTACAACAGAAACAAATAATATCAGATTGTATTAGAAAAAAGTATGATATTACTACTAAGGTTATGCAAATTTTATATTCTAAAGGTATTTGTACACCTAAAAAACATTATTTACCTTTGCAAAACTGGTCAGATAATTTTATGATTAAAGGAAAAAAACCGATATTAAATAGAGAACAAAATATAGCTATCAATTCTATAAAAAAAGAAGATAAAAAATATTCGGCATGGTTATTGGCAGGTGTAACAGGTTCTGGTAAAACTGAAGTATATCTTCAAATACTAGAAAATATACTAATCAGAAGTCAACAAGCAATAATTTTAGTTCCAGAAATTGGATTAACAATTCAAACTATTAATGTATTTCGCAAACGTTTTAATGTTCCTATAGATTTATTACATTCTTCTTTAAATAATAAGGAAAGACTTGCTGTATGGCTAAGAGCTAGACGTGGAGAAAATGCTATAATAATTGGTACTAGATCCGCATTATTTACTCCACTAGCAAGACCTGGTATCATCATCATTGATGAAGAACATGATAGTTCCTATAAACAACAAGAAGGTTGGAGATATCAGGCACGTGATTTAGCAGTATATAGAGCTTATCAAGAAAATATACCAATTGTTATGGGTTCTGCTACTCCTGCATTAGAAACATTGTATAACGTTTTTAAGGGAAAATATCGACAATTAAATTTATTAAAACGTGTTAGTAATGCTAAATTAGCAATACAGCAGATAATAGATATCAAAGGGATAACACTTGTTGGTGGTTTATCACCGTTACTTATTAAAAAAATTCAAATTCATTTATATGCTAAAAATCAAGTATTATTGTTTTTAAATCGTAGAGGTTTTGCACCTTTATTGTTATGTAATGACTGTCATTGGATTGCCAAATGTAAAAATTGCGATCATGGGTATACATTACATCATCAATATAAACGTCAATTAAGATGTCACTATTGTAATCATAAACAAGTAATACCTTTTATATGTCCTAATTGTAATTCAAAAAATTTGATATCTGTCGGAGTTGGCACTGAACAAATAGAAAATAAATTAAGTCAATTATTTCCTAAAACAAAAATACTTCGAATAGATCAAGATACAACTAGAAATAAAGATTCTTTAAAGAAATACATAGATAATATAAATAAAGGTGAACCATGTATCTTGATTGGAACTCAAATGATTACGAAAGGTCATCATTTTCCAAATGTAACATTGGTATCGTTGTTAAATGTAGACGGAGCTTTATTTTCGTCAGATTTTAGAGCAACTGAACGTTTTGCTCAACTTTATACTCAAGTTGCAGGACGTGCTGGACGCGCTGAAAAACAAGGTGAAGTTCTCTTACAAACATATTATCCTGATCATCCTTTACTAAAGACTTTATTAAATAAAGGATATTTTTCTTTTGCAAATCAGATATTATTAGAACGTAAATCAGTATTATTACCTCCATGGACTAATCATGTTTTATTTAGAGCTGAATTTTTCGACAATAAAAAAGTAATAGAATTACTGCAAAAATTACGCAATCTATTAGAAAATTTATCATCAAATGATGCATCGGTATGGTTTATGGGACCATTGCCATCACTACATCCCAAAAAAAATAAGTTTTGGCGCTGGCATATTTTAGTACAGCATCCTTCAAGAAAGTACTTACAACAATTAATTACTAAATCTTTACCTCTAATTTATATAATTCCAGAATCACGTAAAGTAAAATTGATTATAGATATTGATCCAATTGAATCTTAATTTTTAAAAGTAAAATAGCATTAAATTACTAATTAAATATATTTTATACATTTACTAAATATTTTATATATATAATATTTATTAAAAAAATTTAATCTATTTAAGTATTTTAAATACTTATTGAAGTTAATAATATCGTATATAATATTTTTTGGAACTGATAAACTAGTAAAATAATTAAAAATATGGTAATATTATTGTCTAAAAGTTAGTATACTGTTTTTGAGCAATAAATTAATATTTAAATTATTACGAGCTATATTGTTGCTATCATATCTAATAGGGGTTGAAACATATCAAACTTACCCCATATCTTTCTGCATAACACTCTGCATTTTTTTAAGTATGATAGTTAGAGTTCTTCTCGTATGTAAAAGGAAATCTGCCTGTGACAACAATAGTCAGTGTACGACGTAAAGGCAAAGTAGTTATTGGTGGTGATGGACAAGCTACTCTTGGAAATACAATAATGAAGAGTAATGTAAAAAAGGTACGTCGTCTTTACAATGATAAGGTGATAGCTGGATTCGCAGGTAGTACCGCAGATGCTTTTAATTTATTCGAATTATTTGAACGTAAACTAGAAACATATCAAGGTCATCTAGTTAAAGCAGCTGTTGAATTAGCAAAAGATTGGCGTACTGATCGCATATTACGTCGTCTTGAAGCTATGCTAGCAGTAGCTGGTGAATCAGCATCTCTTATTATTAGTGGTAATGGGGATGTAATTCAACCGGAAAATGATTTAATTTCGATTGGTTCTGGAGGCACATTTGCACAAGCTGCAGCACGTGCTCTATTGGAAAATACTGAATTAGATGCACGTAATATAGTTGAAAAAGCACTTAATATAGCTGCTGATATCTGCATCTATACTAATCATAACGTCAATATAGAAGAATTAACGTTTAAGACGTAAAGGATTTTAATTATGTCCGAGATGACTCCTCGTGAAATTGTTACAGAATTAAATCGTTTTATAATAGGTCAGGATAATGCTAAAAGAGCCGTAGCAATTGCGTTACGTAATAGATGGAGACGTATGCAATTAAATGAAGAATTACGTCACGAAGTAACTCCTAAAAATATTCTAATGATTGGACCAACAGGCGTAGGAAAAACTGAAATAGCGAGAAGATTAGCAAAACTAGCTAATGCGCCTTTTATTAAAGTTGAAGCAACGAAATTTACAGAAGTAGGTTATGTAGGCAAAGAAGTGGATTCTATTATTCGTGATTTAACTGATTCAGCTGTTAAGATGGTACGTAGTCAAGCAATAGAAAAAAATAAAAATAGAGCAGAAGAAATGGCAGAAGAACGTATTTTAGATGTACTTGTTCCACCTATGAAAAGTAATTGGAGTCAAGAAACAGAACAAAAACAAAATAAAGAATTTTCTTCTACCAGACAAGTTTTTAGGAAAAAATTACGTGAAGGGCAGTTAGCTGATAAAGAAATTGAAATTGATTTGGCGGTAGCATCTTTAGGTATAGAAATTATGTCTCCTCCTGGTATGGAAGAAATGACAAATCAATTACAATCTATATTTCAAAATTTAGGATTTCAGAAACAAAAGTCTAGAAAACTTAAAATTAAAGATGCAATGAAATTGTTAATAGAAGAAGAAGTAACAAAGTTAGTTAATCCAGAAGAATTAAAACAAAATGCTATCGAGGCTGTTGAACAACATGGTATTGTCTTTATTGATGAAATAGATAAAATTTGCAAATATGGTGGTCAACATGGAGGCCCAGATGTATCTCGTGAAGGTGTGCAAAGAGATCTTTTACCTCTAGTTGAAGGATGTACCATATCTACTAAACATGGTATGGTGAAAACTGATCATATTTTATTTATTGCTTCTGGAGCTTTTCAAATTGCTAGTCCTTCTGATCTTATACCTGAACTTCAAGGAAGGTTACCCATTCGCGTTGAATTAAAGGCTTTAACAGTAGAAGATTTTAAACGAATATTAACTGAACCTAATGCATCTTTAACAATGCAATATAAGGCTTTAATAAGTACAGAAGGAGTAAATATAAAATTTACCATTGATAGTATATGTAAAATTGCAGAAGCTGCTTGGCATGTTAATGAAACTACTGAAAATATTGGTGCTCGTCGGTTACATACTGTTCTTGAAAAACTAATGGAAGATATTTCTTATGATGCTAGTGATCGTCAAGGTGAATCAGTAATAATTGATGCAGAATATGTTGGTAAACATCTAGATCAGCTAATTTCTGATGAAGATCTTAGCCGTTTTATATTATAATATTTTTAAGCCTAGCTATGTTTAGTTGAACTTTAATATGAAAATTTTAATTTTTATATAACTGAATATAAATATTGTGTTTGTACATTAATTAAAAAATATATTATATAATTAAATTTTAATATTTCCTATGCTATTTTAATAAAAATTTTTTAATAACATAGCATTTATGTTATATTATTATATAATATAATTGCGGTGAGATATAGAACAATTATTATCTATATGACTGATGATATTAATTTTAGTAAAAATTGAACGATTATTATCTTAATAAATATTTAGTTATTTTGTATAAAAATAAAACTTAACTTATTAGATAAATAAAAATAATAGGCTGTATTAACTTACATATACATTATTAATAAATAATGACAAAAATTAAAGGTTTCAAATATGTCTGATTGGATTGATGCTAGGGTTCACGAAGTAAAAAATTGGACAGATACTCTCTTTAGTCTTCGTATAAAAGCTCCAATTTGTCCTTTTATAGCTGGTCAATTTACCAAGATAGCATTGGAATTAGAAGGAAAACGTATTCAACGTGCTTATTCTTATGTAAATGCACCAAATGATGAAATACTAGAATTTTACTTAACTACAGTAGCAGATGGTAAATTAAGTCCTTATTTACATATATTAAAACCAGGTCAAAATTTACTTATAACAAAAAATGCTTGTGGATCATTTATACTTTCTTCAATTCCTAAATGTAAAAATTTATGGATGCTTTCAACAGGTACTGCTATTGGACCATATCTTTCTATTTTACAATATGGAAAAAATTTAGATCGTTTCGAAAAAATTGTACTAGTTCATGCAGTAAGATATGCTACAGATTTAAGTTTTTCAAGTTTAATAAAGACTTTACAAAACAAATATATAGGAAAATTATATTTTCAAACTATAATTAGTCGAGAAAAATTACCCGGATCTTTATATGGACGCATACCAGATTTAATTATAAATGGAAAATTAGAAGAAACTGTAAAATTAAAAATTAATTCTGATGGTGGCCATGTCATGCTGTGTGGTAATCCAGGAATGGTACATGAAACACAACAATTATTAAAAAATAGTAGAGGAATGAAAATAAATTTAAAAAACAATCCTGGGCATATAACCAGCGAAAATTATTGGTAATAAGTAATTTCATTATATAGTATAAAATAAAGTTAATTAATTACTTATCAAAATTAAGGTTAAGTTTTTTCATACATGATTTTATTTTTTATAAAAAATAAAATTGTATTGACTATTGAAATATTAAATAATAAAACCATTTAGATTTAATGGAATATATATTATATTGCTAGTTTGGAAAGACTAATGAGAAATACATTAATTATAGGTAATTGGAAGCTATATGGAAATGATTTAATAATACAAAATTTAATCAATGAGCTTAATAAAACGCTAGCTGAGATAAGTAAGTGTTTAGTAGCTATTGCACCTCCTTTATTGTTTATTGACAGAATAAAAAAAAATATAGCTAATAACATTAAGATATGTGCTCAAAACGTTGATATTCATATATCTGGAGCTTTTACAGGCGATATTTCAATAAAAATGTTAAAACAAATAGGTGTGCAGTATGTTATTATTGGTCATTCTGAAAGACGCATATATCATAAAGAAAACAATGATTATATATCAAAAAAGTATGCGTTAGTTAAGTCCTTTAATCTAATACCAGTTTTATGTATTGGTGAAACTGAACTAGAAAATGCACAAGGTAAAACTAGAGAAGTTTGTGAATCTCAAATTAAATGTATACTCGATAATCAAGGAATAGAAGCGTTTAAAAACTCTGTTATTGCTTATGAACCTGTTTGGGCAATTGGTACTGGAAGATCTGCTACCCCTTTACAAGTACAACATATTCATAAATGTATTAGAAATTATCTGGCAGAACAAGATGAAACTATTGCTAAAACTGTAACTATTCAATATGGTGGTTCTGTTAATGAAAAAAATGCTTTTGAAATGATCAATCAACCAGATATTGATGGATTATTAATTGGTAAATCTTCTTTAAATGCTACAATTTTTACAAAGATAGTTAGAATAGCAGAAATGAAAAGAACTTAACATAACAAATCTAATAATTAATTATTTGTTTTAGATTTGTTTGTTAATAAAGTTGTTTAGCCATATTTAGCCATTCAAGCTTAAATGAGCGCTTCATATGTTTAATCGTATCTTTAATATCATGGTGAACCATATTTTCATTTTGTATACCTATACAATGACCTCCATATCCTTGAATTAATAATTGAATAGAATAGTTACCCATTCTAGAAGCTAAAATACGGTCATATGCACAAGGTGATCCTCCTCTTTGAATATGACCTAGTACTGTTGTGCGAGTTTCTCTTTTGGTTTTTGTTTCAATAAATAATGCTAAATCGTCTAAATTACAAATACGCTCAGTAATGGCAACTATTGCATGTTTTTTTCCTTTAGCCATACCCATATTAATTTCTTCTACTAATTCTTCACGATTATACGTTATTTCAGGTAAAACGATAAATTCACAACCACCTGCAATCGCAGCAGCTAATGTTAAATCCCCACAATAATGTCCCATAACTTCAACTATAGAAATACGTTGATGTGAAGATGAAGTATCACGTAAACGATCTATTGCTTTAACTATAGTTTCAAGTGCAGTAAAATATCCTATAGTATAGTCAGTCCCAGCTATATCATTGTCAATAGTTCCTGGTAAAGTAATGCAAGGAAAACCCATCTCTGTGATTTTTATAGCGCCTTTATAAGAACCATTTCCTCCTATAATTACTAATGCATCAATAGCAGATTTTTTAATATTTTCAATAGCTACTTTTCTAACTTTTTCATCAATGAAGTTTGGAAATCTTGCAGAACCAAGGAAAGTACCACCTCGATTTATTACATCTGATACACTATAACGATCAAGATTAATCATTCTATTTTCATATAAACCTAAATAACCATCTTGAATTCCACAAACTTCCAATTTTTCACTTAACGCAGAACGAACAACACTACGAATAGCTGCATTCATTCCTGGTGCATCTCCTCCACTTGTTAATACTCCTATTTTTTTTATCATTATAATATATCTCCTTATTGATTACTTAATAATAATTCATTATTTTTTTAATAAATTTATTAAAATCTAACATTTTAACTTTATAATTTACTTATTAATTGTTATATATATTTTATTTTTTAATATTTATAGAAGAACTAGGATCTTGATGAATAATTATATCCGAACCTGGAAATTCCATAAGTAATGCTGTTTTAATTCTATCTGCTACATCATGTGCTTGCAAAAGTGGTAAATTATCTTCTAATTCTAAATGAAATTGAATAAATCTAGTGGATCCAGATTGACGAGTGCGTAAGTCATGAATACCTTGTATATTAGGCCACTTAGCTAAAATATCAGATATTTTTTTTCGTTCTTGTTCCGGTAATACATGATCTAATAGTATCTGAATTGCATTATATCCTATTTTTAATGCACTACAAAGAATAAACAATCCAATTGATAAAGCAAATAATGCATCTGCATGTATGAAATTATAACTGCTCAAAATAAGAGAAATGATAATAGCTCCATACATAATAACATCTGCTTGATAATGTAACATATCAGCACGAATTGCTTGACTACCAGTTTTGCCTACTACCCATTTTTGAAAACATACTAAAATTAAAGTAGAAATTAGTGAAATAATAGTTACAATTATTCCTATGCCAGGCGAATGAACTATAGTAGGATAAATTAGATACTTAATTCCAGTGAGGAAAAGTAAAACAGATGATCCTGAAATAAACATACTTTGAGCAAGTACTGCTAACGATTCAGCTTTACCATGACCAAACATGTGTTCAGAATCTGCTGGTTGTAATGAGTAACGAACGATTAATAAATTAATAAAAGAAGCAGTAATGTCCACGATTGATTCAATTAAAGCAGCAAGTAAACTTACTGATTCTGTATACCACCAAGAAACAATTTTAACAATTAATAATACAAAAGAAAAAATAGTAGTAACTAATACAGCTAGTTTTACTAATCGGCAGTAAGATTTTTGCAATGCTAAATTCCTTGTTTTATATCAAATAAGATATTACAATATTTTTATTCCATATATCTGACTATGTTTTATAATATTATTTATTGCATTTTAATAAAATATTTTTATATTAAATTACAATTTTTATTTATTAATTATGATATTTAATATTCTTGAAATTATAATTATTATTAACATATAATGATAGAACAAAAATAATTTTATTATAAACAATAACAATACAGAATATTTTATTAATAATAAATTTAAGTAAGGTTTTAAATAATTAATAATATTTGATAAATAATTATTAATTAACTTACTTATATGCCATCACCAAGTTGAAATCCTAAGCTATTAAAATATTGATCCATATCCATTGATGGTTTGTCACTACTTGGTTTTCCAACAATGCGTGCTGGAATTCCAGCAGCAGTAGTATTTGGAGGAACATTTTTTAATACTACAGAACCAGCTCCTATTTTAGCACCTTTTCCGATTTCAATATTTCCAAGAACTTTAGCACCTGCACCAATCATTACACCTTCACGTATTTTTGGATGACGATCACCGATTACTTTACCAGTACCTCCTAATGTAACTGATTGTAGAATTGAAACATCGTTTTCAATTACTGCTGTTTCACCTATAACAATTCCTGTAGCATGATCAAGCATAATACCTTGACCAATTTTTGCAGCAGGATGAATATCAACACCAAATACAGCTGAAATTTCATTTTGTAAATAAATTGCCAGTGCATATCTACCTTGATTCCACAACCAATGACTAATACGATAGCACTGTAAAGCTTGAAATCCTTTGAGATAAAGTAATGGTATAGAATATTTGTTTATTGCTGGATCACGTTGAATAATAGCTTGTATGTCATAAACAGAAGCATTAATAATAGATATTTCATTGGTATAAGCTTCTTCTAATATTTCACGAATATTAATAGCAGGCATAAAAGAACTTGCAATTTTATTTGCCAAAATATAACTTTGCGCCTTACTTAAGGTTTCATGTTTAAGTAAAGTTGTGTGATAAAAGCTAGCTAACATTGGTTCTGAACGAGATATAATACGAGCTTCTGTTTTAATGTTATTCCAAACTAGTTTTAGTTTATCAGAAAACATCTACTTTATTTCCTGTAAATATTTTATAATTTTTATTAGTTGTTATTTGGATAAAATAATACAAATAAAAAATAACTATACAAGTAGATAATTCAATACTTATCATGAAAAATTTAGAATAATTAAGTAAATATTATTAAATACAATTAATTTTAATATTATTTTGAATTTAATCAATAATACAATTGTTGATGATTCATTAAATATCTTAAAATATATTATAAAAATTAAAAATATTAGATCTAATATTTTTAATTTTAGATAATTTGATAAATTATTTATAATAATATCATTAAATATTAATTGTGATAATTATAAGATAAAAATATCATAATTTTTATTTTTTTTGACATTGTTCATTAAAAATTTTATCAAAGTTAATAGGTGCTAAATTTATTTGAGGAAAAGAACCTCTTATAATTAAATTATTGATACATTCACTTGCATAAGGAAATAAAATATTTGGACAATATGTTGATAAGAAATGTTCTAAATATAACTTGTTGATGCTATATATGTTAAATATCCCTGCTTGTTTTACTTCACATAGAAAAGCGATTTCTTCGTTAAGATAAGAAGTTACAGTTAAACTCAGTACTACCTCAAAAATCTTGATAGATAATTGACTGTGTTTAGTATGTATGTTTAATGTTAAATTTGAATCCCAATCTTTATTAAACACTTGTGGAGTATTAGGAGTTTCAAATGAAATATCTTTTACATATATACGTTGAATCTGAAATTTTATTTCGTTAACATTATAATTTAGCATATATTAATAACCTACTAAATAAATTAAAAATTATAGCTTAACAGAAATATTAATATTTTTCTAATTTTAAGTTTTGATGTATTACCAATAACTAACTACGTAATTACCGTTAATAAATATTTTAGATAAAATTTTTATTTACTTTAATAATGTTATTTTGTTGTTATATGCATAAAAAAATATTTAAAATATATTATTTATTATTAGTTAAATAAATTATTATCTTTGATAAATTAATAGTATATTATTATTCTATATATCTTTATTATTAATAATATATTATAATGTTAGCAGTGCTAATTGTTCATATTTTTAATTTTAAATTATTAAAAATATTATTGTATAATGATACTAATAGTAAGAAAATATTCAAGCAGACAATCATATCTAAATAATATTTATCTTCTACCGTATTTTAAATTAAATATTTTAATTAGTAGTGTTTTATTCAATTTAATATTATTAAACATTCATTTTTCCTAATTAATATACTACTATTCTTGTTTATTTAACTAGTAACATACTATATTATTGATTTTTAAATAATTAAATTTAAATATCATGAATATAATAAAAATATTGTAAAGTACTAAATTAAAATAAACTATTTACTAATTATCATTAAATTCATTATTATAAAATATAATTATATTCATTATGATTTTGTTTTTATAAGAACTATTTTAAATAAACATTTATATTTCTGATATTTTTTCCAATTATTTAATAATAAATTACTCATATTGATCTCTCATCATATTTACTAATCAAAATAAATTTTTAGAACTTTTATTGGAGTATTGTATGAAAACCACTCAAATAAGTATATTAAATAATATTAATAAAATAACTAAAAAAGGGTGGAATAAAACTGATACTATTTGGTTATTAGGATTATATGGTACAGCAATTGGTGCAGGAATATTATTTTTACCTATAAATGCAGGTATTGGCGGTTTAATTCCATTAATTGTTATGACTGTTATTGCTTTTCCTCTAACTTTTTTTTCTCATCAAGCTTTAACAAGATTTGTTTTATCAGGAAAAAATCCTTCTGGAAATATTACAGAAGTAGTGCAAGAACATTTTGGTATTATCGCAGGAAATATTATAACTTTATTATATTTTTTTGCAATATACCCTACCTTATTGATGTATAGTGTTGCTATGACAAATACATTAAATAGTTTTATAATAAATCAATTAAAGTTAATTCCACCTCCTCGTGCTATATTATCACTATTTTTAGTTATTATTATGATGATTATTGTTCTATTTGGTGAAAAAATAATATTAAAAGTAATGAGTATATTAGTATATCCTTTTATTATAGCTTTAATTTTGATAGCATTTTATTTAATACCACATTGGCAAGGAGCTATAATAGAAACATTAAATATTAGTAAATCAAGTAATAATATATGGATTACATTGTGGTTAGCTATTCCAGTAATGGTATTTTCTTTTAATCATTCGCCGATTATATCATCTTTTGCATTAGTAAAACGTATAGAATATGGTAAATATGCGGAAATAAAGTGTTCACGTATACTTGCTTATTCTAATTTATTAATGGTTATAACTGTGATGTTTTTTGTTTTTAGTTGTGTACTAAGTCTTTCTCCTGAAGATTTATATATTGCCAAAAAACAAAATATTACTATATTGTCTTACCTAGCAAATCACTTTAATGTACCAGTAATAGATTGGTTAGGACCACCGCTTGCCATTGTAGCTATTACTAAATCATTTCTTGGTCATTATTTAGGCGCTAAAGAAGGATTAAACGGTATTATAAGTAAAGTGTTAAATCATTTAGGTAAACGTATATTACCTGAACAGTTAAATTTTATTACTTCTTTATTTATTTTAGTAACTGCTTGGCTTGTTGCTACATTAAATCCTAATATTTTAAAAATGATAGAAACATTAGGAGGTCCTATTATTTCAATGATTTTATTTTTAATGCCAATGTATGCAATTAGAAAAATTGCTATTATGAATAAATATTGCAATAATATTAGTGATTTATTTGTTATAATAATTGGATTAACTGCAATATCTGCAATTTTCTACTCATTTTTTTATTAATTATAATTGTTGTATTAAAAAATTTAATTATCTTAATAAAAATTTAAATTAATAAACATAATCAATTAATTAAAATTAAATATTGTTTTTTAAATATATTAGTATAATTAAGATTTAGTATTAAATAACAATTATATTAATTTTATAAAAAATTATAAACAATAACATTTCAAGTAACATATTAATCAATTTAGTTATATATTTATATATTAAAATTATACATATTTAAGATTAATTATTGAATTTTATTAATGTAATATTTGATATAATAAACAATTTGATTTTATCATCGATTAATGAATCATAATAATTAATAATAAATTTTTAATTTAAGTTAATTATATTTATAATCAATTTATGGTATAATAGTAGCTGTTAATAAAATAATTATATATTAAATTAATATTGATATTTTATTTGAATTAAATACTATTTTGTGTAATAGTAAAATTAAATTCATAAAAATTATTATTTTATTTATCGTATAAATTATAAAAGGAGGCAATTCATCACAATGTGTTATCTAAATCAAATTATTAGTACTTATTAGAAGTATGAATAAATTTAAGTTATATGATGTTTTTTATAATTACTGTACCTATATATCAATACAGTAGTAGTTTTATTTTCTTTATGTAAAGGTAATATTAGATGTCTAAGATTAAAGGTAATGTTAAATGGTTTAATGAATCAAAAGGATTCGGTTTCATTACTCCTGAAGATGGTAGCAAAGATGTGTTTGTACATTTCTCTGCTATTCAGAGCAATGGATTCAAAACTCTAGCAGAAGGCCAGAGAGTTGAATTTGAGATTACTGATGGCGCGAAAGGTCCATCTGCTGCTAACGTTATCAGTTTGTAAGTTAACAGTAAGAACCAACACCCGCATATATTCAGCGGGTATTGGTTCGGTCACTACTGTTAATATAAAAACAGATAAATATATTGTATACACTATTTAATAATACAAATTGTTTAATATAACAATAGTTATACTTTGTAATTTACAACAAAAGCGTAATTTTTGAATCTTATAAGTTATTTGTATATGTTTTCAATATGATTATTATAATTCAATTTTAAAATTATTTTAATCATATTACCTTATAAAGAAAATGAATTTGTTAAAAAACTTAATTAAGATATAAATAGGCTGCTTTATTAATGACTATTTGTTCTGTTGTAATAATACGTCAGTTAAATTTATGTGACTGGCAGTCTGTGTCAGATGCTATGCATAAATATACAAAACAACGTAATAATGAAAGCCAAGATGAAGTTTGGTTAGTAGAGCACAATCCTATCTTTACTCAAGGCAGATTAGGCATAAAAGAACATATTTTAGAACCTAATAAAATCCAGGTTGTTCATACTGATAGAGGAGGCCAGATAACTTATCATGGCCCAGGACAACAAATAATGTATGTGTTGATTGATTTAAAACGACATAAAATAAGTGTTCATAAATTAGTTAGTATTTTAGAGGAAACAACAATTAAAACTTTAAGTCATTTTCAAATCATTTCTCATAATAAACCTAATGCCCCTGGAATATATGTAAAAGATAAGAAAATTTGCTCTTTAGGATTAAGAATAAGTAAAGGTTGTTCACTTCACGGATTAGCTTTAAATGTAACAATAAACTTAAAACCATTTTTAAGTATTAACCCTTGTGGTATTCCTAATATGAAAATGACAAAAATGCAGCATTATAATCCAAATATTGATATCAGAACAGTTAGAATTGCACTAGTTTCAGAATTCGTTAAATTAATGAATTACAGTCATATTTTATGGAAATAACAATATAAATATAAAATAAAAAGCTATTTTGATACATTAAACAACAAAGTCTACTATTTAATAATAAATTCTAAAAATATTATATAGTTGCAATAAATCAATGATAATGAAAATTATACCAATAAAAAATATAAAAATAAAAAATCAGGGAAAGTTACCTAAACCAGAATGGATTAAAATTAAATTACCTATAAGTTCTATTAGAATTAATCGTATCAAATCAATTATGCGTGAAAACAATATCAATTCAGTTTGTGAGGAAGCTTCTTGTCCAAATATAGTTGAGTGTTTTAATAACAATACAGCAACATTTATGATACTTGGTATTATCTGTACCAGAAGATGTCCATTCTGTGATGTTAAACATGCGAGTACTGCTTTAATACCGCCAGATCACCAAGAACCTGAAAGGTTAGCAACTACTATACATGATATTGGATTAAATTATGTAGTAATTACTTCTGTAAATCGCGATGATTTAATTGATGGTGGGGCAGAACATTTTGTTAATTGTATTAGAGCTATACGTAAAAAAAATATAAATATAAAAATAGAAATATTGGTTCCAGACTTTCGTAGATGCTTTAATGATGCTTTAAATTTTATAACTACAGAACCACCTGATGTATTTGGTCATAATATAGAAAACGTACCTAGAATATACCGAATAATACGTCCTGGAGCTAATTATAAAAAATCATTACAATTATTAGAAATATTTAAAAAATATTGTCCAAATATTCCAACTAAATCAGGATTGATGTTGGGCTTAGGTGAAAATAATCAAGAAATTATTAAAGTTATGCAAGATCTACGTAATCATGGTGTAACCATGCTAACTTTAGGACAATATTTACAGCCCAGTAGTAATCACTTTCCAGTACAACGATATGTATCTAAAGAGGAATTTGATGAAATAAAACAAGAAGCTTTATCTATGGGTTTTGTATATGCTGCTTGTGGCCCATTCGTTAGATCTTCTTATAGAGCTGAAATGCAAGAAAAAGGAATATCTGTTTTTTAAACAATAAAGAACAAAATAACTCAGTAAATTACAGTAAATAGAAACTATAATATTCAATATCTGAAGTTTATGTTTTCCTATGTGTATCTATAGACATCATAATTCCGAAACCAGCAAGTAAAACAATAAGTGATGATCCTCCATAGCTTACCATTGGCAGTGGCACTCCGACAACAGGTAAAACTCCACTCACCATACTAACATTAATAATTACATAAATAAATAGAATTAACATAAAAGTACTTATAATTATACACCCAAACGAATTTGGAGCTCTTAGAGCTAACATTAAACCTCTTATAATTAATACGAGATATAATAAAAATAATATTCCTATTCCCATTAAACCAAGTTCTTCAGCTAAAACAGCAAAAATAAAATCAGTATGTCGCTCTGGTAAAAAATTGAGCTGTGATTGAGTACCTTCTAGTAAACCTTTTCCATACATACCGCCTGAACCAATTGCAATTTTTGATTGCATAATATGATAACCTGCTCCTAAAGGATCACTATTAGGATTAAATAACATCATTATACGTTCTTTCTGGTAATCTTGCATTAAACATAACCAAATAATAGGACTAAGCAAGATTATTAATAACAGTGATATAAAAATAAATTTCCAATCTATTCCTGAAATGAATAGTACAATCAATCCTGATATAGCAACTAAAATAGATGTTCCAAGATCAGGTTGTATTGCTATTAGTATAGTTGGTATTAATATGAAAATTAATGCAACAAATATTTTTTGGAAGTTTAATTTATGAAAGTCACTATGAATAAATCTTGTAACAGTTAAAGGTACTGCTATTTTAGCAATTTCAGATGGTTGAAAACGTAATATTCCTAAATCTAACCAACGTTGTGATCCTTTGCTAACTTGTCCATAAATATCAACTATAACTAATAATATTACACATATAAGATAGAGGTAGTATGCTGAAATTTCATAAATTTTAGGTGGTAATTGAGCTAGTATTATCATGGTTATTAAACCAATAATAACCTGACTAAGTTTTCTTTCTATAGTGTATATATCTTGACCACTGGCGCTCCAAACAATTATAGAACCATAAATTAATAAGATAATAATTGTAAACATAAAAAATGGATCAATATGAAAACGTGCCCATAGTGATTTTTTTTTAATTTTTTCATTTGATATTCTGATTGACATATTTATAATTCCAATAAAATATTATGAATAATAAGCAATCATTTTTTTTTCTGATTTAAAATGAAAAAATCTAATATCTGACGCATAATCACCCCTATTTTGTGCTTACTACTATTTTCCATAATAATTGTTACTGCTATAATTGGTTGATTATAAGGGGCAAAAGCATTCATTAATTTATGATCACGTAAACTCTCATTAAGTTTATATGAATTATAAGTCTCACTTTCTTTTAGGCTAAAGACCTGAGCAGTACCAGATTTTGCTGCTATTTTATAGGGAGCATCTGAAAAACTTTGATATCCAGTTCCATTTTTACGATTAGCAACTCCATACATTCCATCTTTTACTATATTCCAATAATTTAGATTAGATTTAATTGTATTTTTTGAAAATGGTTCATTAAAGAATATTTTTGAATTTTTGCTACCAACATAATGTAAAATATGCGGTATCTTAATTACCCCATTATTGATTAGAATGTTTAATGCTTTATTCATTTGCAAAGGAGTTGCTGTCCAATAACCTTGACCAATACCAATTGGTATTGTATCACCTTGATACCATGGTTTTTTAAAATTAGCTATTTTCCAATCGCGTGTTGGAATATTTCCTTTGCTTTCTTGTGGTAAATCTACACCAGTGTTTTGTCCATAACCAAACTTCATCATCCATTCAGAAATATAATCAATTCCCATGTTATAAGCAAGTTGATAAAAAAAAGTATCAGAAGATTCTTCGATAGATTTTGTTACATTAAGATAACCATGACCCTTTTTTTTCCAATCACGATAACATTTTTTGGAACCAGGCATTTTCCACCAACCTGGATCAAATATGTTAGTCTTTTTACTGATGACACCTGCTTCCAGAGCAGTAAGTGCAATATAAGGTTTTACAGTAGATGCTGGAGGGTAAACAGCCTGAATAGTTCTATTATATAAAGGAAGATCTTTATCATCTAATAAAAATTTATAATCTTTATTAGATATACCATGGACAAATAAATTTGCATCATAACTTGGAGCAGAAACCATAGCTAAAATTTCACCATTTTTTGGATTACTGGCCACTACAGCCAGTCTACCTTTATTAGCAGTAATTTTCTCAATATATTGCTGTAATTTTAAATCTATAGTAAGATAAATATTACTACCAGATACTGGTAGTGTTTTATTTATCTCCCTTATTTCTTTACCACCACTATTAATTTCAATTTCTTTATATCCAATCTTACCATGTAATATATCTTCGTAATAAGATTCTATACCTAATTTTCCAATATTTTTAGTAACTATATAATCAGATGTTTTTTTTATTTTATTGAGATATGATATATCTTGATCATTTATTTTTGAAGTATAACCAATTACATGAGTTAGTGTTTTGCCAAAAGGATAATAACGGATTTGAGATTTTCTTATGTTTATTTCTGGAAAAAGATATCGGTTATTACAAAAATATGAAAGTTCTGGTTCATTTAATTCATGGTTGATAATTATGTCATTTAAATAAGTATTTATATTACCGTTTTTTTTAATAATTTCAATGTCATTATTTGTTATATTAAAGATTTTATGTAGATTTAAAATAGTTTTACTTGAAATTTTAATATTTTTAGATGTCAATTCTAACTGATATAAATTACGGTTAATTGCTAAAGGTATACCGTTTCGATCATATATATTTCCTCTTTTTGGTGCAATTGGAATTAACCTAATATGATTCTTTATTGATCTTAATTGATATTCTGAAAAATGTACTACCTGTAAATAATATATATTTACCAATATCACAAACAGAATTGCTAGAATAAAAGAAAAAGCAATTAATATCCTATGCTTGGAAATTTTTTTTCCATTATGGTCGTTATGAAAACTGTAGTTCTTAAATATCATTATTATATTATAGTTGATTTATGTATATCTGTTAATTTTTAATAATATAAAATAAAATACTTTTAATTAACTCTATTATTTAATAATAGATAATGACAAAAAATTCTCAAAAAGAATTTTTTGTCATTAATGCAAATGAAATTATTATGCAGTGAATTTAATTTTCATATAATCCGTATTTAAAAATATATTCAATAACAGTTTTAGGAAGTAAATAATCACATTTTTTCTTTTGACTAATAAGCAATTTTATTTTACTAGAAGAAATATTGAAAAAAGGAGTATCGGCTAACCAAATATATCCTGATGGTTTTAAGTATAATTTCTGTACATCGTTAATAATATATTTATTTAATGCAGGAGATATTAATTTAACTTTTTTGTTTAACAAAAATTCATGACGATTACATACTAATATATGACATACAGAAAGTAAATCTTGCCAACGATACCATTTTGTTAAATTTAATAAAGAATCTGAACCAATAATAAAAGCTAATGATTTTGTAGCACCAAGTTCTATTCGTAAATTTTCCATTGTACAAACAGTCCAAGATGGCGTTTTATGCTTTAATTCACGTGTATCTATTTTAAATAATGGTTCTTTTTCTACAGCAAATTTTAGCATATCTAATCGTTGTTTTGCATTAGCTTCAGGTTGTAAACGATGTGGTGGTATATTATTAGGCACTATAGTTACCTTGTCTAAACCAATTTGATTAGCTAGTATTTTTACTGGTAGTAAGTGACCAAAATGGACAGGATCAAAAGTTCCACCAAATACTGCATATAATTCATAATTCATAGGAAAAATTGATTAAAAAATCATTATTACACATTAGTAAAGAAGATAATTCTAACTGCAACCAAATTCCCTTACTAGATTTTGTTTTAATATCTAATTCCACTTTAATCAGAAAAATACCTATTATTTTTAATCTAATAAGATCTAATCTTTGCAATGCGCAATTAAATAAATAACGTCTTGTAGACCATATACTATAATTTTCCATAATAACATTAAGAGATTTTTGTTTTTTATAAAAAAATAATTTTATTAATAACATAACATCATATTGCAAACTTTTTAATAAAATTATTGGTTCTACATCATTTCTTTCTAAATGATTTAAAATATATATTGCCTTAGTAATATTTCCTTCTAATAAAGCGTTCACCCAATTAATAGGAACAAAAATTTGTGATTTACTAATTGATTTTTTAATTCTAGATTCAGTTACTTTACCATCTGGCCATTGTAATTGTAAAGTTTTTAAAGATTGAACTAATGCTGATAAATTTCCTTCATAGTATTGACAAAGCAATTTTATGGCATCGTTATCTACTAACAAATGCATATTTTTTGCTTGATTTATTATCCATGTTGTTATTTGGTATGTTTGTAATTTCCAGCATGAGACAACAATACTAAACTTAAAAAAATTTTTAAACCATACAGTTCTTTCTTCATTTTTATTTAATTTTGTCATGCGACAAACAAGCAAAATATCAGAATGTAACAATTTATTTAGAATATTAAGTTGTTTTATAGTTGAAGCATCAACAGTTTTTTCCGTAAATTGCAAATTAATAACTTTTTTAGTATTAAATAAACCAATAGAACTAAAAATAGAAAATATATAAAACCAATTAGTATTACTATCTATTACGAAATTAAAAAATTCTTTAAAATCATTATTTTTTGCTACCATATTAATTAGATCAGCACTTTCATTTATTAATGTAGATTCATTTCCTACTATGGCATAAACATTACCTAATTTATTATGAATGTGTCTCCCAAGCTCTTCCTGATTTATCCTAATCATATTAATGCAATAATTTTATTGAAGGATTATTTATAACTGTAGCTTTATGAACTATAGGATTCGTAGCTTTATGAACTATAGGATTCGTAGC